>JBBALV010000012.1:0-70756 GCA_040402815.1 Flavobacterium sp.
CAAGGAAATGTAGGAAAGTACGTTTGCGGCCCAACGGTTTATAGTAATGCTCACTTAGGAAACGTGAGAAAATTCATGTCGTTTGATGTAATTTTTCGCTATTTCTTGTACTTGGGTTTCAAAGTGCGCTATGTTAGAAATATTACAGATGTTGGTCATATTGTAGATGACGTAGATGATGGCGAAGATAAAATTGCAAAAAAAGCACGCTTAGAACAACTCGAACCCATGGAAGTTGTTCAACAATATACTGTTGATTTTCATGATATCTTAAACTTATTTAATTTTTTGCCCCCAAGTATAGAACCTACGGCAACGGGGCATATTATTGAACAAATTGAAATTGTAAAAAAAATAATTGATAAAGGTTTGGCTTATCAAGTGAATGGCTCTGTTTATTTTGATGTAGTAAAATACAACGAAACCAATAATTATGGGATTCTAAGTGGTCGAAATATTGATGACATGCTTGCCAATACCAGAGATTTGGATGGCCAAAGTGATAAAAAAAATGAACAAGATTTTGCGCTGTGGAAAAAAGCCGAACCGCAACATATCATGCGTTGGCCTTCTCCTTGGGGAGATGGTTTTCCAGGGTGGCATTTAGAATGTACGGCTATGAGCACCAAATATCTAGGCAATCATTTTGACATTCATGGCGGCGGAATGGATTTGAAATTTCCACATCACGAATGTGAAATTGCTCAAAACGAAGCTTGCACCGGAAATTCACCAGTAAATTATTGGATGCACGCCAATATGTTGACCTTAAATGGCAAAAAAATGTCAAAGTCAACTGGAAACAACATTTTACCAAGAGAAATTATTACCGGAGAAAACGATATTTTAAGTAAGGCTTTTGCTCCGTCAGTAGCTCGTTTTTTTATGTTACAAGCCCATTACCGAAGCAATCTTGATTTCTCTGATGACGCTATTGTAGCTGCCGAAAAAGGGTTTAACCGCTTAATGGAAGCCATCGATGGGTTAAAAGAAATTACTGTAGCTTCAAATTCAACTTTAAACATTAGTTCATGGAAAATAGCGTGCTATGATGCTATGAATGACGATTTCAACACGCCTATTTTAATAGCGCAATTGTTTGAAGGGGTTCGGTTTGTGAATCTTTTAAAAGAAGGAACCGCTACTTTAACATCTGATGATTTCAATACTTTTTCTTCCATAATGAACGCCTTTACGTTTGATGTTTTAGGTTTAGAAAACGGAAAAACGGCGGGCAATAATAATGAGAAACTCGAAGGCGTGGTGAACATGCTAATCAAAATGCGAAATGAAGCAAGAGCCAATAAAAACTTTGCACTTTCCGACCAAATCCGAGACCAATTGATCGCTTTAGGCATTCAGTTGAAAGACGGAAAAGAGGGCACCACATTTAGTGTTTAAGTAGATAATGGAACATAATTAAATACAATTTTGCGAAATTTTATTCCATAGTACATTTAAAATTCCGAATTTGAAAGCAGCAACTCCCTTTATTTTTCTTGTTCGATTCTATCAATCGGCTATTTCGCCATTCACGCCATCATCTTGTCGATTTGAACCGACTTGTTCGAGATATATGATTCAAGCGCTCCAGATGCATGGTGTTTTTAAAGGTGGTTTTCTTGGAATAAAACGAATTTTAAGTTGTCACCCATGGGGAAGAACAGGTTATGATCCTGTTCCAAAGAAAAAAGACAATCACAAACATTAACTTCTTTTTATACTTAATGTTTCTCCAAATCGTTATTTTTACAAAAAAAAAGCAATTAAAATATGACACACGCTCTAAATATAGTCTGGAATCCTTCAGAAGGCATTAATTTAGGATTTTTTATGATTCGTTATTACAGCCTAATGTTCGTGGTAGCGTTCGCTTTGGGATGGTATCTCATGAAAAAAATATTTGACCGAGAAAATGAACCCATTGACAAATTAGACAGCTTGTTTATTTGGACTGTTTTAGCAACTCTTTTAGGTGCTCGACTGGGTCATGTTTTCTTTTATGACTGGGCTTATTACAGTACTCATTTAATAGAAATTCTGTTACCAATTAGAGAAAATCCAAACGAAAAATTACTAGGTTTCCTTCAAGGTTGGGAGTTTACTGGTTTTAGTGGTTTAGCCAGTCATGGTGCAGCGCTTTCTATTATTATCACCATGTATTTTTTCAGCAACAAAATCATGAAACGCCCTTTACTTTGGGTTTTAGACCGAGTGGTACTTCCTGTTGCAAGTGGTGCTGTTTTTGTGCGATTGGGCAATTTTTTCAATTCAGAAATTATCGGTAATGAAACCCATTCGCCTTTTGGAATTCGATTCCTTCACGACCAATTCAACAAAAGAGAAATAACCGAAAATACCGGAATTCCTGATCCAAATGAGGCTTATTATGCCGTTGTTCATGATCCTAAATTTGCCGCTTTATTGGAGCAAGTTCCTGCAAAACATCCTACCCAATTGTATGAATCGTTCTGTTATATTTTTGTATTCCTAATTTTGTTTTACGCCTATTGGAAAACCGATGCAAGAGAAAAACAAGGATTTTTATTGGGTTCTTTCTTAATATTACTCTTTACTGTTCGCTTTTTTGTGGAATTTGTAAAAGAAAGCCAAGGCGGTTTTGAAAGTGATTTAGGCGGTTTACTTTCAACAGGGCAATGGTTGAGTATTCCTTTTATTTTAGCCGGTTTATTCCTTGTTTTTAGAGCAAAGAAATCGGAAGTACTATAATTTTATGACTATCATTAAATGGTAGAAATGCTTTATTTTAAGCCACAGATTAAAAAGATCCTCCCAGATTTTAAAATTAAAACTGTAAAAAAATCCGTAAAATCCTTGAAATCTGGGGCAATATTTTTTTGGTATTGATAAAGGACGGTCATTCAAAATTAAGTATTTATCCGAACCATTTCTTGCTAAATCAATGTTTTCACCTAAAACCCATTAGCATCAATCAAATAGATTAATGCAGCCATTGTAGCCGCACCAAGTTCTAATTCACGTTTGTTTACAGCATCAAAAGTGTCGTTTGCAGCGTGATGATAGTCAAAATAACGTTGCGAATCGGGGTGCAAACCCGCTTTTACAATTTTAGCACCCGTTAATGGCTCAATGTCCGAACCACTATGTCCTTTTGTAAAACTGTGAATCAAGTAGGGTTCAAAAAGCGGCTTCCATTCTAAAATTCGAGTGAAATTAGCTTCATTACATTCTAAAGAAAACCCTCTTGGACTGAATCCGCCGGAGTCGCTCTCCATGGCAAAAATGTGATTTTCATTGTTTTTCAATGCCAATTCTTCGTATTTCTTCCCTCCTCTTCCCCCATTTTCTTCATTGATAAAAAGTACGGCTCGAATGGTGTTTTTAGGTTTATAACCCATCATTTTAAAAAGATGCAATACTTCCATGCTTTGCACAATTCCAGCGCCATCGTCCTGTGAACCATCAGCCAAATCCCATGAATCCAAATGGCCGCCAACAACCATAATTTGCTCTGGATGGGTACTCCCTTTAATTTCTCCCACCACATTATAGGAAAGGACATCCTCAAATTGCTGACAAGATTGCTTCATGAAAAATTGCAATGTGGGATTTTTTTTCAATAATTGACTCAATAATTCAGCTCCATTTGTACTAATAGCCGCCGTCGGAATGTATTGCGATTTTGGAATATCACCATAACTTTGGGCGCCAGTATGCGGAAAATCATCCAATCTCAAATTCATTGAACGCACTAGTGTTGCTACTGCACCAAAACGGGAAGCTTCTTTTGCTCCATAAAAGCGTTGGTCTACACAAGCACCATAAGAAGTAAAAGTTTCAATATTTGAAGGTTCCATCGGGCGATTAAAAAAAACTATTTTTCCTTTTAATTTATCACCAAATGCTTCTAATTCTTTGAGTGAATGTACCTCAACCACTTCAGCAGTTAAACCGTTTTTAGGCGTAGCAATAGAACCTCCAAGCGCACAAATTGGCACTGCAATTTTAGTTTTTTTATCTAAAATAAATGCCGTTTCTTTTTCGCCACGAACCCATTTTGGCACCGTAACTTCTTGAAGATAAACGCGGTCTAAACCCAATTTTTCTAGCTGTTCTTTGGTATATAGAATGGCCTTTTCCGCATTTGCAGAACCCGAAAGCCGTTGTCCAATTTTATTAGAAAGATAATCCAACCAAGAATAGCATTTGGAATTCGTTAAAGCTTGATTGTATATTTCTTTCAACTTTTTTTCATCACTATTTTGACCAAAAGCAAAAAAGGATTGCAGCACTAAAAGGTAAACAAGGTTTTTCATAGTATGTTTTTTAGAGGTTGTAAATTTATGTTTTTTTAATTAGCGTTCCATAAATGAATGCTCCAAAAAGAGATTTGTTGAAAATATATTAAAAAAAAGGCAGATTTAATCCTTAGTAGACCATTTCAGCTTATCAGAAGCATGCCATAATTTGTCAGAAGTAAGTATCAGGCTGTCAGAAGTAAGAAAAAGATTTTCAGTAGAACGTTTCAGGCACTCCGAAGACTGTTTCAGGTTGTCCGAAGACCGTTTCAGGGCATTTTTTTGCCTTCTGAGCACCTCTAGCGTTCTTTTTTGTTCATTTCGCCCCTTTCGGACAGGAAATAGTACTTTTCTAAAAACGGATAGTCATTTTCTAATAATGATTTGAAATGGAAGTAAAAGGAAGTCCTTATTTTTGAAAATAAATAATAATAATTGAACGGCTTGATGAAGGATTGGAACGATAATTTTATATATTTGGGAAATAATGTGAAAGAAATAATTGCCTATACACCCAAATTGGGATTGATTGGTGTAGGTTTATAGCGAATATATACAAGTTAGCGTCAAGTTCATCCTAACCAAGAAACTGTGAAGAAATTATGTGTCCTGTTTTTTATTATAATGTGCTATTCTAGTTTCTCTCAAACTAGAAAATTTACTCTCGTTTGTAAAGAAACCTCTGAAGAAAATGAATATGACAAGCAAACTCCTATAATTACTAAAACTTGCTTTTTAGACAAATACAAGTTTGTTGCAATTGGAACTCCCGATTACAAAGGCAGATATTTTTGGGAATATCATGTTTATAAAAAAGTTAAAACTAAATTTATTAAAGCAAACAACTCAGATATATTTCAAAATATAGATGAATTGGAAAACATCATCAACTCTGAAATAGAAAAAGAATATAATTCAAATAAAAAAAATCCTGAGTTGAAAGATTGTTTAGACTTTATTAAACTAAAGCATTTTTCGATTAATCAAATGGGGATTAACTTTGATGAAAGCAAGAATATGGTCTTCAACACAAGCTTTGAAATCCCATTAGCTTGTTTGAATGTAGATGGTAATGAAATAGCAATTGACTTAAATCGCATTAAAAAATATTTAAAATAGTGAACAAGATGCTCGCACCAGCAAACGTTTCTTTTTAATCATCATTCGATAAATGAATGCTCCAAAAAGAATTGTTGAAAAAAACCGTAAATTTAAAATGAAATTATTTTTGTAATTTTGAAAAAAAGATTAAGAAAATGAAAACTTTAAGTATATCAATATCGGATTTAGAATATAACAAATTCGGAATAAAAGACAGTAAACTGAATTTTAGTGACTTTGTAGCCATTGTAAGTAAAGAATTAACTCGCCAAAATTTAAGTAAGTCCTTAGAACTTGCTGAAAAATATGGTCTTTCTAAAATGACAATGGACGAAATTACAAACGAAGTAAAAGCGGTTAGGAAAGATGCAAAGAATCGTAATTGATACAAACGTAATTATTTCTTCGTTAATTCAGAAAAGTTATCCTTACACAATAGTAAACGAACTTTTTATCGATGATAAAATAGAAATGTGTGTTTCGGAGGAATTAATGGCTGAATATTATGAAGTATTAAGAAGAGATAAGTTTGCAAGATTTCACGATTTTTTCTCACGAGCAGAAGCATTACTAATAGAAATTGAAACTAAGGCAACAATGTTCAAGCCGAAAATAAGTTTGCAATTAATTTCTGACACTGATGATAATATGGTTTTAGAACTTGCAGATGAATGTATTGCAGATTTTGTAATAACCGGAAATACAACTGATTTTATATTTCCAACTTACAAAGAAACCAAAATAGTAACGCCAAGAGAATATTGGGAAAATCATAAACCGAATTAAACTCGACTGCTGGCGCAAGCACAATGTCATTAAGTTAAGGAAAAACGAATGGCTATTAATACCTGTTAGTAAACGCTAATTCTAACAGGTTTTTTTTACCTGATAGGTTTTACAACTCTTAACTTAATGACATTGAGTGCGAGCAAACGTTTCTATTTAATCATCATTCGATAAATGAATGCTCCAAAAAGAGATTTGTTGAAAAAATAATTACTTTTACACACAGGACCAGAAATTTGCAACACTTTCGATTATCAAAAACTTTCCAATGCTTCAAAAACTTTTTAGCTACCTTTTACCGCTCAATATCTTCCAACAAAAATCGGAAATAAGTCATTCGCTAGAAATTACCTGGACAAATGGGCAATTGGTTTTAGATAGTAAAAACACCAATTATTCTTATGGCAGTTTACAACGCATTTTAAGAATAGGATTGAAACGCATTGGTTTTGAAACGATTAAATCAATGTCGAACATTCTAGTTCTTGGAGTTGCGGGAGGAAGTGTGATAAAGACGCTTGTTGACGAAATTGATTTTAAAGGGAAAATTACAGGTGTTGAAATTGATCCGAAAATTATTGAAATTGCCAATCAATATTTCAAATTAAATGAAATTTCGAATTTAGAAATTATTATAGATGATGCTTTTGAATTTGTTTTAAAGACTAAATCAACCTATGATTTAATCATCATTGATGTATTTCAAGATACTATTATGCCCAATTTTTTGTTTGAAACATTTTTCACCAACCGAATTGGAACGCTTTTGAATACAAAAGGATTTTTACTGTTCAACACAATATGTCTTTCTAAAGAACATGAAATACGTAATGAAAATTACAGTTTCAATTTTACCGAAAAGTATTTTTCTATCCTAAAAATGAAACGTTTAGAACAACATAATGAAATTTTTATTATTCAAAAATTAGTATAAATTTTCTAGAAAAATTATTGCTCGGGTGCAATTTCTAGAGCTAGCCCATCTATTTCTTCTGAAATAGCAATCTGACAACCCAGTCTACTGTTCGACTTTACATGGTAGGCTTCCGAAAGCATGGCTTTTTCATCGTCATTGCGTTCGGTTTTAAGCACATCATTCAACACATAGCATTGACAGGAAGCGCACATAGCCATTCCGCCACAAACACCTACAGTACCCTCTTCTGCAAGTTCATACATACGAATGAGTTCCATGAGATTCATGTTCATGTCCGTTGGAGCTTGAACCTCATGGACTATCCCCTTTCTGTCGGTAATTTTTATAGTGATGTCTTGTGGCATTAGTCTATCGATTTTACAACTGCTTTCTCCGCTTCTTTTCTTGTTCCGTCGAATCCATCTACTCCAGAAACTGTTGTGTATTTCAATACATATTTTTTACCCGGATTGATTCGAATGTACACGCTTTGGCACATCAAAGTGGCTTCGTGAAAACCACATAGAATTAATTTTAATTTTCCAGGATATATATTCACATCGCCAATGGCGTAAATTCCATCAATGTTGGTTTGATAATCCAATGCGTTGTTGACTTTGATGGCATTTTTTTCAATTTCCAATCCCCAATTTGCTATAGCGCCTAGTTTTGGTGTTAAACCAAAAAGTGGAATAAAATAATCCGTTTCAAAAATTTGTTGCACTCCTTCGTTTTCAAGAGTAATGCTTTCGACATGATTTTTCCCCGAAATTCCAACGATCTCAGCAGGAGTAATCAGATTGATTTTGCCTAGTTTTTTAAGTTCTTCTACTTTTTCAACCGAATCTAAGGCGCCTCGAAATTCGTTTCGTCTATGAACCAAAGTCACTTCTGAAGCTACTTCCGAAAGAAAAATACTCCAGTCCAAAGCGGAATCGCCACCACCAGCAATTACAATGCGTTTGTTGCGAAACAATTCTGGATCTTTAACAAAATACTCCACTCCTTTTTCCTCATAAAAACTGATGTTATCAATGAGTGGTTTTCTAGGCTCAAAAGTGCCTAATCCACCCGCTATAGCAACTGCTTTGGCGTGATGTTTTGTTCCTTTGTTTGTAGTAACGATAAAGGTACCATCATCCAGTTTG
Organism: Flavobacterium sp.; assembly: GCA_040402815.1. Classification (GTDB taxonomy): domain Bacteria; phylum Bacteroidota; class Bacteroidia; order Flavobacteriales; family Flavobacteriaceae; genus Flavobacterium. The sequence continues at coordinate 8,232 of JBBALV010000012.1, forward strand.
TCTATTGTTTCTGCAGTTTCAGACAAAGTAAATCCGGGTTGAAATTGCTTGATTTGTTCCATCAAATTAGTTACCAAATCACCTGCCAAAACAGCAGGATAACCCGGAATATCAAAAATGGGTTTTTTTGGATACAACTCTGCCAATTGCCCGCCAGGTTGTGGCAAAGCATCGATGATATGGCATTTTAATTTTAATAATCCTGCTTCAAAAACGGCAAAAAGTCCCGTTGGACCTGCGCCAATTATAAGTATATCTGTTTCAATCATTTTAAAAAAAGCTTGTGAATAAATTTAAAAGGTGCAAATGTCATTAAACCAAAACACTTTTTATGTGATAATTATCTGTTTCCTAAAATATAGTATAACCTAAAACTAATGATGAAGTGGAGTATTTTGTGATTAATACAACTTCACTATTTAATAAATTTTGATTTGAAACATTTCTATATTCTATAGAAAGTTTATTTTTAAATTTATATCCTATTCCAAATGATAATACGTTTGTTGTTACGTATTCCAACCCACTCAAATTTGGTAATTTAATTTCTGAATTTAAATTATAACTTCTAACGTAGGCTATATTTAAAAATAATTTTGAATTGTTGCTCAAAAACATATAATGTCTTACACCTAAATGAAAATCAATTGTTTTATAATCAATAAATGAGTTTTGATTCTCTGATTTGTAATATTGATAGGTCGGTTCAAAAATAGCAGCCCATTTATTTTTATTGAATGGTAAAATTGCTTCAAGTTCAATCCCAAATCTAAAAGTCATCTTGGTACCTAATTCTGCACTCAAAAAACCTAAGTTATAAACTGTTTGAAATGAAGATAAAGAAACTCCTGGTCTAAGGGAAAGATGAAATGTTTGAACTTTTCCTTTGGCATCATAATTTTCCACTATCGCACCATCACAGCTATTGAATTTTAAAAAGCAAGAAACCAATTTGTCTTTTTCATAATCTAATCTTTCAATATCATATAAAGTAAGGGATGAACATTTTAGACTAGTAGCAATTTGCTGTTTGTATAAATTGTTATAACCCATTTCTGTTTGACTTTTAAGGAATCTTTTATATACTAATTGTTCTATTTCTTTGTCTTTTGTTTTGAAAAAATAACGATACAAATAACCATTTGTATAGCAGTATAAATTGGCATTACCTTCAATTAACACTTTCAAAAATAACGTAACATCCTTAAAATCTGGATTTCTTTCGTAGTTCAACTGCATTTCAGTTTCGTCGGAACTGTCCATTTTACCTGAAAAACGGATGTATTTTGCTCCATCTATGATTCCAAATTCTTGAACATTTTTGATAGTAGCTTCTTGCTCATTATCATTTTCTGAAAATTTATAGAGAAAATCTGAAGGGTTGTTTTTCCAATCTAGATTTTTGATTAGACAGTTGATTTTATCTCCATTATTGTTAATAAAATAGCCGTTTTCAAATTTAATTTGACCAGAAACAGTTATGCAATAAAGTAATACTAATAAAAGGTAATTTTTTGATTTCATAAGCTTATGTTATTTGTTTATTTTTTTGCGTGAGGGATAGGAGCTGGCTACCGAAGTAGCGCGGATAGCCCGACAGCATTTGTAAAAAGGGGCGACTATTTATAAACATGAGTTGCCCCTTTTTGCAAATGGTGGCACGCCCATATTGTATTTACAAAATGTTCACTACGGTTTCTATTTGTGGCGCGTATTTTTTTATGGTCGTTTCCACTCCCGCTTTTAACGTCATTTGGTTTACACTACAAGAGGTACATGCACCTTCAAGTCTTACCTTTACATGTTTATCGTCTTCTATGGAAACAAGGGAAATGTCGCCACCATCTGATTTTAAGAAAGGTCTAATTTCTTCGAGTGCTTTTTCGATAGTTAATCTCAATTCTTCGTTCATCATAATACTATTTGTGCCGATCATCTTAATTATAATAATGGCTATTTTTTTACGGCAGAACAGCCTGCCATGGTCGTAATTTTAAGAATTTCGGTTGCAGGAAGTGTTTCATTTCTATTTACAACTTCTTGGACTATGTTTTTGGTAATTTCGTCAAATACAGTAGCGATTACAGAATCGGTTTGTAAAGCTGCCGGACGCCCATAATCACCTGCCTCACGAATGGATTGAACGATGGGTACTTCGCCTAAAAAAGGCACGTTTAAATCGGTTGCAAGTCCTTTGGCTCCTTCTTTTCCAAAGATATAATATTTGTTATTTGGCAGTTCTTCCGGTGTGAAATAGGCCATGTTTTCTATGATTCCTAAAACAGGAATATTGATGCTGTCTGACATAAACATGGAAACTCCTTTTCGAGTATCGGCAAGGGCTACAGCTTGTGGTGTACTGACGATTACAGCTCCAGTAATAGGCAAGGATTGCATGATTGAAAGATGAATATCGCCAGTACCGGGTGGCAAGTCGATTAGCATAAAGTCCAATTCGCCCCATTCGGCATCAAAAATCATTTGGTTTAATGCTTTAGAAGCCATTGGTCCTCGCCAAATAACGGCTTGACTTGGTGCGGTGAAAAATCCGATGGATAAAAGCTGTACTTCATAACTTGCGATGGGTTTCATTTTTGATTTTCCATTGACTTCGATTGAAATGGGTTTTGCGGCTTCAACATCAAACATCATTGGCATGGAAGGGCCGTAAATATCGGCGTCCAAAACTCCTACTGAAAATCCCATTTTGGCCAATGTTACGGCTAAATTTGCTGTGACGGTTGACTTTCCTACTCCACCTTTTCCTGAAGCTACGGCAATTATATTTTTTATTCCCGGAATTGATTTTCCTTTTATTTCATTTGGGTTTTCTTTGGCTTCAACTTTGGTGTTTACTTTTACTTTAGCATCAGCGGAAACCAAACTGTGAATGACTTTTTTTATATCTTCTTCAGCGCGATTCTTGATGTGTAAAGCGGGTGTAGCCAGCACTAAATCCACAATTACATCATCACCAAATGTGATTACGTTGGTTACTGCACCACTTTCTACCATATTTTTTCCTTCACCAGCAATTGAAATGGTTTCTAATGCTTTAAGTATATCTTTTTTTTCTAATTTCATCTTCTGTTTTTTAAACTTTTTAGGCGTTTAGACGTGCTTGAATTCATCTGACAAATATAGTTTGAAAAAAGTTAATAGGAGAAAGGCAAGTGTCAATTTTTTAAACAGCTTTCCCTCTTATAGGAAAATCTTGTATTAAGGCGCGTTCGTAGAATCCTAACGCAGCTTTAACTTTAATTAAACATTTTTACTCATATCGCAATGCCTCGATAGGGTCGAGATAAGCGGCTTTTATGGCGGGATAAGAACCCGAAACAACAGCTACTATAAAGCTTACAATAAAAGCCCAAATGATAGCCGTCCACGGAACTACAAAACCAAAACCAATAGCAGTCGAAATACCATAACCAATCAATAAACCTAGAATTACACCAACCAAACCACCCAATTGTCCGATGAGAAGGGTTTCTATAAAAAATTGAAAAGCGATGGTACTTCTTTTGGCACCCAACGCTTTTCGAACGCCAATTTCCCGAGTTCTTTCGGTTACCGAAACAATCATAATGTTCATTAGCGCTATCGAAGAACCAAATATAGTAATGACACTAATAACAATCGCCGCAATACCTAAATAGCTGGTCATACTCAAAATCCGGTTGATCAAATCGTCACTTCTAATAATACCGAAATTATTATTTTCTACAGGATTTAAGCGTCTCACTTTTCGCATTGTAATTACCGCATTGTCAATCGCTTGGGTAAGCAATTCGTTTTTTTCGACCATCACACTCATGGTATAATTGATACTTGGTGCTGTAAAAAGCGAACGCGCCACTTGAATGGGAATCAAAACACGTAAATCTTGACTATTTCCAAAAGTAGAACCTTTTTCTTTTAGCACCCCAATAACTTTGAATTTGGCGCCTCGAATCGAAAGGGTTTTTCCAATAGGTTGTACGTTTTTCAGTAATCCTTTCATAAAATCAGAACCGACAACGCAAACATAATTGTTGTTTTCAATATCAAAACCGTTGAAATTTCGACCATATTCCACCTCTAAACCTGAATTGGTAACGTAATGATTGTCCACACCCAGTACGGAAATTTCAGGATCGGTTTTTTCGGCTTCAAATTTCACCTCAGCTGTTGAAGTTGCGGTAAACGAAAGTGAACAATAGGTAAAAGGATAATTGTATTTTTCTTTGAATGCTTTGGCTTGGGTATAAGAAATGATTGGATTTATAATTTCACGTTCGCCTCCGCCATGATTTTCTATAGTCAATTCATATTGATTTACGTTGAACGTATTGGAACCCATCGAAGCGAATTTGGTAGTTAAATTGTTCTCAAGTGCCGCAACAACGGTCAGAATCCCCACCAACGCCATAATTCCAATCGCAATGATGAGCACTGTTAAAATGGTTCGCAACAACTGAGTCTTGATTGACCCCATTGCGATTCGAATATTTTCTTTGAATAATTTTAGCATAACGATAGTAAGACACGAAATTAGGCTATTTGTTACAAGTTTGTTGCATTTGAGTCCTAAATTATTTTAAAAATTATGATATTTGCAACAGAAATTTAGTAATATCCTTTGGATTTTAAAATTTTCTGGCTTAATATATAATTTTGGACTCCTTTTTTAAAAGTCTAAAATTTTAAAAAATCTATAATCTAAAAATGGCTCAAAAACCAAGTATTCCAAAAGGCACAAGAGATTTTTCACCCGCTGAAGTCGCAAAGCGTCAATACATTATCCGTATTATAAAAGACAATTTCGAAAAATTTGGTTTCCAACCGATTGAAACGCCTTGTTTTGAAAATTCAGAAACCTTAATGGGTAAATACGGAGAAGAAGGCGATCGATTGATTTTTAAAATATTGAATTCTGGTGATTATTTGGAGAAAGTCAATCCTGAGGAATTACAATCCATACATTATAAGCAATTAACAAGTAAAATCTCCGAAAAAGCCCTTCGTTACGACTTGACCGTTCCGTTTGCACGCTATGTGGTGCAACATCAAAACGAAATTGAATTTCCGTTTAAACGCTATCAAATTCAACCCGTTTGGCGCGCGGATCGTCCACAAAAAGGACGTTTTAGAGAGTTTTTTCAATGCGATGCCGATGTAGTTGGTTCAACGTCGTTATGGCAAGAAGTCGAATTGGTACAATTATACGATGCTGTTTTCTCTGATTTGGGTATCAATGGCGTAACCATAAAAATCAATAATCGTAAAATATTATCTGGAATTGCTGAAGTAATAGGCGCTTCGGATAAACTAATTGATTTCACTGTAGCGTTAGACAAACTCGATAAAATTGGTGAAGACGGCGTTAAAAAAGAAATGCTCGAAAAAGGAATTTCTAAAAGTGCTATCGAAAAAGTGCAACCTTTATTTCATTTTACAGGCAGTTTTACCGAAAAAATCAGCCAACTCTCCGATTTACTTTCCGATTCTAAAGAGGGAATGAAAGGCGTGGAAGAACTTCAATTTATTTGCGGAAACGTAATCAATTTAGGTTTGAAACAAGCTGTTTTAGATTTAGATGTTACCCTTGCACGAGGATTGAATTATTATACCGGAGCCATTTTTGAAGTAGCACCGCCAAAGGCTGTTGCTATGGGTTCTATCGGTGGTGGCGGACGCTATGACGATTTAACTGGCATCTTTGGATTGAAAAATATGAGTGGCGTAGGGATTTCGTTTGGGCTAGATCGAATTTATTTGGTAATAGAAGAATTGGATTTATTTCCAAAAACGATAACGACCACATCCAAAGCATTGTTTATTAATTATGGCGAAAAAGAAGCTTTTTATGCCATGAAAGCGATTACTGAATTGCGAAATTCGGGCATAAAAGTCGAATTGTATCCCGATGCTACCAAGGTTGGAAAACAATTTCAACATGCTGACAAACGTAAAATCCCGTTTGCCGTTATTGCAGGCGAAACCGAAATGGAAGCCAATATGTTTTCGCTGAAAAATTTAGTTACAGGCGAACAAATTATGATTGATTTCGAGGGGTTGAAGCTTGCGTTATTAGTAAAATAGTATATTAAAAAATTTTAATATTTTTTAGACTATTTTGTATTATGCAAAACCAATTTATATCAAAACCAATTCTACAATTTCAATTCACATGATTTAATTTTTATAAATATGCAATTGTAGGATCTGTAATTGTTGCAACTGTAAAAGTTTGTAATGCAGTTCCGGTAACAACAAATGAACAAGATGAAGGGTTGAACGTGGCTGTTTCATAACAAGCTAATGATAGTTCCTCTATTTTGATGTGGTATTCAAATTCACCATTTTATCATGATGAATAACCCAATCAATAGTCCCACGAATAATAAATATCTTCAACAGTTTTGTGAATAAAGTGTTCGTATTACTCTTTTTTTGGATATTTTTTTGAATTTGCTTTTTCAATTATTTGCTCGTATTCCAATAACAAGTTGAAAAGGGAAAGTGGTAGCGCTTTTTGGATGCAATTTGCAATTGATTTGTGAAAAGCAATTGATTTGTACTTGCTGTTTTGAGTAAAATAATTTTCTATTTCTTCTTCAGTTTTTTGTCTTTTGGAAAAGCTCATGGGGTTGAGTAGGTATTTGAAATTATCAAATAAATCAAATTAAAAATATTTTTTTAAATAATTAATAAAATTTAAATGAAGTCCAAAATTCAACTAAAATAATATCATAATTAAATTATTTTTTTATATAATTCCGACTATTCACAATAACTATAATATGTACTGTATCGATTATTAAAATGTCTTTAATACGCCGATAAACCCGCTGTTTTCATTAAACTATACTCTTTACTTTTTTTTCAAACTACTGTTTTCAAAACTAGATACATCTATAACTTCTTCTAAATCGACATCAAACGAAATTTTAACGCTATCACCTGCAATAGTTACAGGTAATTGACTTGAAAGTTGAGAAGATCCAACAAAAATATTTGGATAATCTTTCACTTTGAAATAATAAAAACTATTTCCGTTTTTTACGTCGTTTTGAATTCTGGTAATTACTGTTTTTAAGAATTTTTTGTTTGATATAGCGTTAGTATTTATTTTGTTGTCCGCCATATTATATACATTTTTGAACGATGTTAGGGTTTCGCGCATCGTGTTGCCTACACCAACAATAGTATAATCAGAAATGGCGACCATGGCAAACATTTTAACCAGACCACCATCGTCTTTAAGCGTCATTACATAAGTAGGAATGTTGTTAATATTATAGGGAATTGGCAATGAAGCTTTGTATCCTTTTTCCTGAACTTTTCCTTGTGCTGAACTTTGTGCTGCAAATTCGGTGGCTCCGCCTTGTTTATAAAACGTTGTTTCTTTGGTTCTTGTATCTACTAATACAAAACCAACGGCAGATTCGTCTTTCCCTACTGAGGTTAACCCCGTGTACCAATAAGACTTGTGATTTTGACCGTAAACCAGGGTTAATCCTTCGGTAATTTGAAGTTTATTTGCATTAGAAAAATTCCAATAGCCGTTTACATATTCGCCCCAGTCGTTTAATTGTTCTTCTATAAAACTAATCGGTTGAATGCGGTCTACCCATTTTGGAGCATTGTTTATAGTGTATTCTTTTATTGCTCCGTTTTGTGCATCTACTACTAAAATTCCTGTGGCATCATTACCACCAAAATCTATCTTTTTGTCGAATTTGGTTACAATCCAAAAAGGTTTTCCCGCATCGTCAATCTCAAAACTAAAGTCGGTTAATCCAACATTTTCGTATCCGTTAAAATATATATGCCGGTGTATGTCACTTTGAAAATAAGCGTTGGGTTGGTATTTGATTTTGATGTCTTTATTTTTAATTTGTTGCACTAGTTTTACATCGCGCTCATTTGTTGCAGAGACCATTACATATCCGGCGGTTCCTTCTTGATTGTTCCACCATTTAAAAAAACCAGAATGCAATAAAGGTGCTACCCAATACAAGTCGTTGTTTACTTTTTGTATGCAAAAATCGCCTAATTCTACTTGGCTGCCCAGTGCGGGTTGCGAACCTAGAATTTTTTCGCCTAATAAGTAGGCTAAATCTTCGTCTACTACTCGAATTTCGTCTATAGAAATTGGGGCAATGTGGTTGGCTATTTTTTTGCCATCGGCTACTTTTCCAATTAATTTTTGATACGAATCGCATCTAAACATAGGTAAGCTGGTGAGCAAGGGTAGTACAAGCATATAAAACAATAAAAGTATTGCTGCAAAGAAGAAAATTCGATTGGGTTTTGAAAGTATTTTGACTTGTTTAGTTTGTTGTGCGATTTCTAGCTTTGCAAATAGCAGCACACCTAGTATAACCATAAACAATAAAAAAACGGGAAGTTGAATAAATCCGTAAGCTATAACAGGCAATCCGATATAGAAAATTAAGAAACCTATAAACAGTATGACTACGATTGAAAGTATTTTTTTCATAATTCGTTATTTTATATTTTCAAAATTAGTCTTTTTATTCAAGATTTTGTTACAAAATAGGAGTAAATGAAGATTTGTCTTTTAATAGGAAAAACATAATTGCATGTGGAAAATTGAAAGTAAAACGATTGCTGTGCACCTACTTGTTAGAATGGAACAATAAATCCGTGTTTTAAAAAGGTTCTCTAAAAAAGGTTCTCTAATGATTATTGTGGAGGTAATCTTTGCAATAGTAATTGGCAAATGCTGAAAAAATTATGTACAACCGTAAAACTAAAGTGGTTGAATATATGCTTTCTAAAATTTTAGGTTTTATTTTTGTTTATGCCTTTTCTAATGATTTTCGGCAGAAGAAGTTTGAAGTTGCTATTTTTTCTGTTCTAACAATTCTTTTTGTTTTTTGGCGTCGGCTTTTTTCTTTTTATTAAAGTAGCCTTTTAGCAGGAAATTATGTTTGGCGGCTTCTTCTATTTCGTTTAAATTTTTGGTAGCCGATTGGATATTTAGAACGGTAGAGTCTATGGATTTTCCGAGTTTTTCGTCGTTGACTAATTTAGAAAGTACACCTTTTTTGTTGTTCATTTTTTTAGTAAAAACAGCAAATTCATTGGAACTTGACTCTAAATTCACCAATGTTTTTTGGAGACTTTTCGCTAATATTGCATCGTTCATCAACTTGGATAAAACGCCATCATTATGGTTCATCTTGTAGGTAAATTGGGCTAATTGTTGGGTAATAATCGTTACATTATCGACGCTTTTTTTTACGCTTTTCATCAGGTTGTCCATTTCGATGGCTTTTTCTGATTGGATAAAATCGTTTTCTTTGACGCTACTTTTAGCATTGGCACCTGCTGAAATGGAGAGTACTTTGTCTCCCATCAATCCGTCGGAACCTATGCTTGCTTTCGCATCCGTTTTAATATATCGCTGCATTTCGTCTTTTATCAATAAAGTAACAACGACGGTACTATCGAAAACAAATGTAATGGCATTTACAGTACCAATCTTGATTCCTGAAAGCCGCACATTGTTGCCTATTTTGAGTCCGCTAACATTGTTAAATTGCGTTTTTAATTGAAAGGTTGCACCAAACAAATTCTTGTTGCTGCCCACAAAATAGATTGTAATCGTTAAAATGGCAATGCCAATGATGACAAACATGCCTAATTTCCATATATAACCCGAATTATTGTTCATAGAGTTCATTTTTAAATTAAAGTACTTTCTGTTACTAATGTTAAAAGAAAAACTTGCGACAGATTATAGTTAAAAAATGTTGTCAAATAGTGAATCTGTGTAAATCGGAATAATCTGTGGCAAAAAATTTAGTCCGCTTAGTGTCGAGTCATTAAATAAAAAAAGAACGAATCCATTGATCATTGCTTTTTTCTAATTCTTCGTAACTGCCTTGGGCATTAATAACGCCATCTTTTAAAATCAAAATGCGATTGCCTACAATTTTTGCGCATGCCATATCGTGGGTAATAATGATTGAAGTAGTCTTGTATTTTTTTTGAACAGCTAGTATCAATTCACTAATTTCTTTTGCCGTGATGGTGTCTAAGCCCGATGTAGGTTCGTCATAAAGAATGATTTCGGGTTGTGTAATTAGCGCTCTTGCTAATCCGATTCTTTTTCGCATGCCACCCGATAATTCTGAAGGCATTTTATGGATGGCTTCTTTCAAACCAACACTTTCTAGTGCGTTATTAATTTGATAGTCGACTTCCGTTTTAGATAAATTTTTAGTGTGATTTAGTAGTGTAAAGGATAGGTTTTCCTCAACCGACATGGAATCGTATAAGGCGCCACTTTGAAACATAAACCCAATTCGTACTCGAACAGTATCAAGTTGTGTATTGTTTAATTGGGTAATATCGTTTCCGAAAACTTTAATTTCGCCTTTGTCGACAGCTACTAAGCCAACAATACACTTGATGGTTATTGATTTTCCAGATCCTGAACGACCAATAATCACTAAATCTTCCCCTTGGAATACGGATAGATTTACACCTTTTAGAACTTTATTTTGCCCGAATGATTTATATAAATTTTTTATTTCAATTACAGGATTGTTTCTACTATCCTTAGTTTCTTGTGGTGTTATTTTTACTTGATTTTTCATTCGGCTTAGGTAAATAAATCCGTTATTTGCACGGCTAACATATCAATAATAAAAACAGCTAAAGACGCATTAACTACGGCTGAATTGGCCGCTTTACCTACGCTTTCTGTGCCGTTATCTGCATTGAATCCTTTGTAGCAACCAATAAGACCTATAAAGAATCCAAAGAAAAAAGTTTTAATCAATGCAGGTAACATATCTATGAATTCAAGATGTTCAAAAACTTCAGAAAAATAACGGTAAAGGGTAATGCTACCATGAATATTATAGCCTACATAGCCACCGTAAACACCAATTAAATCGGCATAAATTACTAAAAAAGGCACCATTAATGTTGTAGCAAATACTCGTGTCACTACCAAATACCGGTAGGGATTGATTGCCGATACTTCCATAGCGTCGATTTGTTCCGTCACTTTCATTGAACCCAATTCAGCTCCTATACCGGAGGCTATTTTTCCAGCACAAATAAGTGCCGTAATGACTGGGGCTATTTCCCTAATTAATGACAATGAAACCATGCTTGGCAACCACGTTTCTGCTCCAAATTTTGCCATAGTGGGACGCGATTGGATGGTAAGTACTAAACCCATGATAAAACCCGTAATGGTTATCAAGGGCAATGATTTGCAACCTAACAGATAGCATTGTTTGACAAAAGCACTAAATGGAAAAGGAGGGTTAAACATCTCTTTGAAAATGTGCATCGTAAAAACGGAAATTTTGCCGACATTACTGCAAATGTTTTTTAAATAAAGCATCAAAATAGTAAATTTTTATGGATAATCGCTTTTATTCGAAATAAGGGACTACTAAATTTTTCGTTTTAAATACTAAAGAATTAGTCAAATTGATTTCTAACAAACCCGTTTTTTATTATTTTAAAGCTAAATATTTTTAGTATTTGTTATAAAATTTTACATCATAATGAAACAATTTTGTATTTCTTAATTGATTGAGTTCTATTTAAAATTTCTCCGATAAGCTATATATGATTGAAATAATAGTATAGGTACTAAAAAAATAAGAAATATATTTTTTATAAGTTTCATGGGTAATTAAAAACTATTGGTTGATAAAACTACTTTTGCTCCAGGGTATTGTACATCTGCATCATCCTCGGCTGTAACGAAAATTTTTGTTGGCTTAAATGGCGTTACTGTTTCAAATGACGCTTTTAATTTTGAAGACATCATACTAGAACTGCTTTTAATTTGTCCTATATTTTTAGTGCCGTTATCATCTGTTATCATCCAAATTACATAGGCTTTTTTCGGAGGTTGTAAACGGTTGACTTCCGCCAAATTTTTTATTTCAATTTTGATCACATAATTTTTATTATCATCCTTACTAACCTTTACATATCCTTGTGCTGCAGGTACAACAGATGAATTTAAAAAGGTAACTTTTTTAGAACAAGATGTAAAAGCGGCTAAAAAGAAAGTAAATAACAGTCCACTTAAAATGTTTTTGGTGTTGAGATTTAATCTTAAATTTTTCATTTTGATTACATAATTAAAGGTTTGTTTCAATGCTTTTAGTGTTTGAAATCCAATTCATTGTTTTTTACAGTGAATTGGATTTAAAGACTTTTTATTGAGCTATTATTTTACCCGATTGTATTAAGGTATTATTACTCATGACTTTATAGAGATATAATCCTTTTACCAATTGACTCGTTTCTAAGGTAGTAGTTTGTTTTACGATTTGTGCTTTTACTATTTCTCTACCCAAAATGTCATATAGAATGACATTTGTATTATTAATGCGAGAAATGTCATTAATTTCAATTGTCAGAAATGAACTGAAAGGATTTGGATAAATGCCTATACTATTATTTGGATTTTCAATTGTTGTGGTGCTTAAATTGGTGCAACCTAATGGCATTGTTGCTGTAATTGCATTTGTCATCATGGCACCAGTTGTAGTAAATGCTCTCCCAGATAAATTAACTCCAGTTTTTAACGCTACTGCGCCATTATTACAAATAATATTTCCTTTAAAAATAGAGTTCTCGTTAATTTCTACCGCTCCGTCAATTTTCCAATATACATTTTTAGCTTGAGCTCCATTTGTCAAAATAACATTTGAAAAAGTACTGGTTGTTAGCGCACCATATATTTTGATTACAAATACCGCATTAGCATTGCCTTGTGCATCAAGGTAAAGCGCATCCGTAAATACAGTTGCTGCATTCATCAAATACGTGTGTGGTGTTAATACTAAATTGTTACCGAATTGAGCAGGATATAGCAATTCAATGTCGGCTGGAAGTGTATTTAAATAGGTGTATACATTCAACAAATCTGATGCGCAAGCTGCTGTAGAAATATCTGGGATTGGGTGAATTAAACCATTAACATTTATGGCATCAAAACCTGTAGTCAAACCTACGTTTGTTCCGACATCTCCTTTAATAGTACTGACGCCTGCATTTGTAGTTTCTCCATCTGCAGAAAAAATAGTATAACAAATAGCTGAATTTAGATTGGGTGCTGTTGGTCCGCTTAAAACTGGACTTCCACAACCAACGGGAATATTAACTAAAATTCCGTCGGTAGTTACGGCTCCATTAGTAGAAAGTGCTCGACCTTCAAGTGTAGTTCCTGAATTCATATTTATGGCTCCGTTATTGGCAATTATTGTTCCTTTCATGACTGTGCCTGATGCTAAACTTACTAGGCCTTCTATTTTCCAAAATACGTTGCAAGCTTTTGCGCCATTTTGTAAGACTACTTGAGCATCTGCGCCGGACGAAAAGGCACCTTGAATTTGAAAGATAAAAATAGCATTGGCATTACCTTGTGCATTTAATATCAGATTCAAATTTAAAGTGGTTGCACTTGAAATGGAATATACTCCAGGAGTTACAATTTGTCCATTTCCAAGTAAATTGGCAACAAAAAAAGTTGGAGTTGTAGCGTTCAATTCATTATATGTAGCTAAAACTTCCGAGGCACATTGAGCCGCTGCTCCATCACCTTCGTGCATCACGCCATTTACATTTCCAAATCTTGTATTGGAGCCACTGTTCGTTCCAACATTTCCAGTAATATGAGTAATTCCCGTATTAGTCACTGCACCAACAGAAGTAAATAGTGCAAAGTCAGAAGCAGTACCTAAAGAGGGCTGACTAACACAAACTATGGGTAGCAAAAATGCTACAGCTATTGCATTAAGTAATAAATTTTTCATTGTTTTATAGTTTTATAGTGAAAGCATTTTCACAATACAAAGTTGAGCAACAATGAAGGATTATTTGTTATATAACTTTTAGAAACAATTATATTATTCTTAGTTTTAATTATGTGTTACAAACAAATTGAGGACTGAATGCAATAAAAAGGAGTTCAAATTGATAAATGGTAGAGCAGAAAAACAACAGACTATTATTTTCTTAACAGTCTATTGCATTAATTAGAATTACGGGATAGTAGAAAAAAATTACTTTTTAAAAAATATTTCAGGATAGACAATCAATTTTAAAATATAAATTGGAGCATTTAAAGTAGCTCGTAATCTTTCTTTTGGATTTAAAATGTTCCGATATCCAAAGCCGGTTCCTAATCCAACCCACGGAAGTACTTTGTAATCTACTTGTGCTGAAACTTCATTTACAAATAAATGAGCATTAAAATCACTTACTATATCTTCGTTGATTTCTTTAACAAAATTAGGTTTTCCAAAACCAATTTGCTCCGTAGCAAAAACCTCCCAATGCTCCCTTTTATAAATTATCCAATCATTAAAAACACTGAAATACCAAAAATTTATTTTGTTTGTTTCGTTAGCATTCGCCTTTTTGTTGAAATTTATAACCGTAACTGGATTAGTAATAAAAGAACATCCGAGTCCAAAACGGGTTAATTTTTTATATTGCAATCCTGCTTTGGCTCCAAAAATAACGATTTCATTTTCGCTTATTTTAGAAAAACGATTGTCAAATTGAAAGGCAAATTTCCATTTTTGTGGCGTTTCTTGTGCGTGGTTTGAATTAGAAAATAATAGTAGAAATAAATATATGGATAGGATAATTTTTGACACCAATAAGAATTTTTAATGAATATATTTGACCAATATATTGACAAAAGGTTTAATAGCAAATTAACTTAATTAGTTCTTTGGAGGATTATTTTTGTCATAATCCTTGGTTTCTTTCCGGATTTTCATTGGTACGTTGGGCATAGTCTTTTCTTTTTGGCTTTCTTTGACAATCTTGTCATTCAACTCGAACTCATCTGCTGGAAAAATATCATCTTTAGTTGCAATTCGCTCCTCTCCTCTCCAAACAAAACCTCTAAGTTTTCGAGCATTTTCGGGATAGTCTTTCTCGGGATACGTCGTACTTTCAATGTTCTTAAAAGACGTTAACGTTCTGATTTTATTGTCTTCTATTTTCATATTAATGCGGCTGCTGAGCTTTTTTTCAATACCTATCAATTCTTGTTTGTCGTAAGCATAATAAATCACTTCTGTGTTTTTTATAATATCAACTTCATACAGCTTATTGTCTCTAAACTTGCCATACAAATTCAATCCTTTTACTTGATTGTAGCCTGTTCCGAGAGAGTCTTTGGAAATTAGAAAGGCATTGTTGAGCACTTTGAGCGAATCTAATTTTTGGGTGTTGTTGTTGCCAATAAGATGAATCACGTCGCCAGTCATTTGGTTTTCACCGTTCCAAAGTACGGGTCTTCCGATGAGTTTGGTCAAAGCCATTTTGGTACTAGAATGAATCGAATCACATTTGCCACTCAAATCTTTTTTAAAGAAACGGGCATTTTTATAGGCTCTCATGATACGGTTTTCGGGTTTTCCAGTTACCATCAATATTTTGCCGTGGATGTAAACAGAATCTTTCTCCACCAAATTAATCGCTACGGCATGTTTCGTTACAAACATCGAATCTTTTTGTTTGTACATTTCGGCATAATGCCCTTTTACAATACCTTTGTTTATGGAATCTGTAATAATTACATTATTGGTTGCTGAAGCAAATTCCTTGATACGATCATAATATAAACTGTCGCCCTCAATCCGTCGATCATTGTATTTGATATAGGATTTCCGAAGAAAATGCCCTGTATTTTTCTTGCTGTTATAAAAACCATTTTCGGTATAAATAAAATTATCCTTGCCCGTAATAGTGGAAGGACCAAAAAGATAAGCATGGCCCGAGTTGTTGTAGTAGTCCAAATGATTGGATTTTATCACATATTTGGGATTGGTAACGGTAACCGCCGTCAAAAATTGAAACTTCTTTTGAGTGGCATAATAAGTTCCCGATTTGCTTTTTAACGTATTTTCTTTGTTTACAATAACCGCGTTCGATTTATAATATGCCTCTTGTTTGTTGCGGTCCAAATGAATGGTATCGGTTTTCAAATTCATGTCTGGCGAGTGCAAAACAGGGTTTCCTGTGGCATAAGCCATTTTGATATTGCCATTATATTCCGCATAAGAACTGTTTAAAAATAAGGTGTCCCCTTGCACAATTTGCACTTCTCCAAACGCTTTCAGGTAGTTTTCTTTTTGAAAAAAATAGGCTTTGTTGCAGGTAATGATAGCCCCATCGTGATTAATTTTTACGTTGCCCGTGAGCACTAACGCATCAGGAACCTTATCTTGGTCGACATCGGCAAAGTCAGAATGTTCGATTATAATTTGCTTTGGGCTTTGTGCCAAAACGGTTGGAAACGTAAAAACAGCGCATCCCAAAACGATCCAAAAGAGTAACTTTTTCAAAGTGTTTTAATTTTTGTCAAATTTAACTAAAATGTGCAAAGGTTTCTTTATTTTAATTTTAATTTAACCCGTTTAGATTGAGTATTTCAACAATTCATAACTAAAATTCTCAACTCTTAATCTCCTCTTCAAGGACTAGAGGATTAACTATTTTTCTTTGCCTTAATCATTAGTTCCAATTGGTCCCAAAGTGCTTCGGGTATGGCTTCTAATAAGTTGAATTGACCCGCGCCTTTAAGCCATTCGCCACCATCAATCACGACCACTTCACCATTAATATAGGCAGAAAAATCAGAAACCAAATAAGCCGCTAAATTGGCTAATTCTTGATGGTCGCCTACTCTTTTTAGAGGCACTTTCTTAGCCATATCAAATTTTTCGGCTAGATTACCTGGAAGTAATCTGTCCCAAGCGCCTTTTGTAGGAAATGGTCCTGGAGCAATAGCGTTGGTTCTAATGCCATATTTCGCCCATTCAACGGCTAAACTGCGTGTCATAGCTAGCACACCTGCTTTTGCTGTGGCACTTGGCACTACATAAGCGGAGCCTGTCCAAGCGTAAGTCGTAACAATATTAAGCACTACGGCGCTTTCTTGTTTGGTATCAATCCAATGTTTTCCAAAAGCAAGTGTGCAGTTTTTTGTACCTTTCAAAACAATATCTATTATTGTATCAAAGGCATTGGCAGACAATCTTTCGGTTGGCGAAATAAAATTTCCAGCAGCATTATTGAGCAAAACATCAACTTTACCAAAGGTTTTTATCACTTCTTGTAGCATGTTTTCTACCTCAGCATAATGGCGCACATCACACTGAATAGGTAGACAAACCCCACCCGTTTCGGCTTCAAGAGTTGCAGCAGTGTTTTTAAGTTTATCTAAATCTCTTGATGTAATAGCTACTTTGGCGCCTAATTCCATAAAATATTTGGTCATCGCTTTTCCTAATCCACTTCCCCCACCAGTTACAACAATCACTTTTTTAGCTAAAGCATCGTCACGAAGCATTTTTGAAGAAAAATCCATAATTATATCTATTAGTTTTCGTAAAAGTAAGAATAATTTTGAGGCATACCTATTTCTTTTTTGGAGTATTCGCTTCTTAATTTGAAAATAATTTCGGTTCCATTTCATTTTTATCACATCCTTTCTATCTTTACAAAAAAATAAAATGCCAAGAATACTTGCTATAGATTACGGGTTAAAACGCACAGGGATTGCCGTTACCGATGATTTTCAACTTATTGCTTCAGGATTAACAACGGTTGAAACCCCTACCCTATTGGCTTTTCTTTCCACTTATTTTTCAGAAGAAGAAGTAGAAAAAGTACTTATTGGCGAACCGAAACAAATGAGTGGCGCACCCTCTCAAAGTGCTGAAATGATTGATGCCTTTGTATTGAAATTTACAAAAGCATTTCCAGAAATGAAAATGGAACGCGCGGACGAAAGGTTTACCTCTAAAATGGCTTTTCAAACCATGATTGATAGTGGGTTAAAAAAGAAACAACGACAAAACAAAGCCTTAATAGATGAAATTTCGGCTACCATAATGTTGCAAAATTATCTTTCTAGACCCTCTTTTTAGAATTTATAGCATTAAAAAAAGTCTTAAAATTAAACCCGAGGTGCAAACATCTAAAATAAAATACTATTTTTGCCCACCGTATTTTTAAAGGAGAATTTGTTTTCTATGAATACAACACACTAAATATTGAATAAGAATGATTTTACCAATTGTAGGATATGGCGATCCTGTTCTGAGAAAAGTTTGTGAGGAAATAACTCCCGAATATCCAGACTTAAAAGCTACCGTTGCCAACATGTATGAAACCATGTATAAAGCTTTTGGTGTGGGTTTGGCTGCGCCACAAGTAGGCTTACCCATTCGATTATTTGTAATAGACACTACGCCTTTTAGTGATGATGAGGATTTAGAAAAAGAGGAACAAGAGCAATTAAAAGGCTTTAAACGTACTTTTATAAATGCTAAAATGCTCAACGAAGAAGGAGAAATCTGGGGTTTCAATGAAGGGTGTTTGAGTATTCCTGAGGTTAGAGAAGACGTGTATCGCCATGAAAAAATTACCATTCAATATTGTGATGAAGATTTTGTAATGAAAACGGAAGTTTTCGATGGTTTGGTAGCCCGAGTAATCCAACACGAATATGATCATATCGAAGGTATTTTATTTACCGATTTGGTCTCATCTTTGAAGAAAAAATTAATTAAAAAGAAATTGCAAAATATTATGGAGGGTAAAACGAGACCTGACTATAAAATGAAATTTTGCAACAAAAAAGGAAGATAAATTTCCATAGCATCGGCAATTAAAAAAATATAAAATATAATAAAAATGAATTTAGAAAAAATATTAGCTATTTCTGGTAAACCAGGTTTATTCGCATTAAAAATCCAAACCCGTTCTGGTTTTGTTGCCGAATCTTTATTGGATGGAAAAAAAATCACTGTTGGTTTAAGAAGTAATGTGAGTTTGTTAACAGAAATTTCGGTTTATACGCATGATGAAGAAAAACCTTTGGCAGAAATAATGCGAGCAATTGCAGTAAAAGAAGACAATGGACCTGCCATTTCTCATAAAGAAGACAATGCAAAATTGATTGCTTATTTTACAGAAATTCTTCCTGAATATGACAAAGAACGAGTATATCCTTCAGACGTAAAAAAGATTTTGAACTGGTATAACATGTTGCAAGCAAAGGGAATGGTTTCTAAAGAAGAACCGGTTATTGAAAATGCATCAGAAATTATGGAAAAAGTAGTGGAAGAAGTAAAATCAGAAGAAAAACCAGTAAAGAAAGCAAAAGCTAAAAAAGCATAACTAGCACCTATTTATTGGGCTTTTCAAGTTTAAAGGACGAATTATAGCTAATTTTTTCGAACAAATAACCAAATCACTACAACATATTTTAATCCTGTCTTGGCATTATCTTGACAGGATTTCTTATTTTTACCAAAAACAACACCTATGAGCTCTAAACAACTCCAACTGCAAGCATTCGAGCGCTTATTAAACATAATGGACGATTTGCGTGAAAAATGCCCGTGGGACAAAAAGCAAACTATACAGAGTTTACGCCATCTTACTATTGAAGAAACCTATGAACTGGGTGATGCAATTTTAGATAACAATCTTGAAGAAGTTAAAAAGGAGTTGGGCGATTTATTGTTGCATATTGTTTTTTATGCTAAAATTGGGAGCGAAACCCAAGCTTTTGACATTGCCGATGTTTGTAATGAAATTTGCGAAAAGCTGATTCACCGCCATCCCCATATTTATAGTGATGTTGTGGTAAAAGATGAAGAAGAGGTGAAACAAAATTGGGAAAAATTAAAGCTCAAAGAAGGGAAAAAATCAGTTTTAGAAGGAGTTCCAAAGAGTTTGCCCGCCTTGGTAAAAGCAAGTAGGATACAAGAAAAAGTAAAAGGCGTAGGTTTTGATTGGGAAGAATCTCATCAAGTTTGGGACAAAGTGCAAGAAGAAATACAAGAATTGCAAGTGGAAGTTGCAGCAGGAAATCAAGATAAAATGGAAGCCGAATTTGGAGATGTGCTTTTTTCAATAATCAATTATGCTCGTTTCTTAAATATTAATCCAGAAGATGCACTCGAACGTACCAACAAAAAATTCATTAAACGCTTTCAATATTTAGAAAGCAAAGCTCATAAATTAGGCAAACCTTTAATGGAAATGACTTTGGCTGAAATGGATATTTTTTGGGAAGAAGCCAAAAAATTATAATTAAAAATTATACTAATGAATTATTATTTGGGTGCTAGATAAAGGTTTTTTCTAGCTGGAATAGAAAAAGTAATTTTTACTATTTAATTCCTGAAAAAATATTTAGAAAACACAATTTGGCTAAAAACCTTTTTAAATTTATCTCAAAAATTAAAACAACTTTAGAAAATCAATTATTATAGAAGTTATAGTAGATGAGCTATTTATTTTAAGTAAATTGGACTTAGCAATCCATTTGTATGACCCAATGAATAGGAATTTATTTATTAGGGAGCAACTAAAATGTCATTAGTTTACATACAAGCAAGCTATTTTTTTATAGCTTCTTCATATTTTTCATTTACTTTTTTCCAATTTATTATATTAAAAAAAGCATCAATATAATTTTTCTTTTTTTGTTGGTAATTCAAGTAGTACGCATGCTCCCATACATCTAATGCTAAGATTGGAGTTCCCTTAACAGTAGCATTTGACATTAGTGGATTATCTTGATTTTGGGTACTAGTAATTTGAAGTTTTCCTAAATTATCTACAATTAACCAAACCCAACCTGAACCAAATTGTTTATTAGCAACTTCCGAAAATTGTTTTTTAAAAATATCAAATGAACCAAAATCAGTGTTTATTGAAGATGCCAAAGTGTCTTTTGCTATACTTCCAGATTTTGGACCTAAGCTTTCCCAGAAAACAGTATGGTTGTAATAACCCCCAGCATTATTTCGCAAATCAGCATTAGTGATATCTAATTTAGACAAAATCGTTTCAATAGGTAACTGTTCAAATTCTGTACCAGCAATAACTTTATTTAGCGCATTTGTGTATGCTAAATAATGTTTTGCATAATGTATTTCCATCGTTGAAGGATCAATAAAAGGAATTAATGCATCATATGAATATCCTAATTTTTGAACATTAAACGTGCCTTTTTCTGCTCTAATATCATCAGGATCCCCAATAGCTAACTTTTCTTGAGCTCTTGGCAATGGCACTTGTACTTCTGTATACTTTTTGTTGCTACAAGAGAAACAGGCAACTAATATGGAAAAAAAAAGTATATTTATTATTGACTTTTTCATGATTATTTTGAGTCGTTCAACAAATCATTATGAATTTTATGGATTGATTCTATATATAATTCTTTAGCTTCATCAATTGATAAATGGCTAATTTGCATCCACGCATTGGTTTTGAAAGCATTTCTTAAATCAAAATTAGGATTGTATAAAGTTGTAAGAGAACCCGAAGTTGCTTGCTTGTAATAAGCATATAGCCTTAATTGAACATCTTGTGGCAAGGATGCTTGGGCAATTGTTGTAGCGATTTCAACTGCTTCTTGAAAACGAATTTCTAAGTTGTCTGTTGTCATTTTACACCTTTGTTGCAATTACAGTCTTATTACCTTTAGCAATATCATTTAATTTTACATCTATGTGAGTGCCAATTGGGAAAAATAAATCTACTCTTGAACCAAATTTAATAAAACCAGCATCTTCTCCCTGAGTAACTTGCATTCCTTCTTGTGCATAGTTGACAATGCGTCTTGCCAATGCACCCGCAATTTGTCGGTATAAAATTTCACCAAAAACTTTATTCTCTATTACCACGGTGGTCCTTTCATTTTCTTCACTGGCTTTTGGATGCCAAGCAACAAGAAATTTACCAGGATGGTATTTACTGAAATTAATTCTTCCACTTGAACAATAACGTGTAACATGCACATTGATTGGAGACATAAATATTGATACTTGTATGCGTTTATCTTTAAAATATTCACCTTCGAATACTTCTTCAATAACCACTACTTTACCATCAACTGGTGCTGTAATAATATTGTCATTTACGATCAAGTCTCTTTCTGGATTTCTAAAAAATTGCAAAATTATAATTAACAAAACCAATCCAACAACTTGCGCTAATTTTTTTAACCAAAAAACTTCGATGAATTGATTCGCTAAAATCTCAATTGCAATGGTCAAAATAAGTGAAACAACAATAATTCTTGCTCCTTCTTTATGAAAATGTAACATAGTTTAAAATTTGATAAAATAAAAATATATAAGGTGCTACAAATATAACACTATCTAATCGATCTAGAATACCTCCATGGCCAGGCATAATTTTTCCGCTGTCTTTTACACCCGCAATTCGTTTGAATTTTGATTCTACTAAATCGCCAATAGTTCCAAAAAAACTAACTATCAAAGCAATAGTAGTCCAAATAATTATGGATTGATCACTAAATGTTGGACTTGCTTTAATATAAAATTTAGATATCAAACAAGCTGTAATAATAGCAAAAAATACCCCTCCAACAAATCCTTCAATGGTTTTTTTAGGAGAAATTCGCTCAAAAAGCTTATGCTTTCCTAATGATTTGCCTACAATATAGGCAAAAGTATCATTTGTCCAAATGAGAATAAAAATTCCAATGATAATTTTTGGGTTATACCCTTTCATACCAATGGGAATTTTAGCAATTATTAGAAAAGGTAAAATAATATAGCCAAATAAATATAAGTACTTTGAAATCGAATCAACCTTTTCTTTTTTGTTTTCAAATAAAAAATAAATACATTTTATAGAAATCAAAAGGGATGCTATAGATAAAGTAATATCAAAATTTTTACTTAGATTTATTTTATTAAAAAACAAATAAGTGATGCCAGAATATATAATTATCGATATAAAAAGGGAAGCTAATTTATTGATTTGTAATAAACTACTAAACTCATAAGTAGCGATTAATAAAAAAAGCCCGAAAAGAATGAAAAAACTTTCAATAGAATAAAGAATAGATGCTAGTAATAAAACAATGTAGACAGAACCCGATATTGCTCTCTTTAGTGTTTCATTCATTTTAAAGATCTTCTAATAGCAATAAATAAAGATTTTTAGCTTCATCTCCATAATTTAAAAAATTTTCGTCTTTTGCTTTTTCAAAATACTTAAATGTTGTAATATTTGTTGGAAAATCTCTTTCGTAACGTTTTTTAATAGCTCTCAAGCCTTCGTTATTATTATTTGTAATCTGACTGGTTGAAGCCAAAATGATAATATTTACAGGAAGCTCTTGGGGTCTATTTTGCTTAATCTGATTCGAAGAAAATAATACGGATCCCTCTTCAGCTATTAAATTTTCACATCCGCAAAATAAAAATTTTGGATGAGTTGGTTTTGTATAATTGAGTTTATTTTCATCTAATATGTCAAATAATTTGGATTCATAACAAATCACATCGCTTTCGAACCAATCATTTTCTTCTAAAATATCTTCAAAGTGGGTTTTAACTTCTGATAAATTTTCGCAATACAAAAATTTACCTCCATTTTTTTTAAAGTTTAAGGTAAATAATTCCTCAATAGGAATAGCACTTTCAGAAGAAAAAGAATTAATATTTAATTCATTTTCTTCTTCTGATGGATCAGTTCCAGCACCAAAAAATTTTCTAAAAAGACTCATAAAAAATAGTTAAAATAAACATTTTCAATACAGAAATCCTCCAAAGATAAAAAAATCTTAATTCAAACAAATGTTTTGAATTAAGATTTTTTATAAAAAGACAAAAAAGAGATTTAAAGCGCCGTTTCTTCTTGTAAATTTTTGTCAAAAGGCCTTTTTCCAAAGATGAATTCCAAGTCATCTTTAAAAATTACTTCCTTTTCAATAAGTATATCTGCCAAAAGATTTAATTTATCTTTATTTTCTTCCAAAATTTGAATGGCTCTTTCGTATTGACTTTCAATTAATTTAGAAATTTCTTTATCAATAACCATTGCTGTTTCTTCAGAATATGGTTTTGAAAAATTGTATTCTCCTTGACCAGATGAATCATAATAAGTTACATTTCCAATTTTATCATTTAAGCCATAAATAGTTACCATGGCTCGTGCTTGTTTAGTAACTTTTTCTAAATCACTCAAAGCTCCAGTAGAAATCCTATTGAAAGTTACTTTTTCTGCAGCACGACCACCCATAGTTGCACACATTTCGTCTAACATCTGGTCTGGACGAACAATAAGCCTTTCTTCTGGTAAATACCAAGCAGCTCCTAAACTTTGTCCTCTTGGAACAATAGTGACTTTTATGAGAGGTGCAGCATGTTCCAACATCCAACTTACAGTAGCATGACCCGCTTCATGAATTGCAATTGCTTTCTTTTCTTCGGAAGTTACAATTTTATTTTTCTTCTCTAAACCTCCAACAATTCTGTCTACAGCATCTAGAAAATCTTGTTTATCAACGGCTGTTTTGTCATTTCTAGCTGCTATTAAAGCAGCTTCATTACATACATTTGCTATATCTGCACCAGAAAATCCAGGTGTTTGTTTGGCTAAAAAATCAGTATCTAAACCTTCAATTTTTTTCAGGGGAGCTAGATGCACTTCAAAAATAGCAGCCCGTTCGCGAATATCTGGTAAATCAACAAAAATTTGACGATCAAAACGTCCTGCTCGAAGTAATGCTTTGTCTAATACATCGGCTCTGTTGGTTGCAGCAAGTACAATTACATTAGAATTCGTTCCAAAACCATCCATTTCAGTTAACAACTGATTTAATGTACTTTCTCTCTCGTCATTCCCTCCTGACATATTGTTTTTTCCTCTAGCCCTTCCGACTGCATCAATTTCATCAATAAAAATAATTGCTGGTGATTTTTCTTTGGCTTGTTTAAACAAATCTCGAACACGAGAAGCACCAACGCCAACAAACATTTCAACAAAGTCCGAGCCTGATAACGAGAAAAAAGGCACTTGAGCCTCACCGGCTACAGCTTTTGCAAGTAACGTTTTCCCGGTTCCTGGTGGACCAACAAGCAAAGCTCCTTTTGGAATTTTACCCCCTAAGTTGGTATATTTTTCTGGGTTTTTCAAAAATTCAACTATTTCCTGGATTTCTTCTTTTGCACCTTCCAATCCAGCAACATCTTTAAAAGTTGTTTTAATATCGGTTTTTTCATCAAAAAGGCGCGCTTTGGATTTGCCTATATTAAAGAGTTGACCTCCCCCACCGCCTGCTCCACCAGACATTCTTCGCATGATGAATATCCATATTATAACAATTACAATAATTGGTAAAAATCCCATAATAATTTCTCCCCACTCACTTTTGGGAAGAAAATTAAAGTCTCTTAATTTATTTTCAGATACCGCAGTTTCAAGCCGTTTTTGAAAAAGTTCATCATTTCCTATTTCTAAACTGTAATGAGGCCCCTTGTTGGGTTGATCCAATATGTTTTTTGATACTTTTTCGTGGGTTCTATCTTTTAAAGCTGCTGCAGTTAGATAAACTTCTGCTTGTGTTTTGTTATAAACAATTACTTTATCCACTTGTCCTTTTTCAAGATAAGTGTTGAATCTAGTAGAAGAAATTTCGGAAGGCTTCTCGAAATTGGCATTTCCATTTAGCAAACTAAGAATTACGAAAAAAGAAATGATTCCTCCCGGAATCAACCAAGGGCCAATATTAATTTTCTTAGGGTTCGGTTTGTTTTCGTTCGCCATTGTTAGTATGTATTTTGAATTGTTGTGATTTTGGCATCACCCCAAAGACTTTCAATATTATAATATTCTCTAATTTGTTTTTGGAAAACGTGAACGACAACATTCACATAATCCATCAAAACCCATTCTGCATTTTCCATGCCTTCCACATGCCAAGGTTTGTCTTTTATTTCTTTTGAAACTGTTTTTTGAATAGAGTTTACTATTGCATTAACTTGCGTATTTGAATTTCCATTACAAATAACAAAGTAATCACATGCCGAATTATCTATAGCTCTTAAATCCAAAATGTCTATATCATTACCTTTCACTTCCTCAATTCCCTTGATGATATTTGCTAATAAATCATCATTATTTACTGTCTTTTTGGCCATTTAATTTTTTATATATGTTTGCAAAGTTACCATTTTTTGCGATTAATTTTTAACCTTAACATAAGATTAAATTATGTTTGTATTTATTATTACTTTTAACTGATTTAAATACTAAAGAAATACTTTAAACATAATGCTTAATTTTTGCAAAACTATTTAGTAATACCTATATAAATATGAAAGTAATCAAACTCGATGCCGTAGATTCTACAAATGACTTTCTTAAAAAAATAGTAAGCCAACAATATGTTGAAAATTATGTTGTAGTGACTACTAAAAACCAAACTAACGGAAAAGGCCAAATGGGAGCAAAATGGACTTCTGAACCAGGTAAAAATCTAATATTTAGCATGTTAATTAAAGATGTACTACTGAATATAAATGAAATTTATCAATTAAATAGCGCTGTTTCTTTGTCAATAATTCAAGTTTTAGAATCTTATAAAATTCCGAAATTATCCATCAAATGGCCAAACGACATAATGACAGATAACAAAAAATTGGGTGGAATTTTAATAGAAAATAGTATTAAAACCAATGGTGAAATTATTTCAATTGTAGGTATTGGTTTGAACGTCAATCAAAATAATTTTGAGGAGTTACCTCGAGCAACATCTTTAAATTTAGTTATAACGACCCAATTTGATATCGATGAAATTCTTCATGCAATCATTAATGCAATTCAGACCAATATGAAGCGAATTATGAATAATGAAAGCAAGAAACTTTGGGGAGAATACAACAAATACTTATTCAAAAAAGGGATTCCGATGGCATTTGAAAATCAGAATGGCTTTAAATTTATGGGAATTATTAATAAAGTTAATGCAAATGGTAAACTTGAAATTATACTTGAAGACGAAAGTAGTGTATTATTTGATATTAAAGAAATACAAATGCTTTATTAAAAAAACAACTACAAAATCAATTCCAATCTAAAATCAACAATTTTTATCCTACAAATTCTAATCAATACTTATGATAAAAAGTGGTACACAATTAACTTTAGTAGTTGTGCATTTTTTAGATTATCTAATTTTTTCCTGCCTTTGGTAAAAGAGTTCAATTTCGTTTATTTAACATTCACATCCTAAAATAGAAAATTTAGTTTTTTTTTATCACTAATTTGTTCGGAAAAATTCAAAATTGTCTAAAATTTAATATGAAAAAATTAATTGTTGTAAAACATAAATCGTAAAATCACAAATATTCAAATTAATTAGAATTCATAAATGAACCTTTCTTTAATTTGGATATTTGGGGTTTAGATTTTAGCTATCTATATGTTGTAAAACTAAAATTGGTTAAACAATTCATACTATTTTATTGAACCAATAATATCATATTTAGTTATAATATGGTATTTTCCGTTTTCTAAATCAATTAAAACCGCTTGATTGTCTTTAGTAAAAAGTTGGGAAACCGCTTCAATTGGAGTGCCCATTTTCACAATTGGATAAGATCTACCCATTACTTCTTTGATAGGTTTATCAGCCACATTTTTGTCGGAAACATAACTTTGAAACAAATCAGATTCGTTTAGAGAGCCCACGAAACCAGAAATATCTATTACAGGGATTTGCGAAATTTTGTATTTACGCATGCGTTCAATTGCATGTGAAACCAATTCTTCTGTACGAACTATAATTAGTGGTTTTTCAATATGATTTTTTATTAAATCTTCCGCTTTTGTAACCTCTTCTTCTAAAAAACCACGCTCTCTCATCCAATCGTCATTATACATTTTTCCAACGTATCGGCTACCCGAATCATGAAACAACACTACAACGACATCGTCTTTTTTGAAATTATCTTTAAGTTGCAACAATCCTTTTATTGCAGAACCTGCTGAATTTCCAACAAAAATACCTTCTTCAAGAGCAATTTTTCGAGTAAAAACCGCTGCATCTTTATCCGTTACTTTTGTAAAACCATCAATTAATGAAAAGTCAACATTTTTAGGAAGAATATCTTCACCTATTCCTTCAGTGATATAAGGATAGATTTCATTTTCATCGAAAATTCCAGTTTCGTGGTATTTTTTAAATACTGAACCATAAGTGTCAATCCCCCAAATTTTGATGTTTGGATTTTTTTCTTTTAAATATTTTGCTACCCCAGAAATAGTACCACCGGTACCCACCCCTACAACAAAATGAGTAATATTGCCTCCTGTTTGTTCCCAAATTTCAGGACCCGTTTGTTCATAATGTGCAATGGCATTCGATGGATTGTCATATTGATTTACGTACCACGAATTTGGAATTTCGTCCCCTAATCTTTTAGAAACCGAATAATAAGAACGAGGGTCTGTAGGCTCAACATCCGTTGGACAAACAATAACTTTCGCGCCAACGGCTCGAAGTATATCAACTTTCTCTTTCGATTGCTTATCGCTAATGACACAAATTAATTTATACCCTTTTACAATCGCTACCAAGGCCAATCCCATTCCTGTATTTCCAGACGTTCCTTCAATTATAGTACCTCCGGGTTTTAATCGTCCATCGGCTTCAGCATCTTCCACCATTTTCACTGCCATTCTGTCTTTTACAGAATTTCCAGGATTAAATGTCTCTACTTTTGCAAGTACTAGCGCATCAATTTCAGAAGTAATTTTGTTTAATCTTACCATAGGAGTATTTCCTATAGTGCCTAAAATATTTTCAGCGTATTTCATTTGTAAATTGTAGTTTTTGATATATTTTATTAAAAAAGTTGCTTTTTTAACGAAACAAAGATATTAATTTGAATTGAAACTTATAAGTTAGAGTGGAGCGGTTTTTATTGAAAAAAGTTCCAGACAAGTCCAAATCGAACCACGAAATCGCGATATGGATAACCTGGAGCAGCGTAATAATTATTTCCTGAAAAGGCGGAATTAAAATGTTCGGCTTTCAAGTAAATTCGGGTTTGTTTGACTTTTGCATTAACAAAGAAATCCAACAAAGGAAAATCACCTATTTTTTTCTGCTCTTGGACATAGAATTCGCCAATTAGTGGATTATAATCGTTGGCATAATATTTTGAAAAATAGTTTAAGGTAACGCCGGTTTGTATATACATTGCTCTTTTAAAAACAAAATCAGAAAAGTATAATGTATTTCTAGCTACTAGAGTTGGAACGTTTAAAATACTATTGGATTGATTTACTTTTTGATATAAGAAAGTGTTATCCAATCCCCATTTTCTATATTGAAAATCTTTACTAATCTTGAAAGAAAGGTAGTTAATAGTTTTGTCATATTGCTTAGGTGAAACAATAAGGATATTAGCGTCTAAATTGTCTTTACTGAAAAATAATTTATCATTAAGAACCGATAATTGAAAAGCTAAATCTACCCATCTTGTAGTGGCAATTACATCAAAATTATTTATTTTTTCGTTTTTAAAATTAGAATTCCAATTGTATTCAATATAGCTGCTTTGGTATAGGTTATAAATATGATTTGGTAGTTTGTTCACCTTTTGGTAATGAAATAAAATTTGATTGTCTGAATTGAAATCATATTCTAAATGAAAATCTAAATTGGATAATGCCTGTTTTGAAATGGAATTGATGTATTGAAAGTTGCCTTTCCATTTGTTTTTTTGATATTTATATTCTATTCCAACATTGTCAATTCGGTCATTTAAAGAACTTGGAATAACCGCATTATTAATCACTAAAACAGAATTGTAATAATAATTATATTTGAAATCCTCTAAAAAAAAGTGAAATTGCCCTACCATTTTGTTCTCGTAAATAGCCCCAACTTTATTATATAATTTATTGTATTTGGTTTTATTATCAATATTAGAACCTATATAAGCATCGCCAAAATGGCTAATATAATTAGTTGAACCATCTGAATTTATAATTGAAGTCAACACCGTTGGTTGCTTAAACTCAAAAAATTTATTCTCAAAATTGAATTGATGTGTTAGGTATAAATTGTTGGAAGAATCGTCCTTATTTATTCTTAAAGTTTGATCAAAAAAATACCGATTCCCTTCTAATGAAGTTGTAGCATCAGTCAAATAGACCTGTAAACGTGCTCGATCTTTATAAGTGGCTGCGTTACTTTCAAAATCAGCATTATTAATAATTCCGCCATTTTCACCATTTAAAATATCTTGCGAAGTAAAATGTGCTTTTAGAAAATATCTTTTATTTTTAGCACTATAATTTGCGGTAAAACGAAAATTTCCTGAACTAGACAACTGGTTTACATATCTCCCAAGGGAACGCAAACCTTTATAAGCAATGGAAAAATTAAATTGCTCCGATGTATTTATGGTTATAAAAGAGTCCAAGGATTGTCCTTGTTTCATTACTGTTTTAAAATATAATTCAGTTAATGGTGTTGCTACATCATAATATTTAATTTGATTGGCTTGTATATAATTAAATTGTTTTGCTTCAAATCCAAAATCAGGCAGTGGTGAAGTTTCGTTCAAGCCATATTGGAGCGTATTATAGGTTTGTCCTTCATTTGCAAAGGGAATTAATCCAAAAGTGTCTTTTCTAAGATAATTATAAACATATTCTTTTTTAATAGTAAGAGTTGTATCGATGTACGTAGTGTCATTGTCTATCGTAATTACTTTGTACCAATCAATAGGCGCTTTGTGCTTTGGATTTGTAATCGTATCGTTTGGATTTAGTTCAGCGGTTGCTAATTTATTGTTGTGTTTTGAAGACCCATTTTTATTTTGGGCGATACCGACAATAGCTAAAAGGAACAGCAAAAATGTTGTAATTGATTTCGACATTGTATCTAGTTTCACTTAAATTTTTAAAGAATTACAAATAAAAAACAAATGTAATTTATAAAATGCTATAAATAAAAAAACATCCTGATTTCTCGGGATGTTTTTAATATAATTAACTTTTAAAGTTATTCTTTCACAATTTTTGTATTGTATTGAAGGTTCCCTTGTGCTATCTTTAAAATGTAGAATCCATTTGGAATTTCCGATATATTCAAAGATTCATTTATAGTTCCAACAAAACCATTTACAGTATATTTTTGAATTACTCTACCTTGAACATCTATTAAGGAATAATTAATGGCATCGCTCGATAAGGAAGAAAAAGAAACAGTTACAAAATTTGTAGCGGGATTAGGAAATACTTTAAAATCATTAAAAACAGATTGATTGTTTGAAAGTGTACTTTCAATAGCAAAATTATCAATTACTGCACCATCATATTCAGTTGAGTCATTCGATTGGAAAACAAATCTAAAAATAACATTCGATTGAGGTGTTGCCGAATTTGCTCCAAACCCATATAAGTTATAACTGTATAGACGCTTTGTGTCATTTGTAGTGCCACTTATATTTGTAATTCCTGCTTCGCCAGTCCATTCACCACCAACACAAATAGCACAATTTGAATTACTTGTGTACCAATTAGAGTCGTTAGCGGTGCCCAATAAACTCCAGTTATTACCGCCATTTGTAGAGTATTGCATGTACAAAATATCATTATTAGATTCAATGTCAAAAGCCATATCAAATTTTAAGACAGGATTCTGAATTTGTGACAAATCATAACATTTCGAAACTAAAAAGGATTTTGTCGAAGGGGAATATACATCACTTAAATTAGTTGCATATACCTTAGAGTTACCCATAAGAGCGTTAGATAAGGTAGCTTTAATAGAAGTTCCTCTTGCCCACAACGAATTAGTTCCAAATTCATTATATGAAATCAAATTGTCCGATGTATTTTCAAATGTATTTATTTGGCTCGAAAAACCTGGAGAATTAACAAAAAAGACGGTTGCTTTAGAGTTATTAGATGAATTTCCATCTCCAGATAGTGTTGTGGTAATATTCAAAACATGAATGCCAACAGCTAAAGCACCTGTGTCAATTGTTAACTGTTTAGTTCCAGAGGAACAAGTAGCAATATTTCCCGACCAAGTTGTAACTTGATTTGCTCCTCCATCAATAGAGTAGGTGATGTTTAAAGCACTTATTGAATTCGTTCCGAGATTATCAAAAACTATTGTTGGAGAAAAAACCGTGTTTCCACAAGCCACAGAAGCATTATTAGGAATAGCCTTTAATGAAACATCATTAGAATAAATGACAAAAGCATTTCCTACATTAACGGCATTCCAAGCATTAGTAACTGAAATAACTTCTGGACTAACAGAGCAGTACAAATTATTTGCAACTGTTATTGATGCGTCTCTCATATCAAAATAGGTAGCGTTTGGAGTTAAATAATCTCTTTCTGCCAAATAAGCAATCTGAGCTGATTTTACTATTCCAATTCCAGTAACATTATATGTATCTCTATCAGCAATTGGAGCATTATTAGTTCCTGCTTTTCCAGCAGTTAATATATAAAACCAATGATTTAATACACCACTGTTGGTATGTACACCACAATGATCGTTTCCTGTATTGCCGCTTGTAGGAACACAAGTACCTTCGTCGCCAGTAGCATACCAATTTGTACCTTGAAAAGTATCGGGATCCCCTTTGGAATTTGGACTGCTCATAGATCGTAAACCACCAGTGGCGACATCCTCTCCTACTTTCCACACATTGGCAACCGGAACACCACTAAAACTACCAGTTCTTCCAAAATGTTCGATGCAAGCTCCCCAGATATCTGAAAAACCTTCATTCATAGCACCGGATTGATTTTGATAGGCAAGCGCAGCTGTATATTGACAAACTGCGTGTCCTATTTCATGACCGCAAATATCTATTGAAGTATATGGTTTTGAAATTCCATCTCCATAACTCATAAAGGCTCCATTCCAAAAGGCATTGCTTAAACTAGCGGATGTTTGTTGGTAATGCACATAACTTTTTATTTGAGAATTATTGTCATCGAAACTACTTCGATTAAAA
The DNA here is from genome assembly GCA_040402815.1 of Flavobacterium sp. GTDB lineage: Bacteria > Bacteroidota > Bacteroidia > Flavobacteriales > Flavobacteriaceae > Flavobacterium. The sequence goes on from JBBALV010000012.1 coordinate 41,090, forward strand.
ACAGTGTGCCAAAAATCATATGTCATTTCAGCACCCCAATGGGCATCTTGCGCTGCATTATCAAAAAAACTGTTTGCATGTTCAGCTGTTGTCCAGTTGTTATCATTATCAGTAAAATTTACGTTTTGATAGGTATTTACAAGTCTTTCACAATTATAGGTAACAATGCCATTTCCTCTTGTATTATCCGATAAAATATAAATTCCCAAACTGTTGTTAAACACTGTTTCAATACTTCTTGACCCGCTGTATTTAGTGCTTGCGTTACCTGTAAGCAAAGTATTTTTTGAATAGTAAGTGTTTGAACCTGATGCTTTTAATTTTGTTGAATCAAAATCATGTGCGTGCTTGATAATTGGATTTTTATATAATATTTTCCCATTGTGAGCATCTACATAGATTTCATTTCTTGATACAGGCTCTAAAGCATAAATATCATATTTATAGGATAAAGTTACAACTCCTGATTTTACAATTGGAAATAAAACAATCTCGCCAATAGGCTTTTCATAACCTACAATTTTAGATTGCTCAACATCTTCCCATAAATATTTTTGGGCACCTATATTGGTTAATGCTAATTGAAATGCTTTTTCACTGGTAAGTGTTGGAGTTAATGTAACATTTTTAGCATCATACACTTCCCCATTTATAGATACCACATTGTTATCCATAGAATGCGTAATTAGAGTGCCAAACTCCATTTTAATTCCTTTGTAAAATTGCTGATTCCTTTGATGCGTCATACCCGATGGATCGGTTGTTGCTTTTTTAGTAATAAAAGTAGTATTTAAAACATCAATTTTGTTATTTTTTAAAAAAGCATTAATTGCTTTGCTTTTAGAAATTGGACTATTAAATTTTAAAGTTTTTTGATAAGAAACGTCTTCTCTTAGCTTATTTTGAGCCATACTCAATAAGGAAAAGAAACATAAAAATAGGGCTAATTTGGAATAATTATTTTTCATGAAATAATATTGAATTTAAAATGGCAATAAAATTAATGTAAATAATTGATAAAATAGTGGATTTAACAAAAAAAGCACTTTTGTATCAAAAGTGCTTTAGGATTGATTGCATTGCAATTATTGTTTAATAAACTTTTTAATAATAGGAAGATTATTGAACATAAATTTAATTGTATAAATTCCTTGTGCTAAACAAGAAACGTCAATAGTATTATTTGAAAATCTTAAATTTAATTTAACTTCATTTCCTAAAATATCATATACAAAAACATCCGTAACCATGATATCATTAGGAGTAGAAAAATGCAATAATTCATTTGCTGGATTTGGATATAATACAATATTATCTTCTAGGTTAAAAATAGAAGTAGCTAAATTCAAACTTATTCCACCATTGCCGATTAGCGAAAAGTTTTGTGAACCTCCTAACAATGTTCCTTTATGAGTAACTTGAATCGTGTAAATTCCGGGTTGCGCATTATCAATTTCTACTTTTTCAACATTATCAACATCATTGTCCGATAAACGAGTTGCATCTGCAAACATATCTTCCGGATTTAATTTCCAAGGAAAGTAAACAACACCATCTTTTAGAATTTTTAAATCTAAATTATTAACAAGCCTAGGAGTCCTATTATCCTCAACTCCAGAAGTATTTGCAACCCCTGTAGGATCTGTCCAACAAATAGTAGCAGTTATTGATTGTGGCGTAGAAATAGCTATTTGCTTTGAATAAGTTTGACCATTTAATAACGAATTTTCTTCAAGAACTGTTGAATTTAATTTGTTTGAAATAATTGTAGCAGCCTTTTTTGCATCTGCTAATCCCCATCCAAAACCATAATCTGGACCTTGTGCAAAACCTGCTTCTTTTGCCGAATGACAAATTAATCCCCGAACAGTTGCGGCTTTCATATAACTATTATATAAATTATTGTAATGTTTCTGAAGGATTAGGATCATACCAGTTATTGCAGGAGTTGCCATTGAGGTTCCATTATAACTAGCATAAGTAGCATTACCAATACTCGTACATGAATCCGTATTTACTCCTTTTGCAGAAATATCGGGTTTGATTCTACCATCATCAGTAGGTCCATAATTACTAAATGTACTCATATTAACACTGAAATTATCAACATAATTAATAACTTCATCTACCGCTGCAACTGTAATACCGTTTTTAGAAACAGCAGTTCCAGTAAGCATATCATACCCCCCTTTATTTACTACTTGGGTTATAGTTGCTGTCGCTCTATCGTTACCTGCTGCAATTACGACTTGATAAAAAGGAAAAGCATTAGCAACGTTATCAATTTCAATTGATGAAGCATCATAGGAACCAAATTTCCAAGTAGCTAATCCAGTCGCAACATATCCGTATGAATGATTGGATACCAAATAGCCCTCATTACCAAAGGCAAGCATTTCATTGTAATCATCGGTCCAATCATAGGATTTTACTTGTGCTTGATATGCGATTCCCCTACGTGTTATACTAGTTCCTGCAGCACAAATTGTACCACTCACATGAGTAGAATGCGCGCTAAGAGTTGCCGCAGCATCACTTAAAATAATTCTACCATTAGGAAATTCCTGATGTGTATCTCTAACTTTTCCGCCGTCCCAAACTCCGGCAATCATTCCAGATCCATTTACATTTAAACCAAGTGAACCTCCAGGATATAAAGTATTTGTGCCAATTGTCGCTGACGAACCTTGATTATATGTTGAATAGAAAATAGGCAACCCATTTTCTATTCGTTGCAACGAATGCAATTCATTATCAATGTTAGGATGTGTTTTTATATACTCTTCTATTAATTGGCGCTGCTCCACAAAATATTTACGGGCATGATCTTTTAAAATAGAAATTGAATTTTGATTGTAGGTGTCAACAATTACTTTTCTTTCCATTTTTGTTTGACTGAAAAGAAAAAAAGGAGTGAAAAATAAAAAAAATAAAAATTTCATATATAATCATATTAAAAAAACCTTTCTCAAAAAGAGAAAGGTTTTTAATTTATTTAGTAACCAGGATTTTGTTGTAAATTAGCATTGATATCAATTTCATCTTGTGGAATTGGAAATTGCCATCTAAAATCGCCAGCTGCAAGAGTAGGAAATTCAGGAGGAGTTCCTGTACCGTCTGCAAAATGACCATCTGTTGTACTTCTTTCAACCGGAAGATTCAAACGTTTTAAAGTATAAAATCTATCCATTTCGAAAGCAAATTCCAATCTTCTTTCAAGTAGAATAGCGTCTAATAAAGCAACACCTGTTTCACTTCCTGGAACAAAGCTAGAATATCTATTGGAACGAATTTTATCAAGAGAACTTAAACCGCCACCATTTAGTCTGTATTCAGCTTCAGCTTTGTTTAAATATGCTTCTTCTAAACGAATTACTTTCACATCAACTAAGTTTCTTGTCCCTGAACCTCTACCGTCGTATTTTGAAACATTATTGTAAGTATGACCTCCGAAAGGACCCGTTTTAATATAAGCCGCTTTTCTGATATCTGTAGCTAAAAATTTATCATAAAATTCTTTTGAAACTACATATTCCGATTTAGTCAATCCGGCAGCAGCTTGAGAATAAGCAACACCAGGGTTGATTGCATCAACTACATCTAATCTTAATTTAAACAATACACCATTGGCATTAGAGTCTTCCCAAACACCTGCTGAAGCGCTTGTATAAAATTGTGAACGACTAGCAATATCACCCGTAGATTTAGAAATTGCTAAATTAGCATTATCAATGCAGTTTTGGTATTGCCCCATATACAAATATACTCTTGATAATAAAGCGTAAACAGCTGATTTTCCTGGATGTCCTTTTGTGATATCATTGTCTGCAATTTTATCTTTAGCAACCAATAGATCGGCTAAAACTTTATTGTATGATTCAGCAACTGTTAAACGAGACGGTTTTGCAATTGGGTCAATATAGTCAACGTAAGCTATACCAAGTGAAGAATTTGCATCTGCGGATTGAGTTGGAATTTTAGCATAGCTTCTTAACAATTCAAAATGATTTAATGCTCTAATAAAAAGCGCTTCACCCATTATATTGTTTTTGAAATCACCTTCAGCAAGTGCATCAATTCGAGCTAAAGCTAAATTAGCAAATTCAGATGCTCTGTAAGCTGAATTGTAAAAATCAAAATGAGAATTTCCAGGAGTTGATGTAAAACGGTATCCATCTTTATTGGATTGACGTCCCTGAATGTTCAATATTATATTGTCAGTCGCTACTTCTGAATCAATCAAAAGTTCTTGCCCATAACCTGAATCACCACCTCTTTTAACCATATACGCATAAGCACCATTTATTACATTGGTGAAATCGGCAGGCGTTTTTAATACATTGGCATCATTAACACCACTGTAAGGACTGAATGTAATACTATCTTGGGTGCACGAAAAAAGACCCAAAGAAATTACTGAAATTAAAAATATTTTTTTCATTGCTGTTTTTATTAGAAATTAATCGTTATACCAAATAAAACCGATTTTACACTTGGATACGAATATCCAGCATATTGACCAGGTATAGCTGTTCCAGATTCGCCATTTCCAATACCCACTTCTGGATCTCCTCTAAATCTTGACCACGTGTGTAAGTTTTGAAATTGCGCATAAAACCTTACTTTTTCAATTGGTAATTTTTTTAGTAAATTTTTACCAAATGCGTAACCAAAATTAAGGTTTCTAAAACGAATATAACTAGCGTCATCTAAAAATCGATCTGAATCCTGATTCGTATCTACTCCCGATGTTTGAAAAGGAGCAGGTAATGAAGCAGAAGTGTTGGTCGGTGTCCAATAATCAAATGCGGAAGCCACTTGATTATCAATGATGCTAACCCCATCGGTTTCTAAATCTCTATAACGTAAATTGTACGTATAATTTCCTTGCTTGAATACAAAATCAGTAGAAACATCAAAACCTTTATATTCGAATTCCATACCAAATCCACCTTCATATTTTGCATACTGTGTTTTACCTTCCAATAAAACCTTATCACTTGAGCTATAAACATTAGTTATAGCTCCATCTTTTGTATAATATAAAGCATCTCCATTTGTTGGATCAACACCTGCATACCGAACAAGATAAAAAGTATCTGGAGAATATCCAACTCTATTGATACTAAAAGAACGTATAGCTTCTGTTGTTGGGGAATTCAAAGCTCCAATTTTTCTGTCATATTGTGCTGCATTTACATAGAATGATAAATTCATATCTTCCTTTTTGATAGCAAAAGCTTTTAATTCTACTTCATATCCTTTAGCGGTCCAATCTCCTGCATTTCTAGTAACATTAAATTGACCTCCAGAAGAGGTTACATCAGCAAATAAAAAATTACTTCTAGTGTCATTAAAATAAGAAGCGGTCATCGAGAATTTATCGTGGAACATTCTTGTTTCAAATCCAACATCTAATTTTTGAGCTAATTCAAATTTTAATTGATTGTTTCCAATTCTATCATTCAAATATACAGTACCTAATCCTCCTCCATAATTTGTACTTGTGTAAGAAGAATTGTTACCATATCTTACCGCTCCATTAACAGAGTTTAATTCTCCAAGAGAGGCTCTTAATTTTAATAAACTAATCGCTTTAACTTTAAAGAAATCTTCTTTAGACACTACCCATCCAATAGATGCACCTTTCGCCAATGAACCGTTAGTTTGAGCACCTAATAAAGAAGACCAATCTTTACGAGCATCAATAGATACTAGATATTTTCCTTTATAATCATAATCTACGTTACCAAAAACACCATAGATAGCCTCTTCAGTTCTGCTTTCAGAAGCAGCAGTTGGTGCAGTTCCTGGCGCAGTAGGATAATCTCCTGAGAATCCTTTTCGAGTTGCAGAATACGATCTGAAATTGGTTTTACTGTAATCGTATAATGCAATGGCATTAAAACTGTGATTTTCTCCAACTTTAAACTTATAGTTCAATGAATTTGTCCATTGCGTATCTAAGTTATCCCATCCATTATTAGTTTTTGATCCAGGTGCGGTTGGGTCACCTACATATCCATCCAAAACAGAACCTGGTTTATTAAAATAATCTCTTTGTCTTCTTTCGTAATTTAATCCAAATTTAGAAGAAAAAACTAAATCTTTATATAATTTCACATCTATATAAGGTCTAGCATAAACTCTAAAAAATCTTTCTTCTTCAGGATTATTTTTTATTGCTTCAGCAATTGGGAAACCGGTATGTGTAAAGTTGTATGTTGGGTTTCCATCTGCGTCTAAAATCAACTGACCAGTAGCCAAATCCGTATCATATAAAGTTTCATAAGGATTGTAAGCCATCATTGCTTGGAATGGGTTTTGAGAATTATAACGATCTCTTGGCAAAGTGTTTTTTTCATAAGAACCTCTTGCACTAAAACCAAATTTTACGGCATCTGTTGCCTGATAGTCTGAAGTGTAAGCAAAAGTCACTCTGTTGTATCCATCTAATCCTTTAACAATACCTGTATTTTTATTATACCCTAAAGAGAAATAATTTGACATTTTATCTGAACCACCAGAAACTGAAAAATTGAAGTTTTGCAAAGCTCCTTTTTGTAATAAAGTTTGTTGCCAATCTTGATTAAAAGACTGATACATTGCATATTCATCTGGAGTAGCCGTAAAACCAGTTCCTTCTCCAACTTGTAGTTCATATCTTAGTTTTTCTTCGGCATTCATCATTCTAAAAGGATCTTGAATTCTTTCAGTATAACCAAAAGAGCTAGAAATTTCAAATTTAGCCTTTGATCCTGTTTTACCTTTTTTAGTTGTAATAACTACAACTCCATTTCCACCTTTAGATCCATAAGCTGCTGCAGAAACTGCATCTTTCAATACACTTAATGTTTCAATGTCATTTGGTCCTATAGATGATGCTTCTGACTCACTTACAACAGATCCATCAACAACATATAATGCTCCAGAATAGCCACCTGTAATGCTTACATTCCCTCTAACAGTTACATAAGCTCCTTGACCAGGCATACCATTTTTTGAAGTTACTTGAACCCCAGCTGCTTTTCCTTGCAAAGCATTTGTAAACGAAATTGAAGGTGCTTGCTTTACAAACTCTTCACCTGATACAGTTGAAATAGCTGCAGTAATTTTGTTAGCATCTTTTTTGAAATAACCAATGTTAGTTTGAACAACTACATCAATTAAATCGATACCATCTTGCATTTTAACATTAGCAACGTTGGATGCACCAACAGTAACTTTAGCGTCTTTCATACCAACAAAAGAAACCACTAAAACATCACCTTGTTTAGCTTTGATAGTATATTTACCGTTAATATCGGTTTGCGTTCCTGTTTTTGTGCCTTTCACAACAACATTCACACCTGATAATGGCCCCGTAGCATCAGAAACCACACCTGTCACAGTTTTCTCTTGTGCAAAAGAAAACTGCATTGTTAACGCTACTAATAGCGTAAAAATCCATTTGAACTTTGATCTCATGTTAATTTTATTTGAGTTAGTTATTGCGCAAACTTCTTAATAATTTCTTAATTAACCAAATTTTATGAGATAAAAAAAATATTATTTAGTGTTGTCTTCTAATCTAAAAAAATCATAATTCATAAATTGTATACCTAATGACAACGAATAATGCAGGTTATCTTTCATTTTATTATACTTTTGTCAAAATTAATTTAATGTTAAGCCCTTATTATTTAGTCTCTTATTCAGAAGCAGGAACCGACGAAGCTGGCAGAGGTTGTCTTGCTGGACCTGTTACAGCGGCTGCAGTAATTTTTCCGTCATTTACTAGTATTGACAAAGGCCCTTTATTTGATTCTGTAGAAAACTGCTACGCATTAATTAATGATAGTAAGCAACTTTCAGAAAAAGTACGAGAAAAATTAAGTCCAATTATTGAAAAAGTAGTGGTATCTTTTGCAATTACTCATATAGAACCAGTGATAATAGATGAAATTAATATTCTAAACGCTTCTTTAAAAGCAATGCAGGAGTGTGTTTTAAAATTAAATCCAAAACCAGAGTATATTATTGTTGATGGTAATCGTCCCTTAATTCAAAAAAAAGGCATTGTTTATCAATCCGGTAAAATATTTTCTGAAGAGGAAAAATCAATATTACAATCCATCCCAACAACAAGTATTGTTAAAGGTGATGAAAAGTTTTTAAGTATCGCTGCGGCTTCCATTTTAGCGAAAACCTATCGAGATGCTTATATGAATAAAATTCACGAAGAATTTCCGATGTACAATTGGAAAAAAAACAAAGGCTATCCTACTAAAGAACATCGAGATGCGATACGGAAATATGGCATAACAAAGTACCACCGATTGTCGTTTCGGCTATTGCCAGAACAGTATGCTCTTGATTTATGACTTATGAAAAGTTGCTTCAAAAATAGTTAAGAAATGTTTTAGGATTTTTTCTTTCACTTCCGATTCGTTCACTTTTTCCACGCCAAGTTCATTGTTTAAAGATGTTACCGCTTTGCCACGAATACCACATGGAATAATATTGTCAAAATAACCTAAATCGACATTTACATTCAATGCAAAACCATGCATAGTAACCCATCGAGAAGCTCGAACACCCATAGCGCAAATTTTTCTAGCAAATGCCGTTCCTACCCCAAGCCAAACTCCAGTTTCACCTTCACTTCGGCTTCCTTCTATGCCATATTCTGCTAAAGTTAGAATAATTACTTCTTCTAAAAAACGTAAATATTTATGAATATCCGTAAAGAAATTTTCCAAATCCAATATTGGATAACCCACTATTTGACCCGGACCATGATAGGTAATATCGCCACCTCTATTAATTTTATAAAAAGTCGCACCTTTGGCTCGTAATTGATTCTCTGTCAGAAGCAGATTGGATAATTCACCACTTTTACCTAAAGTATAAACGTGTGGATGGGTTACAAATAGAAAATGATTTGGGGTTTCGATTTGCGATTCTTCCTTTCTATTTTTAATTTTCAAATCAACAATTGCTGCAAAAAGGGATTCTTGGTATTCCCAAGTTTCTTTATAATCTTTTATACCTAAATCTTGAAGTTGAATTGTTTTATTCATTTTGTAATGAAGCTAAAATGAGACTATTTGAAAGGAAACCAATATTTATTTAAGAATGAAACTTTTACAGTTATTCATTCAACATTTGCCACAGTTTATCTTTTAATTCGGATAAACCTTGTTGCGCAACTGACGAAATAAATAGGTAAGGAATGTTTACAAATTCTTTGTCCAATTGTATTTTTAATTCCGCTTTTAATTCGTCGTCGAGCATATCACATTTTGATATCACCAACATGCGCTCTTTATCTAACATTTCTGGATTATACTTAGTCAATTCATTCACCAAAATATCATATTCCGCTTTAATATTATTGGTATCGACTGGGACTAAAAACAAAAGTGTCGAATTTCTTTCGATATGTCTCAAAAAATAATGTCCTAAACCTTTTCCTTCAGCAGCACCTTCAATAATTCCAGGAATATCAGCTATTACAAAAGATTGAAAATCGCGATAAGCAACAATACCTAGATTGGGTTTTAAAGTAGTAAATGGATAATCGGCAATTTTTGGTTTTGCAGAAGTTAAAACCGAAAGTAAAGTTGATTTTCCTGCATTTGGAAAACCTACTAAACCAACATCTGCAAGGACTTTTAATTCCAAAATCATATCAATTTCTTCCGAAGGCAATCCAGGTTGCGAATAGCGAGGCGTTTGGTTGGTGGAACTTCTGAAATGCCAGTTTCCTAAGCCTCCTTTACCACCTTTGGCTACAATCTTTCTTTCGCCATCTTCCGTAATTTCAAAAAGTATTTCGTTGGTTTCTTTGTCTCGAACAACAGTTCCAAGTGGAACTTCAATAAATTTATCTTCGCCATCAGCGCCTGTGCTTCTGTCGCCACCGCCATCTCCGCCATGACCCGCTTTTACGTGTTTGGCAAATTTGAGGTGAAATAATGTCCAAAGACTTTTGTTTCCAACCAAATATACGTGACCTCCACGACCGCCATCCCCTCCATCCGGGCCGCCTTTTTCAATAAATTTTTCTCTATGTAAATGCGTTGATCCTTTTCCGCCTTTTCCAGACGAAACATATATTTTTACGTAATCTACAAAGTTACCTTCAGTCATTTTTTGTTTTTATTTTTACTCCAATTCCGCCATCAATTTAGCTTTACAGCTTTTCAATTACGGCGCTTAATCGTTCAGTAATTTCTTGAATTGAACCTATGCCATCAACAGCATAAAATTTATTCTGATCGTTATAATAAGCCATTAAAGGAGCCGTTTTATCGTTGTATTCTTGATATCGATTTCTAATCTTTTCTTCGTCTTGATCGTCGGGTCTTCCGCTCGTTTTGCCGCGTTCTAGCAAGCGTTTTATTAAAATTTCATCGTCTGCTTCCAAAGCAATTGTAGCAGTTACATTCCAATTTTTTGTTTCTAAAAAAAGATCTAATGCTTCTGCTTGAGCTAACGTTCTTGGAAAACCATCAAATAAAAAACCTTTAGTTTCTTTGTTGTTTTCCACTTCGCTTTCTAACATTTTTATAGTTACCTCATCAGGAACCAAATCACCTTTGTCCATGTAGCTTTTAGCAAGTTTTCCTAAATCGGTATTGTTTTTAATATTAAATCTAAAAATATCTCCAGTAGAGAGATGGGTTAGTTGGTATTTTGTTTTTAAAAATTCGGCTTGTGTGCCTTTTCCTGCTCCGGGTTTTCCGAAAAGAACGATGTTAATCATTTTAAAAGTAGTTAGATAAGTTGAAAATTAGTTATTCGTGTAATTGATAAACATCTCTTAAATTTCTGCCAAGGCCATCATAATCAAGGCCATAACCTACTATAAATTTATCTGGAATTCTCATGCCTACATAGTCAATTTTGATGTCTTTTTTATAAGCATCCGGTTTAAGAAATAAGGTAGCAATTTTAAAATGTTTTACATTTTGTTGTTTGAAAATAGCTTTTAATTCCTCAATCGTATTTCCAGTATCAACAATATCTTCTACAATGACAACAGTTCGTCCATCTAAATTATGATTGAGACCTATAAGTTGTTTAACTTCATTGGTAGAAGACGTTCCTTCATAAGATGCCATTTTCATAAAACTAACTTCGCACATGCCTCTATAATGCTTCATTAAATCCGACAACACCATAAATGCTCCGTTAAGAATACCAATAAAAACGGGCACTTCGTCAAAAAAATCATCATCCATTTGTTTCGCCATATTTGCCAACGCAAAATCTATTTCTTCAGCAGAAATAAACGGAACAAAATGCTTATCGTGTAGTTGTATCATTTGTTTTGATTTTAAAAATAAGTTGCAAAGATACTAATTGCGTACTGACTATTACTTTTTTAAGTACTAAGAATTGAATACATTTGAAAATATTTTTTTAAATTCCTTTTTATGAGTAATTCACTTGAAAATTTAATAGAAAACATGACGGCTCATAGAGCGAGTCGACAAGAATTAGCGGATACTGTTTTAGAACATCATCAGTGGATTTCAGAATTGTTATTTATAGGTTTTTCTGTTTCTAATAAAAACGCACACAAAGCTTGCTGGGTTTTAGAATTGGTTTTTTTAGACAATACCGAATTGCTTTTACCTCATTTGGAATTTTTTTGCAATAATTTACAACATATATCTCATGAAAGTGCGCTTCGACCTGTTTCAAAAATAATCATGTTGCTAATGAATGCCGATTTTAAACATCATTATTCCATTACAAACAATCAGAAACAAATTCTTGCCGAAGCATGCATGGATTGGCTTATTGGCGATTCCAAAGTGGCTACAAAATGCTATTCGATTAGAGCTTTGTATTTTTTAGGATTTTATTTCAAATGGATTCATCCCGAACTCAAAATTATTTTAGACCAAAATTACCATCAACAATCAGCGGCATACAAGGCAGTGACACGTGAGATATTAAAAAAAATGAATCCCATTCAGCCATAAATCTATTTTAAAAAATCCCTGAAGTTTTTAGCATTAATAACTTCAAAGCTGGGTTGATAAGCATCTTGAAATGACTTTGGCAATTTTGCTTTTTTAGTTAGAGACCATTTGAACTCAAAAGCGGCTACCGTATCTGCATTCGTCTCAATATAATCAATTTCTTGTTGTTGAGTTGTTCTCCAAAAATAAGGTTTAGCTAAACTCTCGGTGTAAGCCAATTTTTTCATTCTTTCTGAAACCATGAAATTTTCCCATAATGCACCTTTATCCAATCGGAATTCCAGCGAATTAAAATTCCCAATCACCATATTTCTAACTCCATTATCATAAAAATAAATTTTTCTATTCGCTTTTATTTCGTTTCTAATATTTTTTGAAAAACTATTTAATCGAAAAACAACAAAACATTTTTCAAGCAAATTAATATAATTATTTACTGTATTCTTATCAACGCCAACCAACTGAGCAATTTCATTATAACTCACTTCATTTCCAATTTGCAAAGCCAATGCTTGCAAGATCTTTTCTAAAACTTCCGATTTTCTAATTCCAGCCAGGCTTAAAATATCTTTATATAAATAGCTTGAAACCAAATTTTTCAAAATCTCAAATTCATTGCCGAAATTCATAATCACATCGGGGTACATGCCATAAAGCAAGCGCAATTCAAGCTGTTGTTCTGCTTTGATATATCCGACATTGGTTTCAAATTCATTCCAAGATACTGGAAACATCTGAAATTCGAATTTTCTACCTGTCAAAGGTTCTTGAGTAAGATTGTTAATATCTAAAGCCGATGACCCACTCACAATAACCTGAACATCTTTGATTTGATCTACGATGATTTTTAACTTCAAACCAATGTTTGGAATACGCTGTACTTCGTCAATAAAAACGTATTTGTAATTGCCAATGATATTTTTTAAAGTTTCAGTGTTGGCATTTGAAATGGTTTCTATAACCACCGAATCATCACCATCTAAAAACAAGTAGGATGTGTTTTCTAGTAATTCTCGTACCAAAGTTGTTTTACCTACTTGTCGAGGACCAATCAGTACAATTGCTTTTCCTTTATGTAATCTATCTTTAATACGAACAGTTAAATCTCTAATTATCATTCCAAAATCTTTCTGCAAATGTAACAAAAATATTTATATTCACTGATTTTATATGTTATTTAGTGATTACATTCACCAATATTATATATTTTTCAGTGAATATCGTCACTAAATTAATAGATTTTAAAAAAAATAAACTAAAATCCACCACAATATCGGAACACTTTCTACCCAAAAAGAAGTATAAAATTTTGGTCTTTTTAAAGTGGTGAATTGTATAAATAATAGTGTAATTATTCCAATGAGTATTACCCAAAGACTTGGATTTAATTTTGAAAATTCTATTGCAATAAACGGCACTATTAATGCATTTCCAAACCATTTAGTACGTTTGATTCCAAAGAGTTGTGGCAATGTGTTTAGGGCTTTTTCATCGGTTTTACTGTCCAAAATTTCAAATGGAATAAGTAAACTAATTAGTATTAGAAACCGCTGAATAAGGATTAAATACAATCCAAAAGACAACCCTTTTACAGTTTGAAATGGAATGTAAGTAGTAATAAAAGTTACGGCAAAACTCACTACGAAAAGTTTTAACCAACCCTGTTTTCTCAAAATGGGATACATTAAAACCAACAATCCGGAAAGTGTGATTAATATTTGAATGTTAAAATTTAAAAAATTTAAAAAATAGAGAAATCCGATTCCTGCCAAAAAACTAACATACATAATGGCTTTCAAAGTATTTGTTCTAAAATCACCTCTACTAAAAACTTCAAAATATTTTAAGAAATTGTAACCTAAAATAGTTCCAAAAAAAACACTCAACCGAAAATAACAAATCGGATTCAAATGATTGGAAAGAACAGTAATTTCAAGGAGACAAAGCACCGCAATAGCAACATGAATACTACTATTGATATAAAAATCGAATACTTGCTTAACTATCTTCATTCAACAAAAATAATCAAACTGTTAACAAAAAAGGGTTTTGGTTAATAAATTCCTGAAAAAGTCAGCTGAAAAACCCACTTACTATGAGATTAATATTTATTTTTACATCCTTAAAAAAACAAATCATTTTATACACCATGAAAACAGAAAGTTTTGCAATAAGACACATTGGACTGCGTGAAAATGACCTTCAACACATGTTGAAAACCATTGGTGCAGCATCGCTAGATCAATTGATTTTTGAAACAATCCCAAGTGATATTCGCCTGAAAACTGATTTGAATTTAAACCCAGCCATGACCGAATTTGAATTTTCAAATCATATTGCAGCTTTGGGAAATAAAAATAAAGTGTTTCAATCCTACATCGGTTTGGGTTACAATCAAGCGATTGTACCAGCAGTTATTCAAAGAAATATTTTTGAGAATCCAGGTTGGTATACTGCGTACACCCCTTATCAAGCCGAGATAGCTCAAGGACGTTTGGAAGCAATTTTGAATTTTCAAACTATGGTTATTGAATTGACTGGAATGGAAATTGCAAACGCTTCTTTGCTGGATGAAGGTACTGCCGCTGCTGAAGCGATGGCACTTTTGTTTGACGTTAGAACTCGCGATCAAAAGAAAAATAATACTTGTAAATTCTTCGTTTCTGAAGAAATTTTACCTCAAACTTTATCCGTTTTACAAACACGTTCTACGCCAATTGGCGTTGAATTAGTCATAGGAAATCATGAAACTTTTGATTTCTCAAACGAGTATTTTGGGGCGATTCTTCAATATCCAGGAAAATTTGGAGAAGTTCACGATTACGCAGGATTTATAGCCAAAGCAAATCAAAACGATATAAAAGTTGCTGTTGCAGCTGATATTTTAAGTTTAGTAAAATTAACGCCTCCAGGAGAAATGGGTGCCGATGTCGTTTTAGGAACCACACAACGTTTTGGAATCCCGTTGGGTTATGGTGGTCCACATGCTGCTTATTTTGCTACAAAAGACGAATACAAAAGAAGTATGCCAGGAAGAATAATCGGAGTTACGGTAGATACCAGTGGAAATCGTGCTTTGAGAATGGCTTTGCAAACTCGAGAGCAACATATAAAACGCGATAAAGCAACTTCCAATATTTGTACAGCTCAAGTTTTATTGTCGGTTATGGCAGGAATGTACAGCGTTTTTCACGGTCCTAAAGGATTACAATATATTGCGAATAAAGTGCATGCTTCGGCAGCAACTTTGGCAAACGAATTAACAAAATTAGGTTACGAACAAAAGAATAAAGCCTTTTTCGACACTATCGTTATTAAAGCGGATGCCAAAAAAGTAAATAAAATTGCTTTAGAAAACGAAATCAACTTTTACTATATCGACGACAATTCGGTATCTATTTCTTTGAATGAAACTACAAGCATTGCTGATTTGAATACAATTATTGGTGTTTTCGCTTCCGCAAATGGAACGCAGCCAACTACAATTCAAGAATTGACTAAGACGAATCATTTTCCTGAAAATTTAATTAGGACATCTTCTTTTTTACAACATGATGTTTTTAATAAATACCATTCCGAATCGGCCATGATGCGGTATATCAAAATGTTGGAGCGCAAAGATTTATCTTTAAATCATTCGATGATTTCCTTAGGTTCGTGCACCATGAAACTCAATGCAGCAGCTGAAATGTTGCCTTTAAGCAAACCACAATGGAATAATATTCATCCATTTGTGCCTGTTGATCAAGCGCAAGGTTACAAAGAAATGTTGACCAAATTAGAACAACAATTAAATGTGATCACTGGTTTTGCAGGAACTACTTTGCAACCTAATTCAGGTGCTCAGGGTGAATATGCGGGACTTATGGTTATTCGTGCTTACCATCAATCGCGTGGCGATCATCACAGAAATATCGCTTTAATTCCATCTTCGGCACACGGAACAAATCCAGCTTCGGCGGCCATGGCAGGAATGAAAGTTATCGTTACCAAAACATTAGAAAATGGAAATATAGATGTGGATGATTTGCGTGAAAAAGCAATTTTATACAAAGACGAACTTTCTTGTTTAATGGTGACTTATCCATCAACGCATGGGGTTTTTGAAAGTGCTATTCGAGAAATTACACAATTAATTCACGATAATGGCGGTCAAGTTTATATGGACGGTGCCAATATGAATGCGCAAGTAGGTTTGACCAATCCAGCAACCATTGGCGCAGACGTTTGCCATTTGAATTTACATAAAACATTCGCCATTCCGCACGGTGGTGGAGGTCCAGGTGTAGGACCCATTTGTGTTGCACCACAATTAGTTCCTTTTTTACCATCAAATCCATTAATTTGTACTGGAGGAGAAAACGCCATTACCGCCATTTCTGCAGCGCCTTGGGGATCGGCATTAGTGTGCTTGATTTCTTATGGATATATCTCGATGTTGGGTGCCGAAGGAGTTACAAATGCTACAAAATATGCCATTCTAAACGCCAATTATATTAAAGAACGTTTGAACGGTCATTACGATACTTTGTATTCTGGTGAAATGGGTCGTGCCGCTCACGAAATGATTTTGGAATGTCGCCCTTTCAAACAAAAAGGTGTCGAAGTTACTGATATTGCCAAACGATTGATGGATTATGGTTTTCATGCCCCTACCGTTTCGTTTCCAGTAGCGGGAACCTTAATGATTGAGCCAACAGAAAGCGAAAATTTAGAAGAATTAGACCGTTTTTGTGATGCTATGATTGCTATCCGAAAAGAAATTGAAGCAAGCACTTTGGAAGATCACGATACCGTTTTGAAAAATGCACCGCATACATTAGCGATGTTGACAACTGATGTTTGGAATTTTCCTTACACTCGTGAAACTGCTGCTTTTCCATTGGATTATATTGCCGAAAATAAATTTTGGCCTACCGTTCGTAGAACAGATGATGCCTATGGCGATAGAAATTTAGTTTGCTCGTGTGCTCCGATTGAGGCATATATGTAAACAGCTAAACCCTTTTATTTTAAATCCCAAATTCTGAAAAGAGTTTGGGATTTTTTGTTGGTGTAAATTGGAAATTGCAAAGTCAGTACTGTAAGTTCCAAAAACTAGAATTTATTTGAGAACTGCCTTCTTGTATTCAATACTAAATTCTAATAAAATACCCTCCTAAAAAACGGTGCGCTTAAAGTCAAAATCCTATATTTGTGCACATAAAAAACAAAAATGGAATTAAAACTCAGCAAACCGATTTGCTTTTTCGATCTTGAAACTACAGGAATTGACATTGGAAAAGACCGAATTGTAGAAATATCAATATTCAAAGTGTTTCCAAACGGAAATAAAGAAAGTAAAACCTGGTTGGTGAATCCAACCATTCCAATTCCTCCTCAAACGACCGCCGTTCATGGCATTACAAATGAAAAAGTAGCCAACGAACCCACATTCAATGCATTGGCGGCTCAAGTGTATCAAATGATTAAAGACAGTGATTTGGCTGGATTCAATTCGGACCGATTTGACATTCCTTTGCTTGCCGAAGAACTTTTGAGAGCTGGAGTTGATTTTGATATGAAAAACAGAGTGTCGGTAGATGTTCAAACCATTTTTCACAAAATGGAAGAACGTACTTTGAGTGCTGCTTTGCGATTTTATTGTGATAAAAACCTAGAAAATGCACACTCCGCCGAGGCGGATACCATGGCAACTTACGAAATTTTGAAAGCGCAGTTGGATCGCTATCCTGATTTAGAAAACGACATGAAATCGCTATCGGAATTTACAACAAGAAAAAAAATAGCCGATTTTGCTGGTATGATTGCTTTTGATAAAGATAATGAAGAAATTTTTACTTTTGGCAAGCACAAAGGGGCTAAAGTCGATAAGGTGCTAGAAACGGAACCGGGCTATTTTAGCTGGATTCAAAATGCTGATTTTCCTTTATATACCAAGAAAGTTTTAACCGCGATTAAGTTAAGAAAGTTGAACACTAAACAGTAGTAATCAGTGGTCAGTTTTCAGTCGCAGTTGACAATCGCAGTAGGTGATTATAAATCTGAGACTGAAAACTGTAAACTGAGACTGTAAACTGAAAACTGAGACTGAGACTGAGAACTGAGACTGAAAACTGTAAACTGAGACTGTAAACTATAAACTGAAACTAAAAATTAAAAAAATGGATTTTAAAGAACTTTTAGCTTATCAAAAAGCATTTCACTTGGCAATGGAAATCTTTGAAATTTCCAAAACTTTTCCAAAGGAAGAAACATATTCTTTAACTGACCAAATCAGGCGTTCTTCAAGAAGTGTTTGCGCAAATTTAGCAGAAGCTTACCGAAAAAGAAGGTATATTAACCATTTTATAAGTAAACTAACCGATTGTGATGCCGAAAATTCTGAAACAAATGTTTGGCTCGACTTTGCCTTTGCTTGTGATTACCTCTCGCAAGAAAATTATAATTCCTTAACTCAAAAATCTAACGAAGTGGGAAAATTAATTAATTTTATGATAAACAATCCAACTAAATTTGGCTGCACCGAAAAATAGCAAAACTGAGACTGAGAACTGAGACTGAGAACTGAGACTGAGAACTGAGACTGAGAACTGAGACTGAGACTGAGACTGTAAACTAAAAAAACATGAAAATAATTTGTATCGGTAGAAATTACACCAAGCACATTGAAGAACTTCAAAACGAACGACCGGATGAACCTGTTGTTTTTTTGAAACCAGATTCGGCTGTATTGTTAAAGCAACATCCATTTGTAATTCCTGAATTTTCTGACGACATTCATCATGAAATTGAAATTATTGTGAAAATCAATAAAGTTGGAAAATACATTGATTCGAAATTTGCGCACAAATATTACGATGAAATTGGCGTTGGAATTGACTTTACAGCCCGAGATTTACAAGACAAATTGAAAACGAAGGGATTGCCTTGGGAGAAAGCCAAAGCATTTGATGGTTCGGCAGTAATTGGAGATTTTTTACCAAAAACACAGTTTGATTCGTTAGAAAATATTACATTTGAATTAACTAATAATGGCACAACGGTTCAATTGGGAAATACAGCATATATGCTTTGGAAAATTGATGAGTTAATCGCTTATGTTTCACAATTTTTCACATTGAAAATTGGCGATATCATTTTTACAGGAACACCAGAAGGGGTTGCAAAAGTAAAACCAAACGATGTTTTAGAAGGTTTTTTAGAAGGAAATAAACTATTTAGAATACATATAAAATAATGGCACTACACTATAATTTAGCAAAAGTATATGCAATTTCTGACAACGACGATGAATTTGTACTACAAATTGTAACACTTTTTGTATCAGAAGTACCAACTGATTTAGTTCAAATAAAAGAAGGTATTAATGAAAAAAATTACAAACAAGCGTATAGCTTTTCTCACAAAATCAAACCAACGCTTGATTTACTTGGAATGAGTGTAGCGTTTGAAGAAATTCTTTGCATTGAAGATTGGACCAAAAAAGAAGGAAAAAGAAAAGAAATCATCGAAACCTTCAAAAATCTAGAAGGCAGAATTGAAAAAGCGGTAAAAGAAATTAAAAGGGATTTTAATTTGTAAATTCAACAAATTTCGATTCTAATTTCAAAATTCAAACCTCAAAACAAAATGCAAGCAACCATTGTAACCATTGGCGACGAAATTCTAATTGGACAAATTGTAGATACCAATTCTGGATATATAGCAAAATCATTGGACAAAATTGGTGTTGAAATTAATGAAATGATATCGATTTCGGATAACAAACAACACATTTTAGCTACTTTTTCACAACTCCAAAACAAAGTCGATTTAGTAATTATCACTGGAGGATTAGGTCCTACGAAAGATGATATTACCAAACATACTTTTTGTGAATATTTCGAAGACAGTTTGGTAATCAATCAACAAGTAGAAAGTCATGTCATTGATTTAATTGAACGGGTCATGCAACGTCCCGCTTCTCAAATGAATAAAGACCAAGCATTAGTTCCTTCCAAATGCACGGTATTGCACAACCAAATGGGAACAGCGCCTGGCATGTGGATGAAAAAGGAAAATACAGTGTACATTTCGCTCCCAGGAGTTCCGTATGAAATGAAATACTTGATTGAAAATGAAATTATCCCCAAAATAATAAAGGAATACAAACGTCCGTATATTCTACACAAAACCATTATGACTTACGGTCAAGGAGAAAGTTTGGTAGCGGAACGTATTGAAAATTGGGAAAACAATTTGCCTGAATGTATCAAATTAGCCTATTTACCAAGCCCTGGAAGAGTGCGTTTACGACTTTCTGCAAGAGGAACCGACAAAGAATTTTTACTTCAATTAATTGATGAAAATGTAGTACAATTGTCTAAAATTATTGGCGATATCATTG
This sequence comes from Flavobacterium sp., assembly GCA_040402815.1. Taxonomy (GTDB): domain Bacteria; phylum Bacteroidota; class Bacteroidia; order Flavobacteriales; family Flavobacteriaceae; genus Flavobacterium. The sequence goes on from JBBALV010000012.1 coordinate 61,457, forward strand.
TAGGTTTCGAAGAAGATGAAACAATAGAAGTGGTAATAGGAAAAAAATTGACGCAACAAAAAAAGACAATTGCAACAGCCGAAAGTTGTACCGGAGGGAAAATAGCACAAGTTTTAACTGCTGTCGCTGGAGCATCAAACTATTTTAAAGGAAGTATCGTTTCGTATGCCACGCAAACAAAAATAGATGTTCTTGGAATTTCAGAAGCATTAATTGAACAACATAATGTTGTGAGTGCTGAAGTGGCTAAAGCGATGGCATTAAGCATCCAACGAATGATGAAAAGTGATTATGCAATCGCTACAACTGGAAATGCTGGACCTTCGGTTGGCGACTCCAATGCAGAAATTGGAACCGTATTCATAGCATTAGCGACCCCAAATAACGTTATGGTAGCCGAATTTAACTTTGGTCAACCTCGTGAAAAAGTGATTGATAGAGCAGTCAACAAAGGACTTGAAATGCTGCAAAAAGAAATTTTAAAAAATGTACTTTAATTTTTTGCTTCATCCGTTTATTTTTCTTTTCTTTGCACCCTGATTTTGAATAACGATAAAAGATAAGCATAATGTCAAGAGTTTGTGACCTTACGGGTAAAAGAGCGATGGTGGGAAATAATGTTTCTCACGCGATGAATAAAACAAAAAGAAAGTTTTCTGTAAACTTACTTAAAAAACGTTTTTATCTTCCTGAAGAAGACAGATGGATTACGCTAAGAGTGGCTGCATCTACAATAAAAACTATTAATAAAAATGGAATCGCTGCAGTTTTGAAAAAAGCACAAGCAGGCGGATTTATTAAATAATCCATTCCTAAACCTATATCAAGATGGCAAAGAAAGCAAAAGGAAATAGAATACAAGTAATTTTAGAATGTACAGAGCACAAAACATCAGGTGTTTCTGGAACTTCTAGATACATTACAACAAAGAACAAAAAAAATACTCCAGATCGTTTAGAAATTAAAAAATTCAATCCAATCTTGAAACGTGTAACTGTTCACAAAGAAATTAAATAATTAGAGATTTTAATTAAAACCTCAAATGTTCAAATTTGAATATTATTAAAATATAAATAACACTTATTAGTCATGGCAAAGAAAACCGTAGCATCGTTACAAACCTCTTCAAAAAGATTATCAAAAGCCATTAAAATGGTTAAATCTCCAAAAACGGGAGCATATACATTCGTTGAATCAATTATGTCTCCAGAAGCAGTTGATGAATTTTTGAAAAAAAAATAATTTTCAAACACATTATATAGAAAAGCTACTTTCATTCGGAAGTAGCTTTTTTATTTTCTATATTTGTCGCAATAAAGTGCTAAAAAATTTCATTATAAAACAAGTGATTTCGTTTTCCATTAAGCGATAATGAAATTTGTCAGCATTTTATAAAAATTTAGGGTCATCTAATAAATTATAAAAACAATATGCCAGTCATCAGTTTATTTTATGGATTGATAATTTCAATGTATTATTTAGACAACAAGCAGCATAATTTGCCTCATATCCATGTGAAATATAATGAATTTGAAGCCGTTTTTACAATTCCAGAAGGAGAACTATTGGAAGGGAAACTGCCAGCAAACAAAATCAAATTAGTGAAAGCTTGGATAGAAATCCGTCAAGAAGATTTAATGGCGGATTGGAGTTTAGCCATTAAAGGAGAACCTGTTTTTAAAATCGAACCTTTAAGATAATCAATATGTTACCAAAAATAACTAACGCAATTCCACAGGATAATCATTTAATAAAAATCCAATTTGACAACAAAATTTGGAAACAATTCTCCGTTGCGCCTTATCTTAATTATCCCGTTTTTAAACCATTACAAAACAATGACTTTTTTAAAAAAGCAAAAGTAAAATATGACACCATCGTTTGGGGACAAGACGACGATATTGATTTTGACCCTTATACTTTGTGGAGTGAAAGTGTTGAAATATAAATAATTTTCTACATCAAATCATGAAAAACAAAATCGCAATATTCCTTTTATCAAATACTATTAGCAAAATTTTCGCACAATTTGGTTAACTTCCACTTTTGGAACAAATCAAAATAACACCTTTGGTACAGTAATACAAAGAATATCAAAATTTTAAAATAATTTCAAAATAAAGCCGTTAATCTGCAATCTATAATCCAATGAGTTTTTTTAAAAGAATATTTTCATCAGAAAAAAAAGAGCAAAGTTTTAGCGAAGAAGCGAAACAAACATTAGATAAAGGACTTGAGAAATCAAAAACCTCCTTTTTTTCAAAGTTAACTAAAGCCATTGCAGGGAAATCAAAAGTAGATGACGAAGTTTTAGATCATCTTGAAGAAATTCTTGTAGGCTCTGACGTTGGCGTGAATACTACATTAAAAATTATTGCTCGAATTGAAAAACGTGTTGCCGAAGATAAATATTTAGGAACTGATGAGTTGAATCAAATCCTTAGAGAAGAAATTTCTGGGTTGCTATCTGAAACTAATCTAGGAGAAGCGACCGAATTCATCATTCCAATTCAATCAAAACCATATGTATTGATGGTTGTTGGGGTTAATGGAGTTGGGAAAACAACTACTATTGGAAAACTAGCCTACCAATTTAAAAAACAAGGTTTTAATGTGGTTTTAGGTGCTGCAGATACTTTTAGAGCAGCCGCAATCGATCAGTTGCAAATTTGGGCAGACAGAGTTGGAGTAACTTTAGTAAAACAACAAATGGGAAGCGACCCTGCATCAGTAGCATTCGACACCTTACAATCAGCCGTTGCTCAAAATGCAGACATTGTAATTATTGACACTGCTGGTAGATTACACAATAAAATAAATCTAATGAACGAGTTGACAAAAGTAAAACGTGTGATGCAGAAAGTAGTTTCTGATGCGCCTCACGATGTGCTTTTGGTTTTAGATGGTTCTACTGGTCAAAATGCTTTTGAACAAGCAAAACAATTTACTACAGCAACCGAAGTGAGTTGTTTAGCCGTTACAAAACTTGATGGAACTGCAAAAGGCGGAGTCGTTATTGGAATATCAGACCAATTTCAAATTCCTGTAAAATATATTGGCGTTGGCGAAGGCATTGAAGATTTACAGGTTTTTAATAAGTATGAGTTTGTTGACAGTTTCTTTAAATAACACCCTGAAATGAATTTCAATTTTCTTAAAAATTTAAGCCCAATTTATTTGTACATGATGAGTATTATCTCATTTGTATTATCAAATTTATGCCGAGATGTAAATCTAATTGCCTATTATATTTTATTATTGATGGGGTTATTGCTTTTTGTTTTTGGTTTTTTAAAAAGCAGGAACAGATCGTAAATTATTGATAAAGTGCATTTATTTTTTGCCACAATACTTCATCAAAATCAGACGAGGCCATATTTACACTATCTGCAGCTTCACCCATTCGTATGACTACCATTTTTTTACTAGGAATTACGTAAATCTTTTGATCATTCTTTCCTAAAGCCATAAACATATCGGTCGGGCCAGATGGAATAACACTTCCTGAAAATTGCAATTGACTCTGTGGCAAATGATAACTCGATTTTCCATTTAGCCACCATAAATAACCATAACTAAGATTTATATTTTGAGATGTTGAAGTAGCAGCATTAAAATAGGTTTCGTTTACAATTTCATTTCCATTCCATTTTCCTTTGTTTAAAGCCATCAAGCCAAAGCGTGCCATGTTTCTTGATGTGCTCCAATATACGTTTAATCCATCTCCACTATCAATCCATGCGCCACCTGTCATTCCAAGTTTATCTCTTAATTTAGTGTTGAAATAATTTACCCATGTCTGTCCACTTGCTTGCGCAACAACATCTTGTAATTTCACATAAACGTTGTGATAAGCCCAACGAGTTCCAGCATCAGCAACATATTGCAAATTAGCTGGATCAACATTATCTCCTAAAGCATCATTCAATCCTGAGTTCATCGATAATAAATTTTTGCAAGTAATTAAATTCTCTTTAGCTAAAGGTGCGCTAGTCCAACCTGTTCCTAGATAATCCGAAACTTTATTGTTAATATTTAATAATCCTTCTTGCTGTGCAATTCCAGTTACTGTTGAAGTTAAAGTTTTTCCAGCACTTGCCCAATACCATGGCGATGTAGCCGTGTGTCCATTAAAATAATTCTCCATTACAATTCTTCCATTAACCAAAATAAGGAACGACTTGGAATGTTTTAATTCCAAATAATCCAATAATGGTTGAACTGCCGATGGATTCCATCCCAAACTTGCGACTGATTTAGTTTCCCAAACTTCACTTCCATTAGGTGGGAAATACATAGTTTCGGCAGGTAGCGAATTACTTTCAGTATTGCTATTACAGGCAAATAATGAGACAAGTAATAGTAGATAGAATGTTTTTTTCATAGTTAGAATTTAAAAAATTAGACAATGATATCTTGTATAAGTTTAATTAGAATACAAATAAAATTAAAATGATTCGTACAGCAGAACTTCAAAAATAAAATAAACAATAAAAACACACAACACTTTGAAAGACTAATTATGGAATCTGTATTAACATAACTTTACCAACTTGTTGGCAATTAGTTTTGAGTATAAAATAATACATTTACATTCATTAATATCCTTTCTAAATGATTAAAAACAAACTAATTCTACTTTTGTTTTTTTTAACGGTCACAATTGCTTACTCTCAAGAGGAAAAGTGGCTTCATGGCAAAATCATTGTGAAAGATGCCACCCCTCAAGGCGTGCATATTATCAATTTAGTTAATGAGAGAGAAGCCATTTCAGATGTAAATGGTTTGTTTACAATTCTAGCAAAATCAGATGACTTGTTGGTTTTTTCAGCGGTGCATCTCGACTATCAGCGCAGAATTATTGAGCCTGAAGATTTCAAACTTCCTTTAATCACGATTGCAATGACAGCCAGAGTCAATCAATTAGACGAAGTGAAAATTCTAAAATATACAAAAATCAATGCTTTGGATTTAGGCATATTAACTACCCCTGCTAAACATTATACACCCGCCGAACGAAGATTAAAAAACGCATCCGAGTTTAAACCTGCGTTTTTACTTGGATTTATTGGTGGCATGTCACTACCGGTTGAGCCTATTATTAACGCCATTTCTGGACGAACCGCTATGCTGAAAAAAGAACTCCTGGTAGAACGACGCGAACTGCTAATGGCAAAAATTTCTGATTTATATGAAGACGATTATTATATAAATAAACTAAAAATCAATAAAGAATATATCAAAGGATTTCAACTTTTTCTTCTAGATAGTCCCGATTTTGTTACGGCATTAAAAGCCAATAATAAAACCATGATATCGTTTCTAATCGGAAAACTAGCTGTTGATTATAACATTCGAATCAATGATGAAAATAAATAATTACTTTTGGAGAATGAAAAAAATAATAACATTTGGTTTACTTTTTATCGTTTTAACAAGCTTTACTTCCATTGGAATACATAAATTTTATGTTTCTATTTACCAAATTAATTATGCGCAAGAAAAAAAAGTGCTTCAAATTACTTCACGCCTATTTATTGACGATTTAAACAACGTATTGACCAAGAAATACAATCATAACATACATATTGGAGAAAAGAATGAAACGGAAAACGATGAGATTTTGATGCAAAAATACTTTACAGATCACTTTTCATTAAAAGTAAATGAAGAACAAAAGCGGCTAATTTTCCTAAGCAAAGAGCTTGAAGGCAATGTTGTTATTTGCTATTTTAAATGCAAGGACATTACTAAAATAAAGACATTAGAAGTTCAAAACACTTGTTTATTTGAACTGGATAGTGAACAACAAAATATTATGCAATCCACAATTTACGGCATTAAGAAAAGCGTCATTTTAACAGGCGATACTATCAAAGGAATGTTAAAAGAATAGTAAACCTATTTAGTTTAACGAAATAAAATTACTTTTATAACCTTAATTGCACACCTAAATATGAAAAAATCGGCATACTTTATAGTTTCTTTACTATTCATTACACTAACAACATCGGCACAAGAAGTCAAAGCACAAGGACATACTGATACTAATAAGTTCCGGCAAATGTATGATTTATTGGCCACGCCAAACATGTACAGAACAGCATCGGGCGCGCCAGGCCCTGAATATTATCAGCAACAAGCTGATTATAAAATGGACGTAGAACTAGATGATAAAAACACCAAATTATACGGCGTTGAAACCATTACTTATACTAATAATGCAAAAGAATCTTTGGATTATTTATGGATTCAATTGGATCAAAATATAGCCGCAAAAAATTCTAAAACTCCATTAATTGAAAACGCAAAAATAGATCCTTCTATCAGTGCAGCTGGCTTTTCTAGAAAATATTTAGAAGAAAAATTTGATGGCGGTTTTAACATCGATTATGTAAAAGATGCAAAAGGCATTGCTATTCCCTACACTATTAACCAAACCATGATGCGGATAAATTTGGCAAAGCCATTAGGACATGGAGAAAAAATAGCAATGACAATCAAATGGAATTACACTATCAATAATTATATGATTGATGGCGGTCGTTCGGGTTATGAACATTTTAAAGACGGAAATAATTTATACATTCTAGCGCAATTTTATCCTAGAATGGCGGTTTATAATGACGTGGAAGGTTGGCAAAATATGCAATTTTGGGGCAGTGGCGAATTTGCTTTGCCTTTTGGAAACTTTGAAGTAAATATTACGGTTCCTGCTGATCATATTATGGAAGCAACGGGTGTTCTACAAAACAGAAATGAAGTTTTTACACCACTACAAGTGCAACGTTACACGCAAGCTGAAAATTCTTTTGACAAACCGGTTGTAATTGTAACCCAGTCAGAAGCAGAGGCTACTGAAAAAGGCTTTTCTGACAAGAAAAAAACTTGGAAATTCAAAGCTGAAAATGTTCGTGATTTTGGTATTTCAACCTCTCGAAAGTTTATTCTTGATGCAATGGCTTTGAAACTGGGAGGCAAAACCGTTATGGCTATTTCTTTGTATCCGAAAGAAGGAAATCCACTGTGGGAGCAATATTCCACACGTGCCGTTGCGCATACTTTAAAAAGCTACTCGAGTTATACGTTTGACTTTCCTTATCCAAAAGCGGTATCGGTGAACGCACAAGATCAGGGCATGGAATATCCCATGATTTGTTGGAATTTTGGTCGTCCTGATGCCGATGGTACCTATTCTGATCGAGTAAAATATGGTATGTTGGGCGTTATTATTCACGAAGTGGGACACAACTTTTTTCCAATGATAGTCAACTCCGATGAACGCCAATGGACATGGATGGACGAAGGTTTAAATACGTTTATGGAATACCTAGCAGAAATTTCGTGGGAACCTACTTTCCCAGTAGATAGAGGTCCAGCACGAATGATCGTGCCCTATATGAGTGGCGATCAAAAAAACATTGAACCCATAATGACCAACTCAGAAAGTATCAAACAATTCGGGAATAATGCTTATGGAAAACCAGCGGCGGGATTGAATATTTTGAGAGAAACCATCATGGGACATGAGCTTTTTGACTATGCTTTCAAAACGTATGCCAACCGATGGAAATTTAAACATCCTACGCCTGAAGACTTTTTTAGAACAATGGAAGATGCATCTGCAGTAGATTTGGACTGGTTTTTTAGAGGTTGGTTTTACACTACCGATTATACCGATATTGGAATAAAAGAAGTAAAACAATATTATGTTAGCGATGCTGTTCCTGATGGATTTAAAGCGCCCGTTCCATCCAGAAGAAATAGGTTAAAAGCAACAGGACCGCAGGTATTTATGATAGAAAATGGCAGTTCCAATTATAAACCAGAAATGGACAAACCAATTAACATAAAAGAAATAAAACCTTTAAACGAGTTTATAAATGCGAATTTCAAAGTTGAAGAAATTGAACAACTAAAAATACCGAAGTATTTTTATCAAGTTACTTTTAACAAACCTGGAGGATTAGTGATGCCAATAATTGTCGAAATTACGTTTGAAGATGGAACTATTGAAACCCAAACTTTTCCAGCACAAATATGGCGTTTAAATGACAATGAAGTGTCTCGTACCTTTGCCACTGAAAAAGTTGTCAAGAAAATAGTAGTTGATCCAAAACTTGAAACAGCTGATATCGACACGAGCAATAATACGTGGCCAAAAACAGAAGTAAAATCTAAATTTGATTAGCGAGGCAACAAAATCTTTGTAGCTTTGTACTTTAAAATTTTTTAAACAAAAAAATTATGTTTGGAATAGGAGGATCAGAATTAATATTTATCATATTAATAGCAGTAATGCTTTTTGGAGCGGATAAAGTGCCCGAAATTGCTCGAACATTAGGCAAAGGAATGGCACAATTAAAAAACGCTACTGATGATATTAAAAGTGAAATTACCAAAAGTGCCGAAGCCAATGGATTGGATGTAAAATCCTTAACCAATGGTTTTACTGACGAAATGGACAGCATAAAACAAGGAATTAATAAAATGGTTGCAGAAGAAACATCGACGAAAACCAACGATATGAGTTCAATATCCAAAGAAATTTCTACCGAAATCACAAATGCCAAAGCAACAATTGATGATTTGGTCGATGGGCCTATAAAAAGACAATCCTAAAAATGTTAGAGAAAATCCTTCTTCTCGACAAAGAATTATTAATTTACCTCAACGGATTAGGTTCCGAAACCTTTGATGGTTTGTGGTTAATCATTACAAAACAAACCAATTGGATTCCTTTTTTTATATTTTTATTGTATTTGGTGTATAAAAAATTAGGTGTTAAACAATCCTTAATCATCCTACTTTTTGTAGCGGTATTAGTAGCCGCAACGGACCAAATTACCAATCTTTTTAAATACGAATTTCAAAGATTGCGTCCATGCAGCGATCCTACTATAAAAACTATCATTCGAGTCGTTAAGTCTAGCGACACTTTTAGCTTTTTTTCAGGACATGCTGCAAACACAATGGCTGTAGCTATCTTTTTATATCTAAATCTAAAAAAAAAATACCGCTATTTCTGGCTAATCTTTTTATGGCCTTTGATTTTTGCCTATAGCAGAATATACTTAGGATTACATTATCCTACTGATATTATATGTGGTTATCTTTGTGGATGGATTACCGGTTATTCGATGTTTAAAATGTTTCATTATTTTTCAAAGAGAAACAAAAAATATATGGTTTAATAGAACGAAAATGTATTTTTACACAGAAAATACAGAATTAGTTAAGATTTCAGCCTTTTAATGTACTGTTTGACATGAACTCCATTTATAAAATCACATTTCTTTT
>JBBALV010000013.1:0-19793 GCA_040402815.1 Flavobacterium sp.
TTGAATAAATTATACTTTACGGTTCAAACATTTATCCATTAAAAATAAAAAAATCATCTTTCCACGATATGACACTTATTTCAGTTGAAAACAGTAAAAATCAAGAAATTGTAAAACATGTTTTTACAAAATATCTTGAAGACAAAGGGCACCGAAAAACTCCTGAACGCTATGCTATACTGCAGGAAATCTATGAAAACGAAGATCACTTTGACATCGAAGATTTGTATGTTAAAATGAAAAATCGTAACTATCGGGTAAGTCGCGCTACTTTATACAACACCATCGAATTGCTTTTGGATTGTGCTTTGGTTCGTAAACACCAATTTGGTCAAAATCAGGCACACTACGAAAAATCCTATTTTGACAAACAACACGACCATATTATCATGACCGATTCTGGTGAGGTAATTGAATTTTGTGATCCAAGAATACAAACCATCAAAAAGACAATTGAAGAGATTTTTGATATTGAAATAACCAATCATTCACTATATTTTTACGGAAATAAAAAATCATAACTTCCTAAATATGCAACCTAAAGATTATTTCAAAAAAACATTTGTTTTTTCATTTACTTTTTATTTTGTATATAAAACAGTTGGATTAATAATGAACCGTTTTGTAGATTTTAATTTAGAATTTGTTTTAAAAACATTAATTGTTGCTGTACTTGCTGCATCAATTCTAGGGGTAATTAATTACTTTACTAAAATAGGTTTTACAAAAAAAACAATAGTTATAATTCATTAATACAAGTAGTTTTATAAACACAAACAACAACACAATGACTGTAGATTTATTACTAGGATTACAATGGGGAGACGAAGGCAAAGGTAAAATTGTTGACGTTTTAACCTCTAAATATGATATTATTGCTCGCTTTCAAGGAGGTCCTAATGCGGGACATACTTTAGAATTTGATGGTATAAAACACGTTTTACGAACGATTCCTTCGGGGATTTTTCATAACAACTCTATAAATATTATTGGGAATGGTGTCGTAATTGATCCAGTAGTTTTTCAAAAAGAAATAGAAGGTTTGGCTAAGTTCAATATCGATATACATTCTCGACTATTGATTTCTAGAAAAGCACACCTTATTTTACCCACACATCGTTTACTAGATGCAGCGTCTGAAGCTGCTAAAGGCAAAGCCAAAATTGGCTCTACGCTCAAGGGAATTGGTCCAACTTATATGGATAAAACAGGTAGAAATGGCATTAGAGTAGGTGATATTGAACTCGAAGATTTTAAAGAACGGTATCGTGCACTAGCAAACAAACATGAAGAAATAATACAATTCTATGATGTTGCTATTCAATACAATTTACAAGAAATGGAAAATGAGTTTTTTGAAGCAATCGATGAACTCAAAAAGCTTGATTTTATTGACAGTGAAGAATATTTAGCGCAAGCTCAAAAAGCAGGAAAATCAATTTTGTGTGAAGGCGCACAAGGTTCATTATTAGATGTTGATTTTGGAACGTATCCTTTTGTAACCTCATCAAATACTACTGCAGCTGGTGCTTGTACGGGACTTGGAATCGCGCCTAACAAAATCAAAGAAGTATATGGTATTTTTAAAGCCTACACCACCCGCGTGGGAAGTGGTCCATTTCCAACCGAACTTTTTGACGAAGTCGGTGCGGCAATGGCAAAAATTGGAAATGAATTTGGCTCGGTAACCGGAAGACAAAGACGTTGTGGATGGTTGGATTTAGTTGCCTTAAAATATGCTATTCAAATTAATGGAGTAACACAATTAATGATGATGAAAGGCGATGTATTATCGGGTTTTGAAACAATAAAAGTAGCGGTTGGTTATTCTTATAATGGAAAAGAAATAGCGCATTTGCCTTACTCAATTGAACCCGAAAATGTAACACCCATTTTTAAAGAATTCAAAGGATGGCAAGCTGATTTAACAGGCATGACAACGTATGACGAGTTGCCAAAAGAACTCAAAACATACATTGCTTATATTGAAAATGCTATTGAAGTTCCAATAAAAATTATTTCGGTTGGACCCGATAGAACACAAACGATTAGAAGATAACTATTAATTTGCTTTTTTTAATTTTTATCGAATATCAAGCACTTAATACAATTAAAGGGTACTACTTTAAAAAAATTATTATATCCCATCTTGATTTTTTTGTAGATAGAAATGGATTTAAATCAAGTGTGAATCCAAATTGTTTTACAATTTACTTTGGTTTTAAAATAGAATAATTTTCATTAAAAGATGAAGCGTAATTAGGATACATAAAAGGTGAATATGATTTATTGTAACAAATATTCAAAGCATTTAGTCTATAAAAGCATCTAATGCTGTTGAAGGTTTTCCATTAGATTGCCAACAATTTAATTGATAGCCACTCCAACTTTTTTCTCCTTCTGGCTCCCAATAAATCACACCTAATCCTTTATTATTTGGGACATTTTTAACAGCATTGATTACTGTCAACAATATCTCTTTTGTATTTTGAACTTGAGTAAAATCGCCGCCGACTTCTACAACCATAACTTCTTTATTATATCGTGTTACCATGTCATGTAAATTAACAATTAGATTGTTAATTGTAGCTGTATAATCACTATTTATCCAATACGGATAATAAAACATTCCTATAACATCATATTTTACATGATTTATAGTCGCATTATCGAAAAACCATCTGAATTTTGAATTGTTATTTCCTTCATCAATATGAACAATAACTTTTATAGCTGTATTTATTGCTTTTGTAGCATCATAACCTTTGTTAAGTAATTGTGACAGTTGACTAAAATTTGCCGAATTTCCCTCTGGCTATAACATTCCACCTGGAATTTCGTTTCCAATTTGTACCTATTCAGGTGATACACCGGCTGTTTTAAGTGTGGTTATAAACATCATTTAATAATTCTGAAAAAGTATGATTTGCCCATGCTGCCGGTTTATTTTGTTTACTTGGATCAGCCCATGAATCACTGTAATGAAAATCAATCATTATTCGCATTCCCAAATTTTTAGCTCTAACGGCCAAAGCAACTGTTTCGACTTTACGGCAATGTCCATCAATTTTATGTACCGAAGGATTTACCTATACTCGCAAACGAATCGTATTTATTCCTCTGTCTTTAAGTAGTTGTAAACAATCTTTTTGCGATCCGTCAACATCATAAAATTTATATCCGGTAGCTTGCATTTGGGGTAACCAACCTGTATCTGCTCCCTTTGCGAATGCAGTTAATTCTGTATTAATAGTTTGATTTGTAGTGTTTTGACAATTGTTGCAAGAAAAAGAAATTAGAAACAATGACAATAGTAAACTGAATTTCATTATGTTATTTCTTTTTTTCATGATATAAAACAAAATTAGAATCGTTGGTTAACGGATATGGACAATAAATAAGTATATCACAAATATAAGGCGTTAATGTTATTACTAAATACTTCCCTTCAAGTGTGTTTTTTATAATGAAAACTAAAAAAAACTTCCTGATACGCTTCGCTTGAGAAGTAATGAGCATCTAGAACGGTTTTAAATGAAACTATACTTGGTCAATGCAACTTTCTATAGAAAATCCTTGTCATTGACGAAACAATTAGAGAAACTACGGTTCCGCTTTAGAAATTCATTTTAATTTGACTGATTTTGATTTATTCCTTTTATTCAAAAGACTGCATCATTACCAATTTGTTATAGGTACCGTTTAATGCAATCAATTCATCATGTTTGCCTTGTTCAACAATACTTCCTTTTTGCATTACTACAATTAAATCAGCTTTTTGAATCGTGGAAAGGCGATGCGCAATTACAATAGAAGTGCGGTTTTGCATCATATTTTCTAAAGCTATTTGAACAAATTTTTCACTTTCGGTGTCTAAAGCCGATGTGGCTTCGTCTAAAATCATTATTGGTGGATTTTTCAAAACGGCTCTTGCAATGGACAATCGTTGTTTTTGACCTCCAGAGAGTTTGTTTCCACTATCTCCAATATTAGTATAAATACCTTTAGGTAAATTTGCTACAAATTCATAAGCGTTGGCAATCTTTAACGCTTCAATGATTTCTTCATCGGTTGCATCAAGTTTTCCTAATGAAATATTTGCTTTTATAGTATCGTTAAACAAAATGCTGTCCTGAGTAACCAATCCCATTAAACCACGAAGTGATTTTAAGTTAAGGTCTTTAATATTAATATTGTCGATAGCTATTGTTCCGTCGTTTACATCATAAAAACGGGTCAATAAATTAGCAATTGTACTTTTTCCGCTTCCAGATTGTCCAACCAAAGCTACTGTTTGCCCTTTTTTCACTGTTAATGAAAAATCTTTCAGAACGGTTTCGTCTTCGTATTTAAAATTGATGTTAGAAATGGTTATAGCTTGTTCAAATGTATTTTTTTTAGTAGCATTTTCTTTACTGGTAATTGGATTTTCTTGTTCCAAAATTTCCAACACCCGTTCGGCAGCGGCATTACCTCGTTTGATATTATAAGATGCTTTTGAAATGGATTTAGCTGGCGTAAGAATATTATATGCTAAACCCATATAGGCAATAAAAGAAGCACCGTTTAGAGTTTTTTCAATCAAAACCATGTGTCCACCATACCAAAGTAAAATTGCAATTACCATAATTCCCATAAACTCACTCACAGGTGAAGCCAAGTTTTGTCGGTTGCCAATTCTATTGGATAAATCAAAAAAACGTTGAGTAGATTCTTGAAAAATACGATTGAAATAACTTTCAGAATTATAGCCTTTAACTACTTTCAATCCTCCTAAAGTTTCTTCTATAGTCGATAAAAAAACACCTTGTTCTTGTTGTGCTTTTGTGGAATGTTTTTTTAATTGTTTTCCAATTAAAGAAATAACATAACCCGAAACAGGAATAAAAATAAATACAAAAATAGTTAATTTAGTGCTAATTGCAAACATCATGAATATGGTAAAAACAATAGTCAATGGTTCTTTTACAATCATCTCAAGAATGGATAAAAAAGAAGCTTGAACTTCGCCCACATCACCAGCAATTCGAGAAATAGTATCGCCTTTTCGTTTTTCTGAAAAAAAAGCTAAAGGCAAATCGATAGTTTTTTTGTACATGGCATTTCGAATGTCTTTTAATATTCCATTTCGTAGAAAAGTAATAAAAAACAAAGCCAAATAATCGCATAAGTTTTTAAGTAAAAAAATCGAAATAATGACAATTACCATTACCGATAATGTGTACCCTACCCCGTAAGTTTCGGTAGTAGTCGTAATATAATAACTTAAATAATTTTCAATATATGCTTTCGCACCAGATAAGCCATTCCATACTGGCATGATGGTATTTCTTTTTGCTTGATCAAATAATACTTGCATCATCGGAATCAATGCCATAAAAGAAAGGGTGCTAAAAAGGGCATACAATATATTAAATAAAATGTTTAAGTATGCATACTTTTTATAAGGCAGTATAAAAGGAAATATTTTTTTGAAATTACTCATTAAATAACATTTAATTCTAAAAGAATATTTTTAATTTTTATATCTAAAAGCGATTCTGTTTGAGAAGCATGTTCAACTTTGTCCAGAGGGGCATTTACACTAACATAGAATTTTATTTTAGGTTCTGTACCGCTTGGTCTTGCAGCTATTTTTGCACCATCTTCTGTATAGTAAATTAAAACATCCGATTTAGGAATAGCCATTGTTTCCTCTTCACCAGTCAATAAGTTTTTAGCAATTGATGATTTGTAATCTTCCATCATTATTACACGTTGACCGTTGATTTCTTTTACAGGATTTTGGCGCATTTCTACCATCATTTGGTTTATTTCTGCCACACCTTCAATACCTTTTTTAGTTAAAGACACTAAATGTTCTTTGTAGAACCCAAAATCAACATACAGTTTTAATAATTCTTTATAAACCGAACTTCCATTTGCTTTAGCAATAGCAGCAAATTCGCACATTAATAAGGTTGCAGCTACGGCATCTTTGTCACGTACTGCATCACCAACCATAAATCCAAAACTTTCTTCACCGCCTCCTATAAATTCTAATTCTGGAAAATCCTTTATCATTTTAGCAATCCATTTAAAACCAGTCAAGCCTACTTTGCATTCCACATCATAGCCAGAAGCGAGTTCCTGCATCATTGGTGTAGAAACAATTGTAGATCCTATGAATTGTTTTCCATTGATTTTACCTTCTTTTTTCCACTGTTCTAAGAGGAAAGCAGTCATAATAACCATGGTTTGATTTCCGTTTAATAAAATCATTTTTCCTTCGTTATTTCGAACAGCGACACCAAGTCGGTCACAATCTGGATCAGTACCTACTACAATATCCGCATCTATTTTATCGGCCAATGCTAATGCCATCGTTAGCGCTTCTGGCTCTTCGGGATTAGGCGATTTAACTGTTGGAAAATCACCATTTGGAATCGCTTGTTCGGAAACTATGTTCACATTGGTATATCCTGCTTTCTCAAGTGTTTGAGGAATCGATTTGATAGACGTTCCATGAAGTGAAGTAAAAACAATATTTAGATTGTCCTTGGCTTCTTTTGACGTATTGAAACTTGCATTTTCGATAGAGGAAGCAATAAAAGCAGCATCAATTTCGGTATCTATATATTGAATTAAATTTTGGTTAGCATCGAATTTTATTTCATCATATTTTAGGGCTTCAATAGCTTTGATAATTGCAGCATCTTGTGGTGGTACAATTTGACCTCCATCTTCCCAATATACTTTGTAACCATTATATTCCGGTGGATTGTGAGAGGCTGTTAGAACAATACCTGCTTGGCAACCAAGATATTTTACTGCAAAACTCAGTTCAGGAGTTGGTCGCATATCCGAAAATAAATACACTTGAATTCCATTGGCAGAAAATACATCGGCAACTACTTTGGCCAGCGTATTACTATTATGACGACAATCATATGCAATAGCGATTTTCAAAGCTTTTCCAGGAAAAACACTATACATATAATTGGATAAACCTTGTGTGTTTTTACCTAAAGTATATTTATTGATTCTATTGGAACCAACCCCCATAATACCACGCATTCCGCCCGTTCCGAATTCTAAATTTTTATAAAAGCTTTCTTCTAATTCTTTAGGAGCAGTACTCATCATTGTCTTAATAACCCCTTGCGTTTCAATATCAAATGTAGGAGAAAGCCATTCGTTTATTTTGTCTAAAATGTTTTGTTTAAAGTCCATTTTAATGTGTTTTAATTTTATTCTGAATGTTATTTTTTATTGCTAAATATTTCAATGCTATAAAAAGTCAAATACTTATTTTTTTGGATACTTTTTATAAAGAAGTAATCGCATTGTAATTTATTGTTTCGCTTATTTTATAACGTTCCTCATTGTTTTTAGTACGCAAAATAATTTCGCCTAAAAAACCTGCCAAAAAGAATTGTGTTCCAATCATCATCGTAGTTAGCGAAATGTAAAACCATGGATTATTAGTAACTAAATCGTAGGGTAAATCATGATACAATTTATACAATTTCATAAAACCAATAAAACCCGAAGCCATAAATCCAATAATAAACATGATAGAGCCCAAAGCACCAAAAAGATGCATTGGTCTTTTTCCAAATCGCGACAAAAACCAAATGGTTATCAAATCCAAAAAACCATTAATAAAGCGATCCATTCCAAACTTGGTTTCGCCATATTTTCGAGCTTGGTGAATGACTACTTTTTCTCCGATTTTAGAAAAACCCGCATTTTTAGCCAAAACAGGAATATAACGGTGCATTTCACCTGAAACCTCGATATTTTTAACTACAATATTTTTGTAAGCTTTTAAACCACAATTAAAATCGTTGAGTTGAACACCTGAGGTTTTTCGAGCTGCCCAATTGAATAGCTTGGATGGTAAATTTTTAGCAAATATAGAATCATAGCGTTTCTTTTTCCAGCCCGAAACCAAATCAAAATTACCTGAATTAATCAAATTAAACAATTCTGGGATTTCGTCTGGACTGTCTTGTAAATCGGCATCCATGGTAATTACGACATCGCCAATAGCTTTCTTAAAACCAGCATGTAGTGCTTGAGATTTTCCGAAATTTTTTAAAAAACGTAGGCCTTTTACATTTGAGTTTACTTTAGCTAAGGCATTAATCACTTGCCATGAATTGTCCGTGCTTCCATCATCAATAAAAATGACTTCATAGGTATAGTTGTGCTTCTTCATTACCGAAACAATCCAAGAATGGAGTTCAAGTAACGATTCATCTTCGTTTAACAGTGGAATAATAATGGATAAATTCATTTCAATTAGGAACTTTGAAGATTGTCTTTTTTTACAATAGCACCAATTATAAGGGAGTATATTAAACCAAAAAATGAATACATGGCTATAGTAACTGGAAGATCTATAAAAGGATTGTAGAATTTTCTCATCACCGAAAGTCCCATTTGTACTTGAGCAGTTGTCATATTTGGATCATTTTTTATCATTGCTTTTTTAGAAATAGCTATCATTTCTTCAATAAATTCTGGATAAAGGATATTAAAAATCATGTTAAATACAGCATAAATTAAACCCGCCAAAAACATAATTGACACCCCTATTTTAATACTTTGAGAAAATGAAATAAATCCTTTATTGTAATTTTTTTTAAAGTTAGTACACCCTAAGTAAATAAATAAAAATGGGAAACCAATAAAATTAAGTAGGTTAACAATTAATCCGACTGAAGAACCTACAAGCGATTCCATTCCAATAATGTACATCACTATAAATTCTAAAATCATAATTACACCAAATAAAACACCCAACTCTGCGCCAGACTTTGCTGGAGAAATCGTATTTTCCATAAATTCTTTTATTAAATAATCTACAAATATAACAATTCCAATAACTATACTATTAAATTCATTTAATAAATCAAACTTTTGAAATTTCCATTATTTAAAACTTCTAAAATAACACGATACCACCTACAAATTATTATTAATAAAAAATTAACTTTTATATTTGTATATACAAATTTAATTTGCACTACATTTGTAACGACAAATAAAAAAAGTATGATTATGAAAATTGAAGATGCTATTAAGTCAAACATAATAATTGAAAATTCAAAGAAAGCTGTCCTAAATATTATTTACACGCAAAATGTAATTAATGAACATTTTAATGAAATTTTAAAACCGTTTGATTTATCTGGAGAACAATTTAATGTTTTAAGAATACTTAGAGGTCAAAAAGGTCGTCCAGCAAATATGTGTGTAATACAAGAACGCATGATAGCAAAAACAAGTAATACGACCCGATTGGTTGATAAATTACTTTTAAAAGAATTAGTTACTAGAGAAGTTTGTCCTGTAAATCGCAGAAAAATAGAAGTGCTAATTACAGCAAAAGGACTAGCATTATTAGCTAAATTAGACCCAAAAGTAATTGAACACGAAAATAAATTTGGCCAAAATCTAAACAGTGAAGAATTAGAACAATTGAACATTTTACTTGAAAAATTTAGAAACTAATAATTAATTACAAATAAATATGAGCACATTTTTAGACAAACAAAATTGGCGATATGCCACCAAAAAATTTGATACTACAAAAAAAATATCGAATGAAGATTTAGATTTTTTGAAAGAAGCCATTCGTTTAAGTGCTTCTTCATACGGACTACAATTGTACAAAGTAATCATTGTAGAAACTGCTGAATTAAGAGCAAAATTGCAACCAGCTGCTTGGGGACAATCACAAATTACGGAGGCATCGCATTTAATTGTTTTTGCAAATCAAACTACTGCTGGAGAAGCGGATATTAATGCCTATCTAAAACAAGCTTGTGAAACTAGAAATTTACCAGCAGATGCTATGAATGGTTATGGAGATTATATGAAAGGTGCGCTATCGAAGATGCCAGAAGATGCTAAAAAAATATGGACTGCAAAACAAACGTACTTGGCTTTAGGCAATTTATTAAATGCTGCTGCTGAACTAAAAATTGATGCAACACCAATGGAAGGTTTCGCGGCAGATCAATTCAATGAAATATTAGGCTTAGATAAACTAAATTTAAATGCTGCAGTAGTTGCAGCAATAGGTTATCGCCATGAAGAAGATGCCACTCAGCATTACAAAAAAGTTAGAAAATCAAACGAGGACTTATTCTTAACACTTTAATTTTAACACTAAAACAAAATGAAAAATTTAAAAACAATTGCAATCGCATTATTAGTAGCATTTTCGACCATTACCGTTGGTGCTCAAGGAAAAAAAATTGATGTATCAAAAAGCACAATCAATTGGTTGGCTAAAAAAGTAACAGGTGAACATTCCGGAACTGTAAATTTTAATGCTGGAGCATTAATCTTTAAAGGAAAAAAATTAGTTGGAGGAACATTTTCTGTGAATATGACATCCTTAACATCAACCGATTTAACTGGTGAATATCAAGGGAAATTGAACGGTCACCTTAAATCGGATGAATTTTTCGCTACAGAAAAATTCCCTACAGCTACTTTAGAATTCAAAAAAGTAACCGCAAAAGCCAATGGTATTTATAGTGTAATTGCTGATTTAACTATCAAACGAAAGACAAATCCAATCACATTTGATTTAACTACGACTGCAAACACTGCCAATTCTACATTTATGGTTGATAGAACAAAATATGACATTAAATATGGTTCTAAATCGTTCTTTGAAAGCATTGGCGACAAAGCTATCGATAACGAATTTGAATTAAAAGTAGCATTAAAGTTCTAATAATGCCCATTTAATATAAAATAGATAACCTCGAAGTATATGCTTCGAGGTTTTTTTATGCAAATCTAAATGGCAATCTTACTATATTTGCTATATTTAAAAGCAATATGAAGAAAATAGTTGTTATTGATAATTATGATAGTTTTACCTACAATTTGGTGCATTATTTAGAAGAATTTAATGATGATGTAACCGTTTTTAGAAACGATGAATTTGATATTGAAGAAATTAAAAATTTTGATAAAATAGTACTTTCACCTGGTCCAGGTTTACCTAGTGAAGCTGGATTGTTAAAAGAGGTGATTCAAACTTATGCAGCAACAAAAAGCATTTTAGGAGTCTGTTTAGGACAACAAGCCATAGCTGAAGTATTTGGCGGTAGTCTCTTCAATTTAGAAAAAGTATACCATGGTGTTGCCACAAATATTGCAATAATTGTTGATGACGAAACTTTATTTTATGGTTTAGAAAAGAAAATAGTAGTCGGACGTTATCATTCTTGGGTCGTATCAAATCATAATTTTCCCAAAGTTTTAGAAATTACTGCTGTAGATGAAAATGGAGAAATCATGTCTTTACGTCATAAAAATTTCGATGTAAGAGGTGTTCAATTTCACCCCGAAAGCCTATTGACCACTCATGGAAAAAAAATAATTAAAAACTGGCTTTTTGATTTCAAATAACTATTATTTACTTTACATAAACAAATTTAAAATACTGAATTATAATATTTTATATTTCAATAAAAAACCTACATATGTCGCTATGAATCATCCAAAAATTTATTTTTTTGTAAAAATAAATCAGTAATCAACTCCATTTCTTTAAAGTTAAAAAATAGTTAAACTAAATTTAAACAAACATTTAAATTAAACAAACGTTTAAATTTGCATTCCATAAAAACTTACTGAAATGTTGGATTGTAACGACAAACAAATTCTAATTCTACAAGTAGCAGAAAAGCTGTTTGCAGAAAAAGGTTTTGACGGCACCTCCATTAGAGAGATTTCAAAAGAAGCAAAAATAAATATTGCAATGGTCTCTTATTATTTTGGTTCGAAAGAAAAATTACTCGAACGATTAATTTTATTTAGAACTAATGATTTAAAAGTTCGGCTCGAAAACATTTTTAATGAGCAACTCTCCTCTATTGAAAAAATTGAAAAATTTATTGAGTTGTATATTGACAAAATTGACAGCAACCGCCACATGTATCAAATTCTTCATTTTGAAATTTCATATAAAAAAAGAGCTATTGATTTGGCTTCCTTTACCGCTGTGAAAAATGGAAATTTACTTTCGCTAACTAAAATCATTGAAGAAGGTCAAATACAAAATGTTTTTAAAAAAGATATTACTATTCCATTGATTACGCCAGTTATTCTTGGAACTTATTTTCATTTTCATACCAACAAACCTTATTTTGCCGAAATTTTAAATTTGAATTCTGACGAAAAATACGATCAATACATTAAAAATGAATTGACAAAACACATTCAACAAACCATTAAATCACTTCTAATAAATGAAAAGTAATCCCATTTTGCTTATTGCAACATTCCTTTTAGGAATTTCAAACCTGCAAGCGCAACAAAAAACCAATTTATCGCTACACGATGCTGTGGCAATGGTTTTAGAAAAAAACAGTGCAGTTGGTTTGGCACGAACCAAAGCCATTACCAAAAGTCTCGAAATGCAATCGGTAAAAAACAATCAATATCCCGATTTCAAAATTTCTGGTCAATATCTAAGATTAACAAATGCTATTGTTGATTTGAAAACGAGTTCTAGTAATGGGAATTCTAGTGCTGCGCCTCAAGTGAATCAGCTGATTCTTGGTCAAGCTAATTTAAATTTACCTTTGTTTTCAGGCTTTAAGATTCAAAATAGCATTCAAGCATCTGAAAGTTTGTACCAAGCAGAAATGGCAAAATCAAGTTATACTAAAGAAGAAACTGCAATGCAAATTATTCAATATTATGCCGATTTGTATAAAGCCCAAAAAGCGGTGGAACTTTTAAAAGAAAGCCTAAAAAGTGGACAACAAAGGGTTTTCGATTTTACTGCAGCCGAACAAAATAGTTTAATTGCTAGAAATGATTTGTTGAAAACGCAGTTACAAGTAGCTAAAATTCAATTGACGTTGGACGAAGCCGAAAAAAATATAAAGTTGATTAATTTCTATCTAATTACGCTATTGAAATTAGCTCCTGAAACCCAAATTGAAGTCAATCCAAGTAATATTGATCCTAATCTTTTTTCGAATACGATACAACCAGAAAAAGAAGCCATTGCTAATAGAAAAGATTTGCAAGCACTAAATTATCAAGAAAAAGCGAGTGCCTCTTATGTAAAAGTGGCTAAAAGTGGTTATTACCCTTCTTTGAATTTAGTTGCGGGTTACACGACTTTAAGTTTGCAAAATGTTGTTACTGTTGAAAATGCAATGAATTTTGGTATTGGTGTTTCCTACAATTTAAGTAGTATTTTCAAAAACGGAAAAGAAGTAAAAGTAGCTCAAAATAAAATGCTAGAAATGCAACAACAGAAAGAAATTCTTACAGATGCTATCAAAATGGAAATTTTAAAGGCAAATGAAGAATATGAACTTTCATTGAAACAAGATAAAGTCTACAAAGAAGCTGTGGTACAAGCTACTGAAAATTATAGAATTGTAAAAGACAAATTCGACAATGGGCTTTCTGAAACCAAAGAATTGCTTGACGCTGATGTTGAGCAACTCAGTTCTAAAATCAATTTGGCGTATGCCAAAGCTAATGTTGCACTTAAATATTACGAATTACTCAACGCTTCAGGACAATTAATACAATCTTTTAATCTTACAAAAAACTAACATAACCTTATCATGGAAAAGAAACCAAAAAACAAAAAATTTACATTTATTTTAGTTGCTCTTGTACTCTTTGGAGGCACTTATGGCACTTATAAATACCAGCATTCCTTGTCTCATGAAGGTACTGATGATGCACAGATTGAAAAAAATATGAATCCAATAATCCCTAGAGTTGTTGGATATATTACAAAAGTTTATGTAAAAGACAATGATTTTGTAAAAAGAGGAGACACCCTTTTTACCATTGATCAAAATGATTATTTGGTAAAAATAGCCGATGCAAAAGCCGCTTTGGCCGCCGCAGAAAGTAGTTTTCAGGTGGCGAAAGCCGATATTGGAAGTGCTATGGCAAACATTTCTGTTTCTGATGCTAACGTGCAATCGGCTGATGGAAATATTGAAACCGCAAAAATTAAATTGGGTCGCGCTTCCAATGATTATGAGCGTTATAACAATTTATACAAAAATCATTCGATTACAAAACAGCAATATGAACAAGCTTTGGCAGCCAAACAAGAAGCGGAAAGTCAGTTGCGAATTGTGCAACAACAACAAAAAGCAAGTGCTTTTCAGAAATCGGTTATTGTAGCCAAATCGAATGTTTCGAATATACAAACCGAAGTGGCTCTTGCTAATATTCAACGAGCTAAAGCCATGCTGGATGCCGCAAATTTGAGCTTGAGCTACACCATTGTTACGGCTGCTATTGATGGACAAATTTCTAAAATTGGTATGCAACCAGGGCAATTGGTGCAACCAGGACAATCTTTGTTTTATATCATTAACAACCAAGAAACTTGGGTTATTGCTAATTTTAAAGAAACACAATTAGACAAAATGACACTTGGATTAATGGTTACAATTAAAGTTGATGCTTTTCCTGATACGGAATTTAAAGGTACAATTACCTCGTTTTCACCAGCTACGGGTTCTCGTTTCTCCTTGTTACCACCTGACAATGCTACTGGAAATTTTGTAAAAACTATTCAAAGAATACCAGTTAAAATAAGTTTAGATGCTTCAAATGATGTTGAGAAAATGAAAAAATTACGTTCAGGAATGAATGTGGATGTAGATGTGCATTTGGATTAAATTTCATATTCTCAATTCATAATTAAAAAATATGGTTCAATCAGAAGATAGTTTAGTAGAATACGGATTTACAAGAGTTATTATTACAATAACGGCAGTACTTTGTGCCTTGCTGGAAATTGTAGATACTACAATTGTAAACGTGGCGCTGAACAATATGCGAGGCAGTTTGGGGGCAACGCTAACCGATGTTGCATGGGTAATTACTGCTTATGCCATTGCCAACGTTATTGTAATTCCGATGACAAGTTGGTTGTCACAACAATTTGGGCGACGCAATTATTTTGCTGCTTCCATAATCCTTTTTACGGTTTCTTCCTTTCTTTGTGGCAATGCCTCTAACATTTGGGAACTTGTTGCTTTTCGATTCATGCAAGGTCTGGGAGGTGGTGCGTTGTTGGTTACGGCACAAACTATTATTACTGAAAGTTATCCTGTTGCAAAACGAGGTATGGCGCAAGCTATTTATGGCATGGGTGTAATTGTTGGGCCTACTTTAGGACCACCTTTAGGCGGTTATATAACAGATCATTTTTCGTGGCCTTATATTTTTTACATCAACATTCCAATTGGAATTATTGCTACCATATTGACTTTGATTTTTGTGAAAAGTCCTAAATATGGCGAAAAATTGGCGGCTAATCAAGTGGATTGGTGGGGCATATTTTTTCTTGCATCGTTCATTGGTTCATTGCAATTTGTTTTAGAACATGGACAACAAGACGATTGGTTTAACGATTCCCGTATTGTAGTCTTATCCGTCATTAGTGCCTTTGGATTGTTGGCATTCATCTGGAGAGAAATGACTTATAAATATCCTATTGTAAACCTCAAAGTGCTAAAAGATACTAACCTTAGAGTGGGAACTATTATGAGTTTTATTCTAGGATTTGGACTTTATGGTTCTACATTTATTATACCTATTTATACCCAATCGGTTTTGGGGTGGAGTGCTTTAAATGCAGGTTTGCTGCTGATCCCGAGTTCAATAACCACAGGAATTATGATGCCTTTTATTGGTAAAATGCTTCAAAGAGGTGTACCACAGGCCTATATGGTAGCCGTGGGTTTTATGGTGTTTTTTGTTTTTTCATTCTGGATGAATGGTGTTTTAACTCCCGATACAGGCGAAGAACATCTTTTTTGGCCATTGATTCTTCGAGGTATTGGTTTGGGATTGCTGTTTGTACCAATAACCACACTTTCCTTATCGACTTTAAAAGGGAAAAGTATTGGAGAAGGAGCAGCTTTTACAGGAATGATGCGCCAATTGGGTGGTTCATTTGGAATTGCAATTATTACTACCTTTATTGCGAGATTCAATCAACAACACCGTGTCAATTTGATTTCCCATTTAGACAAAACAGCTTATAATGTGCAACAGCGTGTAATCCTTTTGCAAAAAAGCTTTATTTCTAAAGGTTTTAGCACCAACGAAGCATTAGGCAAAGCCTATCAATCCATGGAATTTGGTATAATGAAACAGGCGGCGGTACTTTCATATATGGATGTTTTTTCTTGGCTCGGCATTTTATTTTTAGTATGTATTCCATTTGTATTAGTTATAAAGAAAGGTAAAAAGAAAGAAATTGACATTTCAGAAGCGATGCACTAGAAATTTGAAATTAACCCTAAATTTATAGTTTTATAAAACAAACAAATTGGAAAACGTCGTAACTATCGAATTAAAAAACTAAGAATTATATAAATTTATTCGATTATTTTATAATTTTCAAATTACAGTTTAGCTATAAATTTGTGTAAACAAAAAAAATGAAAAAAATTATTCTATTTGCTTTACTCTTAATTGGATTAGGAGTTAGCGCAACGGCTCAAGAAATTTCTAAAAATGCTATGGGTTTACGTTTAGGTAACAACGATGGTTTTGGTGGAGAAATCTCTTATCAACGAGGACTTTCAAAAAACAATCGACTAGAATTTGACTTAGGCACAAGAAATCAAGCCTACCATTTAAACGGGTATAATTATGATTCTCGTGCTATAAAGTTAGAAGGTTTATATCAATGGATTTGGCGAATTGAGGGCGGATTCAACTGGTATGCAGGTGTAGGCGGTGGAATTGGTTCTTACTCCAATAATGTCGTTAATAACTATCCTAGTAGTGGCACTTTTGCTTTATTGGCTGGTGATATTGGAATTGAGTATTTGTTTGACTTTCCGCTACAATTGTCATTAGATTTTAGACCTGAAATTGGTTTTGGAGATTATAAATATAGCAATCAAAATTTAAATACATTCGGTCCCGATTTGGCTTTAGGGATTAGATATCGATTTTAAAAAATCAAATTGCAAATAAAAAATAAATCCTATCGTTTTATAAAAATGATAGGGTTTTTAATTAAATATAACTTCTTTTTTAGAATTTACTTTTACAATACAAAAAGGATTTGTAAAAGCATCTGTAACTAAAGTACCCAATTTTGGAGCCACTTCTTTTACAGTAAGAATTATATTTTTTTCCGTTTCAATGGCATTTTCAATGGCTATAGAATAACCTCCAGTTGTTTTTTCTCCTAAATTTAAAATTAGAAAATTACATGTATTGATGTCGATAGATTTCACTTTTCCTTTCAATTCAGGATCATTTTTAATCATCATAAACTCATCAGGTTCTGAAATTATTTCATAAAATTTAATTTTGGCTCCTCCTTCAGAACGTTGGGATACAATTTCAAATAAAGGCATTTTTTTATTTGAAGAAGAGTGAAACCCGCAGGACACGAAAAGAAATAAAACACTTATTACTAAATATTTTTTCATTTACTCATTTTATTAATTGCCTCCAAATATAAATTTTCGTACAAAGGTAGAATAGCTTTTATATCAAATTTTTGAGCTACAGCTAGAGCATTTTTTTTAAAGTCTGCTAAAGTTATATCACTCATTAAAATTTTCAACGCATTTTCTGCCATTTCATCAATTGCACCTACATCACTCAAATAGCCAGAAATACCTTCAAAATTAACCTCGGGCAATCCTCCAGAATTACTAGATATTACTGGAACTCCACAAGCCATAGCTTCCAAAGCAGCTAATCCAAAACTCTCCGTTTGAGAGGGTAATAAAAATAAATCGGTGTAACTTAAAATTCGATCTACTTCATTACTATTGCCAAAGAAGATTACTTTATCTGAAATACCAAGTGCTTCGCACAATTGCTCTGCTTTTTCTTTTTCAGGTCCATCCCCTACCATCATTAATTTTGCAGGAATTATTTGTTGAATCAAATGAAATATTTTTATGACATCAGGAATACGTTTTACTTTCCTAAAATTACTAATATGAGTAATGATACGTTCATCCGTATTTGCCATAACGGAACGATTGCAACTGCTATTTTGTTCTTTTGCACTTTTATGCAATTCGATAAAATTTGGAACCACCACAATATCATTCTTAATATCAAAAAGCTTTAATGTTTCGTCTTTTAAACTTTTAGAAACAGAGGTCACAATGTCTGACTTATTGATACTGAAAGTAACAGCTGGTTTATAAAACGGATGATTGCCAACAAGTGTTATATCTGTTCCGTGAAGTGTAGTAATCATTGGAATGTCAATTCCATCTTCTTTCAACATTTGCTTAGCCATATAACCCGCATAGGCATGTGGAATAGCGTAATGAACATGTAAAACCTCTATCTTATGAAGCTTTACCATGTCTACTAATTTACTGGATAATGCCAATTCATAAGGTTGATAAAGAAACAACGGATATTCAGGCACATTGACTTCATGATAATGTACGTTTGGATTTAAAAGTGCCAATCTGACGGGTTGACTGTAGGTTATAAAATGAATTTCATGCCCGCGTCGGGCTAGTTCCAAACCTAATTCTGTAGCAACAACGCCACTTCCTCCAAAGGTAGGATAACATACAATCGCTATTTTCATGTATTCAATTTTGATTTATTAATGTTGTACTATAATATTCAAAGTTAATTAAAATTTTAATTTTAATTAACTTGCATCTGTTATTGCAATCTGTTGTTTTTATATGGAAAGTAGTGTGAAGCATTTTAAGTTTTTTTTTCGTGCTACCACTTATTTTTAAACCCATAATTGGTATTACAACATAAAATTAATTAAGTATAATTCCAATAGCACAGGCTTTTTTTGATTGAACTAAAACCTATATAGCTTGATGATGACTTTCCTACTTCTATTATTTCTATTATATTATCTATTTTTGGATTATTTTCCATTATAAAAAGTGCTATGTTATTCTTTATTCAACCACTTATTCACTTGATAAGTCAAATAGGCTGATCCACTTCCTACAATTGCACCTGCCAAAACATCACTAGGATAATGCACTCCTAAATCCATTCTGGAATAGCCCACGGCACCAGCCCAAACAAATGATGGCGCAATTACATACCATTTTGGGAAAGCGATACTCAATGAAGTTGCTGTTGCAAAAGCCGTTGATGTGTGACCCGATGGAAACGAATAACTTCCACCATCTGATTGTTTATCTAATTCCGGATAAGTAGTAAAAGGTCTTTCTCTTCTAATCGTTTGCTTCATTGCAGTTGCTATAAATGCCGAAACTAAAAAAGTTTCTCCAATAAAAATGCCTTGCTTTTTTAAATTCGCATCTTTATGAATAAGTCCAGCCGAATAGATTAGAATTGGAGTTGCAATACTAATGGGAGTTGCCGAATTAGAAATAAATTTAAAAGTTGAGTCGAAGGATTGATTTCTATGTAGGTTGATGTCGCGCAAAGTATTGATATCCCAATTTTGAGCATTTACCAATATAGCGGATAAAAGAAAAAGCGCTACCTGAATTTTTTTGAACATTGTATTTTATTTTAAGCTTTTAATAAAAATTTATTTTGTCATAATTGCCTCATAAATCACTTTTTGAATATCCTCTCGAATATTTTCTTTAGATAATTTATTAACAGTAGCATCAGGAAATGTTCTATTGGACAAGAAAACGTATACTATTTCATTTTCAGGATCAGCCCATGCCATGGTTCCTGTAAATCCGGTATGACCAAAACTAGTCATAGAGGCACATCCGCAAGTGGGTCCTTGTTGTCCCGCCAATTGTGGTTTGTCGAATCCTAAACCTCTTCTA
>JBBALV010000013.1:19803-68173 GCA_040402815.1 Flavobacterium sp.
CTCTTCTATTTTGTTCTTTACAAAAATAACAGGTATTAAAATCTTCAAAAGTTTTAGTGCTAAAAAATTGATGTCCACCATAATTCCCTCTTTGTAGATACATTTGCATGATTTTAGCAACGTCCATCGTGTTGGAAAAAATACCAGCATGACCTCCAATTCCACCTTCCATAGCGGCTTCCATATCATGGACATATCCTTGAATGACTTGATGACGGAAATAAGTATCATTCTCCGTTGGAGGAATATCCGTTTTAATGAATTTTTGTAACGGATTATACATCGTATTGTTGGCACCTAAAGGTTTGAAAAAGTTGGTATAACTCAAAACATCAATACTTTGATGCGTACTTTTTTCAAGAAAATCTTTCAGAATGATAAATGTAAAATCGCTGTATTTGTATTCTTTTTTCGGCAATAATTTACTATTAACAATGGCTTTCATTATCGTATCGTGATAATCATTTCGCATAAAAAGACTATCTGCTACTTGTTTAGAAAAATTTTCATTGAAGGTTTTACTGTAATATGTAGCTAACGGCATTTTAGCGCTATCCAAAGTTGCTTTATAAAACGGAATCCAAGCTTGAAAACGGGCATAATGTGATAGTAAATCTTTAAATGGAATATTCTTTTTGTCCGATTCATTAAACATGGGAAGCATTGTTCCGAGTTTTGTTTCTAAATTTACTTTTCCATTATCATATACTTGCATCACATTAGGCAAAGTGGAGAGAATTTTGGTTAAAGAGGCGACATCATAAATATCCGTATTTTTTACTTTTCTTATATTCTCATAAGTATGGTAACCAAATGCTTTTTGATAAATAACTTTTCCTTTTCGAGCTACTAAAATTTGTAACCCAGGAGCCATTTTCCCATCAATGGCTTTTTGTGCCAATGCATCAATTTTTGATAAAATTACTGGATTCATACCTACATTTTCTGGTGCCGTAAATCCTAAATTGTACACTTTCTCCGTTTGCAAACCCTGATTTACAGCAAAGAAATTATTGATAGAAACTGGGAGTTTTCCTTTAGATACAATCGATCCAAACAGTAATTCGGCAGAAACAATCTGAGCCACATCGGTATTTTGATATGAAATTACTAATCCTTTTATGTTGTCAAAATTAGTGATTGGCAAAAGCGAATACGGTTTGGCAAACACATCCAAAATCACATTGTTGTATTTAGCAATGGAATCTAATTTGGATAATTCTTCCGGCTTGAATTCGTGCTTTTTCCAAGCACCATCAGCTTTGTGAAAACCTATAATTACGGTTGAAAATGGCTTGAGTTTTACCAATAAACTGTCCACATTAGTCTCTGTTATTTCAGTGACTTCGCTATATTTTTGCAAAGTAGATAAAAAAGTGGTATGCGAATCATCTCCTAATTTTACATAAGCAATTTTCTTATTTTCAAGTTCCTTGATGGGCAAAATAGTTTTCTCATTTTTCAGAACGGTAACCGCATTTTCATACAATTCATATTGCAGCGCCTCATTTGTTGATGGATTTACATCTTTATATAAATTAGTTGTATCAATGGGTTTATAATGGTCTAAACCTGCTCTATATTTGTATTTTAAAATCTTTTTTACCGAAAAAGACAAACGTTCGTCAGTAATTAACGAATCTTGATAAGCAACACAAATTTTTTCAAGCGCTAGGGGAACATTTTCTGCAAAAAGCAAGATGTCATTACCTGCCAAAAAGGCTTCTAAATCAATATCTCCAGGCGATTTAAAATTACTTGCGCCTTTCATATTCAAAGCATCGGTAAAAATAAGTCCCTGAAAACCCAATTGTTTTTGAAGCACATTTGTGACCACATTGTAGGATATTGAAGACGGATAATTAACACGAGATTCTAAACTCGGAACATTCAAATGCGCCACCATCACGGAGGCCAAACCTTCAGAAAATAATTTTTTGTAAGGATAAAACTCCACGTCGTTCAATCGTTCTTCGGTAAAATTGACCAGAGGTAATGAAAGATGCGAATCGGTTTCGGTAGCACCGTGACCTGGAAAATGTTTTCCCGTAGCAAAAACACCTTCGCTCTGAATTCCTTTCATTAAAGCCAACGCCCTATCGGTTACATTAAATTTATTTTCGCCAAAAGAGCGCGTACCGATTATTGGATTTTTAGGGTTGGTATTGATGTCTAAAACAGGTGCAAAATTAAATTGGATGCCCATTCTCTTGCTCTGTCTTCCATAAGAAGCACCTACTTTTTCAATAAGTTTTAAATCTTGAATGGCACCCAAAGTCATGTTCCAAGGAAATCGATTGACTGAATCCAATCGCATAGAAAGTCCCCATTCGGCATCAATCCCAACAAATAAAGGAAGTTTTGATAATTTTTGATACTTATTCGTCAAATTGGCTTGACGTGTGGGGCCGCCTTGAAAAAAAATGACACCACCAATTTTATAAATAGAAATCAATCGCTCTATGTCATTCGTGTGAATGGTATCTTTGTTAGACCAAGCCGCTACCATAAACAATTGACCTACTTTTTCATCAAAAGACATTTGATTATAAACACTATCTACCCAAACTTTCTCTTCTGTACGTTGAGAAATCAATGTTTTTTGAATTTGAGCGTTTACAAATGGCGTTATAAGAAAAAATAAAAGAACGTAATATCTCATTTGATCGTTGGTTTCGTAAGGTTTTACTATAGTACCTTTCTACATTATTTTGCAAATTTAGAGTTTTAAATCAAAATCAATAACCTTTTTATTACGATTTAACTAAAGTCTTTGCGCAAAGTTTCAATTAAGCAAAAAGCAATTATCTTAAAATGGAACTGAAATCGGGTTTAAAATAATTCGGCCCTTTCATCACTTTTCCATCTTCCCGATAAATAGGCCTTCCGTCTTCTCCTAATTTACTCATATTACTGCGTTGAATTTCGTCAAAAACAGCTTCAATTTTATCATGCAAACCGTGTTCTATAATGGTTCCGCAAAGGATGTACAGCATATCTCCTAGCGCATCAGCAATTTCTATTAAATCATTATTTTGAACGGCTTCTAGATATTCTTCGTTCTCTTCTTTCATTAAATTATATCGGAGTATATTTTTATTTTCGCCTAAATCTGCTTTTGGTGTTTCGCTATGACCAATTTCAAAAGCAGTATGGAATTCTTTAACGGAATTAAGTTGTTTTTGCATAACTAATATGAATTAAATAAGGATTCAAAAATAATAAAACCAATGGTATTTTTATAAGAATCCTACATTTTTATGCTTTAATCGAAATTGAAGAGAGTTCAATGGAGAAACATGATGTTAGTTTAGCAGCCTGGGCTTCAATTTTTATAGAAAAGGCATAAAGTTAACGGTAATTTACAAAGCAATTGCAACTAAACTCGTCATCAAATAATCAATATCCGACTTTGTATTAAATGAACTAAAAGAGATTCGCAAATTGGGTTTATTGCTGTTTTCTATATCTAGAATTTCTGCTAAAACATGTGAAGGTTTACTACTTCCCGACTGACATGCACTACCTCTTGAAACAGCAATTCCTTTCATATCCAAATGAAACAAAAGCATTGCGGCTTTTTCTTGAGGAATTGGCAAAATTACATTGAGAATTCCAACACAACAATTTTCGCCAACAGTAATAAAGTCTGGAAAAAAAATGCTTAACTGAGTAATACAATAGTTTTTAAGTCCGGCAATAAAACTAATTTCTTTATCTAAATTAGTATATGAAATTTCTAATGCTTTAGCCATTCCTACTACATTGTGCAAGGATTCGGTGCCTGCACGCCATCCTTTTTCTTGTTCGCCACCAAAAAACATCGGACGCATTAACAACCCCTTTTTGATGTAAGCAAATCCAATTCCTTTTGGACCGTGAAATTTATGGGCACTCGACACAATAAAATCTACAGGAGTTCGTTGTAAATCAATAACAGTTTTTCCTACAGATTGTACGGTATCTGAATGAAAATAGGCATTATGTTGTTTACAAATTCGGCTAATTTTATCAATATCTAAAATAGTTCCAATTTCATTATTAACATGCATTAAAGAAACTAAAGTGGGAGCGTCATCGGATAACAAAGTAACCAAATGCGAAATGTCTATTTGTCCATTGGAACGAATATTTACATAATCAATTGCAATAGCAAACTCCTTCTCAAGTGCTTCAAGTGCATGCAAAACAGCGTGATGTTCTATTTTACTTGTAATAAATCGCTTGACATTTAAATTAAGAATGGCATTTCTAAGAATCCAATTATTAGCCTCGGTACCTGAAGAAGTAAAGACAATTTCTTGAGCTGTAGCATTTAATTGTTTGGCAATCGATTTTCGAGAAAGTTCCAAAAGGTTTTTGGCACTTCTTCCAAATTGGTGTGTCGATGAAGGATTTCCATACTCTTCAACCATTACTGTAGTCATTTCTTGAATAACTTCTGAACGGATTTGAGTTGTAGCTGCGTTATCTAAATATACCTTTTTCATTGTTGCAAAGTTATGAATTTTCGGTTTGTGAATTCATTATGAATATCCAATTATAATTTCTAGTTTTTTTGTTTATTTTTGTTGCAAATAATTTAGACATGAAAAAGATTTTAGCGCTATTGGTTTTGTCAATAGTATTTTACAGTTGCGATAACGGAAATATTGATGTTGTTTCATTTGATTTCTCCACTCCTACTGTGAAATCCTGTAATTCTGGGAATGCTACTAGTTTTTATGTTTATAGTTTCAAAGAAAATAGAGCTTTTATACTTCAAATTCCGGAGAGCAGTTTTCCAAACGAAGTTACTGCAGACGGCGTGCCTAGAGAGTTAACTATTAATGCAACTAATAAAGTTACTTATAGAGAATATTCAGGAACTGTTTCAATCAATACACTTTGTTCGGTGTTGCCTCCAACTGCTCCAACGGTAACTAAAGATTGGTCGGCAATTGGTGGAACGATTTCAATGGTAACTACAAAAGTGGTTACTCCAAATGCGACGGATGGTTCTACACGAATCACAAGCTATAATCATACAATTACTTTAAAAAATATTGTTTTCAATACCGGAAATGGAGAACAACGTAATGATAGTATCGAAATTGGAACTTTCACTACAACACCAATTGTTCCTATTAATTTCAGCTTATTAGACATAAAAAATTGTACGGCTAATGCAAGCACTTATTTTAAAACTTCAGGAAATCAAGCCCTTTCTGTTACTTTAGATTCGACTGTTTTTACCGCACCAACTTTGGGTGTAAGAATTTTCCCTATTGATGGTACAGCAACTCAATTTTCTTATAAAGTATATGCTGATATCCTTCCTGACAACTTTTTTTGTACGTCGCCAGTACCAACTTTACCCTCAGTAGAAGAACTTTGGATAGCGGACAATAGCACAAACGTAAATGGTGTTACCTCTGGAATAATCGAAGTTACCACCGAAACCAATGGCGGTTCCACCTTCAAACACACTATTCGATTATTAAATGTAACTGTTACCAAAGGCCCAGTAAGTTTCAATTGGGGAACTAGCTATCTGTTTGGCGTTTTCCCTCCGAATTAAAAAAAGGAGTCTAATTCGCTAGTTACTTATCTATTTGAGTTTACCTAATTTTATGAATTGGTTCTATTTACTATTTTGTTTGATATAAATTTCTGTAGCACCCATGCCATATTTTTGATAATTGGCATCCTGGAACACGATATTATCGTAGCGCCCCAACATAAAATCCAATTCTGATTTTAAAACCCCCTCGCCTACGCCGTGTATAAAAACAATTTTTGGAATTCTATTTTTTATAGCAAATTCGATATGTCGCTTAGCCGTTTCTGATTGCAACGTAAGAATATCGTAGTTGCTCATGCCTCTGAAGTTTTTAACTAGCTTCTCAATATGCAAGTCAAATTCAGGAACTGGAGCTTCTTTGGTTTTCTTTTCTTTTACAAAGCTTCGGGGTTTCGGAATTTCTTTTTCTTGTTTTACCTGATTCATACTTTGGCTTCCAATGGTGAAATTCATTTCATTGGCTCCTTTTTTCAAAAGCTCTTTTGGGTCAAAAGTCAAATCAAAACCATCGGTTGTAGCTACGGTAATTCTGTTATTTGCGATAGCAACAACCACACCTTCCATGGCATCGTCCAAGACCATCACTTTATCGCCTTTGTTAAATGTTTGCATCCCTATTTTCAGTATCATTAAAATTATCGGACTCCATACCGTTGAGACTAGTATTTTCTTCTTTTTTACTAGGCACTTTAAAACTTATTTGCATAATGGAAAACATAAAAACAACAAAGGAAATAGCCGTTAAATACAAATTGGGTTTGTCTTGGCTTTGCTCATAAACGGCAAAAATTCCAGAAAGTAGCAGTAAGGGAATTAGTAGTTTTTTCATTAGTATATTTTATTTATTTTTTAAAGTTGTGGATTTCAACGTTTGTCCGCTTTATGCAGTTACGATGAACCAAGACCAAGCCTTCACAAATATAACCAAAACTTTAAATTAATAACCTTTCTGATTTTAAATAAATCCCGTGCCTCGCCATTTCTTGAAACGGCTTTAAGCAAATGTCATTAATTATGAATATTGGACATCAAACAGTTTGCAAATTGAAAACTTTTATTATATTTGTCCTATGAAAATCCTCGTAAAGAAAACGATTTTATTTTACATCAAAAAATATCCAATGGCAGAAACACAATTGCTAATTTGGTATAATGAGTTTTCTAAGCATGAATTCAATAATTTCAATGCGGTTAAGAATGTTTATGGTAGTGCAAGCGTAGTAAACAATAATCGCATTGTTTTCAATATAAAAGGTAATGACTTTAGGCTGATCGTTTCCGCAAATTTTTCACAAGCTGCTTGCTATGTAATTTGGTTTGGAACACATAAAGAATATGACAAAATCAATGTTGAAACAATTTCTTTTGATACAACAATTTTAACAAACAAAAAGATCTAATTATGAACTGGAAAGTATTAAAAACAGAAGACGATTACAACAAAGCTTCAATACGAATGATGGAAATATTCAACGCAGAACCGAATACTTCTGAAAGCGATGAATTGGATTTGCTTATTGTTTTAGTCAAAGATTATGATGAAAAGAATTATCAATTACCGGAGTTGGATGCTTTGGAAGTAATCAAATCTAAAATGCTTGAAATGGGAATGAAGGCAAAAGATTTAGAACCAATTATTGGAAGTAAAGGTCATGTTTCTGCAATTTTATCTGGCAAAAGAGCAATCACTTTAAAAATGGCTCAAAAGCTGAAAGATTATTTTAAAATTCCTGCCGAAGTATTTTTACACAGTGCGTAAACAGGATTTTTGTTAATGTTTTCGGCGCTTGGCGATGTGGCTTTGAGTTGCGTCTGCGGCAAAACAACAATGCTTATATGCTGTTGTTTGCTGGATTTTTATTGTTAATTATTTCATTAATAATTCGGGGTTGTTAATTTTCCTTCGTTGAATTTATCATTAAATATCTTAATTTTTCCAATGATTTCTGTTTTAGAAAAGTCAAAGTTTTTAAATTGACTTTTTGATACCAATACATTCCCACCAACTTTTTTAAGTGATGATATGTTACGACATGTGGTCTTTCTTAAATTTAAATTTCCTCCGACCTCTACTAAAGACTCCAAAGTTGCATGTGTGTTTTTTAAATTTAAATCACCGTTAACAATTTTTAATGGTTGAATAGTTTCTAAATTTTTTTGATAAACATGATTAGAAAACCACAAATCTCCAACAACTTCGGTTAAGTTCCCAAAGTCATTCATTATACCATCTATGCCTATAGTTCCGTTTATTTTTTCTATTTGACCAAATGTTTTAATAAAATTTTCTTGTAAAAACCCATGATGACTATGATACTTTTCTCTGACAATTATATCTCCATTAATAACTTTCGTTACGAGTATTAAAAAGTAATTTCCAATTCCTCTCTCAATCTGCAATAAAAATGGATTTCGGTTTAATTCTGGTAGTTCAAAGAGCGTTTTAAATTCATCCACAACATAACCTGTCGTATCTTTTAGCCAATTAATAGCAATTTCCTCTTGGGCTTTTATATCTAGTTTGAATTTATTCGGTAAATCGGGTACTTTTATATTAGGATGATTATGAGTAGAAATAATTAATTCCCCTTTCTTTATTATTTTATCTGTAGTTTCATCAGATTCAATGTTTAGTCTTTTTAAAATGTCATCTTCCTGAATTCTAATTGAGAAGCTAGCTAACTTTTTAAATGGAATCCCTTTCTGGTCGATGTAATTGTAAATTTTGGCCATTCCTATTATTTTTTTAGCTTGCACACAACGTTTCGCTGCTTAGCGCTGTAGCGGATTAAACATTCAATAAACTTTGGAGTATTAGAAAAACTCTCCAAGTACAAAACCAACTCTCAGAAAACAACCAACTCGCTATGTCGCTCAGTAGCTGTTGGTAGCTTTAGCAATTTAAGTTACTATTTCATCATTCAGCTTTTATTTCGAAATGCTTCTCTGATTTCCACTTTCGCACAAAAGTTTTTTTTATAACCCAAAAGAAAAAGTTTCAGTTTAATTATCTAAAAAACAGTAAAAATAATTTTCATAATTTATGACGGCTATTTTTACTGTTTTAGTTTAAGTACGAATTCTATTTACTATAAAACGGACTCCATTTACTCAAGAGAAATAAAACTATAAAAACTATACCCCAAATTATCAATCTTCTTTTTTGCTTTTGCTTCTTTTTATCAATTAACTCATTTTTTTCTGTTTCTTGAAAATTTGAAAATTCAGATTCGCTAAAACTAATTCCTTTAGCAAGTAATTCAAATAAACTTCCAATATGTTGATTCGCCTTTGTAACCTCGTGTGCCTGGTCAAATGAACCAATTTTTCTTCTTATTTCAATTGTAACTT
Source organism: Flavobacterium sp. (assembly GCA_040402815.1). Lineage (GTDB taxonomy): Bacteria > Bacteroidota > Bacteroidia > Flavobacteriales > Flavobacteriaceae > Flavobacterium. The sequence continues at coordinate 28,718 of JBBALV010000013.1, forward strand.
CTGTTTTATTTTCATTTAATGAAGATAAATTAATATCAATATAAACTCCAAAACTTAGTAGTTCTGTTGCTTCGAAAGTAGTTTGATTAAAAACCGGATTACTTTTTGTAAACTTATATGCTTTAGATAGTTTAGCTATTCTTTCTACGCCTAATTTTACTTTGTCTAGAGAAAAGTCTACTGCAATTGTTTTTTTTGGATTTGAAATTACACCAATCATAATTTTTAATGTTTTAGTTAAATTAATTATTTCTTTTAAGTTTCTTACTCTATGTTTTCATTAACTGTCGCACAACTCTTCTATACTCGCCACAAAGTAGCGACAATCTAACCAATTTGGAATGTATAGTCGCTATTGGACAGCGTATTTTTTTCAAATATATAAAATTACAATCAAAACCATCAAATCAACACTTTATTTATTGCTTTAATGTTCTTCTGCATGTTGTTATTGCGCCTTTTTAGGGCTGTCCGCCTTTTAGTAACCTCTTGTGGCTACTTAGTTGAGGCTTGTCGCCAGCGACACGGAGAACCCACTGCCGACAAGAGGCAAAATCAAAGCGGAATGAGGTAAAGAACAAGAAAAAGGCTCTAATGCTTAATAATGACCTATGCCAGATGCGCCTATTTTCACAAAAATTGAATAGTTTTGCAATTGCAAATATACTTTTGTAAAAAAGTATAGAAAAGCTTAATACACAAACAAAATGAACCTAAAAATAATCGCATTCTTTTTTTTAATTACCTTTTATGCTCAAAATATTTGGGCACAACCCGATGGTTATTGGGACAAAGACCGAGCTACGAGCAAAGAAATCATTGTTGGGGCAGGAAACAGAATCGTAGTTAAAACCGAGGATTTTCCTGTAGGCACAACTGAAGTGGTTTATCGCATCACGCTTTTGGACCAAAACCAACAATTGGCTAATAATTTGGTTTCGATTTTAAAAGCCATTCCAGACCCAACAGGAATCAGTCAAGGTTCTGCTGGAGCGGTTTTTTTGGTATCGAAAGTGTCTGGCGAAGACAAATGCAAATATGCCGTATTTTCTAGTAGTGCGTTGGCGACAAACTATCAAACGGATGGCAAAATGGATAAAGCCTGTTGGTTTCAAAACAATCCTGTGAGCAAAGATGCCAAACTCCTTTCTTTAGACAATACACCCTGCTTAAAACAAGCGACAACCGCGATGTGGTTTGGTTTTGAAAGCAACAATTGGTTAATGAATCAAAAAATTGTACTCGAAGTAGTGCCGTGGGTCGATAATAAAGCCAGCAGAGGTTGGACTACTGATAACAAAAAAGCAATTATCAATCTCACTAAAACATCTGATTTGGTAAAACGAATGATGAATTCAGACGATTTCTGTGTTTGTATTCTAGAAAAATTTCAAGCCGCTTACCGTTATCCTGAATTTCAAAAGCTATTGGCGGTGGAGAAATCCAAAACTTTCAGGGATTTTGGTAATGCTTGTCTTACCGAAAAACCAGCCAATAAACCTATTTTAGACAATATTAGAGCCGATGCCAATAACTATTTTAAAAAGAAAAAATATACCGAAGCTATCGAATTGCTCAAAATTGGGGTTATTGATAATGGAAATGCCACAGCCCTTGATTATAATGGAATAGCAACCTATTACTTGTTTTCAAAACAATATGAAAAAGCCATTAAAGCATTAACCGAGGGCGAAAAATTAGACAGTTCAGAACTGTTGATTCAGCTCAACTTGGCGCATGCTTACTTGCTTCACGACGAATTCCGAAAAGCGAAAGAACTGCACAAAAAATACAAATTACAAAATGTAACTGTCCAACAAAGTTGGATTAACAAAACCCAATTGGATTTCGAATCATTCCGAAAAGCAAACATTCAAAACGAGGATTTCGATCGTATTTTGAATCTATTGAAAGATTAATTTCCACTAAAACCAACATCCAACAACCCTAAAAATGAAAGCAAGTTATCATAAATACCAACTTCATTTCAAAAAACCGTCTGGCACTTCAAGAGGCGTTTTGACCGAAAAAGAAACCTGGTTTATTGTGTTGGAAAAAGACGGCAAAATTGGAATTGGGGAGTGTGGCATTCTTAGAGGATTGAGCTGTGATGATCGACCTGATTATGAAGAAAAATTAGCTTGGACTTGTGCTCATATTCACCTTGGCGAAAAGCAACTTTGGGAAGCCTTATTGGAGTTTCCTTCGATACAATTTGGAGTCGAAATGGCGTTTCAGTCGTTGGTGAGTGAAACCCCTTTTTTATTGTTTCCAAGTGACTTTACAAATGGGGTAAAATCAATTGCAATTAACGGTTTGATTTGGATGGGTGAAGCTGCAGAAATGAAGCAACAAATTGACGAAAAACTAGCTGCTGGTTTTCGTTGCATTAAGTTAAAAATTGGTGCTATCGATTTTGAAAAAGAGTTGGAATTATTACGGTTTATTCGTCAAAATTTTACTCCTGAACAAGTCGAAATAAGGGTCGATGCTAACGGTGCTTTTAACTTAGATACTGCTTTAGATAAATTAAATCAATTATCTGAATTTAAATTACATAGTATAGAACAACCAATTAAAAAAAACAACACTGACAGTATGTCATATCTGTGTAAAAACACACCTTTTCCTATTGCATTAGATGAAGAGCTAATTGGTGTCTTTTCACTAAAGGAAAAGGAAGCATTAGTATTGAAAATTAAACCAAAATACATCATTTTGAAGCCTAGTTTTATAGGTGGTTTTCGAGGAACAAAAGAGTGGATTTCATTAGCCGAAAAACATCAAATTGGTTGGTGGATTACCTCTGCTTTGGAGAGTAATATTGGATTAAACGCCATTGCGCAATGGACCTTTTTACAACAAAATCCAATGCCTCAAGGATTAGGAACCGGTGCTTTATATACCAATAATTTTGATTGTCCATTAACGGTTTCTGAAGGTCAATTGTGGTATAAAAACCACCCAGATTGGGAAGCAGATTTATTGCAAAAAATAAAAAAATAACTACTAAAAAATCGGCTTTTTACACTAAAATTATAACTTGTTTTGAATGTAATCTGCAATTGTTTTAACGTTTGTTTCAAAGTCAAACCAAGCAACATTTTCTGTTCTTTTGAACCAAGTCATTTGTCTTTTTGAAAAGCGTCGGGTGTTTTTCTTGATTTCTTCAATGGCAAATTCTAGTGATATATTGTTGTCAAAAAAATCAAATAATTCTCTATAACCAACCGTTTGTAATGCGTTTAAATTTTTGTTTGGATACAATTCTTTAGCTTCTTGCACTAATCCTTCGTTTAACATGATATCCACCCTACGATTAATTCGATCATACATTTCAGCACGATCGGCTTCTAATCCAATAATTATAGATGTGAAATCCCGCTTTTTAGTGTTTTGATTTAAAAAGGAAGAATAAGGTTTGCCAGTTCCGACACACACTTCTACAAAGCGCATCATCCGTTGCGGATTTTGCAAGGTTTGAGGATTTTCGGCTTTGATTTTTTCATAATAGAATAAGTCCAAAGCTTTTAATTTTTCTTGCAAAAAGGGAAGCCCTTTGGTTTCAAAATCAAGTTTCACTAGTGCTCTAACTTCCGATTCTATTTCAGGAAACGCATCCATCCCTTTTAAAACTGCATCTACATACAAACCTGAACCACCCACCATAATTGCAAAACTGTTGTTTTGATGCAATTTTTTTATACTTTCTATGGCTTCTCGTTCAAAATCGCCAACGGTATAATTCTCAAAAATGGATTTGTTTTGAATGAAATGATGTTGCACAGCAGCCTGTTCTTTTTTAGAAGGAACTGCAGTTCCAATGCGCATTTCTTTAAAAAATTGACGACTATCACAGGAAACAATCTCGCATTTGAAATGTTGTGCCAAAGCGATACTCAAGGAAGTTTTCCCTATGGCTGTTGGTCCTACGATTGTTATTAGATATTTCATTGGTGATTAAATCAAAATTTTTAAAACTTTATCACTTTTAAACTTTTACTTTTCCGAATATAAGCTTGAATAATATTTCGAGTATCACGATTGTTTTGCATGGGTACAAGTATTTTTTTTAGGATTTCGATATTGTTAATTTGGTAATTCAAATCATAAAAAGCATAGCCTTTGTAAATTCCGTGCTCTATCAAAACAGCACTGTGTTCGCTACTATTTCTCCCCTTATCGATGAGAATCATATTGTTATCTTCAAAGCTATTCTTTTCAATAAATTCTAGTACTCTTAAATTGTATTCTTCAGGTGAAACAACGCCAATGCAAGCGCCATCACATTCTTTTATTTTATACTGAAAACATTCGTTTTTAGTTTGGTATAATCCTGTGAATTTTTGGCACAAATGGTAGTGAGCAGTAATTCTGAACAGTGCATTTTTCGCTTCTTGTAGGGAAAAAAAGGAGGTAATCTCTTTTTTTCGTCGGTCGGCTTTTTGTAATTTTAAATTCAAATAACCATTTTCATTGGTCTCGGCGTAAAGTGCAAACGGAAAAATACTCTTTCTTTGCGCCCGATTATAGATAGGCTTATTGATTTTTATTTCTTCACTTTCTTTTAGCAAAGCAATGAGTTCACTACCCGTCTCATCATAGGTTACAGTAAAAACTTCCGCTTGAATTTTTTTACATTTACTTGTGGTTCCTGTAAAATGTTGATTGATTCTTTTTTTAATATTTCGGCTTTTGCCAATATAAACGAGTTTGCCCTTTTCGTTGTGAATATAATAAACGCCTGTTTTAGAAGGCATACTCCCAACAATATCTAATAATTTGGGTGCAATTCCTTTTTGGATTTCAAATTTAATTTGCGCTTTAACAATTTCTTTGTTTAAATCTTTGTCCAATAGCATTTTAAACAATTTGACTGTTGCTAATGCATCTCCACTAGCACGATGTCGATCTGCCATCGGAATTCCTAGTGCTCTCACTAATTTTCCTAAGCTGTATGACGGCTGTTCCGGGATTATAATTTTAGCCAACTCAACAGTACAAAGTGTTTTTGCTTGAAAATCGTAGCCTAAACGTCTGAACTCTGTTCGTAAAATTCGATAATCAAAGGAAGCATTATGTGCTACGATAATACAATCTTGAGTAATTTCGATAATGCGTTTGGCAACTTCAAAAAATTTTGGAGCCAACCTCAACATTTCATTATTGATTCCTGTTAATTTTACGACAAAAGGCTGAATCGGAATTTCAGGATTTACCAAACTGATAAATTGATCCACCACTTCGTGACCGTCAAATTTATAAATGGCTATTTCGGTAATTCCTTCTTCGTTAAACTGACCTCCGGTGGTTTCTATGTCTAGTATTGCGTACATTTTTAATTTTAATTTCAAAAATCAATGGCAATATCTTTTATAATTGAAATATCAAAAATCAATCGCAATATCAATACTTAAAAATTTAAAATTGTTATTGCTATTGCTAATGTTATTGAAAAGATATTACCATTGTAATTGATGTTGAAACACATTGTTCGTGAATCATTTTTTATTGTTTATCATTTTTGAGGCAATCGCAATAAGTTCTTCAACTTCAGTCAAAAGCCATTTTTTTTTCATCTGAATCTCACGATTTTATATAATCAAGTATTTTCAATGAATTTCTGGATTCTTTTAATTCCTTTACGGTCAATGAAAGTTTGAAAACAAAATCTCTATCTGTGATGGAACCTTGAGCTTCTCCATAATTTAATGATGAACTACCTGACGATCTTATAAGTTGGTTTTTGTAATATTCAATTTCATAGGATTTTTCTAATTTTCTAACAAAAAAAATACATTCTCCAGCAAATCGAACCAAACGATCTTCAAAATTGTAGATTTTATCAAAATTAGATGCGTTAATTTCCATTTGTTTTTATTTTTATTTTTTTTGAAATTGCTATTGAAATTGTCATTGTTATTGTCATTATCATTAATCCTATCTTCCCCCAAAGATACTACTTCCAATCCTTACCATGGTGCTACCACAAGCAATTGCAAGCAGATAATCACCACTCATTCCCATTGAAAGCGTTGAAGGTTCTAAGTTGTAAGTTGTAGATTGAGATTTTAACCTATCAAAAATTGCTTTTAAATGAAGAAATTCATTTTTGATTTGACTTTCATTTTTTGTAAAAGTAGCCATTCCCATCAAACCCGCTATTCGAATATTTTTAAGCTCTTTGAAGGCCTTTGAACTCACTAATTCATCCAATTCCGCTGCATCTAAACCAAATTTAGTTTCTTCGGCGGCAATATGAATTTGCAGTAAACAATTAATTGTTCTTTGGTGCTTCATGGCTTGTTTGTTTATTTCTTGTAATAATTTAAAACTATCCACACCATGAATCAAACTGACATATTTGGCCATAAATTTGACTTTGTTGGTTTGAACATGTCCAATCATGTGCCATTCAATGTCTTTCGGCATCGATTCCCATTTTTCGGTCATTTCTTGGATTTTATTTTCTCCAAAAATACGCTGACCCGAATGGTAGGCTTCCATCAAATCGGGAATTGGTTTGGTTTTAGAAACTGCAACTAAGGTTATGTTTGCTGGTAATGAAGCTTTTATTTGCTCTAAATTATTTTTTATAGCCATTGAAGGTTTGTAATTGAAGTTCTGCTTAATTGAGTTATTTATTTTTTGAAGTAAAGATACATTAATGTCCCATAAAAATAAAAGCAAGTGTTTTAATTTATGATTTTTTGAGGTTGAAACTCTTTATTTGCTGAAACACTTTGTTAAATGACTTTATACCAATACATTTTCAATATAAACCAAAACTTTAAATGTAGAACTGAAATCGTTTATATGCATGTAGGAGTACGAGCAAGAACGAGGCAATCGCACTAATAATAGAAAAATCTTATATTTCTATTGTTGATGTTTTTAAATTGCAGAATTTTAGTAGCTATAAGTAACATTTAATGTTACAAAGTTGTAATGACAACTAGTTGTGGGTACAAAGTCGAGACTTCGCGTTCCATAAGAACAGTTGTGTTTTCGAGATGACATAGCGGTCTATGAAGCAAATAACATTATCAATTCGAAAATGATTGCAATTGCGATGATTATATTAAACTATTAATCATTTAATAATGTCAAAAGTTACAATACTACAACGCTAAAAAAGTTGTAGTATTTTTGTGAGCAAAAGTGTTCCAGCTGTGATACATTTTTAATTTTAAAAAAAATAGGGAAAAAGCGACTAAAATTACAATTCTATTGCTGTTGTATATTTTACTTCATTAATCATAAACGTGCTATGCGTACTACCGATGTGTTCTAAGGTAGTAAGCTTTGTGACTAAAAATTCGCGATAAGCTTCCATATCTTTGACTACAATTTTCAGAATATAGTCATAATCGCCACTCACATGATGACATTCTAATACCTCATAAAGTTGTTTAACTTCGCTTTCAAATTTGGTTAGAAATTCTCGTGTGTGTTGAATCAATTTGAGGTGACAAAAAACCACAAACCCTTTTTCAACTTTAGAGCGGTTGAGCAATACTACATATTTATCAATAATTCCTTCCCGTTCTAATTTTTTGATGCGTTCATAAACGGCTGTTACTGACAAGTTGAGTTTCAAAGACAATTCTTTGGTCGTTTTTTTACTATCGGTTTGAACCAGTTGTAATAATTTTTTGTCAATGGCATCTAGATTCATAAGTTAACGGATTAAAATGTTCAGCAAAAAGATAATAACGATAAAATTTAATGAAATATAAACTACAAATATAACTATGTTTAGAAATAAAATCTAAAATAACATCGAAGTATTGTGTTTCATTCCTATAATTTGTTTTTTTGAGGAGTATTAATTTAAAATCAACTGCCTAGCCCAGATAGCAGTGAAAATCCTTTTCTTTTTCCTTTAAAAAGAAAAGATTGAAACGAATAGCTGGAAAAAGCTTCAAAAAAAATAATTATGAAAAATTTTAATCCCGCAGACAACATTCAAGATTTGCAATATTTTGGTGAATTTGGAGGTGTAAATCCTTCTATATCTGATTCCTCAACTTACACTTTTCTTTCGGCAAAAACCATGTTTGACACTTTTGAAGGTAATGCCGAAGGGTGCTACTTGTATTCCCGTCACTCCTCGCCTAGCAATTTGTATTTAGACAAAGCGCTTGCTGCAATGGAAGGGACAGAAAGTGCTAATGTTTCAGCTTCAGGAATGGGTGCTATTACACCAACGTTGATGCAATTGTGTGGCAATGGTGATCATATCGTTTCGAGTAGAACTATTTATGGCGGAACTTATGCGTTCTTGAAAAATTTCACACCGCGTTTTGGTATCAAAACAACCTTTGTTGATATTACAAAACTTGATGTAGTTGAAGCGGCTATTACACTTAATACCAAAGTTTTATATTGTGAAACCGTAAGTAATCCTTTGTTGGAAGTAGCGGATATTGCTGGATTGGCAAAAATTGCCATCAAGCATGATTTGAAATTAGTGGTGGACAATACTTTTTCGCCATTGTCGGTATCGCCTGCTCGATTGGGTGCCGATATTGTAATTCATAGTTTAACGAAATACATCAACGGAAGTAGCGATACCGTCGGTGGGGTTACTTGTGCTTCACAAGAATTTATTAATTCATTAAAGAATGTAAATTCGGGAGCCAGCATGCTTCTTGGCCCAACAATGGACAGTTTGCGGTCGGCTAGTGTAATGAAAAATTTACGCACGCTTCATATCCGAATGAAACAACACAGTCATAACGCGCTTTATTTAGCCGAACGCTTTGAAAAAGACGGCTTAAAAACGGTTTACCCAGGATTAAAAAGCCATCCAAGTCATGAGTTGTATGCTAAAATGATCAATCCAGAATATGGTTTTGGGGGAATGATGACTTTAGATGTGGGCTCTTTGGATAAAGCCAATGCGTTGATGGAATTAATGCAAGAACGAAATTTAGGTTATTTGGCAGTAAGCTTAGGATTTTACAAAACGTTGTTTAGCGCACCAGGCACTTCAACTTCGAGTGAAATTCCATTGGAAGAGCAAGTCGAAATGGGACTGACGGATGGATTGATTCGTTTTTCGATTGGGCTAGACAATGATATCGAAAGAACCTATCAAATGATGAAAGCCTGCATGCAAGAGCTTGGGGTTTTGTAAATTGTAATGCATAGATAAAAAAAGAGGCTATCCCAATGGAGACAGCCTCTTTTTTGAATATTACAACTACTATTTCTTTTTATCTAAAGCTTTTTGTGCTTCTGCTTGTTCCATCACTTCTTGAAGTTTTCGTTGGAACTTGCCTTGTTTCTTAGGCTCTTTTAGTTTGTTTTCCTGAATTTGAGCATGTATTTTATCATTATCAACAATATAGTTTTTGATAACTAACATGATTCCTATGGTTAAAAGATTAGAAATAAAATAATACAAACTCAATCCAGAACCATTACTGTTAAAGAAAAACAACATCATTAATGGTGAAATATATATCATTACTTTCATAATTTTCCCCATATCTGGCATACCTTCTTGCTGCGGAGCGGCCATTTGCTGGTCGCCAGTGGTCATTTTCATATAGAAAAAGATAGCTATTGAAGCTAATATTGGAAACAAACTGACATGACTACCATAACCCGGAATGTGGAACGGTAATTTTAAAACCGAATCAAAAGAAGCTAAATCATCCGCCCAAAGAAAACCTTGTTGTCGTAAACTTATCAAAGAGGGAAAAAATTGAAATAACGCATAGAAAACCGGCATTTGCAATAACGCAGGAAGACAACCCGCCATCGGATTTACTCCAGCTTTATTGTACAACTTCATGGTTTCTTGTTGTTTTTTCATTGGATCTTTTTGAAATTTTTCACCCAATTCAGCAATTTCAGGTCGCAATACTTTCATTTTTGCTTGTGATAAAAATGATTTATACGTTATTGGTGACATCGCCAATTTTATCAAAATGGTGAATAAAATAATAGCCCAACCTTGAGAAATAAACAAACTCAAAAACCCATAAAGCGGTATAAAAATATATCGATTGATCCATCCAAAAATACCCCATCCTAAAGGAACTATATCATCTAAATTTTTATTGTAAACATTTAATGTTTTATAATCTGTTGGACCATAATACCAATGCATTTTTTGGTTTATTTCCCCATTTTGGTAGGCCAAAGGAACGGTTGCTTTGAATTGTTTGGTAAAAAGCGTATCTTTTTTATCATCTACAACCAAATTATTAGAATATAATTCTGCCTTTTCAAATGGTTTGTTAGTCACTAAAATAGAGGTAAAAAGGTGTTGTTTAAATGCTATATAGGATGTTTTAACAACCGATTCTTTTTTGTCATTTCCTTGACCTAAGTAATCTTTTTTACCTTCTTGATCGTAGCGTAAATCTACATAACGATTTTCATAACTAACACTTCTTTCATTTTTTAGCATCTTCATACTCCATTCTAAATCTAATAGTTTAGAAGTATTGACAATGTTATTTAGCCCTTTTGAAGAAATATCAAAATCCAACATATAATCATTTGCTTTCAAAATATATTTGTATTCCAAATAGGAATTAGGTCCCGCTTTCAAACGCATCGTCAAAATTTGATCTGCACCTGAATTCGTTAAAGTAGGTTCGAAAAACAAGTTTTTAGTGTCTAAACTATGGTTATCTTGCGTTTGTAATTTGATATTCAAATTGGCATTATTATCTTTAATAAGTGCCACCAACTCTTTGGAGTCTTTTTTGTTGGATTTCTTAAATTTTTTCAACTGTGCATCAACAATATATCCCCCTTTATTGGCGATTTTAAGAATAACCAATTGATTCTGAATAGTTGTAAAATTTTCATTGGCAGAAGGAAGGTTAGCTGAATAAGCAAAATTACCTAAAACGCCTTTTAGTTTTGCCGTTTGAGCTGAATCACTAACCGTTGAATCAATTGTAGTTGCAGCAATTTCTTGCGCTTTCACCTCTTGAGCTTTATCAACTTTATTTACTTGTTCTTGCTTGGCTTTTTCATTCAACTCTTTTTGAGTGGGTTGATTTTGATACATAATCCATATCAAAATTCCAAAAATCAATACAAATCCAATTATTGTATTCAGGTCTAATTTTTTTTCTTCCATTTTAATTTTATTTTTTTTGCTTAAGTAGCGACTCAAGCAATAGGTATTGTTTATTATTTAATTGTTTTTCTTCGCTATCACTGTTGCGGCTACAAAACTAACAAAAATCGGATGCGGATTGGCAACTGTACTTTTATATTCTGGATGGTATTGCACACCAATAAAAAAAGGATGATTTTCTATTTCTACAATTTCCACTAATCCGGTATCTGGATTAACTCCAGATGCTTTTAATCCTGCTTTTTCAATCGCTTCTAAATATTCGCCGTTAAATTCATAACGGTGACGATGACGCTCTAAAACACTTGTATTCCCATAAATTTGATGAGCTAAACTGCCTTCTTTAATTTCACATTTCCAAGCACCAAGACGCATAGTACCCCCTTTATCGGTAATTATTTTTTGCTCTTCCATCAAATCGATCACTGGATGTGAAGTACCCTCATCCATTTCGGTAGAATTGGCATCTTTCAGGTCTAAAACATTTCGAGCATATTCGATTACAGCCATTTGCATTCCCAAACAAATTCCGAAAAAAGGAACCTTATTTTCTCTTGCATAACGAACCGCTTCAATTTTTCCTTCTATGCCTCTACCTCCAAAACCTGGAGCCACAAGAATACCATCTAAGTCTTTTAACTTTGCATTTATAGTAGCAGCATCTAAATATTCGGAATGAATAGAAACCAAATTTACTTTGGTTTCATTGGAAGCACCAGCATGTATAAAGGCTTCTAAAATGGACTTGTAAGAGTCTTGTAATTCCACATACTTACCGATTAACCCTATGTTCACCGTGTGTTTTGGATTTTTCAAACGGTGCAAAAACGTATTCCATTGCTTTAAATCAGGAGTTGATTTTTGTGGTAATGCTAGTTTTTTTAAAGCCACTACATCCAGACCTTCTTCTAACATCAAATTTGGAACTTCATATATGGTCGAAGCATCAATAGATTGAATCACTGCTTCGCGTTTTACATTGCAAAAGAGGGCTAATTTTTGACGCAATTCATCGGATAACTCATGTTCAGTTCTACAAACTAAGATATCGGCTTTTATACCACTTTCCATTAATGTTTTAACAGAATGTTGTGTAGGTTTTGTCTTTAATTCTCCAGCTGCAGCTAAATAGGGTACCAAAGTTAAATGAATTACTAACCCGTTATTTTCTCCCAATTCCCATATCAATTGACGAACGGATTCGATATAAGGCAACGATTCAATATCACCTACTGTTCCACCAATTTCAGTAATCACAATATCAAACTTACCTGAGTTGCCAAGCAACTGCATCCTTTCTTTTATTTCATTGGTAATATGTGGAACAACTTGAACTGTTTTTCCAAGAAATTCGCCTCTACGCTCCTTTTCAATCACCGAAAGATAAACGCTACCTGTTGTTACGTTATTCGCTTGTGAAGTAGGAACATTCAAAAAACGTTCATAGTGTCCTAAGTCCAAATCTGTTTCTGCTCCATCATCCGTAACATAACATTCACCATGTTCGTAGGGATTTAAGGTTCCTGGATCTACGTTAATATAAGGATCAAACTTTTGAATCGTAGTTCGATAGCCTCTCGCTTGAAGCAATTTTGCCAATGAAGCAGCAATAATCCCTTTACCTAAAGAAGAGGTTACCCCGCCGGTTACAAAAATATATTTTGTTTGGTTCATTGTTTTTGTATTTGTTGTTGTTGTTTGATGTAGTTAGTTCAAAAACGTGGCAAAAGTACAATTAAAAATGGATAAAAATCGATTTGAAAATGAGATAATTTGGAAATTTGTATATGCAAGAAGAGGTTTTTAAAGTGATTTTCAAAATAGCCTACTTCCAAGTTTACAAATTAGATGGGTTTGGGGTATTGCTTTTTAATATTGCGAATTAATTCTTCTAGCCCATTTAATTTAAGTTCATAAACAAGCTGTAATTGTTCACCTAATAACCCTTTTGGAAAACCTTTATTGCTATACCAAACCACATAATATTCAGGTAAATCTATAAGATGACAGCCTTCGTATTTCCCGAAAGGCATTTTTGTATGCGCTAAAGTGATCAATTTTTGTTGGTTTTCGTCCAAAATTAATTCCAATTAAAGGTAATCACTTTCTTGATATCAGGATGCAAACTATAATAAACGGGGCACGTCAGTGCGGTTCGTTCTAATATTGTTTTTGTTTTTTCGTCAGTAGAAAGTTGAAAATTAAAAGTGATATGAATTTCTGAAATTCGTCTGGGTTCAGCAGCCATCACTTTTGTGATTTCGGCTGTAGCATTGGAAAGATCTATATTCATTTCGTTTGCTTTGATACCCATAACTGTAAACATACAACTCCCCAATGCATTGGCAACAGTATCCGTTGGCGAAAAAGCTTCCCCTTTTCCATTGTTGTCTAATGGCGCATCGGAAATAATTTTGGTTCCAGATTGTACATGAATCGACGAAGTTCTCAATGCTCCTAAATAGGTGATTTTTGATGTCATGTTGTATTATTTAGCTGTTTTAACGGACAAATCGGTATCGTAATACAAAATATAAACCCCTTTGTTGGTGAAGGTTCCAGCATTTTTACTCTCATAATCAAACCTATTTTCCACTTGTTCGGAAGCGTCACTTACTATAGTTTCAAGGAAACTTTTTTCTTGCGACAATCGCAAAAGGGTGTCAAAAGTAATATCGAAACCACGAGTCGCATAAGAGTTTGGAAATATTTTATTTATTTCTTTATATTTTTTGTCAAAAAGGATGCCTTCGGGAGTTTGATTATCTCTCGTAAAAGAAGGATATAACATGTTTAATTTTACTAATTTATCTAAAGTAATTTCCTCAAAATCAAGGGTATTATTTTTTTCTAAAATAGCCAATTGAATTTGATATGTTGGCAATAAAGCAATCAAACTATTGATTGTTCCTAGAATTGTTCCTGTCTTTTCTGAATCTAAAACGACAAAATTCATTTTGTTTTTCATCAACTTTTTGGCAATGCTATCAATGACCACTGCATTTTTTTCATTTAATGAAACCAACTTGAACTCTTTATGGTTTTGAACAAAATTTTGTTTACTAGCGGCTTTTTTACTGTCAATAATGGCAATATAATTCCCATTCTTAGCACTTAAATAGTCAAACATGGCATTTTTTGCTGTTTCTATTGAAGGCATCGATTGTAATAAATTAGCAAACGATTTATTATTCTCTTTTGACAATGGCGAAATTACAGGAACTTTACTTTTGCTTAATAATTCAGCTGTTTTTTCAACATTGGCTTGATAAAAAGGACCAATCACCACATTGGCATTTTTAACATTGTTTTGTTGAATAACATTGTCAATATTAGATGTTGTTTTCGTTTCTTGAGAATCAAAAATCTTTACATCAACATTTAATCCTAAAGTTTTTGCAGAATCTATTGCCATTAAAGCACCTGAATAAAAGTCCAATGTCATATTCAAAAACTTATCAGTTTTAAGTCTTGAAGCAATAGAGGTTAAAGAATCGCTTTCAATTTTAGAAATATTAAAAGGTAAAAGCAGCACCAATTGTTTTCTGTTTTGCTTGGATATTGTTTTAGAAAAATCGGAAGCATTTTTTACAATTGTTTCATTAATAATCACATTCGATGGCAATTTCAATGTCATTCCTTCTTTGACACCTTCTTTCAATTCTGGGTTCCATTGCATCAATTTTTCTTGATTCATTCCAAATTTCTTTGTCAAACTAAATAGTGTTTCTTTAGACTTTACCTCATAACTAATGACATCCCCTTTTTTGGGTTGCATACTTTCTTTTGTTGCGTCAACTGCTTTTATTACAGGTTTTATAGGTTCTTTTTTAGCATTGCCACCAACAATTTTCAATCGAAAACCGATTTGTAATCCACCAATAATTTCTGGATTGGCTGTTTCTAATTCTTGAATGGTAATATCATACAATTTAGCAATAGAGTACTTTGTTTCTTTGGCTTCAACCAAATGATACTGGGTGATTTTTTCTTTACTAACTGACAATGGCGTTGGTTTAGTTTCTTTACTTTTTGCGGCTGTCTCCGTTTTAGTTTTAGCGATTTCCGTTACTGCTTTACCCGCTTTAGTGCTCTGAATCAACAAAACCATATCGGTTTTTAGACCATTTTGAGCATCGGGATTCAATCGATAGATGTCTAACGGAGTTATCTTGTATTTTTGGGCAATTTGAGAAATGGTTTCGCCTTTGGCAACCGTGTGTTTCGTGATTTTATCTTGTGCCTGTATCGAAATTGACATCAAGAAAACCAAAGTTAAAATTGCTAAAAAATGTTTCATACTTGCTTTATTATTATTGCTAAATCTATTAAAAGTCATTCGTTGTAAGTCATTCATTTTAATGACTGTCAGCTAAGCGAACTATATTTTTTTTGCCAGAGATTAAAAAGATTCCATGAATTCAATTTAAGTATTTCCATTTTTATACTATTAATCTGTGGCTAAATATTTTTTGGTATTAATAACGAATTGTCATATTCGTTTTATTAATCCGTCAAAACTACTAATTTATAATTCAAAATTATCTACTCCCACTCTATCGTTGCGGGCGGTTTGGAGCTGATGTCGTACACCACACGATTAACCCCTTTCACTTTATTGATAATATCATTGGATATTTTCATCAAAAATTCATAAGGCAAATGTACCCAGTCGGCAGTCATACCGTCAGTGGATTCTACGGCGCGCAAGGCTATTACTTTTTCATACGTACGCTCATCCCCCATAACGCCTACACTGTTTACAGGTAGTAAAATAGCTCCCGCCTGCCAAACTTTATCATACAAACTCCACGATTTTAAACCTTCTATAAACACGGCATCTACCTCTTGCAAGATAGCCACTTTTTCTGGAGTTATATCTCCTAAAATTCGGATGGAAAGTCCGGGACCTGGAAACGGATGACGACCCAATAATTCGGGGTCAATTCCCAGTGTTGCTCCTACTCTACGCACCTCATCTTTGAACAACATGCGCAAAGGTTCTACAATTTTGAGTTTCATGTAATCGGGTAAACCGCCTACATTATGATGCGATTTTATGGTTGCCGATGGTCCTTTTACGGAAACCGATTCAATTACGTCAGGATATATAGTGCCTTGAGCCAACCATTTTACATCTTCAATCAAATGAGATTCGTCATCAAAAACTTCTATAAAAACACGTCCTATGATTTTACGTTTGGTTTCTGGATCGCTCACTCCTGCTAATGCTGTCAAAAAACGATCGCCAGCATCGACCCCTTTCACGTTCAAACCCATGCCTTTGTATTGTTCGAGTACATTATGAAATTCGTTTTTGCGCAACAGTCCGTTGTTGACAAAAATACAATACAAATTCTTTCCGATGGCTTGGTGCAACAAAACAGCAGCAACCGTAGAGTCCACGCCGCCTGACAAACCTAAAACTACTTTATCGTCTTGCAATTTATCTTTGAGTTCCGAAACCATTTCTTCCACAAACGCATTTGGAGTGAAATTTTGAGGCACTTCGGCTATTTTAACTAAGAAATTCTCCAGCATTTTAGTCCCATAGGTCGAGTGAAAAACCTCGGGATGATATTGAATGGCATAAGTTGTTTCGCCCTCAATTTTGTAGGCAGCATATTCCACATCGTGAGTGCTGGCTAGTTTAATTCCGTTGGTGGGAAGCGCTTTGATGCTGTCGCTATGGCTCATCCACACTTGGCTGTTTTCGGGAACGCCTTCAAAAAATAGTTCGTTTTCTATGATGTACGACAAGTGGGCTCTTCCATATTCTCGGGTGTTAGAAGCCGCTACTTCGCCTCCACTGAAATGGGACAAATATTGTGCTCCGTAACAAACGGCAAGCAAGGGTAATTTTCCTCTTATTTGAGATAAATCAGGATGTGGCGCGTCTTCTGCGCGAACAGAAAAAGGGCTTCCACCTAATATTACCGCTTTGTAAGACGATAAATCCTCTGGAAAATGATTGTATGGAAAAATTTCGCAGAATATATTTAATTCGCGAACTCTTCGGGCAATAAGTTGTGTGTATTGCGATCCGAAATCTAAAATTAGTACGTTGTGTTGCATGTGCAAAAATAACTTTTATATTCGGAAATTGGTAGTTGTGCAAAAAAAAATAATGCCTCGAAATAGACTGAACCCAAAAGTTTGGACAAATTTATAATTAATTTTGACGCCAATGCCGCTCCTTAATTTTTAAATATGGTATCTAGATATCCGAAAATCACTAGCGATACCATTTTCCAGATGATTAAGCAGTTTTAATCTTTCTTGGAATTCTATTTTATAAAAATTTTAATAGTTAACAAATCATAACCAAATTAATAATATTAAAATACCTAACCGAGTAATTAAAAAATAATTTGAAGTAAATAAAGTGTGCTTATAAAACAATCTCATAAAATTGCTCTATTCATTTCGATAAAATAAAATTTAAAAAACACAATCAAAAATAGAATATTATTGTTATTCAATTTTGAAAATAAAAAGTCATTTAATAAGAAGTTGTAATGGATGGGAAAAATTTAGATAAAAATATTTCAGATAAAAAAACAAAAACAATTGATAAAAAAAGCCAATGCCTAAAATAAAATTTAGGCTCATTGTTTACTACAGTAAGGTTTTTAATAACGGGAGGATTACAAGTATGACATGGTAAAAATCCCATTTCATTTGCTTCAAACAATGTAATTTCCTTATTTCTATCATTATAATGATAACAATTATGATATTTTTCTCCTGTTTTTGTTATGCAAACTATAGGAGAATCTCTAATACTTTTTTTTCTCCAATTTTCTAAATTATTTTCCCATTTTATATTAAGATTTACTGAAATAAAAATGTAGGTACCAATTATTATAACATATAAAATTGACCTTATGAATTGTTTTTTATTTTTTGAAAATAACTTGTTAATTTTCATTTAATTTTTTTTAGTTACTTTTAATAAAAATCTTTGAAAGTTTTTTGCATTAACTCAAAATCAAAATCTACTGATTTAATAAATTCATCATCCTTATATATACCCTTTTGAACAATATTCCCGTTTAAATATTTTACACCATAACCATTTCTTTTATCATTATAGTATATTCCAATAAATTTATCATATTTAACTAATTCATTAGCTGGCCAGTCGTAATCATTAACGTTTGAAATTGTAAATTCTCCATATCCTGCTTTATAAATTGTGCCTTCAAGAAAATATCCTTTGTATTCAAAACCATTTTGAGATTTAGTTATTCCAAATCCTATTTTCCATGGACATTGATTTTTAGGATACTCTTTATGTAAATCATCATAACTCATATCATCTACATAGATAATTTTTATGTCTTTAAAATATAATTCTGGAATAAAACTATCATAACCAACAACCCTTGTTGATTTTTTATATTCATTGCCTCTTGTTCTATGCATTGTTTTATTTCCCACTAATAATCCATGTTCAAAATTTGCTTTAAGAGTATCACCGTCGGAATAAGTATATATAGAAAAGCCATTGCCTTCCGAATCATCTAAAAACCCAAACTCCACTTTTCTACCATCTTTATTTACGTTAAGAGTAACTTTAATTGGATTTCCATCATAGAACATACCTTCTAAATTTCCCTCAGAAAAAATTTGTGTTCCAATACCTGATAATTTTCCATTACTAAAGTATCCAATTTCTTTATAACCACTAATATGGGTATATATTCCTTTTCCAGAAATATAGTTATTTGTCCAAAATCCTTCATAAACATCTCCATCTTTATAATATTCAGTTCCATAACCATTTCTTTTCCCTCCTGCCAACTCACCTTCATATTTATCTCCATTATTTCTATAAATGTTGCCATATCCAAAAGGTTCATTAGTGTTTACACTTACGAAGCCAACATAAGTTGCGTCTGAATAATATTTTGTTAAGGTTCTATATTCCACATTTGCAAATTTAATGTTTGAATATTTACTATCAACTACTTTACCTTTTTCTATATCTAAATCTGTCGCGTCTATCTTACCCCCAGATTCATTAAACCCTTTTTTTATTGCTGCAAGTCTTTTATCTTTATTTGGATGTGTTGAAAAGGTGTCATCTTCATTTGTTGAAAGATTATTAATTGCAATTGATGCTTCTGACAAACTTGCGCCTAATCTTCCAAGTACAAATCCTGCAAATTGATCTGCTTCTAGTTCTTGAGTACGATGAGCCGCTAATGAAATTTCAGGAACTACATCATTATTAAGTAAGATTACATCAACAGCATGACCATTTATATGATGCCCAACTTCATGTGCTAAAATAAACATATTAGCCCAGTTATTTGAATTTGATAAATCATTCATAAATTTAGGATCATAAATTATATATCTTACTCCCTTGTAGCTTATAGCAACTGCATTATTAATATTATTACATTCTTGAACTACAAAACGTTTAGATGCTCCAATAACAGATAATATTTTATCTAAAGCATTATCTGCAGCTTTTTCATTACTAAAATTATTCCTCTTTAAAGCATTACATAAAGTAATTGATTCGTTATTGTTGTTGTAGTCTAATTTTTGAGAATAAGAAGAAATTGTTATTGTTATGATTAAGATTGAAATTAGATTTTTCATAAAAAGTTTAAAAATTAATTGAAATATTTCTTTTATTTAATTTTAATAGTTTAATTTGCATATATATATAAATTATTAGTAATAAAATCTATACATTTTAATGTAATAAATGTTTGAAGAATTAGCCTATCGTTCAGAATTAACACTAGCATAGATTGCAAGGATTGAAACCATAAAAACAAATCCTACTATTAATACGTTATTCAAAATAATCAGAACTTTAGAGATTTCACCATCTGATTTATTCAATTTTGAGTTACCTAAAAACACTTAGTAAGTAATTTTTACCGCAAGGGACGCAAAGAGAAAACGCAAGGGGCGGTATTTTCTCCAAAAAAGCCAAATTTCAAGTTGTTGACGTACAACTTTACGTCCTTGACGACAAATTTGGCGTTTTTGGCGTGGAGCCAAAGTAATTAAAGAACTCAAATACCGCACAAAATTATATGCATTATTTGTAGTACCAAACCTATCGGCTGTTAGTATAACTTTTGAAGCGGTTCCATTTTATCCAGTACCACTTCACATCATTCGAAAAATAAGGATAGAAAATTCATTTTATAGGAATAAAAAATCTAAAAGTTTCTATTTATTACTATAGAAAACTATTAGATTTTTAATTTCTTTTCTAAAATAAGGTATTTTTACCTGTGGGATTGATATAAATGTAAAAACCTTGTGATTAATTTAGATTCGTTTGAAAAAGAATGAATGACCATAGGCTCTTGTAATTTTTTTATTTTTTCTATGGCTTTAAGAAGGGTTGCGTCAGTATCTGTTTCAAGCAAAGGAATATTCACATAGTTCTGATTATATTGCTTCATTATTTTAGATTCTTTTTCCATTCTTATTTTTTCATCTTTTACTTTAGAACTCAAAATGGAAACAACCGTTTTTATATTTCCATTCAATATAAAAGCAAAGAATTCTTCATCCGTTGGATAAGGTGTTACGAAAACATTTTGTTTTAATTTTACAATAGTTCCACGTTCAAAACGCTTTATCTCATTCAACTTTTTAACACCCAAAGTGTTATAAGCTATTAATTTTTTATTTTCGTTTTTTATTATATTTCTAAATACATTAACTCTATCTTTTCCTAAATAGCAATGAACATAATATTTTCCTTTAAAATGATGCGCTATATATTTTATTTTTAAGACCGAGGCATCATTTTCAATTATCCAAGGCAACATTGGAACTGATATTAATTTTATACCTACTTTTTTGGCATTATAACCTTCTTTTTCCATTAGAATTGGTTCGGCTGGAAACACCATATTATGAAGCAAAGAAATCACGCCAACATAACCATCCTCTTTTAATTCCTTCATTTTAGCCTCATCAGGATAGACACCAAAGTGAAATTCCGCTTCAACATTTTTATTCACATGGTTAATCCGATCAATATTTACTAGCATTTCTGGTTCAAAACTGAAAATATAGACAGAAATAAACAATCCGATTCCAAGAACAAAATAAATAAAATGATTGAAATTTTTATTTTCATTTACTTTTAAAAATTGATTTAGCTTTATTGTTAGGAATAAGATAAAAATGAAAAATAAAACAACAATAATTTTTTGAATTAGATTTTCATTGGATTCTGTCCAGTTTTCTTTTGCTGCAAAATCAGAAACCATTCTTATAGGACCGACTGTTAGGTTTAATAATCCCAATGGAACTAATAAACTTAATACTGTAAATAAGAAAATTACTGCATTATAAACATCAGTTTTTATAAATTTTTTTTTCATATTTTTTTTTAAAAATCGCTGTCAGAAAACACAAAATATTTGGCGCTTAATTTATAAGATTAGGGTAAATTATTCAGCAAAAAAAGTTCTCAATTTAGTTGTCAATTCAATTGGACTGAAAGGTTTGGCTAAAATATCTGTAGCGCCAAGTTTTAATGCTTCAGAAACAGTTGAATCTTCTTTTCCAAGTGATGAAATAACTATTATTGGAGTTTCAGGATTGTTAATTTTTACAGCCATAATAATCTCTAACCCTGATTTGTATGGCAGCATTATATCGGTAATAACTAAATCAGGTTGGAATGATTTAATTTTTTCTAATGCAATTAGACCATCTGAAGCATATTCAATACTGTAGCCTTCTGCTTTTAGAACAAATTCGATAATACCTGTGATTATTCTGTCGTCTTCAATTATTAGTAATTTTTTCATAATAGATCTAGTATTTAAAACTGATATTGTAATTGTAATGATGTATTTAATTCGTTTTGATAACTATTGTGGTAGTATTCTTGTCTGTTAAAGCCTATCTGGGCTCCGAGTAGGAATTTTTTTAAGAAGACTTTACTATATCCTGTTCCAATTCTCATAGAGTTTAGTGAAATTCTTTGGTCAAATTGTGTTATTGTTTCTCGCTCATCAGGTGATGTTCCAAACCCTGCATTTAGTGAGAAATAATCATCTTTTGAATTAAAATAAAATCTATATGTTGCAGATAGCGACGGATAAGGCTTCTTTTGACCTAATTGAAAATAGGATCTTAAATTTAACCAACCTGCACCAATATATTTTCCAAAACCTAACACAACAGAATAATCTTCAGTATTTATAGTTTTGTTATATCGCATCCCAATTTCATTTTCCCACCTTTTTCCTAAATTAGAATAAAAAGAATAATTCAAACGTAATTTTGGAAAAACATTCTCATTTGCAAATCCAATATTGACAAATGAATAAGTTTTTTTAGTCATCTTAACATAAGATTCCACCTCATAAAATGTTCCTGAACTTATCGTTTGCCCAAAGGATTCCCTGTTAGTATAGTTTACTCTTCCAATTAGAGTAATTAGTTTACGTTGTCTTACATATTGAAAACTAGTTAAATTCCAAGGACCAACTCCAGCTCTGTCGAAAGTAGTTAAGTTATAATTTATTCCAATTCTATCTGAATTTGATTTTAACTTTAAATCAAATATTTGATCTTTTATGTTTTTGTCAGTTGGATACTTATTAGCTAACACATTCAAATAGTCCAATGTTTTTTTATCATTATCTTCCATGTTGACAACTCGAAGTTTTAGCATGTAAAAGTCTTTCTCTTCCGGATGTTTTGCAATTGCGTTATCAATAACAAATGAAGCATTATTAAAATTTTTTGCATCTATTTCTATTTGAGCTAAATAACTAAAAGCCTCTTTATAATTTGTGTTTTTAGCAATTACATAATTAAAATAATAACGGGCACTATCAATTTCATTGGTGAATTTATAAGCTCTTCCAAGTGCAATATGAAAGTCTAAATAATTAGGAGCGTATTTAATTCCTTTATGACCAATTTCAATCGCATTTAAATAGTTTTTATCAACATTTATTAGTTTATTGGTAACCACCAAAAGACTATCAGTATTGAGCTTTTGACCATAAAAGCTATACTGAACAAGCAATGCAAAAACTAAATATGTAAATCTTAATTTCATATAATTATATTGTTTGATTGAATCCTTTTCGGGTCATTTCACCCCAGACTTTTTCTTTTTTTACAATGAAATTTTTATATCCTTTTAAAGATGCATAAAGCGTAAATGGATGGTATAAAAAAGGTTCCAAAAATACAAATGCAATTAATCTGAAAATGTCAGATAATTTTGAATATTGTTTGTAAATCAATTGGTCTAAATAAATTGATATCATTGTTTGAAAAATGTAAAACAAGTATACTGCTATAGTTATTATGAATAAGAATGAATTATTAACTCCAAAAAAAGCGATTTCCATTGCAATACAAAATAATCCAATAACCTCTAGAATCGGCACTGCAAATTCACATAAAATATAATAAGGAAGTATTATGAATGATGTAATACCATATTTAGGATTAAAAATCAGTTTTTTATAATTGTATAGATTTTGAGCTAATCCGCGTGACCATCTAACACGTTGTCTTAAAAATACTTTTCGGTCTGAAGGACCCTCTGTCCAACATAAGGATTCTGGAATGTATTTTATTGTAAACGGCTCTTTTTTCTCGTGCATATACATTCGCATACGCATTATAAGTTCCATATCTTCGCCTAAAAATTCTTTTTTATAACCGCCAATAGCAATTACGGTTTCTCTATCAAACATTCCTAAGCCACCCGAAACTAACAGCAATCCATTTAATCTACTCCAAGCCATTCTTCCATATAAAAAAGAGCGCATGTATTCTAATTCTTGAAAGCAAGCAAAAAAGTTTTTAGGATAATTTGATTTATATAAAGTTCCTTCTTTAAACTCACAAGAGTTAGAAATTCGTATTGCTGCCCCAGTAGCAATAACTTTTTTTTCACTTTCAATAAATGGTTTAACAAGCGTTGCAATTGTGTCTTTTCTGAGAATACAATCAACATCAGTACAAATAAACAAAGGATATTTTGCAGAATTTAATCCAGCATTTGAAGCATCAGCTTTACTTTTTCCATTTTTTTTGTCCACAATAATTAACTTATTGTAAATTGGATTTGTTGAAATATAATGTCCTCTAACAGTATGTGCTTTTACTTTTTCTTGATAAAAAAAATCG
The DNA here is from genome assembly GCA_040402815.1 of Flavobacterium sp. Classification (GTDB taxonomy): domain Bacteria; phylum Bacteroidota; class Bacteroidia; order Flavobacteriales; family Flavobacteriaceae; genus Flavobacterium. Next base: position 52,983 of record JBBALV010000013.1, read on the forward strand.
ACCTTAACTAAATCAAATGACTGTATTAGTTTTTCTAAAGTATCGTCAGTGCTACCGTCATTAATAATTACTACTTCAAATAAAGGATACTCTTGAGATAAAAGCGATTTTACATTTTCAACTATAGATTTTCCTTCATTATAAGCTGGGGCAATAATGGAAACACCAATTGCGTTATTCGATTTTATTAATATATCTTTATTTAAAAAAGAACTATTATAATAATATTTCTTAGTTTCTAAATAAGATAATATGCCCAGCGAACAGTATATTGTCAAATAAAATATCGAATAACAGCCAAAAAAAAATTCTAGAGATTTTATAAGTTGTTCAAAAGTGTTCACTTAGTAAGTTTTAAAGATTAATTTGTATTTTTTTGGAATAAGCTAATTTTTTTTGGGGTGCAATATTAGATTAAGCTAAATATGGGTTTTTATGGTGTAAAAGCATTTTTTTTATTACATCTCCTTCCTTTTTATCTTTTGGAGTAAAATGCAGAAAGAAGTTTTGGTCTATTTTAAAAATACAATTAACAATCTCAAATTTTAAATCTAAATTAATTTCATTTGTCAATAAACCTTGCATAAAATTTTTAGTGGTAGTATTTCCTATTTTCTGAAATGTTTTAAGTATAAAAATTTTATTTCGTAAACTGGTTTCTTTTTGATAATGCTCTATTAACAGGTCGTTTGCATGATTAATTTGAAGTTCTCTAATTGCTATTATAGTTTCTTTTCTAATACTATGATTGGTGTTGTCCAATAAAGCTTTTAATTGGTATTCTGTGGGTATATATTTATATCTTATAATAAATTTCAAAGCTATAATAACAATAGAATCATTTTTACTATTCAGCCATTTATGTATATTAGTAGGGATTTCAATTTCTTTTTGATACAAGATATCAAGTATTTTTAATTCTTCTGCTCTCGAAATATTGATTTCTGAATTATCTAAAATATTAAGATTTTTATCTGATAATGAAATCATTGCCACAAGAGCATTTGACCTAAGGTGTGAATTTTTACTATTTAAATAAGGAGAGATCAATACCATTTTTAATTTATAATCTAAAATTTGATAGTGTAAAAAACCTTCTGATTTTTTTTGCCAATCTCGAGAACTTATTAATTTTTCTGTATAAACATAAAAACCAAAAACTTCATAAATTAAAATGAATTTTTCTTGATTCATTTGTTGCACATTTTGTTTAATGTGTAATAGTTTTTCTAAAACAAACTTTGAAAGTACATCTTTTTTACTGACAATTTCTTTCTTAAAATTATCAATTTTAAATGATATTTGTTCTGATGTATAATCTGAAAAAATAATATCTGTTAAAAAAGTATTAACTCTATTTTCTAAATTATCTTTTTTTAAATCAATTTTATCCAAAGAGTATCTTCTGATGATAATAAAAAAAATTAAAGATACAATCAATATCGATAACATGGGAATCAAAAAATATTTGATAAATAGATAAGTGTGCGAAGTAATTAAAAAAAAACTTTTAATGAACTTTTCAAAATTTATTATTGAAAATTTTGAGCTCTTTAAGAGAAAAATTTCTATAGTAGTATTGGTTAATAAGTTAATCATATTTGGTTTCTACTAAATAAAACTTGGAAATAAATTCATATATAGAACTTGTAAAACCCGATGGTATGATTAATTTATTTTTTATAAAGCCCTAAAAGTTGAATCGTAATTGATTTCAATTTTAAACTGACACGAAATTGCGAAAATGGTATTTTAATTTATTTCAAATTAAATAACTGTAACAAATTACTAATCGTAATAACAATCAAAATTAAAGATCGTAAAAATAAAAGCCGTTTATCAACGCGAACCAAATATAAAATCTAAATTACTATCTATTTATAAATTTCCGCGAAAATAGAAATTTAAATGTCATTATATATTAAAGCTTTTGTCCGTTTTGTGTATTTAACAATAATTTTTAACTTTTTGACAAATATATTTTAGTAAATTTATTCGATAGTAATCCTAATAGAAAGTGCACTAGTTTAGATCATTTTTTTTGTTTAATTGCTTGCGAAAATTAGGCTTCATTACACTTCAACAAGCTAATAGAATTATGATATACATTCAGGAGTAATGTAATTAAGAATATTAAAATAAATAAAAATATACTATGAGTTATAATCTTCAAAGGCGGCATAAATCAAATCATTAGTTACTTCTTGATTGTATTTCGTGGCGCCAATGCCGTCTAGTAAAACAAACTGAATAGTGCCGTATTCATTTTTTTTATCGTGAATTAAAAGGGCAATTATCGAGTCTATATCAACATTTTCGAAAGGAATAGTTTCATAAATTGCTGCAATTGTAGTTTTAATTTGCTCGTAGTCTTCAATAACTAATAGACCTTTTTTGTAGGCAATATAACTTTCTAAAATCATGCCGACCGCTATGGCTTCGCCATGAAGCATGGTGGTTCTAGTTTCGTTTTTCAAAAAATAACTTTCTATTGCGTGTCCTAAAGTATGTCCAAAATTCAGTGCTTTTCGTAGGCCTTGTTCGTTTGGATCTTGTTTTACAATTTCGTTTTTTATCACAATCGCTTCGTGTATCAATTGATCGAAATCGGCATAATCAAGGGCACTCAAATCTAAGAATTTTTCCCAATAAGAGGCATCATAAATCAATCCGTGTTTCAACATTTCTGCCAATCCGGAGCGCATCTCTTTTTGCGGAAGCGTTTCCAAAAAACTACTGTCAACCAAAACCATTTTTGGTGTATTAATGACTCCAATTTGGTTTTTTAGATTGCCTAAATCAACCCCGTTTTTGCCCCCAATAGCGGCATCCACCATAGCCAACAAAGTAGTAGGCACATTTACAAAATCTATACCGCGCTTGAAAGTGGAAGCTACAAATCCTCCTAAATCAGTAACAACTCCTCCTCCTAAATTGATTATCAAACTTTTTCTATCGGCACCTAGCTCGGTCAAGACATTCCAAATTTCGACACAAGTGGTGATATTTTTATTGGATTCGCCATTTTCAAATTCAATGATTTCGATTACCAAATTGGTGGCAAGATTCGAAAGGAAATGCGACAGACAATATTCGTTGGAGTTAGAATCAACGAGAACAAACAGTTTAGAATAGTTGTTTTGAACCAAAAGCGCTTGCAACGCTTCTTGTCCATTTTCGTTAAAATAGATGGTGTAATTATGGGCTGAAATTTGTTGCATGCACTAAATAATTTTGAATTATTGTAGCAAAATAAGGCATTTTTTTTGGTTTTTTTATACTATTTTAGAGCAACTTGGTGCTAAACAATATACAGCTATCAAAATAGTTTGCAAAGTGCCTTGCTTGGGTTTTATTTTCCCTATTAAAAACCCTATTTTTTGTTTATTATCCAAAGAAGTCTCATTATATTTGTGTGATTTTTAATAAAACCATGGAAAAGATATTTAATAATACACAAGTTGCATTTTCGCTAAAAAACGATACTGAGTTAAATCGGGCTTATTTTTTATTCAAATTGATTGACAATCAACGCCTGGTTCAAATTGGAACTGCTGTTACCAACTTTGCAATCAAAGCCCATTTGCCAGTTGAAGGCTTAATTCGGGCTACTGTTTTTGACCACTTTTGTGGTGGAGTAAACGAAAATGATTGTCTGCCTGTAGTAGATAAAATGTTTACCAAAGGTGTTGCTTCTGTTTTGGATTATTCCGTTGAGGGAAAAGAAGATGAAGCTCATTTTGACAAAGCCATGCAAATGACTTTGAAAATTATTGATTTTGCTAAATCTAAAGAAGCACTTCCTTTTGCTGTGTTCAAACCTACGGGTTTTGGACGCATGGATTTATACGAAAAGATAGGCAAAAAAGTCACATTAACTTCTGCAGAACAAGAGGAATGGAACAGAGTTACAGCACGATATGACACTGTTTGTAAAGCTGCACATAAAAACGACATTGCATTATTAATAGATGCGGAAGAAAGTTGGATGCAAGATGCCGCAGACGACCTCGTAACGGCAATGATGCAAAAATACAATAAAGAAAAACCTATTGTTTTCAATACTTTGCAAATGTACCGTTGGGATAGAATGGATTATTTGAAAAAATTACACCAAAAAGCCGAAGCCGAAGGTTTTTATATTGGTATGAAACTCGTTCGCGGGGCTTATATGGAAAAAGAGAATGAAAGAGCAAAAGAAAAAGGATATCCAACACCAATATGTGCATCTAAAGCAGCTACCGATGAAAATTACGACGAATCCGTTCGTTATATGATTGATCATCTTGATAAAATGGCTGTATTTGCAGGTACTCACAACGAGTTGTCCACCTATAAAGTAATGGAATTTCTAATTAAAAAAAATATTGATAAAAAAGATGCTCGCATTTGGTTCGGACAGTTGTATGGCATGAGTGACAATATCAGTTATAATCTTGCTTTTGAGCACTACAATGTTGCTAAATATTTACCTTTTGGTCCTGTTCGTGATGTAATGCCGTATTTGATTCGAAGAGCAGAAGAAAACACTTCGGTTGCAGGTCAAACTAGCAGAGAATTGAACCTGATTAAATCGGAACGCGACAGAAGAAAATCAAAGTAATTTAAAGATTTGGATTAATAAAACTAACCTTAACGAATTGAAAAAAACTTGATACTTCTTAATTCCATTTTATAAAAAAAGCTCTACCTAAGTACAGCTTTTTCTGCATGATTTTGTTGTATTAAAAGGCTACATTCCAACGGGGTAATTTTCCTGTTTCATCTAAGAAATTTTGCAGCATTTGTCCTTCAACAAAAGTGGGTATTAATTTATTTTTTTGATTGAACGTTTCATACCAATATACTTCTAGTCGTTCGATGTTTTCTAGTTTCATTTGTGCAGGCCATGAATATTTTCTACCTGTTTTTGCAAACTGATGTCCGTTTACAATTTTATCAAACAATCCGCCATTTTTACTTTTCAGTGTACCATCGTTTTGAATGGTCCCTGTGGAGCCTACCATAAGCAATTCTTTGGCTTCTCCATCAATTGCATATACAAGAAAAACACCACTTGCAGATTCAGGTGCATTACATGCTTCTTCTAAATTATTTTCAATTGTAAAAGAAAAACTATTTTGGGATTTGAATTTTTTTAATTCTTTGTACATAATGCATTTGCTTTTTATTATTATTAAAAAAGCTCCACAAATGCGGAGCTTTGAAAGTCATATTGGTTAGAAATTATCCTAAAACTTCTTTTACTTTTTTTCCAATTTCTGCTGGAGAATCTACTACATGAATGCCACACTCTCTCATGATGCGTTTTTTGGCTTCGGCAGTATCATCTGCTCCACCAACAATAGCACCAGCATGTCCCATGGTTCTTCCTTTAGGGGCTGTTTCTCCCGCAATAAAACCAACTACGGGTTTACGGTTACCATCGGCTTTAATCCATTTGGCAGCATCGGCTTCCAATTGACCACCAATTTCTCCAATCATTACAATACAATTGGTTTCTGGGTCATTCATCAACAATTCTACTGCTTCTTTAGTCGTAGTTCCAATAATTGGGTCACCACCAATCCCAATTGCTGTAGTGATTCCTAAACCTTGTTTTACAACTTGATCAGCAGCTTCGTAGGTTAAAGTACCTGATTTTGATACAATTCCAACAGTACCTTTTTTGAAAACAAAGCCAGGCATTATACCAACTTTTGCTTCTCCTGGAGTAATTACTCCCGGACAATTTGGGCCAATCAAACGACACTCTTTTTCTTTAATATATTGATACGCTTTAATCATATCAGCTACAGGAATACCTTCAGTAATAGTAATGATTACTTTGATGCCTGCATCGGCAGCTTCCATAATTGCATCAGCTGCAAAAGCTGGTGGCACAAAAATAATGGTCGTATCAGCACCTGCTCGGTCAACAGCGTCTTTAACGGTATTGAAAACAGGTCGGTCTAAATGGGTTGTTCCGCCTTTACCTGGAGTTACGCCACCTACAACATTTGTTCCATATTCAATCATTTGAGAAGCGTGAAAAGTTCCTTCACTTCCTGTAAATCCTTGAACAATTATTTTTGAATCTTTATTTACTAAAACACTCATGATTATATATATTTAATTGCTTTTCTTTAATTTTTTTTGCAAAAGTAAGGTTTTGAAATCTACTTTTGATAATTTTTTGTTTAAAAATTTTAAGAAATTTGACTTATTTGATAACCACGATAGATTTTATCATCTTTAATTTCCCATATTGCAATAAAATGAGCTAAAAGCATTTCTTCTCTCGGATTTTCAATGGTTTTGGCAAAATGAGAATAGCGAACCGTTACCTTATTTCCATCTTGCAATAGGTGACTGATTCGTGCTTTTGTGCGAACATAAGCTTTGCTCATCGTTATCGTAAATGCTAGAATATCGTCATATTTCATTTGTATAAAACCTTTGCTACTGTTCCATTCAATCAAAATGTCAGTATGAATGAATTCCTTCATTTCCAAAGGATTTATTAAAGCATCCGATTTATAAAAATCTTGAATTATTTTTTTAGCATTCATTTTATTTAAATTTACAAAATGGAATAGGGCTTAATAAAAGGTATTTTTTTATATAAACGTAGTATTATTCTTTAACGCGCTCCATATAATTGCCCGTTGTGGTATCGATTTTAATTTTATCGCCTTCATTAATAAACAATGGTACATTTACCATTGCTCCAGTTTCTACAGTTGCTGATTTTGTAGCATTTGTAGCAGTATTTCCTTTAATTCCTGGCTCAGCATAAGTTACTTCTAAAACCACCGATGCTGGCATATCTACTGAAAGTGGTAATTCGGTTTCCGTATTAATACTCACCATTACATTTTCGCCTTCTTTTAGTAATTCAGGAGAATCTAAGATATTTTTATTCAAAGAAATTTGTTCAAAAGACTCAACATTCATAAAATGAAATAAATCTCCTTCTGGATATAAAAACTGAAATTTATGATTTTCAACACGAACTTCGTCAATTTTATGACCTGCTGAGAACGTATTGTCTAATACTTTTCCATTGGTTAAACTTTTTAATTTTGTTCTGACGAAAGCAGGGCCTTTACCTGGTTTAACATGAAGAAATTCTATGATTTTATAAATATCATTATTGAATTTTATGCACAATCCGTTTTTAATATCTGATGTAGATGCCATTTAATTTATGTTTTTAGATTTATGTTTTTAGATTTATGTTTCGAAAATTAGAAATTAGTATCTTATGTAATTATTTAATAATTTCCTGTGTAACCTTTCATTACCCCTCGGGATGAATTTCTGATAAAATCTAATATTTCATCTCGCTCGGGTGTTGCTTCCATTTCGGCTTCGATAACGCCTATAGCTTGAGAAATATTATAATTTTTTTGATATAGTATTCTATAAATATCTTGAATTTCTTTTATTTTTTCGGTTGTAAATCCTCTTCTTCTTAGACCAACAGAGTTGATTCCAACATAGGATAATGGCTCTTTGGCTGCTTTTGTAAAAGGAGGAACGTCTTTTCTAACTAAAGATCCACCAGAAATCATAGCATGATCTCCAATATGAATAAACTGATGAATGGCTGCCAAACCACCTATTACCGCATATTTACCTACAATAACATGGCCTGCAAGAGCTACTCCATTAACAATTATGGCATTGTCACCAATATGGCAATCGTGGGCAATATGTGCTGTTGCCATAACAAGACAATTATTACCAAGTGTGGTTTGTCCTGAAGCAATTGTACCTCTATTTATGGTTACACATTCCCTTATAGTGCAGTTATCGCCTATAATGGCTAATGATTCTTCGCCTCCAAATTTTAGATCTTGAGGAACGGCTGAGATTACAGCTCCTGGAAAAATATTACAATTTTTGCCAATCCTTGCACCTTCCATAATAGTAACGTTTGATCCAATCCAAGTTCCATCTCCAATAACAACGTTGTTGTGAATGGTTGTAAACGGCTCGATTACAACGTTTTTTGCTATTTTAGCACCGGGATGAACATAAGCTAATGGTTGATTCATCTTTTATTTTTTTATACTATTAAAATAATTCTGTTAGTTATTGTTTTTTGGCAATTTGTGCCATTAATTCCGCTTCAGCCACCAATTTTCCGTTGGCATAGGCATTTGCTTGCATGTGACAAATTCCTCTTCGAATAGGTGTGATTAAATCACATTTAAAAATTAATGTATCACCTGGTAAAACTTTATGTTTGAATTTTACTTTATCAATTTTCATGAAATAAGTCAAATAATTCTCCGGATCAGGAACTGTGCTTAATACCATAATACCTCCTGTTTGCGCCATTGCTTCAACAATGATTACACCCGGCATTACAGGAGCTTCAGGAAAATGTCCTACAAAGAATGGTTCATTCATAGTTACATTTTTCAATCCAACTACATGACTTTCTGACATTTCAATTATTCTATCAATAAATAAAAATGGTGGACGGTGTGGCAAAATATTCATAATTTTATGAATATCCATTAATGGCTCTTTATTTAAATCATATACAGGAACAGAATTGCGTTGGTCTATTTTAATAATTTTAGACATTTTTTTTGCAAATTGTGTATTAACATAATGTCCTGGTTTATTCGCAATTACTTTCCCTTTGATTTTAGTGCCAATTAGAGCCAAATCGCCAATTACGTCAAGTAATTTATGTCGTGCTGCCTCATTTGGATAATGTAACGTTAAATTATCTAAAATACCATTAGATTTTACAGTAATTTCGTCTTTTCCGAAAGCGACTTTTAAATTATTCATTGTATTGGCCGAAATTTCTTTATCAACATACACAATTGCATTATTTAAATCGCCTCCTTTTATTAATCCTTCATCCAATAGATGCTCTAACTCATGAAGAAAACTAAAAGTTCTAGCATCGGCAATTTCAACTTTAAAATCTGAGATGGTTTTCAATGAAGCATTTTGCGTTCCTAAAACTTTAGTGCCAAAATCAACCATTGTTGTTACTTGATAATCATCACAAGGCATGACTAAAATTTCACTTCCCGTAGATTCATCGGTATAGGATATAATTTCTTTTACAACAAAATATTTTCGTTCTGCTTCTTGTTCAAAAATTTCGGCTTTTTCGATAGCTTCAACAAAATATTTTGAAGAACCATCCATAATTGGCAATTCGGAAGCGTCTAATTCTATAATAATATTGTCTAAATCACATCCTACTAAAGCTGCCAAAACGTGCTCTGGTGTTTGAATTTTAACACCTAATTTTTCTAAATTAGTTCCTCGCTGTGTATTTACAACATAATTAGCATCAGCTTCAATAACAGGTTGTCCTTCTAAATCAATTCTAACAAATGAAAATCCGTTATTGATTGGAGCGGGTTTAAAAGTCATTTTCACTTCTCTTCCTGTATGAAGTCCTACACCTGAAAGCGATATCTCGTTCTTGATGGTCTTTTGTTTAACCATGATTTAAACTTTAGTATTAATTATTTTTTTTAATTCTTGTAATTCAGCTACAATTTTAGACAAATTCTTAAAATGTACTGTTGCTTTATTGTAATCAATTATATTAAAGGCGGGGGTTCCTTTTACCATCTCCCCATCTTTTAAATTTTTACTTACTCCAGATTGGCCTTGAATACCAACATTGTTTCCTATTTTTAAATGACCACCTATTCCAACTTGCCCACCAATCATGCAGTTTTTCCCAATTTTAGTTGAACCTGCAACACCAGATTGTGCAGCAATAACCGTGTTTTCACCAATTTCAACGTTGTGTCCAATTTGAATTTGGTTGTCGAGCTTTACTCCTTTTCTAATTATTGTAGAACCCATTGTAGCTCTGTCAATTGTAGTACAAGAGCCGATATCAACATTATCTTCTATAATTACATTACCAATTTGAGGGATTTTTGTAAACGTACCATCCGCATTTGGTGCAAAACCAAATCCATCTGAGCCTATAATTACTCCTGAATATATAGCACAGTTATTACCAATTTCTGTCTCTGAGTATATTTTTGTCCCTGCGAAAATACTAACATTATTCCCAATAATTGAATTATCTCCAATAAAACAATTCGGATAAATCTTTACATTATTGCCGATTGTCACATTTGCACCGATATAACTAAAACTTCCTAAATACAAATTTTCACCATATTTTACATTTTCAGAAATTACAGATGGCTGTTCAATTCCTGTTTTATTCCCTTTTGCTTGATCATAAAATTCAAGTAATTTTGTAAAAGCACCATATGCGTCTTCTACTTTTATCAGTGTTGTAGTGAGTACATTCTCAGGAGAAAAAGTACTATTAACAATAGTAATTGTCGCTTTAGTAGTGTAGATAAAGTGAGTGTACTTTGGATTGCTTAAAAACGTAATTGCGCCTTCAGTACCTTCTTCAATTTTGGATAATTTATATACTTCTGCCTTAGGGTTTCCTACTACTTCACCATCTAAAATACCCGCTATTTGTTCTGCTGTAAATTTCATCTTGACAAAAATATAAAAAATAGATTTTTAAATGTTAATTTTTAATGAGTACTTTCGGAAAAGATATATAATATTTTGTAACCGACCGAGACAAAGCTTTCAAATTTAACTGATCCGAAGCTGTTACAACGTCTTCGATGGTTTTATCTTTTTTCAAAATACTTATAGGTTCGGCATCTTTATTATAGGCTTGATTTCTAATTTTACCTTTAAAAACAAAGTAACTTGCTTCATAAAGCGAGATTTTTTCTGTTTTAGAAAAAGCTACAATATATAAATCTACAGCTTCTTGACTGAATTTTTCGTCATTAATTTTAATTTTTAATAAATCTCTATTAATTATCATCGTACTCAGAGCGCTTAAAACAAAATCGTCATTGGATTGCCAATTTTTCAAAGCACTTATAATGTCAAAATCATCTAGTTGGGAAAATTTATCTAATGTGGGAGCGTCAAAAGTAGTTAATTCAATTTTGTTTTGCAAAAAAAACAATAAAGGCGCACTGCAATTTAAAACTACTCCTTTTTGCGTTAACTCTTTGGCTCTTTTTAGAATTTTAGTTAAAATTAGCTCTGCAACAAAACTGGTTTTATGCAAATAAACTTGCCAATACATTAACCGTCTTGCCATTAAGAATTTTTCGACAGAATAAATCCCTTTCTCTTCAATTACCAAAGTGTCATTAACTACCGTCATCATTTGAATTAAGCGGTCCGAATTGATATTACCTTCGGCAACTCCGGAATAAAAACTGTCTCTTTTTAAATAATCCATTCGATCCATATCCAACTGACTTGAAATGAGTTGTAACATGAATTTGCGATGGTATTCACCTTTGAAAATTTGAATTGCTAAACTCAGTTGTCCGTTAAACTCCTGATTCAACTGATTCATAAATAATAAAGAAATGGCTTCGTGATTCACTGCTTCAACGATGCTGTGCTCCATCGCATGAGAAAAAGGTCCATGACCAATATCGTGCAAAAGTATGGCAATATACAAGGCTTTTTCTTCTTCTTTAGAAATCAAAGTTCCTTTAAATCGAATGACCTCGACCGCTTTTTGCATAATATGCATGCAACCTAAAGCATGATGAAAACGGGTGTGATGTGCACCAGGATAGACCAAATAGGACAAACCCATTTGAGAAATTCTTCGTAGCCGTTGAAAATAAGGATGTTGAACTAAATCGTATATCAAACTATCTGGAATGGTAATAAAACCATAAATAGGATCGTTAAAAATTTTAAGTTTGTTGATTTCGCTCACTTTTGTAGTATCTTTTTGAATTGCAAATATAAAAAATAAAACATTTGAAACAGGAGCTCCTTGTTATCAAATCCGAAAAAATAAATATAGATAAGTAGTTTACAGAAATTAAAATCGTAGTGTAAAACTAATTTATTTTTATGCTCCTAATTGTTTTAAAATTTAATTCGTCAAAATGTTGAATGATTCGATCAGCTTGGGACAAATCTTGTAATTTAGAATGTAAACTATTATAACCCACACAATAGATTCCTGCTGCTTTTGAAGCAATTATTCCATTCGTACTATCTTCAATAACGATACAATTTTCGATTCGGGTTTGTGCTAAAAATGCTGCCTTTTGAAAAATAGCTGGATGGGGTTTTGATTTCGGGAAATCCTCACCAGAAACTTTATGAGTAAAATACTGATTTAAATTAAATCGATTAAAAACTCTTTCAATAGTTACATTTGCTGAAGACGATGCTAAAACCAATTGCATTCCATTGTTATATAAATCTTTAATTAAATTTTCGACTCCGTCCAACAAATACAAATCTTCTTTTTTATCAAAAGCATCATTAAACAAATTACGTTTCCTTTCAACTAAATCCGAAATAGTTGCTGTCAATTCAAATTTTACTTTTAATTTTTCATAGATGTTCTTTGTAGAATTGCCCGTGAATGAAGCATACATTTCTTCTGACACTTCAATATTTAAAGCCTTAAAATGCTGGTTATAGGCATAATTATGAACTGGCTCAGTATCCACAATTACCCCATCCATATCAAAAATAACGGTTTGTATCATAGTTATTTGTTTTAATAAATGGCGAAGATACATCGTTAGGTAATCTTTGAATTCCCTTTTTTAAAATAATTTAATCATTTAAACCTTTTGTAGTATCTTTAGTCCAATTTAAAAATCATTCTCTTGAACGAAGAACATGAATTTATAAAGGAGTTATTGCACCCGAAGACGCAAAATGAAGCGTTTCAAAAACTCTTATTTCAATACAAAAAGCTTTTGTATTCTCATATTCGTACTATCGTTTTGAATCATGATGACACCGATGATGTTTTGCAAAATACATTTGTAAAAGTATTTCAGAATTTAAAAAATTTCAAAGGAGAAAGCAAACTGTTTTCGTGGATGTATCGCATTGCTACTAACGAATCCATAACATTTATCAACAATAAAGCCAAGAGAAATGGGCAAACAACAGCGGTTTTTCAGCAGAAACAAATTGAAAATCTCAAAGCTGACACTTATTTTGACGGCGATGCCATTCAAATAAAATTACAAAAAGCAATTCATTTGTTACCAGAAAAACAGCAATTGGTATTTAAAATGAAATATTATCAAGAATTAAAATACGAAGAAATTTCAGCTATTTTAGGAACATCTGTAGGAGGATTAAAAGCCTCATATTTTCATGCAGTAAAAAAAATTGAAGAATTTATGACTAAAAATTAAACCTTTTTTATTAAAATCAGTCTTACCATCATGAACCATTTTAACTTAGATGCCCACTCAAAAATAGCTACAGGATTTAAAAGTCCTGATGAATATTTTGACCTGTTTGATGCTAATGTGCTTGCGAAAATTGTGGCGAACTCCAATGAAGCTAAAGTAATTCCATTGTATAAAAAATGGAAAATTTGGATTCCTAGTATTGCTGCAGTTATCGTTATCGCTTTATTTGTTTCGTCAAATTGGTTCAATTCAAATGAAGAAATTATTATAAACGAAGATTTCTTAATTCATGAAGCTAATTTAAGTATAGAAGATATTTCGGAGCAATTATCCGATACAGATATTTCTGCTATTGAGGAATCTCTAAAAACAAACGATAAAGAAACAACCAATTACGTCAACGATTTACTTTAAAATTTAAAAAAAATGAAACGATATACTATTTATTTCATGCTATTATTTTCGGTTTTGAGTTTTGCACAAAACAATAAAAAAATTGAAAAAATAAAGGCTATTCAAATTGCTTTTATTTCAAACAAAATGAACCTTACTCCTGAAGAAGCTCAGAAATTTTGGCCTATATTCAATCAATTTTCGGACAAACAGTTTGATTTAAAATTTAAAAGAAAAATGTTGCTTTTGAAAATGAATCACGAAAATGCAACACCGATATCAGATAGCGAAATGTCAAAATTATTAACCGATTCTGAAAATATAGAAGCCGAAATACAAAATAATAGAAGTCGTCTTATCAAGGATTTACAAGGTGTTGTTAGTCCTCAAAAAATATTTATGCTAAAACAATCGGAAGAAGAGTTCAAGAAAACACTTTTAAAACAATTTAAAAAAAGAGGAAAATTAAAGTCATAATAAATTTTTATAACAAATTTGAATATTTGAAACTTAAAATAATAGCTTTGCTGTTTAAATAAACAGTATGATAAACCCTTCAGCAAACGCTTGGATAGAAAAATTTTTTCAGGAGCAAATTACTCATGCTACCACCAATTTTATTGCCGATGATTATTATTCCAATCTCAGGGATTCTGGTTTTATATATGGACACATTGTTTCGATTCCTTCTTTTTTTCCAATACCAACGGAAGGTTGGCTAAAAGTCGAAATTTATAAAGTTGCATTACTTAACAATATGTTTCAAATGTATGTTTTAAGCAAACAAAAATTGGATCCTATTGATTTTGTTAATCAAGCTGTTACTTTTTATAACCAAATGAATCCTCAGGAATCTAATTTATTATATAAAATTCTTCCTAAAAATTCTCCTTTCTTATCCTTAGAAAAAATTATTGAAGAACGCATTCGAACCAACGAAAATGGAATCAGTAAAAATTTCACCCATTTGGTCACCAATGCCTTACTTTTTATTGATATTTTAGCTTTTAAATATTATTTACATAATGAAGCAATTCCCCAAAAATATATAAAAAAAATAGAGGAAACAATCATGAGTATTGTTACTCTTGCTTTAAAAACAAAAAGTAATAAGTCACAACATGATGATTTACTAATAAAACTATTTGAAGCTTCTGTTCGATATAGCAAATTTTCGAATATAAATTATGATAATTTAGGAGCGTTACAATTAGACTATTTTACAGATGAACTAGAAAAAAAGTATTTATTAGATGTTGCTGACTTAACTTTATGGAGCGATGGAGTGGTTAACAATAACGAAAAACATTTTTTGTATAAACTTGCTGAAATCATGATACTTTCTGATGAAATTGTAGAAGAAAGTATTTTCAAAACAGACCATTTTATTACTACTTTCAAATCAGAGATTCCTTATTTTAACGCCACAAGCCCCGTTAAAAATTTTTATACTCAAACGACAAAGAGTGTAGAATTACTAATTTCTAGAAACAAAAAACGATTGCTCAAAGAATTATATGAAAGTAAAGAATTAATGGTACTCTTAGCCGCTTCAACAAGAAGAGATTTAGA
>JBBALV010000014.1:0-37374 GCA_040402815.1 Flavobacterium sp.
AAACTTAAAGTGCTATGTACACACTTCCGAAAATTGAAAGATTCAACCAAGATGTACTTTCAAAATATCATATTTATAATAGTGTATTTATAACATTGCCTTTTGATTCTATTGATAACACAGGCGTTTTACTTCCATTGTTTGCAGAAGTTTGTGAGAATGGGTTTAAAAATCAAGAAAATCCACAAGAAATCGTTGATTTTTTTGCGAAACACTATTTGCATCATGCTTCCGAAGAAGAGAAAATAGATATTATGTTTCGCTTCATTCAATATGTTGAGCGCCAAATTGTCTTATTTGATGCTATTGAAGACGCAGCCTTTCCGGTCGTTAACAATATGGAGGGTAGAGGTTCTTTGCGAGATATTAAGGAAAAAGCAAGTGCGAAGAATAGAGTAGAAGAGTTGAAGTATTTTTTAGAAAATTTCAACGTTAGAACGGTACTTACAGCACATCCAACACAATTTTATCCAGGCGCAGTATTAGGAATCATTACCGATTTGACGGAAGCGTTAAGAAAAAATGATTTGTTGCATATCAAGCAATTACTTTCACAATTGGGTAAAACACCATTTATTAAAAAAGAAAAACCTACGCCTTATGACGAAGCAGTAAGTTTGATTTGGTATCTCGAAAATGTATTTTATGAGACATCGGGAGAAATGGTGCATTATCTTCAAAAGAATATTTTTGATGGAAATTCAATTCAAAATCCTTTGATAAAACTAGGATTTTGGCCAGGGGGCGATCGTGATGGAAACCCTTTTGTAACTACAGAAATTACTCAAAAAGTGGCTGAAAGATTGCGAACTTCCATATTAAAATGTTATTACGCAGACATTAGAAAGTTAAAAAGAAAATTGACTTTTTATGGGGTAGATGCCATTATTGCTGAGCTTGAAAATAAGTTATACCGTTCCGTTTTTTACTCTCAGGGGGAAATTTATATTACTTTGGAAACGTTTAAAATCAAATTAAATCAAATCAAAGAAATAATAATTAACGAACATAAATCCTTGTATTTGGATGATTTGGAAGCTTTGATTATTAAAGTAAATTTATTCGGATTTTATTTTGCATCCTTAGATATTCGTCAAAATAGTAAAGTGCATGATATTGTATTTAAAGAGGTTGTGGGTTATTATCTAAAGGAAAACAATTCTTTATTTCCTGTAAATTATTTTGAATTATCCGAGGACAAAAAGTTTGAAACATTGTCCAATGTCGTTGGTAATTTAGATGCCAATGTTTTTCCCAACGAAATGACAAAATCCACAATAGAATCCATTCAAACGATTAAAAGTATCCAAGAAAAAAATGGTGAATTTGGCGCCAATCGTTATATCATTAGCAATAACGAAAGTGCATTGAATGTAATGGAAACTTTTGCTTTATTTCGTTTGAGCAATTGGGAAAATCCAACGGTGGATATAGTTCCGCTTTTTGAATCGGTAGAAGATTTGCAAAAAGCCCATTTGGTAATGGAGAAATTGTATAAAAATCCTTTGTATGCTGCTCATTTAGCCAAAAGGAGTAATAAACAAACTATAATGTTAGGGTTTTCTGATGGTACAAAAGATGGTGGCTATTTGATGGCCAATTGGAGTATTTATAATGCAAAAGAAACATTGACCGAAATTTCAAGAACTTATGGCATTAAAGTTACTTTTTTTGATGGACGAGGCGGACCACCTGCCCGTGGTGGTGGAAAAACACATCAGTTTTACGCTTCTTTAGGGCCTAAAATAGAAAATAATGAAATTCAAATAACCGTACAAGGACAAACCATTAGTTCCAATTTTGGCACCTTAGATTCTTGTCGGTATAATTTAGAAAATTTGCTGAGTGCAGGTGCTACGAATCAGGTTTTTAGTAACGAAAAGAATGAATTGTTGTCCGACGAAAAAGCTATTTTGGACCAATTGGCAGCAATCGGCTATGAAAAATACTTGAGTTTCAAGAATCACCCAAAATTTATTCCTTATTTGGAGCAAATGAGCACTTTGAAATATTATGCCAAAACCAATATTGGCAGCCGACCTTCTAAAAGAAGTAAATCCGAGCAATTGGATTTTGCTGATTTAAGAGCCATTCCATTTGTGGGATCCTGGAGTCAGTTGAAACAAAATGTACCTGGTTTTTTTGGTGTTGGAACGGCTTTAAAACAATTTGAAGAGCAAAACAAATGGAACGAAGTTCAAGATTTGTATAACAATTCGTTATTCTTCAAAACCTTATTAGAAAACAGCATGATGTCTTTGGCAAAATCATTTTTTCCATTAACGGCATACATGAAAGAAGATCCAGAATTTGGTGCTTTTTGGCAAATAATATTTGATGAATTCCTTCTCACAAAACGATTGTTACTGAAAATTGCCGGACATGTAGAGCTAATGGAAAACTATCCCGACGGTAAAGCTTCCATAGCAACTAGAGAGCGTATTGTATTGCCACTATTGACGATACAACAATATGCGTTATTGAAAATTAAAGAATTAAACGCAGCGCAAACGCCCAATGTTGCCTTAATTTCAGTGTACGAAAAAATAGTAACTCGATCGCTGTTTGGAAACACCAATGCCAGTAGAAATTCGGCATAACACTAAAATGGTGTTTTATAAAAGGACAATCTGTTACTAAATCTAAAAATAGTTAGCCACAGATTAAAAGAATTTACACAGATTAAAAATAGAATACCCATTTTGTTTTTAGTGAATCCGTGTGAATCTTTATAATCTGTGGCAAAAAAGAAATTTTGTCCGCTTAGTGAACAATCCTATTTTGTAATTACATTTGCTTTTATAGAATTTAATAAATCTTTGAAAACTAAAATACCAAAAAAAACAGCAATATGAACGCCAGTCAATTACCAAAAACCGAATACGCGGCTTACTACGAAAATTATGTCAAAGCTGCAGAAAACGTTATTTTACTAGATGAATTAGAAATTGGTCTACATGATTTCATTCGTTTTGTCCAAAACATTCCAATGGACAAGTTCGATTATCGCTATGCGGAGGGCAAATGGACGATAAAAGATATCATCCAACACCTGATAGATGCCGAACGGGTTTTTAGCTACCGTGCGTTACGGATTTCAAGAAACGATAAAACGCCTTTACCCGGTTTTGATGAGAATGATTATGTTGACCAAGCCCATGCCAACCATAGAAGTTTGCAAGAATTACTTACCGAATTCTCGGCCTTGCGTTATGCTACACTATTGCTTTTTAAAAGTTTCACTCCAGAGCAATTAACAAAAATGGGCACCGCTTCAGAACAACCAAGTTCTGTAAGAGCCCTCGGTTTTATTATCATTGGACATCAAAAACACCATCAAAAAGTGTTTCAAGAACGTTATTTGTAAAAAACTCCTTTTTTAAACCACAACTTAAAACCAAAAATAAACCTCGCTTAAATTGACTTAAACGAGGTTTAATTTTTTATTATTTATTTGAAATTTTGATTTTTAATAGGGTTGCGCAACAGCTACCCGTGTTATGTGAAGTTTTATCAAGGTGTAATTTCATTATTATATATTGGTTTGTTTAATAAATCTCATTGTTAATTGCAGAAAGTAATGTAAGAAAGTTATCGGTATCTTTTGATGAAAGAAATGTCTCAAAATCTTTGAATACAATCGACAAATCCATTTTTTTTCTTTTGAAAAATGTTTTAAACTGACGAGTTTCAATTTCATTAATATAATCATAAGGAATAACTAAATCACCACCCCAACCTGTTAAATAGTATTTTCCAACTTTAAATGGTACGTTTGGCACTCTATCGCTAATTATTAGTTTATGTGTTGTAAAGAAATACTGATTACATTTATTCCCTTTTCTATCATTAAATGCATATATCAATTCTTCACCTTCATTAGTCATGAAATCAATAAGCATGTCATTCATTTCTTTTAGGTTTAGTAAAAGAGGTAAATTGGAAGTTATTTTTTTTGTTATTTGAGTCATGAATTATATTTTATTTAAATTAATGAATTATTGTTAAGTGGATAAAAGAAAAAATTATCAATCGGCTTTTATTAGTTATTGATTTTCTTGCTTTAAAAAGGGAGTGATGACAGAAAGGAATAAGATTTTAAAATATGCAGGGAGAATTGAAATAAGTAAGACTATACCTTTAAAATTCATAAAAATTTCTATGTCTTTATTAACAAAAACCCCAAATTTTGTGATTAAATTAAAAAAGAAATAACCACTTGTTAGAACCAATAATATATTAGAAACCCAGTAGTCTTGTTTTAGTTTATTTACGTAAGAAAAAAATAATGTTAGCCCAACCATGATTAATATATAGTAAAACGTGAGTAGTACACTGCCTATTGTATAGAACCAAAAATCGCTAAAAGTAAACATCCACAATCCTGCGAATAGCGGTATTATAAAGGTAATTCCCAACACCAACCAAGTTCCAATAATACCTACAATTAAAAATTTCAACCAATTTCCGATAGTTATGACTTTTTTCATAATATTTTTATTTATGGACCTCTTTTAATTATTAGTTTCATTCACTTAATATGATGGAAATTTCACATAACTTGTCAATATACTCTTTACGCCTGTAAGGATAATTATTTATTGATGTTCTTTACCCCCCGCTATCGCAAACCCCTTGTTAGCGGTAGTTTTTCTATCCAATTTGAACAACAATTTGTTCTTGCTTATGCTGTAAATAAATTGTCTGCTGCTCATTCCTTTTAAGTGTCGGCATAATTATGTGTTTCGTAATAGTCCCATAAAATAATTGAGCAAGCTCGTCCTCCTTTAGACCAATGGTATTGTCAAGTTTACCTTGCACTGTGTGGTGGGGAGAAAATCCTATTTGAAATTCTAAAACAAATTCTTGGTCTGCTGCATTAGCGTCACCAATGAATTGAACTGAATGAACCATAACACCAGAAAAATAGGTATATAAAAATCCACCTATCACCGTTGATACAAGGTAGATTACAATAAAGTGATACCATTTGGGTTCAAGATTTAGCAGAGTGGTAAGCGGAAAACTCAACACAGTCAGAACTGCTAATGTTGAATATTGATAAATGTTTCTTAGTTTTTTTCTTGTCATGATGTCATTGATTAGGTTGCTTGATAAACGTGTCGCTGTCACGGTCATAAAGATGCACCATGCCGATGTGATACAAGAATTTAAAGCAAAGTTCGCTTCTGATTGCGGCTCGTATGATTGTGTCTCTATAAAATATTTTACCTTGTCTAAAACCAAGCATGAATATTATATTCAAAGCCACCATACCCAAAATTGAATATTGAGATGAATAAAATGCGTATGCAGTTAGTAGAGCAATCAAAATCCAAAAAAGGTTGTAAAAAGGAGTTTTGATAATTGAAGTTGCCATAAGTCCAATTGGCAAAAGTAAAAGTCCAAAATAAAGCCAGTAATTGGATGTAACAATCGGAAGAATTAGCAACAAAATTATTGCGCCAAAAGTCAGATATTGAGTATACCACTTGTATTTGTTATACTCGTTCTCATAGTCAATGAGCCAAAGAATGTCTGTGTTGAAATTGATTACTTGTCCGGTTGTGTATATGTCATACTTCGTCAGTATATCCTTAATGCTGTTGAAGCCTGTTAAACCTGTCAAGTCAGAAATTGATTTGTCTGCAAGTGAGTTGAACTCTTCTTTCTTATGCTCCGTTAAATATTTTATTAAGTTTTCCATGATTATGATTGTCGTCTTAAAATTACCGCTAACTACCATATAGGTCTGACAAAATCAGACCTATCACTCCACTTTTGGGCGGATAGGTCTGACTGCAATCAGTCTTTATTATTATTCAAATATATTAATTTTTTTTTATCACAAATCATCGCATGGACTTTTTATTTGTTGAATGCTTTTCGTACTAATATTAGCATCTATATCTCTGGTTTTACAACAATATTGTTTTATAAAATTTTGTTTTTTTACTTACACTATAGCATTGAGGTTGTTGTAAAGTACAGTTGCTTCCTACATGCTTCATAGATGAGCTATACTTTACTTATCGTGAATCCATAATAACTGTATAATAAGTCTATACTTAGTCTATAAAAAACAATATTTTTATAGACTGATTATAGAGTCAGTATAGAGTCAGTATAGACTCAATAGGATTTTAATATAAAGAAAATAAGGAACAACTATTCCTTTAATAAGGAGAAAGCAGGTGTAAAATAGGAAGGATTTCTTTACAAATAATGGAACTTGTTGTGCTATGCAGTCTAACATTTTGATGCAATGAAAAAAGCGGAGATTTAGAGAACATTGAGAATTTCATTAAAAACGGTTCTCGATTAGCTTCGCTCAATTCGGCTATAGCCTCGGGTCATTTTTTTTTCCGTTTTCAATACACAAAAAATCGAACTGACGTTTTAATAATTAAACCAACGGTTTAATTATAGATTTTTTGGTACAAGTCTTTATACATTTCCATCACAATTTTACGCTTTAATTTTAGCGTAGGAGTGAGGTGGCCACTGGTGATGGACCAGACTTCGGGTGTAAGTTCAAAACGTTTGATTTGCTCCCAATTCCCAAACTTTTTATTAAGGCGATCAATTTCTTCTTGAATACGAGCAATCACTTTTGGATTGGAAACAATCTCCTGATTGGTGGTGCCAACAGCAATATGATGAATTTTTTCCCATTCCTTGATGAAAGAAAAATTAGGTTGTATAAAGGCAGCGGGCATTTTTTCGCCATCACCAATCACCATAATTTGCTCAATAAAACGGGATTGTTTCATGGCATTTTCAAGCAATTGTGGCGATATGTATTTGCCACCAGAGGTTTTAAACATTTCTTTTTTTCGATCGGTAATTTTCAGGAAGCCCTCAGCATCAATTTCGCCAATATCACCCGTATGAAAATAGCCGTCAACAATCACTTCATTAGTCAAAGTGGCATCTTTATAATACCCCAACATAATATTCGGACCTTTGCAAAGAATTTCGCCATCAGGAGCAATTTTTACTTCCACTTTATCGACCACTTTTCCAACAGTCCCAATTTTGAAACCATTATTCCTCAAATCATTAATAGCCACTAGAGGGGAGGTTTCAGTCAAACCATAGCCTTCCATAATGGTGATTTGAGCTGCTCCAAAAACGCGCGCTAATCTTGGTTGTAGTGCTGCACTTCCACAGGCGATAAAATCTAAATTGCCTCCAACGCCGGCTTTCCATTTGCTGAAAATTAGTTTTCGAGCGATTTTGAGTTGCCATTCGTACCACCATCCGTTGGCACCATAAGGTTGAAAACGCAAGCCCAATCGAATAGCCCAAAAGAATAGGATTCTTTTTATTCCCGAAAGTTCCAATCCTTTGGCATAAATACTGTCGTATATTTTTTCTAAAACTCTAGGAACGCCGGTCATTAAATGAGGTTTTATTTCTTTTAGATTCACGCCAATTTTATCGATAGATTCTCCAAAATAGATGGAAACTCCATAAAATTGACACAAATACAAATAAAAGCGTTCGAGAATATGACAGATAGGCAAATAGCTCATGGTCCTGCTATTTCCAGCTTCAATCGGAATTCGCTGCGCACCAGCAAACACATTTGAAACTATATTTTGATGGGAAAGCATAACGCCTTTGGGTCTGCCCGTTGTGCCGGAAGTATATATTATTGTAGCTAAATCATCGGTATGAACGGCATTTTTTCGGTCTTCTACAACGTCTTGATTGCTCTCGTCTTTTCCTAATTCCAGTAGCGTTTTCCAATTTTCACAACCTTCGATTTCATTAAAAGAATATACTTCTTTTAAAGTTGGTACATTTGCTTTAATTACATTTATTTTTCGCAAAACCTCGGCATCGGAAACAAAACAATAGTGGGACTCGGAATGATTTAAAATGTATTCATAATCATGCTCTGAAATAGTTGGGTAAATGGGAACATTTTGAGCGCCAGTTTGCAATACGCCAATATCAACAATATGCCATTCTGTTCTATTTGTTGCAGAAATAACGGCTATTTTATCATTCTTTTGTATACCCAATCGCAATAATGCACGTGAAATTGCATTGGCTTTTTCAACATATTCTTTTGTTGAAGTTTTTGTCCAAACCTCATTGTATTTAGTTACTAAAGCATCCGAAATGGATCCATATTGTTTGAGTTGATAATGAGGAAAGTCGAATAATCGAGTAACTGTATTCATCTTAAAATGGTCATAATTTCTTGCAAATTAAATAATATTAATTTCATTCACAATATTTATTTAATTTTAAAATTTAATTAGGTCTAAAAATGTAATTTTGTCACTTTTAGTTTATAAATTTTTCTTTATTATATGCTCAACAATCACATCAGAATCAATGAATATAAGGCGCTTTTATATAGAATACTATTAGCATATGTATTCTATTCGGTGTCGCGATTATTCTTTTTTTTATATAATTTCCGATTAATAAAAATCGATTCGACATTCGATTTTTTGGCACTTTGCTATCACGGATTGGTATTTGACACTACAACAATTCTATATGTGAACGGTTTGTTTATCCTTTTTTCGGCTTTACCCTTGGTCATAAATGATAATAAAAGATTTCAAAAAGGACTTTTTTATCTCTATTTTATTACCAATTTATCCATTTATGCTACCAATTTCGTAGATTTCATTTATTATAAGTTTACTTTCAATCGAAGTACCCGAGCATCGTTAGATTCATTAGAAAATGAAGGCAATAAAACGGAATTGTTTTTCAATTTCTTAGTCCGTTATTGGCATGTTTTCGTATTGTTTTTTCTGCTTTCTTATTTGTGGATTTACTTATATAAAAAGGTAAAAGTTAAAACAGAAATTAGAAAAGTTTCATTTAGCTATTTTATATTTTCGATAATCAACTTCTTGCTTATTGCTACATTAATTGTAGGTGGAATTCGAGGCGATTTTAAAAAGAGTACACGTCCAATCAATATTCTCGATGCAAGCCGATACGTTCAAAATTCGTCTCAAGCCGATGTGGTTTTAAACACGCCTTTTGCTATTATTAGAACATGGAATACCAATACGTTTAAGAAAGTATCCTTTGTAACCCAAACGCAAATTGATACTTTGATTGCGCCTATAAAGCAGTATAAAAACAATCCGCCAACAAAACCCAATATTGTCATACTGATTTTAGAGAGTTTTGCTAAAGAGTACAACGGGAGATTCAATAAGGATACTAAAATTCCAGACTACAAAGGATATACGCCTTTTGTAGATTCATTGGCTAATCACAGTTTAATATATACGAATGCTTATGCCAACGGTTGGAAATCGATACATGGTGTTTCTTCTGTAATTGCAGGAATACCTTCGTTTCAAGATGCTTTTACATCTTCTCCTTATCCAAAACAAAGAATCGAATCGTTGGTCTCTGTTTTAAAAAGTGAAGGTTATGATACTTCTTTCTTTCATGGCGGTTTTAATGGCTCCATGGGATTTTTAGGATTCGGAAATATTCTGGGTTATGACCATTATTATGGAAAAACGGAATATAATAATGATGCTGATTTTGATGGGGTTTGGGGCATTTGGGATGAACCCTATTTTCAATTTATGAAACGAACATTAGACAAAAAGCAGCAACCTTTTATGGCTACTTTATTTTCTTTAACTTCTCATGAACCATATAAAGTTCCCGAAAAATACAAAGGAAAATTTCCAAAAGGTACCATTGATATTGATGAAAGTATTGGTTATACCGATTTTGCTTTAAAACGTTTTTTCAACGAAGCCAAAAAGCAACCTTGGTACAATAACAGCATTTTTGTCTTAGTGGCAGATCATGGAAATACGGTAGCTTATGATGAATATTTAAAAGAATTTAACCGGCATACCATTCCAATAGTATTCTTTTCTCCTAATGGGAAGTACATAGGCGAAAACAAGGATTTTGCACAACAAATTGATATTTATCCCACTATTTTAGACATGATTGGTTACCAAAAACCATTTCGAAGTTTTGGCAGAAGTCTAATTGGAGATACAAAAGTGCCACCATTTGCCATCCGTTATTTTTCAGACGTCTATTCCTTTATGTCAGGTAATTATATTTGCTGCTTTGACGGTCTAAAAGCTGTTGGGTTTTATGCGAAAGAGGATAAAGGTATGGAGCACAATTTAATCAAAAATAGAAATGCCGAAATGGATTTATTAGAAATAAAATGCAAAGCTTTTATTCAAGATTATATGGAACGCATTATTGACCAAAAATTGTATGCGAAATAGTTTTTAGAATAGGAAGCTATCTGTATTGTACAATAACAGGTTTTTCTATATCGAAATTTTGGAAACCGAAATCCGATGACTCTAAGGTATTGGTTTTGTATATGTTTTCACCCTGAAAAGGGATAGAAGGAAAAAACGACAGCGAAAATTGAAAAGTGCCAAATACTAAATAATCATTATTAATAATCACTCCTACACTTATTTTGGAATACGATTTATTATTATCAATTTCATTTTGGCTATTTCCAAGCATTCCAAGAGTATAATTAAAAAAAGGGTTCACCCGAAAACCCGCAATTTTCCATGGTGAATACGCTTGAGTTTGTAGCGTTAAAATACATTTATTTGTGCCATAGATTTTAGTTGTAAATCCTGAAATTCCGTTAGTGTCATTAAAATTGAGTCGGTCCAAATTACTATCTAATCGGTTGGAACCGTATATAAATTGCGTTTTAAAAAACTGTCTAAATTTCCAATCCCCTATATTTATTAATTTTGTAAAATAATTAGTTTGAAATGTATAGGAAGTTTGTTGCGCATTTCCATTATTAAAAAAGGAACCACATTCTAAATTAGTACTCAAAAACCCCCATTTAAATTGATTTCCAAATGTTGCTCTACAACCTAAATAGAAATTGTTTTGATTATTTTTTTGTTGGTAACCAGCAGTTATTCCATAAGTCATTCCAATTGGAACGTCTTCAATAATTCCATTTTTAAAAATATATTTATCCAAAATAAATTGACGTGATGCCACACCAATTCCTGTAAGAAATAATTTTTCGCTTGAATAAAAATTTGCGGGATTAAATTCTAATGCAGGTTTTTCAATATATTTTATATCTAAATAACGAGTTGCAATAATAAAATTCGTCGTTTTAAAATTGCTACTTTTCGCGTTTAGAATTTTAAAGGATCTACCCAACCAAAAGTCTTGTGAGTTGTATTTAAAATTTTGTTTTATAAATTTGAGATCACTGTTTACTATAGAATCGCGTCTAAATTGTTGGTCTATAAATAGTCCTCCAGCCCATTTTGTGTATGTAGAATAAAATGTCCGTTCTGTATTAAAGGATTTTACATAATTTTCATTTAAATCCAAGTTGTATCCTAAAGTTGTTTTTATATAGGTATTTTGAATATTTGGGACAACATATAGTAAATTATAAGCATTTTTGTTATCCGAATATCGGGTTGTTATCTTATGGTCAAACTCGTGTCCAAATCCTAAAAAATTACGTTCATTCAGTTCAAAAGCCGAGCTAGAATTAGAAACTGTTCCTTGTGGCACAATACTCCAAGTATCTAAAACGCGCACAAAAACATCCACTGAATCAGTATTTTTAGTCGTAAATTCAGCCGTAATAGTTACTTTGTTGATAAAACGTTGTGTACGAATTAAACGTTCGGATTCTCTGACTAACAAGGAATCTAAAGGGGCATTTTTTTTAATTAATAATAAATTTCGGATTACAAAATGTTTGGTTTTAACATGTGTTTTATTTCCACTTTTTTCTAACCAATTTGTAGGTGTTTTTGTAGTGTCAGTTTCCGAATATCCAAAAGGGTCAAGCGTAATAATATTAATTTTTCGAATAATTTTACTTTCAAAATTTTCAAAATTTTTCTTTTTTACTACCTGAATTGTTGCTTCTGATTTTGATTCCACAGGAACAAAAATGAGTTTATACAATTCTTTCATGAACTTATTCTTTTTAGAATAGTTCTCGATATCACGATACCCTTTTGAGGTGTCTTTCTCTATTATTATTTGTGAAAATAGGGGCTGATAACTGCAAAATATCAGTATTAAAAACAATACTATTTTTGTTTTAGATAATTGCATTTATACGTTTGAATTTCAAGTTTTTAATTTTCGAAATTATTTAAAAAAGCATAGACTTTATCCACCGGTAATCCCATTACATTGGCATAGGAACCCTCAATTTTTGACACACCAACAAAACCAATCCATTCCTGAATGCCATAAGCTCCAGCTTTATCATAAGGTTTATAATTTTCAAGATAATAAGCGATTGCTTCATCGCTCAATGGATTAAAAGTCACCTTTGTTGTTTCGTTAAAAACAGTCGTTTTTTTTGTTGTTTTAAAACAAACAGAGGTAATTACATCGTGAGTGGCATTGGACAAAGATTGTAATATTTTAAAGGCATCATCATAATTTTTGGGCTTCCCTAACGCTTTGTTATTATGCCAAACGATGGTGTCACTTGTGATTAAAATAGCATTTTCTTCTAAATCATTTTCAAATGCTTTCGCTTTTAAATCCGCTAAGTAGTCTGTAATTTCGCTTGCTTTTAGTGTGTCTGGATATATTTCTTCTATTTCTTTTATTCTTATTTCAAAATCCAAATCCAAATCTTTGAAAAATTGCTGCCGTCTTGGAGAACCGGAAGCAAGTATGATTTTAAATTCTTTTAATTTTTTTCTAAGCATTGTATTTAATGTTTAACGTGATAACAAGAATGGATAAAATTCCAAAAAACAGCACTATCTTTAACACAGTACTCAAATGATGAAATTCTTTTTGTGATTTTGAGGACCACATTTTGATTGTAAAATAGAGCAGAGGAGCAACAATAAAAATATAGGAATAGAGTGTTGCGAAATACAATTTGTTATTAAAATAATAGTTGTTGATGTAGTAAAATAGAATAGCGATAGGAACCAAACTCAGTACAAAAACCAATTTAGAGGTTCTTTTTACACCTAAAATAATGGGTAAAGTCGTCATTCCGGTGTTGCAATCTCCCTTAACATCTTCTAAATCTTTCACCAATTCCCGAATAAAATGGATTAGAAATGAAAAAAAGGCATAATCCAAAATAATTTCAAAATAAGTGGCAACTACAGGTTTATTCGCTACAGTAATTGTTGGAAATAAATCGAAAAGTCCCACAATAATTACGCTTAGTGCAGCCAGTAATGCGATAAGTATATTTCCAACCAATAAACCTTGTTTTAAGCTCGAAGCATACAAATAGAGTGTGGCGGCAATTACTATAAAAAGAGCCGCGAAACTTGGTTTTTCGATGCTATTCGACAAATAAAACCCGGTCCCAACACCTAGCACATTTATGATAATGTATAAATTATAAGCTGTGGTTTCAGACATGGTCTTTCCAACAACAACAGCATTGGGTTTATTTATTTGATCCGTTTCTTGGTCAAAAACGTTATTAATCAAATAGCCCGCACCAGCAATACAAATAGTTGAAAAAATTAACAATAAAAATTGCCAATCGTTTAAAGCTAGCGGTATGTTTTGAAGTTTTAAGAAACCAAAATGAAAAGTGATTTGCATCAAAGCAATCAATAGTAAATTTTTGAATCTAATAATTTTTAAAAAAGCAATCATATTATATCATTATTGTTTTAAAATCGATGCGAAAGATAATTCGTTTTTATAGCATCTTCCAATTTTATTTTAACATTACTATTAAATTAAAAAAAAATACCTGAAAAGCACTTGCTTAACAGGTATTTTAAAAATTAAATTATCGATTATCCTCTTCTATTTCCTCCTCTTGTAGTAGAATTATTATTTCTACTATTGTTTTGATTAGAATTATTTGATCTTATTTCATTTCGAGGCGTTTCACTTCTTGTTGGCGAATTTCTTGGTGTTTCGTTTGTTTGTGTTGGTGGGTTGTTTCTCCCAGGAGTATTGGTTCGAGTTGGAGATGTAATATCTCTGACCTGATTTTCATTTCGTCCTCCTCTTGGTGTATTATTTCGAGTTTGATCCAAATCATAACGATTAGAACTTGCGGTATTTCTCTGATTGAATGAACGGCCAGGATACATTTTTTCATAACCATCTGTTCGTCTTGCACCATATAAATTTAAAGCTCGATCACTTCTTCGGATGTTAACATAATTATAATGATTTTCATAATTAATGTAAACGTTAACATTTCGTCGGTATCTAAAAATTGGATATGGATTCCAAGGAGAATAATATACAGGATAATAATTCCAATACCATGGGGAATAATAAGGTCTGTAAGTATTTGTCCAGAAGATACCAAAAATTAATGGATGATGCATATAAATGGGTTCATATATATAATTCTGTCCATACAGGTATGCATTGCCAACCACTTGAATCTGTACATTATTGTTGAAATCTTTTTCAACCTCTATGGTAGCAATATCTTGAAAAACATCTTTGTTTAATAGCGATTGAATGATAATTAAATGCGTTCTTTCTTCAACAGATTCAATTACTCGTAAATAATCTAC
This sequence comes from Flavobacterium sp., assembly GCA_040402815.1. GTDB lineage: Bacteria > Bacteroidota > Bacteroidia > Flavobacteriales > Flavobacteriaceae > Flavobacterium. Next base: position 14,520 of record JBBALV010000014.1, read on the forward strand.
TTGTCCATCTTTGTTCAAATCTAAATTTGAAATCTGAAATTTTGGATTATTCAATTTATTTTCAAAATCATCTAAATTGATCGATTCTCCAAATATAGAAGCTACAGCTCTTAAATCGAGATTGTCACTGATATCAGCATTTAAAGCATTTACGGTAGCTCCATGTTGAGCATTCATATTATTTGCAAACAGAGTTGCAAATAGTACTATTGTACTAATTTTAACTTTCATGATTTAATAATTTAAATGAGATTATTATTTTCTAATTATTCAATAGTTATGCCAACAAAATGATATTACCATTTATTTAACGTAAGTCATAATTACAAAATGACAGAAATTTTATTTTAATAACTTATTGCTTTAATAGATAAATAAGTTTGTAACAAAAAAAAGCACTATCGATAGATTGTGCTTTTTAAATTATTTTTAGAAATAAAATTATACTCTTTTCAAACAAATACTTTCTGGAGCGTGAAGTACCATTGGGAATTTTTCGATTTTAACGGAACTACTATCCAATCCAAAAGCACTTTCTTCAGATAAACTTATTTTTTTGATAAAGAAATAGGTATTCATTACTATTTTTTCAAAGAAAGTCAAGTCACTATCATTGGATAAATATTTTTCAGACAATACAAATTTGAAATCGCCAAGGATATTGTTTTTGCTTAACGATTCATAGCGACTTGTAATATCTACTTCCCCTTTGCTCACCATGTCTTTTAAAACTTCTTTGAACATTAAGTTGATTTTTGTAGGTTCTCTAAATCCTAAATTAAAATCAACTCGATATACATCGTCTTTAGTGATTTCGGTAACTTTATATTCTGTTTTAAAGGGTTCACTTAAAATATTTACATGAACAAACCAATAAATATCTGCTCTTTTTGGTCTTTTTTGTAAAATAGAATACATCACTTTTTCTTCAATTTCAGATGATTTCCCTGCATTAGTCATGTAAATAAGGTGAGTGGCATATTTAGGTATGGATAAGTCACCACTTAATTCGGCTAATACTTTTTTATAATCATCTATTTTTACGAATTTGGTATAATTTTTACTGATTTTTTTTGCAAAATACCAAGTTGACATTACAGATATCAATACCATTGCAATTAAAAGTGTTACATATCCACCATCAGCAAATTTAGTAATGTTAGCTGCCAAGAAACTAAGCTCAATTACTAGATAAATCCCTATTAGAGGAACGTATAAATACCATTTTACACGTTTCATAATTAAATAGAAATTAAGTAAAATAGTGGTCATTATCATGCACAAAATAATAGCTAAACCATAAGCATGTTCCATATTGCTTGATTCTTCAAAATGCAAAACAATACCCACACATCCAAAAAACAACAACCAATTGATGGAAGGAATATACATTTGACCTTTTAATTCCGTAGGATATTTAATTCTAACTTTCGGCCAAAAATTCAATCTCATGGCTTCGTTGATTAAGGTAAATGATCCACTTATCAAGGCTTGTGATGCTATTACTGCAGCCAAAGTTGCTATTACAATTCCGATAGGTTGAAACCACTCGGGCATGGATAAATAAAATGGATTTGGATTTGAAGCGCCTAATTGTTTTAGTGTTTGTCCTTCATGTTGAATCAAATACGCGGCTTGACCAAAATAATTAAGCAAGAGCATTATTTTCACAAATATCCAGCTAATTCTAATGTTTTTTTTGCCACAATGTCCCATGTCAGAATATAAAGCTTCGGCGCCTGTTGTACATAAAAATACAAATCCTAACACGAAGAAACCTTCTGGATTTATTCCTTTATCAGCGATTAGTAAGTGGTATGCATAATAAGGATTGATAGCTTTTAGCACTTCGAAGTCACCAAAAATTTGAATAGCACCTAAAACACCTATCATTGAAAACCAAAGTAACATCACTGGTGCAAAAAACTTACCAACTAATTTGGTACCAAATTGTTGAATAGTAAAAAGTACAAATAAAATACCAATAACAATGGGAACGGTATTTAGATTTGGATAAAAAGTTTTAATACCTTCTACAGCAGAGGAGACAGAAATTGGTGGAGTAATAATTCCATCGGCCAGCAAGGCGCTACCTCCAATAATTGCGGGTACAATGAGCCACTTTATTTTTGTTTTTTTGACTAAAGCATATAAGGCAAAAATTCCACCCTCGCCATGATTGTCGGCACTTAAAGTGATTAAAACATATTTTATAGTAGTTTGAAGTGTTAACGTCCAAAAGACCAATGAAACGCCACCTAAAACCAGATCTTTATTTATAGCAAAATCAAGTCCAAGAATGGCTTTCATTACATATAAAGGAGAAGTTCCAATGTCTCCATAAATAATTCCTAAACTAACTAATAAACCTGCGATAGTCCATTTGCTATGGAGACTATGATGTTGAGTGCTCATAAATATGATTTAAAGGCGCAAATTTAATTAATTTTAAGATATTATAGGCTTTTTTGATAAAGTCATTTAATACCAACGTTTTTTATTTTGTTTTGATGCATTGGATTTTCTTGATTTGTGTGCACCACCACTTCTGTTTGAATTGTTTGCTGCAGTCGCAGGGGAAGTTTCAGGGGCTCCTGAATGCCAGGGATAGGGATGACTTGAAACCGTTTCTACATCAACTTTTATTAATTTTTGTATATCTTTCCAATACGGATGTTCGTCTTTACTGCAAAAAGAAATTGCAATTCCGCCATTTCCAGCACGCCCAGTTCTACCAATGCGATGAACGTAGGTTTCAGGAATGTTAGGCAAATCAAAATTGATTACGAAAGGCAATTGGTCGATATCAATTCCTCTAGCCGCAATATCAGTAGCTACAAGAACACCCACTTCTTTGTTTTTAAACGCATCTAAGACCCTTTGTCTGGCGTTTTGCGATTTATCGCCATGAATTGCTTCTGCTGCAATACCGTTTTTTCGCAATGCTTTAACAACATTATCCGCTCCATGTTTCGTTCTTGAGAAGACCAAAACGTCAGATAGATTATCGTTTTTTATCAAATGATAAAGGAGGTTTCTTTTTTCCGTTTTTTCGACAAAATAGACTTTCTGTTCTACATTTTCAGCGGTTGATGAAACTGGTGAAACTGAAACAGTAGCTGGATTTTTAAGAAACATCTCTGCCAATTCCCGAATGGCTATCGGCATTGTTGCTGAAAAAAGTAAGGTTTGACGATTGGTAGGAGTCAGTTTTACAATTTTTTTCACATCATTTACAAAACCCATATCTAACATTTGATCGGCTTCATCCAGCACTAGAGCATGTAAATGGTCTAAATCTATAAATCCTTGTTTGTGTAAGTCGAGTAATCGTCCCGGGGTTGCAATAAGAATATCCACACCTTTTCGCAGGGTTTCTACTTGTGGCACTTGTGAAACTCCCCCAAAAATAGTTAATTGAGTAAGGTTGGTGTATTTACCATATTGATCAAAATTTTGTCCAATTTGAACTGCCAATTCTCTGGTTGGTGTAACTACTAAACAACGAATAACTTTCGCTTTTTTGGACGAACCAACTATGCGATGCAGTTGGTGTATAATTGGTATAGCAAATGCGGCTGTTTTTCCAGTTCCAGTTTGCGCGCAACCAATTAGATCTCGTCCTTCGAGAACTAATGGTATGGCTTGTTGTTGTATAGGGGTGGGTTCTAAATAGCCTAATTCAAATACGGCTTTTTGGATACTTTTAGAAAGCGATAAGTCTTCAAATAACATAAGTATTGTTTTTTTGTGCAATTGTACACAGATATAAGATACAAATATAGTCTTAATTATTTAGAACAGCGGTTCCACTAAAAGTGGTTGGAGAAAAAAATCATAGGATTTAAGATATTTACCTCTCGTTTATAGTCTTAATAAAAACGATTGATTTTAATTTAAAAGTAATGTATACATAAATAAAAAAATCCTCAAAATACGGATTTTCAGTATATTTAAGGATTTTATTAGTGACCTCGACTGGATTCAAACCAGTAACCTCTTGAGCCGTAATCAAGTGCGCTATTCAGTTGCGCCACGAGGCCTTTTTTATGGGTGCAAATATAAGTATTAATATCAAATTTACAAATCAAAACCGTATTTATAGCATTTATTTTATTTTGACAACTTTTTGTATTTAGTGCGCATGAAATTTTATTGTCCTTTTTTTTAGTAATTAAAAAGCACATAATAATTGGAACGATCTTTTCGATCGGTAAAAAAGGCTTCAAAGGATGTAAACGGTATATTGTTTTCTTTTTTTAAAAAAAAATCTTTTTGATTTTTGTCTAAAATAAAGACTTTGTTACTCTTTGTATCTTTATAATCTTGCCATAATTTCAAGGTGTCTTTTTCAAAGGTAATCGTTTTAAAATGCAAATACAGATAAAAAGGCAAACTCGGTGGATGACCAAAATCGTTAGCAATACAAATCTCTGAATTGGGTTTTGCATTTTTGTCGATATAGGCTGCTATCTTTTTTGGCGCATTTTTTAAATCTTCAACTGGGACAATTAGGAATGTCCATACAAAAAACTGAAAAAACAGGTTTACGAAAAATAAGGATACTATAAATTTAGATTTACGAAAAACAAAAAAGGTAAGACAATTCAGAATCAATAGCACACCACCTAAAAACGTGGCATAAAGTTGTAATTGATCGGGTAAGACAATAAAAAACTTAACTATTATCAAGCCCAAATAGATGCAACTTGTTAGTATAAACTGGAGCATAAACCAAAATAGTTTTGGCTTTTCAATTTCAAAATTAGCAATCGAACGCCCAATCAATATAGCAAGAGGTACATGCGCTACAACGACATAAGCAGGAAGTTTACTCGGTGAAAATTCATAAAAAAACCAGCCAGCAATAAACCATGCCGCTAAAAACAGGTCGGTAGGTTCTCTTTTAATTAGACCCTTATATCCATTTTGAAACGATTTTGGAAGAAACATAAAATAGGGTAGAAACACCACAAGAATCAATAAAAAATGGGTGCCTGGAGGTCCAGTCTGTCCTAAAACACTTCCGTTTACTCGTTTTAAAATATACCAATCAACAAGCCAATTGATAAAAGCACCACCGTCAGATTGATTGCACAAATATACCCAATAACCCAATGGTAAACAGGCAATTGGAAGAAAAAACCAAGGATGCAAGCGAATTAAATTCTTTCTGTTAGGACTTAAAACAGCCAGCATGATTACAAGAATTGTTGTGAAAATAATTATTGGTGGTCCTTTGGTCAATAAAGCTAAGGCAAATGAAGTCCAAAAAAGTAAAGTCCACTTGAAAGCTTTGGTTTCTAAAATATAATAGAGCGCAATAGCACATAATGTTGAAAGTAGTAGCAATGTAGCATCGGTTACCGCAACTTTTGCTAAAACTGGAATGTACAAAGAAGTCGATAATACCAAAAGGGCAGAAAAACCGACTTGTCTATTTTTAGTTATTTTTCTAGTAAAAAAATATACTATTAGGTAAACAAAAGCAACAGAAAATGCTGATGAAAAGCGTACTGCAAATTCATTTACTCCAAAAATTTTATAGGAAAGCGCAATATTCCAAAAATGCAAAGGCGTTTTTCTATGGATTTCTGCCCAGTAAAAATCAGGGATCAACCAATTTTTAGATTCTATCATTTTCAAGGCAAATCCAGCATAAGCCGCTTCATCTTGATCCCAATAAGAGACGTTTCCATTATTAATAAATAAAAGGACAATTAAAAAAAGTAAAACTACTAATTGAAAATATTTATTTTCTAGTGTTTTTTGCATAGTAAAAATTTATGAAACACAAAAATAGCGTAAAACCTTTGTTTTTTACAAAAATAAAGGCATAAAATGAGGATTCATTTTGTGCCTTTAAATCACTAATTGAAATTAAAAATTATTTTTTAGCAGGCATTGCTTCAAGAATTTCTACTTCAAAAATAATGTTGGCATTTGGTGGAATAACATTTCCAGCACCACGCTCTCCATAGCCTAATTTTGATGGAATATAGAATGTTGCTTTGTCTCCAAATGACAATAAGCAAACCCCTTCAAGAAATCCAGGAATTAATCCTCCTTTGTTTCCAATTTGGAAAGGAAATGGTTGGTAGCCATTTTGAGAAGCTCTTTTTTGATCAAATTTTCCGTAAGTTCTATTTACTTCTTCATAACTACTATCAAACAAACTTCCGTCTTCTAAATAGCCTGCATAATGCACATAAACTGTAGTTCCATCGGCTGGTTTTGCACCAGTGCCTTTTACAATTGCATATTCTAATCCAGTTGCTGATTTAGATGCAGTAGCTCTAGTTTTCGATAATGAAGCTACTTTTTCTTCCATAACAGTACCGTATGGTAGAGTTTTTATTTTAGGTTTTTGAATATTTGAAATTGGTGTTTTTATTTCATTATTATATTCGTTACCATCTAATATGATTAATTTACCATTAACTGGGTCAAAAATAAATTTCCCAAGTTTTGCCATTGCCGTTTGCCCTAAAAGTAACGGAGCTGATAATTCATCCACAATTGAAGCTTTTACATTATATAATGTTAACCCAAAAAAGTCTATTTTTTTGATATTTATTATTGTTCCAACGGAGACTTTTCCTGTAGCATCACTGTATTTTTGTTTTCCAATAATATCCTCATTATTTAAGTAATCATTTTTTAACATGAATAACGCTTCTGTTAGAGAAATTGAAACATCACTTGCACCAGTATCAAAAATAAATTTAAGTTTAAGTCCATTTACAGAGCAGGGAACAGTAAATATACCACCTTCTTTTTGCATATTAATAGTAATTTGACTAAATACATTTTGACAAAAAAGAGAGATTAGTATGACAAATACCCAACATGTAAATAATTTTTTCATATTATACTATTGATTAATTTTAATAAGTTCCACTTCAAAAATTAAATCAGCATTTGGAGGTATAACTCCACCTGCACCTTGTTCTCCATAAGCTAAATAAGATGGTATATAAAATTTAAATCTTGCACCTTCTTTCATTAATTGAACTCCTTCAGTCCAACCTTTTATGACTTGATTTAAACCAAAGCTTATAGGTTCTCCACGTTGTATACTACTGTCAAATACTTTTCCATCCAAAAGCATTCCTGTATAATGTACTTTTACATTACTCATTGCTGTAGGAAATGCTCCAATTCCTTCTTGTAAAACTATATATTTTAGTCCACTAGAAGTTGTTATTGCATTTGAAAATTCTTTAGCTACTTTTGGATAAGCTAAAAAGTTTTCTTCTATATTTTTTTTATATTTAGCTAACCTTTTTTCAAATTCTATTTTATCGTCTTCTACTTTATGAGCAAAATAATCTGCAAATATTTTACTGGCATTAAATGCTTTGGCTAAAGCTCCTTTTCTTACAATTGTAACCGATTTAATAACATCATCTTGCGCAATAGCATTTACAACATCCTGACCAGTAATTACATATCCAAAAATCGAGTGTTTACCATTTAAATGTGGAGTTGGAACATGGGTAATAAAAAATTGACTGCCATTAGTAGCTGGACCCGAATTTGCCATTGCCAATATTCCTGGTCTGTCAAATTTAGCATCCGTAAATTCATCTTTAAATTTATATCCAGGATCGCCTGAACCAGTACCTAATGGGTCTCCACCTTGTATCATAAAATCTTTAATCACTCGGTGGAATTTTAATCCATTATAAAAAGGTTTTCCTTTTAATTCTGCTTTTACTATTGTATTTGTTCCTTCCGCTAAGGATACAAAATTGGCTACAGTAATCGGCGTTTTTTGAAATTCCAATTGTAGCGTTATTTTTCCTTTTGAAGTTTCCATTTCTGCAAAAATACCTTCGTTAGGATTTGAAATAGTTGTTGGTTTTGCGGCAACGCTACTTGTTTTTTTAACAGCAGTTACTGTTTTTTTTGGGTCAACTACTTTTTTTGTATTTTGAGCAAAAACACCCGTAGTCATTGCTAGAAACAAAATACATAACACTTTTATTTTCATTTTTATTGTTGTTTATCTCCCTACTTTTTTTGCATCATGCTAGGATGTTCAGGCTTATTCCTATTTAATTTATAAATGATTTTTTTTATTTATTTTCAGGCATTTTTTCCATCAATTCAATTTCAAAAATAAGATTGGAATTGGGTGGAATTACTCCGTTTCCAGCTCCAGCTTCCCCGTATGCAAGTTGTGAAGGAATAAAAGCAACTGCTTTATCACCAAAATTCATTAAGGCAATAGCTTCAAGAAATCCGGGAATCATGCCTTCTTTTCTACCAGCTTGAAAGGGAATAGGAGAGTAACCGTTTTGTTCGGCTCTCATAGCATCAAATTTTCCAAAAGTGCTAGCTATTTCAGGTTTGCTAGTGTCAAATAAGCCACCATTTTCAAAAAATCCAGCATAATGAATGTAAATTGTTGCACCAGCAGTAGGTTTTTTACCTGTTCCTTTTTGTGTGATTTTATAAACTAATCCTGACGCTGTTTTTGTTGCGGTAGCTTTAAGAGCTGCAAAATAAGCTGCTTTTTTGTCTAAAACGGGTTTATATTTTGTTTCATACACACGCTTATTTTCGGCATCGATGGTAGCTTGTTTTTTGATACTTTCAGCCTCATTTGAAAAATAATTTGAAAACACTTTTACGGCATCAAATTTCTTTGCCGCTTCACCTTTTCTAATAATTGTGATTGAAATAATAGCATCATCTTGCACAATTTTGTTAACGGTTTCCATGCCTTTATCAATTACATGACCAAAAATTGTATGTTTACCATCTAACCATGGCGTCGCAACGTGGGTGATGAAAAATTGAGAACTGTTGGTACCTGGACCTGCATTTGCCATTGCAAGAATACCGCCATTGTCAAATTTCAAATCTGTAATTTCATCAATAAACTTATAACCAGCATCACCTGAACCAGTACCTAAAGGATCACCACCTTGGATCATAAGATTACTTTCTACACGATGAAATTTTAGTCCATCATAAAAAGGCTTGTTTTTGAATTGTTCAGTAACAAATGTGTTCTTTCCTTCGGCTAAAGTCACAAAATTAGCAACTGTTACAGGTGCTTTGGCATATTCGAGTTGTACAATAATTTCGCCTTTACCCGTTTTAATTTCGGCATAAAGTCCATCTTTTAAATTTGCATTCTTGTCTTTGCATGAAAAAAATGATGCAACTACAAATAATAATAAAAATACTTTTTTGTTCATATTATTTAAATTTAGTTATTCTGTTTTAATTTCGGTATCATGTTTAAAATCATTGAGTGTTACTGTGCAAACCAAAGGGGTATTGCGCTCAATTCGTTTGGTATCGCCTCTAAAACCATAACCCATGTGGGATGGGAATAGAAAGGTGACCTTTTCATTTTTACGCATCAATTTGATTCCATCACGTAATCCCATTAAAATATTTTCTTTATCTACTTTATAAACTTGAGGCTTTAATTCCACATCGGAATAGATAACATTTCCTTTGATATCTTTAATTTCATAATCAAAATAAGCGATATCTCCTTTTTTTGGTCGGATCGTATCGTTTGTGTTTTGGTTTTCATAAAAATACCAATACCCTTTATTTGAAGCCAAATATTTAATAGTAGGATTGCTTTTTATAATAGAATCGATTTGTCCTTCTTCTCCTTTAATAATTACTTTGTTTCTGGCGATAGACTCTTTCATAAATTTATTTGAGGTTTGCGAAACAGGTCTTCTGGCTTGCTGTTGCGAACAACTTAAAGCAAGAACAGCTAAAGAAAGAGCGATTATTTTTTTTAAAATATGCATTTTGAACTAGTTTATAGTTGTTGTTTTCAGAATGTTTTCAAATTTTTCTATGGTTGCTGCAAGTCCTAAAGTTGATTTTCCGCCAGCAGCATTAATATGACCTCCACCTTCAAAATGAGTTCTTGCAAATTGGTTCACATCAAAATTACCTTGCGATCGAAGAGAAATTTTAATAATTTTTTCTTCTTTATTTTCAATAAAGATGGCCGCAAAATGAATGCCTTTGATGGTTAAACCATAATTTACCAAACCTTCTGTATCGCCTTTCACATAATGAAAATGGTCTAATTCTTCTTGTGAAAGTGCAATATAAGCCGTTTTGTGTTCAGGTAAAAGAACCATGTTTTGAAGCGCGCGTCCCATTAATTGCAATCGATCATACGAATTATTATCAAACAGTTGCACTGGGATTGATACATTATCGACACCTAAATCAATTAAATCAGCAACAATTCGATGCGTAGTCCCCGTAGTTTTTGGAAATCGAAATGACCCCGAATCGGTCAAAATACCTGTATAAATACAAGTAGCTATTGTTTTATCGATAACGTCTCGATGTCCTAAAGAGCAAATAAAATTATACAACATTTCACAAGTGGATCCAAAACTAATGTCAGAATACATATACGTTGCAAAGTCATCTGGCTTTTGGTGATGATCAATCATTATAATGGGTACCTTCAGCTTATTCAAAGTGTATTCCATTTCACCTACACGATGTAAAGCATTAAAATCTAGAGTAAAAACAATATTTACTTCTTGTAGTATTTTGGTGGTAATTTCTTTGTTTTTCTCAAATATCAAGACTTTTTCAGAACCAGGAAGCCAAGCCAAAAATTCAGGAAATTCATTTGGTGCAATTACAATTGGCTCATGATTTAATTTGGATAAAAAATGATACAAACCTAATGTAGATCCCATCGCATCACCATCGGGACTACGATGGGGAATGATTGCAATCTTTTTTGGTTTGGAAAGCAACTGTTGAATCGCTTGAATGTCTTCTTGTTTCATGCTGCGAAAATACACTTTTTTTGAATTCTTAAATTATAATTTTGTCATAAAAAGTCCAAGCCAAACGGAAGCTAAACCAACTAGTATACTTGTTGCTGTATATATAAATGCAATTCCGGCGTTTTGATTTTGAAATAATTGGCTATTTTCATAGGCAAAAGTTGAAAAAGTAGTAAAACCGCCACAAAAACCGGTAATTAATAACCATTTTAAATCGCTGTTGGTCAAATTGTTTTTTTCTAGTAGCCCTATAATTAAACCAATAAGAAAACATCCCAATATATTAGTTAAAAAAGTAGCTAATGGAAAAGAATTAACCCAATATTTAGCAACAAAAATCGAAGTTATGTAGCGCAAAACACTACCAACAGCACCACCTACTGCAACATAAAATATTGTTTTTATCATTTTACTTCCTTTCTTATTAAATTTATCACAATAATACATTATTTTTTTGGATGTATAGAATCAAAACCAAATCGATTTTTAATAGTCCTACTCAATCCTACATTCAAACGATGTATAAAAACAGTATACCATATGACTATTGACAGTTTTTTATTCAACGGCATTTCTAAATTATTGTAAGAAAAAAAAGTGACATTCAAATGCTGTATTGCTTTTTTTCTAACGAACGGGATTGAATAATTTTCAATAAAAAAGAAGGGTTTATCAAAAGTTAATCCCTTATTTATTCTAAAAATACTGAATTTATAAGCTAAAAATTACATAATATTTTAACATAATTCTATAATTGTATTCTAAATCCAATTAGCTATATTTACTTTTATATGAGAAATTTAGAAATACTAATAATTGGTGGAGGCTTGGCTGGTTTGACAGCAGGAATTCATCTTTCTAAAAAAGGAATTTCTGTAACAATTATCGAAAAAAACGATTTTCCAAAACACAAAGTTTGTGGTGAATATATTTCTAATGAAGTGCGTTCTTATTTTGACTATTTAGATATTCAATTGTCAGAATTAAAACCTGCAACGATTACAAAACTTCAGTTTTCAACTACTGATGGCACTTCACTAGATATAAAACTTCCTCTTGGTGGATTTGGCATTAGTCGTTATGAATTGGATTATTACCTCTATAAAAAAGCGATTACAAATGGATGCAAAATTCTAAAAGAAGAAGTCCAAGAAGTTACTTTTGAGAATGAAAAATTTAGTAGTACAACTTCCAACGGAACGATTTTAAAGTCCGATTTTGTAATTGGAGCTTTCGGAAAAAGAGCTAATCTTGATGTGAACTTAAATAGAAATTTCATCAAACTTAAATCACCTTGGTTGGCTGTAAAAGCACATTATTCGGGCGAATTTCCCAATGATTTAGTTGGATTGTATAATTTTAAAGGAGGGTATTGTGGCGTATCTAATGTAGAAAATAACATAATAAATATTTGTTATTTGACGCAATACAGTGCATTTAAAAAACATAAAAACATTGATGATTTTCAGAAGCTCGTTCTGAGACAAAATCCCCACTTGAACAAAATTTTTGAAAATTCTAAATTACTTTTTCAGAAACCATTAACCATAAGTCAAATTTCTTTTGAAGAAAAATTAGCAGTAGAAAATCATATTTTAATGATTGGTGATACCGCTGGATTAATTCATCCTTTATGCGGAAACGGAATGGCAATGGCCATACATAGTGCAAAATTGGTTTCAGAATTACTCTTTGATTTTTCAAATAATGAATTAAAAACAAGAGCGGATTTAGAACAAAATTATAGTAAATTATGGAATTTAAATTTTAAAAAAAGACTAAAAATGGGTCGATTATTATCTAAAATAGTACTAAAACCAAAACTTTCAGAAGTGGTTATGCGAATAGGTATCCTATTGCCATTTTTGTTACATACCATAATAAAGAAAACCCACGGAAAACCTTTTTGATTATAATTTCAAAAATCAATTCCAATAAATAACTTAATTTAATGTTTATAAATACTGAATTCCGAACTAGTGCTATCGAAATTATGGATGATTTTTCTCTTGAAGGAGAAGTACTTCGAGATGCTTTGGATAAAATAGCTAAAATAAATCAGCTTTTAGGTGGAAACAAACTAACTTTACAAGGTGTTCAAAGTTTACTGAATAATGTAGCATTCAATAAAGAGGTAACAATTGTAGATGTTGGTTGCGGAAATGGGGATATGTTGCGAACATTAGCCGATTATGGTTCAAATTCTAATTTGAATTTTAAATTAATTGGGATTGATGCCAACCAATTTACAATTAATCATGCGATAGAATTATCGAAGCAGTATCCCAATATTACCTACCAATGTGAAGATATTTTTGATGATAAATTTAAGAATATTAAATATGATATCGTATTATGCACTTTAACACTTCATCACTTTAAAAATGCTGAAATCAGTAACTTGATAGCTATCTTTTATGAGAATGTCACTATTGGAATTGTAATTAATGATTTGCAACGAAGTGCGATTGCATATCGATTATTTAAAGTTCTATGTTTTGTTTTTAAATTAAATAAAATGTCAAAAGAGGATGGATTGGTCTCTATTTTAAGAGGTTTTAAGAGGGAGGAATTAGAAAATTTTTCAAATAAATTAAATCTAAGGAAGTATTCCATTCAATGGAAATGGGCTTTTAGATACCAGTGGATTATTAAAAAAGTTTAAAATAGAATAAAAGTTAATAAATTTTAAATCAAGATTCTTTTTGAAATTGATTTTTGAAATTGTCATTGAAAATGAGTGTGAAAATAAAAACAGTTGCGAAGCAATTACCAAAATATTCTCGATCAACAGCAGAAATTCTGCCATTTTTGGACGCGTGGTTAATCAATCAAGAACCCCGTTTTATAAGAAAAGTGAAAAAGATTTTCGAAGGCGCAATGGTCGACAAGCGCTATTCGATAATGGATCCAATCGAAGTTTTTACTAAAACATCATTTGAAGAACGAAACGATATTTACACTAGAGAAGTAATTGATTTGGGTGAAAAAGTACTTCAAAAGGCATTGAATAAAGCCCATTGGCAACCCACCGAATTAGATTACATCATAACAGTAAGTTGCACCGGAATTATGATTCCTTCGCTTGATGCTTATCTTATTAATAAATTAAAATTGCGCCAAGATATTGTTCGCTTACCGGTTACTGAAATGGGTTGTGCAGCAGGAATATCAGGAATTATTTACGCCAAAAACTTTTTAAAAGCCAATCCCGGGAGACGGGCAGCAGTTATTGCTGTCGAAAGTCCAACAGCCACTTTTCAATTGGATGATTTTTCTATGGCTAATATTGTTAGTGCAGCTATTTTTGGAGATGGTGCGGCTTGTGTTTTACTTTCGTCGCATGAAGAGGATGAAGGTCCCGAAATTATAGCTGAAGACATGTATCATTTTTATGATAACATCCACATGATGGGGTTCAAGTTAACCAATTCGGGTTTGCAAATGGTTCTAGATATTGAAGTTCCAGAGACAATTGCCTACCATTTTCCAGACATCATTCATCCGTTTTTAGAGAAAAATAAGTTAAAAATAGAAGCTATTGATCATTTAATTTTTCATCCGGGTGGCAAAAAAATTGTGAATACGGTTGAAGATTTATTTTCCGATTTAGGAAAAAATATTAATGATACCAAGGAAGTGTTACGTTTGTACGGAAATATGTCAAGCGCCACCGTTTTGTATGTTCTAGAACGAATAATGGATACCAAATCCAACAAAGGCGAAAAAGGATTGATGTTGAGTTTTGGACCCGGATTTTCCGCACAACGCGTATTGTTAGAATTTTAATAAATAATCATGACAAACAAAGAAATTATAGCAAAATTACCTTATTCCAAACCTTTTTTATTTGTTGATGAAATAGTAGTCATTGATGAAAATGGTGTAGAAGGTAACTTTACTTTTGATGGAAATTTAGATTTTTATACAGGACATTTTAAAGACAATCCCGTAACACCTGGTGTAATTTTAACCGAAGTAATGGCGCAAATTGGTGTAGTTTGTTTAGGAATATTTCTATTAAATAATAAATTTAATAAAAAAACCTTAATTGCCTTATCGTCAAACGAAATTGAATTTATAAAACCCGTATATCCAAATGAAAAAGTAACAGTGTTTTCAGAAAAAATTTTTTTCCGATTCGGAAAACTAAAATGCAAAGTCAAAATGATAAATGCCAAAAAGGAAGAAGTCTGTTCAGGAACAATTGCTGGAATGATGATTTAAAGTTTAAAAGGATTATAGAAAAGTTTGAAAGGTTTAGTTTTAAAGTTGAATTTTGAAATTGAAATTGTAATTGAAATTGAAATTGAAATAGTAATTGAAAAAAAGAGTCGTCATAACAGGTTTAGGAATAGTTGCTCCAAATGGAGTAGGACTTGACGCGTTCACACACGCCATTAAAAATGGGTTGTCTGGAATAAAACATGATTCGGAGCTGGAACGATTACAATTTTCCTGTCAAATATCAGGTAAACCCGAAATTTCAACAGAATTAGCATTACACTATTTTACCGAATTAGAATTGCGAAATTTCAACTCCTCAGGTATATTATATGGTGTAATTGCAGCGCTTGATGCATGGAAAGATGCAGGAATATCAATTGAAAACAATAAAAATCCAGATTGGGATTCGGGAACGATTTTCGGAACCGGAACATCTGGAATCGATAAGTTTAGAGAAAGCATATACAAAATTGATGATTTTCAAACGCGAAGATTAGGAAGCACAGCGGTTGCTCAAACCATGAATTCTGGGGTTAGTGCTTACATTGGAGGAAAATTAGGGCTTGGAAATCAAGTAACAACCAATTCGTCTGCTTGCACCACGGGAACGGAAAGTATTTTAATGGCATACGAACGTATAAAATCTGGACTCGCAAAACGAATTATTGCAGGAAGTACAAGTGATTCCGGACCTTACATTTGGGGTGGGTTTGATGCTATGCGAGTTTGTACTTTCAAACATAATGATGCACCAGAAAAAGGTTCAAGACCGATGAGTGCAGCGGCTTCGGGATTTGTGCCCGGAAGTGGGGCAGGAGCATTAATTCTTGAAGATTTAGAAACTGCTGTACATCGTGGAGCCAAAATATATGCTGAAATTTTGGGTGGAAACATCAATTCTGGTGGACAACGCGGTGAAGGAACAATGACTGCGCCTAATTCGCTTGCCGTTCAAAAATGTATTGTCGATGCGATGGATAATGCTGGAATTTCAGCCAGTGCTATTGATGCCATTAACGGACATTTAACAGCAACTTCTAAAGACAGTTTGGAAATTAAAAACTGGACGGAAGCTTTACAAAGAAAGGAGAATGATTTTCCGTATATAAATTCATTAAAATCAATGGTTGGCCATTGTCTATCAGCTGCAGGAAGTATGGAAAGTGTGGCTTCGGTGTTGCAAATTCATCATGGATTTATTTTTCCAAATAGTAATTGTGAAGATGTGAATCCTGAAATAATGACATTGATTAATGAGTCCAAAATACCTAAAAAAATAATAGAAAAAGAAGTTACTATAGTCGCCAAAGCTAGTTTTGGTTTTGGTGATGTAAATGGGTGTGTGATTTTTAAAAAATATAAATAAACGATGAACCAACAAGAAACATTAGAAAAATTAAAAGCGATAGTAAAACCATTTGTTAAGAACCAAGAAGCGTTTCAAAATCTTTCCGAAGACACTGATTTTATTAATGATTTACAAATCAACTCAGCCAATTTAGTAGATATAGTTTTAGATACTGAAGAAGCTTTTGCTATTGAAATTGACAATCAATCGATGGAGAAAATGCTAACTATCAAAGCGGCTTTAGAAATAATTGCTACTAAATTGGCCGAAAAATAATGATTGGAAACGACATCGTAGATTTGGCTACAGCTCAAAAAGAAACGAATTGGAAACGGAAAGGTTTTTTGGATAAAATTTTTACATTACAAGAACAACGATTCATTAATTTATCTGAAAATCAAGAAATTGAAGTATGGAATTTATGGAGTAGGAAGGAAGCGGCTTATAAAATCTACAACCGTGAATCAGGGATAAGAAAATACAATCCACTACAATTTGAATGTTTCAATTTGAATTTAGAAATCGGAACGGTTGTATTTGAAAATCAACTGTTTTATACCAAAACCGAAATTACCCCAGAATACATTTATACAATTGCTGTTGTTGCTATTGAAAATTTCAATACCATTTCAAATTTAGAAAGCACAGCAATCATTAAAAAACAAAATGGAATTCCGTTTTATGTCAATGAAAATTATATGATTAAACCAGTTTCAAAAACAAATCACGGAAGTTTTGAGCGAATAATTACTCTCACTTAAAGCCAAATAAGATTTTAGTTTAATAAATAAAAGAGCAATAGTGTATGCAATAACTATTTTTGACCACATTACCTTTTTCGATTATAGATGTGATAAACAATTTAAAAACGCAATTTAATAATCTGTAAAACCATTTGAATCACAATAGAACCTGAAAAAGCAATTATGCAATTTCAGGTTTTTTGTTTTGAATAAAATAAGCAATTAAAACAATCCATCAACGGAGAGGTAGCGTTCGCCAGTATCGTAATTAAAAGTCAATACAACCGCGTCACTTGGAATGTTTTCTAATTTTTTAACAACCGCAGCAAGAGATGCTCCAGTGGAAATTCCCACCATTATACCTTCCGTTTTTGCGATTTTTTTAGTATAATAAAAAGCATCTTCTTTATTGATTTGAACAACTTCATCGATAAAATTTGCATGGTAATTTTTGGGCACAAATCCTGCTCCAATTCCCTGAATCGGATGTGGTGCAGGACTGCCGCCACTTAAAACCGGCGAAGCTTCTGGTTCTACCGCAATCACTTGGAGATTTGGAAAATGTGGTTTTAAAAATTCGGCAACTCCGGAAATATGACCACCCGTTCCAACTCCCGTTATGATATAATCCAATCCGTTGGGAAAATCATTTAAAATTTCTTGAGCTGTTGTTTTTTTATGGATGTCAATGTTGGATTCGTTTTCAAATTGTTGCGGTGACCAACCGTTTGGTGTTGCTAAAACCAATTCGGCAGCACGAGCTATCGCGCCTTTCATCCCTTTTTCACGAGGGGTTAATTCGAATTCCGCACCATAAATTTCCATTAATTTTCTGCGTTCCAAACTCATCGATTCGGGCATGACCAAAATTACTTTGTATCCTTTAACAGCTGCGACCATAGCCAATCCAATACCGGTATTTCCCGATGTTGGTTCAATGATGACACTATTTGGATTCAAAAGTCCTTTTTGTTCCGCATCTTCAATCATTGCTAAAGCAATTCTGTCTTTAATGCTCCCTCCGGGGTTTGATTTTTCTAACTTCATCCAAACATTTTTGTCCTTAAACAATCGATTTAGATGCACAACAGGTGTGTTTCCGATGGTCTGTAAAATGGAATCTGCTTTCATAACAACTTTTTTTTAAATTATTTTATAGAACTTAAATACTAAAATTCAATGATTCAGGGAAATTGTTTTTTGTCTTTACGATAATTTCACTTTTGTTAAACACCATAGAATACGAAGGAATAGAAGAAGTAATCCAAACATTACCACCAATAATTGATTCTTTTCCAATTATAGTTTTCCCCCCCAGAATAGTTGCGTTGGCATAAATAGTGACATTATCCTCAATCGTGGGATGACGCTTTTGTTGAGCCGCTTCTTTGTTAACACTCAAAGCCCCGAGCGTTACCCCTTGATAGATTTTCACATCCTTACCAATGTTTGTCGTTTCTCCAATAACAACGCCTGTACCATGATCAATAAAAAAACGTTCTCCAATTGAAGCTCCTGGATGAATATCAATACCGGTTTTGCTGTGAGCATATTCGGCAATCAATCGGGCCAAAATAAAGCTATTATTCAACCATAATTCATTTGCTATACGATGCACAGTGATGGCAAAAAAACCCGGATAAGCCAACAAAATCTCACTTTTTGATGTTGCAGCAGGGTCAAATTCTAAAACTGCCTCTAAATCATCAAGTAATTTTTTATGTATATCTACAATATTTTTAAAGAACTTTTCCATTAGTTGTCGCGATTCCACTGCTGAAAAACCTTCTTCTAGTAATAATTCGGAGAGCACAGTCTTTAATTCCGATTCTTTGGATAAAAAAAAAGTAAGAGTAGCATATTCGTTTTGTTTACAAAACAACCAATTACAACATTCATTAATCCAATATTTTACCTTTTTTTTGTTTAAAAAATTTCTTTTTTCCACAAAATTTGCTTCATAAATGGTTTTATTTTCCGATTTCATTTCTATGTAAATTAAAAAAAAACTTCTCAAATGCTTGAAAAGTTTTTAAATTTTAAATGCTATTTGTAAGTAAATTTAACACATAAACGTTTGCTATTCACATAAAGAAAATCGCCACCACTTCAAACATAAACTGCTATTATTTTTCATGTAGTGATAGAAATAAATATTGGAGGAAAATAGATTTTATAAATTTCAAAACGGTTAAATAGTACTTTACAAAATTGCAACATATATTGGTTACAATTGATAATTTAACTTTAATTTAAATGAATTATTTTTAAAAGAAAATGTAACGTTTGTAAATCTTCATTTAACGCTATAACCTGAAACCTAAAACCTACACCAATCTTTCCAGAATTTCCTCTTCCGCAAGAAGTACCTACAATTTAATCTTGTGCTTAGCTTGAACGTATAAACCATTTTTTCGAATTGCTTTTTCGGCTCTTAATTTTATTGAAGTACTGGGCCAATTTTGCTCTGTAACACTTTGTTGGTAATCGCTTTTTAGAAAAAGTAAAAAACGCAGTGCAAGAACAGCTGCTTCATATTTCTTTTCTGTTAATTATAGTTTCTTTTTTTCAATGAGTTGCAGATGTTGATTAACTAATTTTAGCTTATCAATAAGCTTTTTCGTTTCTACTTTTTGCACATGTAAATCCAAATAAGAATTCACTGATTCGTCTTGAGGTTGTTTTACAATAGCAAGCATCTTAGCCAATTTCAATTGGGCTGCAAGAGGCAATTGGCGTTGTCCAATTTAAAACATCCCCCATTGGCTTCTGCTCACCTGCAGAAGCATCGCTATTTCCTCTTGTTGCATGCCTATAAGTGCGGTAATTTTTTATTTTTATTCATATTTTATTGTGATTTTGTATTATGTATTCGATAATAATTCACCTTATTTATGTTAAAGTTTTAGTTTTTATTTTGTAAATTTACCTATTACAAAAATTATCATCAACTTTATATTCAAAAAACAGCATTTGCCACTTGACAGAGTACATATAGTAAGAGCTGTTCTGTATTTCTTATTCTAGCTTTTCTGAAAATGTTTTTAAGAAAAATAATTTTTTTAGAATAATTGTAACAAAATTTAATTTTTGAAGTATAATTACAATAGCATATATTTTCTTTTTTATTCAAAACCTTTTCTAATTCCTAAAACCAACAAAAATGCAAAGCAAACACCAAGTTCACAATTTGATTATTTTAGACGAAAGCGGTTCCATGATTTCAATTAAATCGCAAATTATTAGTGGATTTAATGAATTGGTTCAATCAGTTAAAGGAATTGAGCGGCAGTTTCCAGAACAAGAACATTTAGTTTCAATGGTGTCATTCAATGATTTAAATAATACTATTTTGCATTTTGTTGACCCAGTTAAAAAATTAGACGCCATTAATGACAGCACTTACAATCCGGCTTCAATGACTCCCTTGTATGATACCATGGGGTTTAGTATCTCAAAATTAAAGCAGTATTTGGAGGGAAAAGAGAATTACAGCGTATTGGTCACCATTCTTACCGATGGGGAAGAAAATTCCTCAAAAGAATATACAGGTAAAGCAATCAAGCACTTAGTTGATGAATTAAAAAAACAAAATTGGACATTTACCTATATTGGTGCAGACCATGATGTGGAGGTAATGGCCGCAACTATGAATATTCATAATACGATGTCCTTTGATAAAAATGACATAGGTATTAAAAGAATGTTTGCTAGAGAAACTTCTTCAAGAGCGAAATTTAGTTTAAGCATAAGAAATGGTGAATCTAATGCTAATGAATTTTATTCTAAAGTTGAAGACGATTTGAAAAAATAGTTGTTTTTGATAAAGTAATTTTCTTGAAAAAAAACAAAATAAAAATTAATTTTAAATATTAAATTTATGAATAGGATAGTAGATTTTTATGAATCAAACCATTTGTTTATATTGATAATTGTAATAATAGCCTTTTGTTTTTACATTTTTTCGATGAAGAATAAAGTTCGAAGTATTGTTACAATGGATAGCAATAATGAGGAAAATCAAGAAATATTTGATATCAAGATAGAAACTTATAGTATTGTTAAGTTAAAGTACATTTTAACTGGGGAGGTGATAACATGTGATTTTGCAAGAAATAAATCAAATATTTATAAAAAACCATCTCGTAATATTAAAAGAATTTATTTTGATAATCCTTTAGCTGTTGCTATATTTGGAAAAGAAGCTGGGGATATAATAAAATATAAAGAAAACGAGATTGATGATAAAGATATCTATGTTGAAGTAATCAATGTAAATAATACTTTTTTCACCGAGGAAGAAATAGCAATGTATGGAAATAATGACATTAAACTTCAACAAGACAATGAATTGGAGGAATTTAGAGTTCCAATAATTAATGGAACAATTATCAATTCGAAAGATAACCTTATAAAACTATTAAATATTTGGTTAGAAAAAACTGTTGAGATGACAATTGGAGATATTGACAATTTTCCAAAATACACAAAATGGATATCCTTAAATCTAAATGGAAATATCTACTTTATAAATTCAGATTCATCTAGGGAAGGAATTAAAGTTTTTGTTAAAAACCATGAAAACAATAATTCATGGAAAATTATTTTAAATAGAGATAGTATTTTTAATAAAGTAAGTAATGATGCGGCTGGAAAACCTATTAAAGGCTTGTACTTTTATTCCGAAGTAATTGGCCAAAGAGAAATATAATTTTGCATAAAATTGATTAAATCAACCCTAAAACCATTTCAAATGACTCACCACATCAATGCAGCAAAATTAGGCAATCAAAAATCGTTTACTATTTTATATGATTTTTATTGGAAAAGTGTTTTTGGTTTTATGTTGAACCGAACTAAAAACGAAACTATTTCTCGAGATATTACCCACGAAACTTTAGTGAAAGCATTTATTAAAATTAATACTTACAAAACGGAATACGAGTTCAATACTTGGTTGTGTGCTATAGCAAAAAACGTGCATTTCAACCATACAAATAAAAAGGCATTACTTTATTTTGAAATTTCTGAAAGCTATTTTTCTATTGCAGATTCATCTCCTTCACCAGAAGATAAATTAATAAATAAGGAGAATAAAGTGAGATTAAAAAACTCAATTAATCAGTTAAATCCCAATCATAAAGAAGTTTTTCTACTTCGTGATAAAGGATTGTCTTATGATGAAATTGTCGATAGAACGGGTAATTCTCTCGGAAATGTGAAAGCAAAACTAAGTCGGGCAAGAGGTGTTTTGGCTTGTCTTGTTTAGAAGTAGAAGTTATAAAGAAATATTAATTGCAGTTGTTAATTCATTTTTTCGTTATGCTAACAACTGTAATTATCAATCCAAATAGCGTTAATTCTTAACTGTTTTAGTTAAGTAACTATTTGTTTTATAATAAATACCTCTACAGATAATATAATTTTCATATTTTATTGTTGTTTTTTTAATTTATAACAATATATTAACAATTTTATCGTTATATTTTAATACCCCTTGATAAATTATCATTTATGAATTAAAAAATTACTTTTTAAAATAGAGTTTTATTTATCACACCCAACAGTTGCAAATGTTATGTGATTTTAAAATAGCAAGTCTTTTTATTTACTAACTAATTTTTTAATTATGAAAAACAGAACCAAAATCAATGTTGTTGTTGTTATTGTTGTAGCTATTGTGCTCTTAAGTATGAAAAATTGTTCTTGTGATAGACAAAAATCCGCCACTAAAT
>JBBALV010000014.1:37384-64620 GCA_040402815.1 Flavobacterium sp.
CACTAAATCTGTAATTTCAAATAATAATTATCTACTTACCAATCCTCCAATTCCTAAGTTGGATTTACCTTACCAGAAATTTGAAATCGACCCCAGCCAACCCAATGTGGTGTGTTCCAAACACGGAGCAAAAATAGCTATTCCGGTAAATGCGTTCTTGGATAAAGATGGAAATATAATTAAGGGCAAGGTAGAACTTTCATTTAGAGAGTTTTATAATCCTTTAGATTTTTACTTGGCAGGAATACCGATGGAGTTTAATGATAATGGAGTAGAAAAAGTATTTGAGTCGGCAGGAATGGTAGAGTTGATTGCCAAATCAAACAATAATGAACTATTTGTAAATCCTTCTAATAAAATAAAAGTTGATTTATACAGCTGGACAAAATCAAAGAATTTTAATTTATATAATTTGGATAAAAACACAGGTAAGTGGATTGAAAAAGGAAAAGATTCTATCAGCACTTCAAATATTGACAAAGAATTAAATTCATTACCGCCAATACCTTCAGAGCCGAAAGTGGCAACACGGGCCTCTTTTACAATTGTTGATGAAACTAAAAGGTATCCCGAAATTGAAGCATATAAAAATGTGCGTTTTGAACCTATTGATTTAAATAAATGCAAAATTTCAGATGCCTATGAAATGAATGTAAAGCCATTAAACAATGGCATTTATGAAGTCACTTCTATTGTCAATTATGGAGGTTTAAGAAAAGAGAATAAATGCAATTGCTACTTGGCTTTTGAAGAAGGTCAAGATTATAACAATGCCTTAAAAATTTATCAAAAAAAGTATGGTAAGCTTTTGAAAGAAAGAAAACTCTTTTCAGATAAAGTAAAATTTGAATGGTCTAAATATTTTGGTGCTATTAATGCGCATAAAATAGCACAATTTAAAGCATTGAGCATTGAAGAGAAAATTGTGAGGTCATTAAGTATCAATAATTTTGGATTTGTTAATTGTGATTTACCAACAAGTTATCCCTTTGGCGGTGAAATTAATCCAATGTATGCGGATGAAAGCGGAAAACCTATTTCTTTGAGTGCTGTAGTTTTGGTTGAAAAAAATACGAATGCCTTATTTAAGTATTCCTCAACTATAAAATACAATCCTGAAAATGATAATATTTTATGGGGATTGACAAAAGATAATCAACTTGCCTATCTTAAAAATGATGATTTAAGGTTATTTAAAAGTAAATCAGCAAAGCAAAAAGTGCAGATGCACATTCATCGAGGAGAATTGAACAGTTACGAAGATATAATGAAGGTTTTGTTTTAATCTTTATACTATAACTGAGTAATGCTTTTATTGAAATTAATCAACCAATAGCGGCAATATTCTTTTCATAACATTAATCAATGTAATAAAACTTTCACATTGACGATAGACTATAATTTTAATTCATTTGTATTTATTTGATTTCAAAACTTTAAAACTTTAATTATGAAAAACGTATTATTAATAATTTTGATATTTGTTGCCTTTTTATCCTATGGTCAAACAGCTGAAGAGTACAACAATAGCGGTTTGTCTAAAGCTGATTTAGAAGACTATCGAGGGGCTATAGCAGACTATACTAAAGCGATTGAATTAAATCCTAGTAATAGTTTTGCTTACAGCAATAGAGGTTTGTGCAAAGGTTATCTGGAAGACTACAAAGGAGCTATAGCAGATTATACCAAAGCTATCGAATTAAATCCTTATGATGATAGTGCTTATTATTTTAGAGGTTTAAATAAACACAACTTAGAAGATTATCAGGGAGCTATAGCAGATTTCACTAATGCGATTGAAATTAATCCCAAGGAAGCATATTTTTACTTTAAGCGAGGCTTATCTAAAGATGAATCAAAAAACGATCAAGGAGCTATAGAAGACTACACCAAAGCAATCGAAATTAATCCTAATGAGGTAGATGCCTATCACTTCAGAGGTGGGGCTAAATCTGACATCAAAGACTATCAAGGGGCTATAGCAGATTATACCAAAGCGATTGAAATTAAACCTAATTCTAATGAGGAATATTCATATTTATTCAGAGGTTTTAATAAACAAAACTTAGAAGACTACCAAGGAGCTATAGCAGATTATACTAAAGTAATTGAATTAAATCCTTCTGACGATAGTGCATATTATCACAGAGGTTTATCTAAATTAAAACTAAATAAAAAAAATAGCGCTTGTTTAGATTTCAATAAAGCTAAGGAATTTGGTAATTTGGAAGTTAATCAAGTCATTAAAGAAAATTGCATTAAAAAATAGAAAAAAAAGTGAGCAGCTATAATAGATGCTCACTTTTTTTCAAATAGTT
Organism: Flavobacterium sp.; assembly: GCA_040402815.1. GTDB lineage: Bacteria > Bacteroidota > Bacteroidia > Flavobacteriales > Flavobacteriaceae > Flavobacterium. The sequence continues at coordinate 39,703 of JBBALV010000014.1, forward strand.
ATGGCACAGCCAATACGCAAAACATCAATAGCTGCTACAAGAATAAAATACAATGCCTTAAAGTTGAGTTTTAATGATGAAATAGTTAAGAGTAACCTGTTGGGTGTAATTAAATTAGACACTACCCTAAAAAGTGTGTAAGTTTAAATATGCTGTTTTAGACTTTGTTTATCCAATTATAATACATCTATCATTGGTTTTTATCAATTTTTTCTCAAAGCAAATTCGGTTCTTAATGCTGAAAAATCTTCCCTAATTCCTTGCAAAACATCTTTGACACTCATAACTCCTATATCATCGGGTTCAAATTCCTTTGTGGCGATACTACAAGCATAACGCCATATCTCTAAGATGTCACTAGCTTTAATTTCATATGGTTTGTAAATAATATTATCCGATTTTGCTAAAAGGGAATGCTGTTCTTTTTTGTAAAGGCGTTTGTAAACAATTCCGTTATTTCTAGTGACTAGAATATAGGTCTTTCCATCAACAATGTCATTTATGCGTTCAGTATATTCACCTACAACAAAAGAGCCTTCTTTGTGAGGCGGCATCGAGTCACCCGTAACAGGAAATGCTCTATATTTTCCATTTCGTAAAAAAGGCAAAGCAATATGTTGCAACCGTTCTATAAACTCCGGATCACTATAGCCTGAAAGATATCCTGCCTGTGCTTTTTCTGGAATGATTTCTATTTTATTTTCACCTTCTTTGTCAACAGTGATGGGTAAAAGTATCCGATTGTCTTCGAGCCGAATTAAATCTTCATACGGCACACGTCGAATATCAAAAGACAAGAGCAAATCGATGCTCACATGGAAGTAGCGAGAAATTTTTTGTAAACAATCCAGTGGCGGATCAGTAGTCCCTTCATATTTAGCGTAACGTTCACGAGGAATCAAAAGGGCATCCGCAATGTTTTGTTGTGTCATATTGTTTTTGACACGTAAGTACCTAAGGTTATCAGAAAATGTAGACATATGTTAATGGTAATATAATTCACAACAAATATAATACTATTTGGTAATATCGTTCTAATTTTGTAAAATAAATTTTTACAAACTAAATTCAAAACTTTATGTCACGTTCCATTGTACACATGGATTTAGATACATTTTTCGTTTCCTGCGTTAGATTAGAAAACTCACAATTAAATGGGATTCCTTTAATAGTAGGTGGTGGAGAACGAGGTGTCGTGGCATCTTGTTCGTATGAAGCACGGTATTTTGGTGTACGCTCCGCCATGCCCATACGAATGGCAATGCAACTTTGTCCACAGGCAAAAATTGTAAAGGGCGATATGGAATTGTTTTCCAAAAAATCACATGAAGTAACCCAAATTATTGAAGAACATTCACCACTTGTAGAAAAAGCAAGTATTGATGAATTCTATCTTGATATTACTGGAATGGACAAATTTTATGGTTGTTACAAATGGACGAATGAATTGATTCATACGATTACAAAAGAAACAGGGCTGCCCATCAGTTTTGCATTATCGGTGAATAAAACCGTTTCTAAAATTGCCACTGGAGAAGGCAAGCCCAATGGGAATCTTGAAATTCCACAAAATAGGGTGAAACCGTTTTTAAATCCATTATCCATTCGTAAAATTCCAATGGTAGGTGAAGTGACCTTTAACTTGCTCTCAAGACTTGGCATTAGAAATATTGAAAAACTAGCTGAAACACCCGCCGAAGTGTTGCAAAGTATGATTGGTAAAAACGGACTTGAACTATGGAAAAAAGCCAATGGTATCGATAATAATCCAGTGGAACCTTATACTGAAAGAAAGTCGCTTTCTACCGAGCACACTTATTTACAAGACACGATTGACATTAAAAAAGTGCACGCTTTGATTCTAGGCATGATTGAAAAATTAGCTTTTCAAGCCCGTACAGAGGAATGGCTTGTTTCCACAATAGTGGTAAAAATAAGATATGCCAACTTTGATACAGAAAATCTACAAAGAAAAATTGCTTATACCTCATGTGATCATATTTTAGGCAAATTAGCTATCGAGTTGTTTAATAAGTTATACAATCGAAGAATGCGAATCAGATTGGTTGGCATCTCATTTACGGGTTTGGTTCGGGGTAACTATCAAATTAATATGTTTGAAGATACCGAAGAGATGATTGCACTTTATCAAGCGATGGACAAAATTAAAAATCGTTTTGGGTTTGATGCGGTTTCCCGATGTGGTGGAAGGAATATTTCTTCAAAAGCTGGGAATATTATTTCTAATCCAAGAGCTCAATACTTAAATCAAAATAAATCAGAATAATGTACCTTAATTGTCATTCTTTTCATTCGCTGCGTTACGGCACTATTCCGTTAAATGAATTGGTGGAACAAGCTGTTTTGTATGGTGTTAAGGCAATGGCACTTACTGATATTAATACGGTAACAGGAATTTATGATTTTGTAAAAGCATGTACAGCAGTAGGCATTAAACCAATAATCGGAATAGACTTCCGTTCAAATGGAAAACAGTTATACATTGGTTTAGCAAAAAACAGAAAAGGAATTGCAGAAATGAATTGCCTAGTAACAAAACACAACTTTGAAAATACGTTACTTCCAAAACAGGCACCGAATTTTGAAAATGTAATTGTTATTTATCCCTTTGAAAATGTGCCAGACGAACTAAAGGAAAATGAATATATAGGGATTTGTCCAGAACAACTCACTAAACTTTATAATTATGTTTGGAAAAGAAGAGTTTCTAAAATGGTGGTGTTACAATCTGTTACCTTCCGAACTAAAAAAGAGTACAACCTTCACAAAATACTTCGCGCCATCGATTTGAATAGTATTGGTTCAAAACTCAATGCAACCGATTATTGCACTGTTTCTGAAATAATGATTCCTGTAGCAAATCTAGTCGAAAAATACATTCATTATCCTGCAATTATTCAAAATACAAATTCCATAATTGAAGCGTGTAATTTTGAATATGATTTCAATACGCCTAAAAACAAAAAGCATTACACAACCAACAAACACGACGATATTGCCTTATTGACTCAACTTGCCTATGAAGGAATGATTCGCCGCTATGGTTCGGATAATTTAGAAGCCAAAGCAAGGGTTGAAAAAGAATTAAAGGTCATTAATGAATTAGAATTTAGTGGTTACTTTTTGATTACTTGGGATATCGTGCAATACAGTATCTCTAAAGGTTTTTTACATATTGGTCGTGGTAGCGGCGCCAACAGTATCGTTGCTTATTGCCTTGATATTACCAATATTTGTCCACTGGAATTGGATTTGTATTTTGAACGATTTCTGAATGTTAATCGAAAATCACCTCCCGATTTTGATATTGATTGGTCGTGGCGAGAAAGAGATACTATTTTGACTTATATCTTTAACAAATACGGCAGAGACCATGTTGCTTTTTGTGGCACGAATGTCGAATTCAAATACCGTTCGATTTTTCGGGAGGTTGGAAAAGTTTTTGGTTTGCCAAAGGAAGAATTAGATCAATTGGCTAAAAACCCTATGCAAAAACACCATAAAAATGCGGTGGTTAAAATGGTTCAGGAATATGGTATGATGCTCGAAAAATATCCCAATCAACGCAGCATGCATTCTTGTGGTATCATTATTTCAGAAGAACCAATTACCAATTTCACGGCCTTAGAAATGCCTCCAAAAGGCTTTCCAATAGTCCAGTTTGATATGCATGTAGCTGAAGATATTGGATTTGACAAATTCGATATTTTAAGCCAACGCGGCATAGGCCATATCGACGACACCGTAAAATTAATCAAAGAAAATCAAGGCATCGACGTCGATATTCGAGATACATCCATTTCTAAAAACGAGAAAGTATGCAACGCATTTTTAAGTGAAGGCAAAACCATAGGTTGTTTTTATATAGAAAGTCCTGCTATGCGTGGTTTGCTGAGAAGATTAAAATGTGACAATTACAAAGTTTTAGTAGCCGCGTCATCCATTATACGTCCTGGTGTAGCGCAATCAGGTATGATGAAAGAATATATTTTTCGGCATAATTATCCCGATAAATTTGAGTATTTTCATGATGTTTTTAAAGAGCAGTTGGGAGAAACTTATGGCATTATGGTTTATCAAGAAGATGTTATCAAAATTGCATTGCATTATGGCGGACTTCCTGCTGCCGATGGAGATATCCTGCGCCGTGCCATGAGTGGAAAAGGACGGTCTAAAGCGGCCTTGCAAAAAGTAAAAGATGATTTTTTTGCTTCTTGCAAGAGGCAAGGGCATCTAGACCAATTGAGTCAAGAGATTTATCGCCAAATAGAATCTTTTGCAGGTTACTCCTTTTGCAAAGCACACTCTGCATCGTATGCGGTGGAAAGTTACCAGAGTCTTTACTTAAAAACGTATTATCCGATTGAATTCATGACTGCGGTAATTAATAATTTTGGGGGATTTTATCGCACTGAAGTTTATATCCATGAAGCAAAAATGTCTGGAGCAAAAATCCATAATCCTTGTGTCAATAGAAGTGAAAACCAAACCAATGTGTATGGAAAAAATATCTATTTGGGCTTTCAGCATTTAAAAAGTTTAAATTCAAACCTAAGTGAACTAATTGTAAATGAGCGGAACACTTTTGGTAAATACCAATCGTTAGAAGATTTTATCAATCGAATCCCTATTGGAATTGAAGCTTTACAAATCTTAATTTTTATTGGCGCTTTTCGATTTACTGGAAAAAGAAAGAATGAACTTTTGATAATTGCAAGATTGATTCTCATTAATTTTAAACCAGAAGACCGCAATTTATTGCTACTTAGAGAACCCGTAAAAGAATATAAATTGCCTGTGTTGGAACGTTCTCCATTTGAGGATGCATTTGATGAAATTGAGTTATTGGATTTTCCAGTTTCTGTAACACCTTTTAATTTATTACAAACTTCTTTTCGTGGTGACGTTATGGCTAAAGACTTGACAAAGCACCACAAAAAAACGGTCAGAATGTTGGCTTATTTGATTTCGAGAAAACATGTTCCTACTAAAAGAGGTGATATGTATTTTGGTACATGGATTGATGCACAAGGTGATTTTTTTGATACAGCACATTTTACCGATTGCTTGCAACAATTCCCATTCAAAGGCGGAGGTTGTTATCTTTTGCTTGGGAAAGTTGAGGTAGACTACCATTTCCCCACCGTTACCATTTCAAAAATGGCAAAAATGCCTTTTATTCCGGATCCACGTTATGCTGCAACGGATGAAAAACGTTTCCATACGCAACAGCAAATCAGGGAAGATGTCAGCATGACCCATCGTGCGCCTTACCCCCAAGAACATGAAATTAATTTACCAAGACAAAGAATGGAGCCGAGCGTATAAAAACAGTCCTATGGACTGTTTTAGCGAAGGAGCCAGGTGGCGCGTTGGCCAAATAAATAAAATTGTTTTTGACGACATAATAATTTTATCAAATGGCCTCCTATTTTGAGTACAAATTTGATGGCAAAATCTCGAGTTGCAAAACGTCAAAACGAGACAGGACGAAACATTGAGCGACATACTGTGACGTAATTGGTGTTTTTTGGGATTACGTCACAAGTTGCAAAATAAATGTGTCGTTTTATGGCGTTTTCAGAGCCATATTTCCTCATAAAAAAACCCTGATTATCAATGATAATCAGGGTTTTAGCTTATTTCTTGTTAGAAATTATGCGGAGAAAGAGGAACTACAACTTTCCAAACTCCCAAAAATTAAATATTCCTATTTTTATACAAAAAGTCAATAAAATCAATACTTAACAAAGGTTTTTAAAATAAAAGGTGTTGGATGATATTGGATAAATTAGGATATTTTTTGACAAATGTGGACTAAATGTGGACTAGATTTTGTATCTTTATGCTTTATAAAAAGGCAAAAATATGGCATCAATTTATCTACTCCTTCAGAGCAAAAAAAGTCCTGCGGTTATTTACATTCGTTTACGTGATGGCAGAACACTTGACATCAAAGCTAAAACAAATTATCATATTGACCCAATCAATTGGGATGATGCAGAACAGCGACCAACAAAGAAAGCTTTAAAAGATATTCATATTGCAAACCTGGATACAGATTTATCAACATTAAAAAATGACCTATTAAAAGAGTACAACCGAAGCAAAGGAGTTAAGGTTGTGGATGCTCAATGGTTAAAAGATTTTGTAAATCCACCACAGGAACAAGAAAAGCATCCAGATAAATTAGTTGATTATATTGATACTTTCATTGAGTTTAAAAAAGCCGATGTAAAAAGCAGCACTATTACAAAGTGTAATGTCATCAAGCATTTATTGATGCGTTATCAAGAACAAACAAAATCAGTTTTATACATTCGTGATATTGATGCAAAATTCAAAATGGATTTTGAAAAATACTGCATTAGTGTTGGATATGCTCCAAACACAACAGCAAGAAACATTCGTTTTATAAAAACATTTTGCCGACATGCAAAAGCAAACGGAGTAGAAACACATTATCAGCTTGATAGTATCAAAGCAAAATATTATAAAGTAGACAACATCTATTTAGATGAAAAAGAAATTGCAGCAATAGAAAAAATAGAAAGTAAGAAATTAACTGAGGGCCTAGAAAATGCACGTGATTGGTTATTGATAAGCTGCTATTGTGGTCAAAGGGTTTCCGATTTCTTACGTTTTGATAATTCTATGATTAGATACGAAAAGAATAAAGCAGGTGAATTAAAGCCATTAATTGAGTTTACACAGGTTAAAACAGAAAAGATAATGACAATTCCATTGCACAAGAAAATCATTGAAATAATGAAGAAATACGATGGTAATTTCCCTAGAAAGATTTCCGACCAAAAATATAATGAACACATCAAAAAAGTATGTGAAGCAGCTGAAATAAACCAACCTACACACGGAACGTTATTTGACCATAAGATAAAAGAAAAAGTTACAAAAGATTATCCAAAACATTTGATGGTTTCTTCTCATATTGGAAGAAGAAGCTTTGCAACCAACAATTATGGCAAAATTCCAACTTCATTTTTAATGTACATAACAGGACATACAACAGAAGCAATGTTTTTAACTTATATAGGAAAGAGTAACAAGGATATTGCAATGGAGTTAACAAATTACTTTTAATATTTAAGGGTTTTTCATACATTCACATTTTTAAAATAATACCGCAAACTGATGGGTGAGTTAAGCGATAGAGAGAAGAAAGTTTTAGACTTCCTTCTAGATTTTGTAAACATGGAAATTTTTGGCATCGAGCAACAAGAAAGAGACTTGGGCAGGCTTGACTATTCTCTATGTTCTGATGATAATGAAAAGCAAACCATCACTACTAAAAAGGTTCAAAAATTCAAAAAAAGAATAAGCAAATGCAATCCTATTATTGCGGGTTATCTAAATTGCTTAACAACTCCCGACCCACTAAATACTGAATTTGAAGAATTAAGAGAAATAATCACAAAAAACTTTCTACTAACAGAATACTATGAATTATTTGAAGAATTGGTTAACATAGATTTAAATGAAATAGAACGTTATAAATTTGAAAGTGTTATCGAAAGTCTAGGTTATAAATACAAGCCATTAAAAGAATTTATTCAAGGAGTTTGTGATATAAATAGCTTTTTTATTTATAAATCATTCCTTGATATTCCAAACGATACAGAGTTAAATTATGATAAAGTAATACAGAAACTTAACGATGCTTTTTTCAAATTAGAAGCTTTTATGAATGGGACAATAAAGGATTACAAGCATTTTGACTTTAATACTGCCTTTACAGAATTGTTTTATTTCACAAGAAAATCAGATAATTACACTTATGATAATTGCAAACGAGTTGGGCAATACTGGGAACTAACAGAGCAAATCAGAGTTGATTACGACAAAACAAATTTCGATAATGTAAAAGCTTATGATAACAAAGCTTTTTGTCACGATTGTAATGTAATTACTTCTATTGCTTGGGATAGAATTGAAGAATTTACTTCATTTCAAACTCCAGACGAAGTTGAAGAACAAACAAGAAAAAAATCAATTGCAGATTTAATGAAACCTACAACCAAAAACCCGGAAGTAGTAAAAGTTGAAAATTATGAAAAGGAAATCAAAGTACCTAGTGAAGTAAACCCATATCCGAGAATATTTAAAGATTACTATTCATTTTCAGTTTTTAAAAAATTGCATGATGAATTTGGTAACTCAAAAGAGAATTTATCCAATTACAGCTATGTCTTTTATAAAATGACTTACGAGGGTTTAATACATTTTGATTTGCTGCACAAAACATATATTGAGATGTTATCTAATTTTGATATTGCTATTGATAGATTAAAACCAAAAGCAGAAATTGGTAAGAAAGCATTGCGAGATAGTATATATGCTAAGGTAAAATAAACCACACGAAAACCGTGTTATAGAACACACGATTTCATTCAATCCACAACACGACTTCACCAAGACTTTTGGCTTGTTAATCTTAAATATAACAAGTCATGCAAAACAATGCAATTTTACTTCAAAACCTAACTGTTGAACAACTACAACAGCTAATAGGTACATCCGTTAGAAACGGAATTTTTGAACTTCAAAAGGAGCTTCAAACAAAAGACAATTCAGAAGAATTAATGACCAGAGATGAAACCTGCCAATTTCTAAAAATTGATAGCAGCACTTTATGGGCTTGGACAAACAATGGTAAAGTCAAAGCCTATGGCATAGGCGCAAGACGTTACTATAAAAAGAGTGAAATAATGGAACGTTTAACCCAATTAAAAAAGTAAGCTATGAATAATTTTTATGATGATGCCGAAAAAATCTTAAAAAGGTTAGACGAACAAGTAGCTCTGTTAGTTGCTCAGATGAAAATCGGAAGCAAATTAGATCCCGAAGATATATTTTTTGATATTCAAGAATTTATGCAATTAATGAATATCAGTAAAAGAACAGCACAGGAATGGAGAAACAAAAAAATTATTCTTTGCTCTCAAGTAGGAAACAAAATTTACTACAGGCTTTCAGATATTCAAAAGCTTTTAAACGATAACTATAATTCTAAGTAACAATGGAACAGATAGCAAATAGCAAATTGATGGTTAGTGTTTATCAAGAGTTCAAATACAACTTAGGCGAGCGAAATCTTTTAGAAGTATTAGAAGAAATCAAATCCGATAAATACCAAAGTGAAATAAATTCAATCCGATATGCTCTGCATAAAGGCGATGAAAAATTAGCCGATGAAATCAAAAGCGGTTTAATAGGTTTTACAAGTTCTGGAACGTTTGGAGAAAGCAGAACAAAAGCAAATATAGTAACCTATTCACAGGTAGTATGTATAGATTTTGATGATATACCATTAACTGAAGTAAACAACCTTGTTACGCTTGTAAATGGATGTAGATACACGTTTGCATCATTTATAAGTCCAAGTAACGAAGGTTTAAAAGTATTCATTAAAGTCAATTCAAATGCAGAACAACACACAACAGCATACAGTCAAGTGGCTAATTTTTATAGGGAGTTATCAGGGTATGATTTTGATGTAAAGTGCAAAGATATTACCCGATTATGTTTTGTTTCTTGTGATACAGAATTATTTATAAATGAAAATGCAGTAACTTTTGAACTAAAGGAAGAAGTTAAACCAATTAAATCAGAACCAATAAAAGAAGTTAAACACGACCTTACAACCGATGAATTATTAGATAAGTGCTTAAAGTTTACGGAGCAAAAAGAACAGTATTACAATGGCAATAGAAATAACTTTATTTTCCTATTCTCTTGCAATGCTAACAAGTTTGGTATTTATGAAGATGATACATTAAACTATTGTATTAATAATTTTGATTTAGAAGAAAGAGAAATAAAAGCAACAGTAAACAGCACATATAAAAACCAAAGTGCAGACTTTGCAAAGTTTGCAAAGTTTGCAAACATGCAAAGTTCCAAAACAGATAGTATTATAAATACAGACAATAATTTTGATGATTATGAAGATTGTCTAAAAGGAACGCCTATAATTCCGCAATCGGTTTACGATAACCTACCGCCTATTTTGTTTGAAAGCTGTCAAGTATTTACACAAGAAAGAGAAAGAGATACATTCCTTACAGGAGCATTAGCAATTTTATCAGGTTGCTTACCTAATGTTTCAGGTTTATATAGCGGTAGCGTTATTTATCCAAGCTTGTTTTCTTTCATTTTAGCTCCAGCAGCTTCAGGGAAAGGAGCTTTGAAATTTGCTAAAGCATTAGCAGATAAATACCACGATAAAACATTAGCACTTTCATTAGATGATAAAAAAATTTATGACGAAAAATTAGCAGCTTATAAAATGCTAAAAGGAAAAGGAAAACTAGAACCAGGTGCAGAAATGCCAATGCCACCAAAATTCAAAGTTGTTTATATTCCTGCAAACACAAGTAATGCAAAAATAATTCAGCATTTAGATTGGAACGAGGGAAAAGGAATTATTTGCGAAACCGAAGCAGATACGTTAGGACAAACTTTTAAAAACGAATGGGGAGCATATTCCGATATGTTGAGAAAATCATTTCATCACGAAAAAATATCAAAAAGTATTAAAACCGATGGAGAATATATTGAAGTAAACAATCCTCAATTATCTGTTGCATTATCAGGTACACCAAAACAAGTATTTAATATTATTGCATCAGCAGAAGACGGTTTGTTTAGTCGTTTTATATTTTATGTTTTTAAAACAGATGCAGTATGGTTAGACCCTTCACCTAAAGGAAATCCAGTAAACTTAACAGACTATTTTACTAACAAATCAAAGGAAGTATTAAAGCTAGTTGAGTTTTACGAAAGGGACGAGATGGTTTTACATTTAACTGACGAACAATGGGAAAGATTTAATCCTATTTTTAGCTCTTTTTTAGAACAAATAAACACGTTTGTTAGTGAAGATGCTTTAAGTATAGTTAAGCGATTAGGGTTGATATTATATCGTTTTTGCATGATTTTCACAGCTATAAGAAAGTTTGTAACAAATGAGCATCACAAAGAAGTGTATTGTTTAGACATTGATTTCGAAACAGCATTAACATTAACAAAAACATATATTCAACACAGTGTTATAATGTTTACTAATCTACCAAAGCAAGGAGAACAAGGACCATTCAAATCGGGCGAAAACAAGAAGAAGTTTTTCGATGCATTACCTAATAAATTCCAAAGAAAAGAAGCAATTGAAATCGGTAAAAAGTTTGATATTGGTGAGCGTTCAGTGGGTAATTTTCTTAAATCTTGTTTGGGCAATTACTTAACACAACCTAAAACAGGATTTTATGAAAAGATTATTTAATTTTTTTATTCAATATAAATTTATATATTTGGACATAATTTGTCAAGAAATATTTTATCTATGCAAAATTTGGAAAGTATTGGATTTAAAATCAGAAACTTGCGTGAAGGAGCTGATATGCCATTGAGAAAATTGGCAGCTTTACTTGATGTTGACCAATCAACTTTGAGTAAAATTGAAAGAGATGAAAGGAAACCGAACATTAAGATGATTGAAGAAGTTTCAAAAATCTTTAATGCAGACAAAGACGAATTACTTATTTCATTTTATAGTGATATTGTTTTTTATGAAATTCAAGACGAAAATTCGTTTTCAGAAATATTACAAGTTGCAGAAGCCAAAATTCAATATCAACGAACCATAACAAATAAGAAAAAATGATTGCAAACGTTTTAAATTACTTGCTAAAAAAGGAAGAGCAACTTATTACGTTGCAAATTCAAAATGATTTTTTCTCAGAAAGCGAGGAAATAAGTACCACTTCTCCAGCAGAAGTACATTTGGTTAATGCTAATCTATTATTAACAAATGAATTAAATGTAGCTTATAAAATTCATGAGCGACTTATAAATTCACTAATAACAATTTATATAAATGAAAAACATTTAGATCATTACAATGCTCTTAATGATGTTTTTGATTTTGAAGCAATTGAGGAAATTAATGATTTTATGCATCGTTATATTGATTTAATTCCTGAAATTGTTGAAGAATTACATATTGCTTTTTTGAATTCAGAGTTTTCAATTAACAACGGTAAACTTAATAGAAAAAAATCTAAACATCATTTACGAGAAACAGGAGCAGTATATACACTTAAACAAATTACAAACGAAATAGTAGATAATTGTATCTCTAATGCAATCAAAGAAAATGTAAAACCTGAAAAAATTACTTGTTTAGATTTTGCTAGTGGTACTGGACGATTTTATTTTGAAGCTCTCGAAACACTTAACAAAAAACATAACTTAACATTTGAAAAAATAGTTTGTGATAATTTATTTGCGATTGATATTGATGAAATGGCATTGGCTGTTTTAAGAATAAAGGTAATCTCATATTTCAAAAAATTAAATCCAAGAATTATAAGTGCTTTAAAAATTAATATTCTAAATAGAAACGCATTAGTGCCAAAAGTTAATTTGTTGCAGGATGATAATAATAATTTTAATCTTTCTACTGATTTTGATAAAGCACTATCAAAAGGAGGTTTCGATGTCGTTTTCTCTAATCCGCCATATTGTTTGTTAAAAGCTAATAAAAAGGATGATGAAAAGAAATTAAATGGATATTTTTTAAATCTTCAGAATAGAATTCAAAATGAAATAACCTTTTTTAGAACATCAGGTTTTTATAGTTACTCAATTGAAGGAATGTTGAATTACTATCAACTTTCAATAGAAATGATTATTAGAATTACTAAAGTTAAAGGTCAAATAGGAATAATTTGTCCGTCATCTATTTTTGGCGATTTAACTTCTGCTAAACTTCGTAAGCACATAGTAACAAACCACAAATTACATTTTATTCGTTATTATCCAGAAGCAGCAAAACTATTTGAAAACGTATCTCAATCTACGGTTATATTTTATATTCAAAAATCTGAAATAACTAATAATATTAATATTGAAATTGATAAATCTAAATTTGATATTAACGTTGAAACCATTAGAAATATTTTTCCAACTAATCTTGAAATACCATTAATTGACAAAGTAGGTTGGTCAATTTTGTCTAAAATTTCAAAACATAAAAAGATTAATGAAATTCCATTTATAAGAAACAGAAGAGGAGAATTAGATTTAACGCTTTTTAAGTCAAGCATTACCAATAATAATACAGGATGGCGTTTAGTTAGAGGAAATATGATTTCAGAAAATGGCGTTGTAGATAAAAATGGAGAGTATGTTGAAATTGATAGCTTTTTAGCAAAAAAATCAAATGAGTACAAGAATAATGACTTTGATAGAAAAAGGCTAATATGTCAGCAGATTTCAAATGTTGATACTCATAAAAGATTAAAATTTGTTTTAAGTGAAAAAACAGATATTCTTGGAAATTCCTGTAATTATATTGTTTCAACAAGAAATGAGAATGATCTTCAAAAGCTAAATTATATTCTTAATAGTAGTTTGTTAAATTGGCGTTTTAAAATTACAAGTAGTAATAACCACATTAATAATTACGAATTAGATGAGTTGCCAATTGTTGATTTAGATAATTTTGATATTGAAGATTTAGTATCAAATCAATCAGAAATAGACAATTACATTTGTAAACTTTACGGACTTACAAACATCGAAACTGAATATCTAACAGGAACTAAAATAACAAAGAAATTAAAGCCAGTATATGAGCAAGAAATTATATAATCACATTGCACCAAGATTAAGTGATTTAGAATGGGAAATGGCTAAACATATTCCAGAGGGAGGTAATTGGCAGAGTATTCCTGTGCATATTCCTTCTCAAAGGTTAGAGCAAATTAGGCGTTCAGGAGGAAGAACAACGTACTATGGTAGATTGGATAACAATAAACCAAGTTATACTATTACAACGTATTTTAATCGATTAGGGAATGGTTGTAATTTACATCCATCACAAGACCGAATAATATCAATAAGAGAAGGTGCGAGATTACAGTCATTTAAAGATAGTTATGTTTTTCATTGTAGTAAATCAGCTCAATATAAACAGATTGGTAATGCAGTTCCTCCATTATTAGCTAGAGCAATAGCAGAAACAATTAAACCATTTCTTCAAAATAAAACTTTTGTTGATTTATTTTCAGGAGCAGGTGGTATGTCAGAGGGTTTTCTAATGGAAGATTTTGAACTAATTTCAGCTAATGAGATTGAGAAGAATTATTTTGAAACCTATAAACAAAATCATTCTCATTATCACAATGGAGATAATTTGATTTTAGGTGATGTAACATCACCAGAAATAAAAGAAAAGATAATTGCTTCAACAAGTGGTTATAATAAAGTAGGTGTTGTGATTGGTGGTCCTCCTTGTCAAGGTTTTTCGAGTGCCGGTTGGAGAAATCCAGAAGATAAGCGTAATCAACTATTTAAAGAATTTGTTGAATTAGTGGATAAAATCAAACCTGAAATATTCGTAATGGAAAATGTTACAGGTATTTTGAGTATGAGAAATGGAGAAGCAATTAAAGAAATTATTGCATCTTTTGAAGAGATTGGTTACCACATAAACAAACCTTTCAAATTAAATGCAGAAGAATTTGGAGTGCCTCAAAAACGTAAAAGAGTTATTATTGTCGGTTCTTTGGTAAAACAAGAAATAAAATCTCCTAAAATATTATTTTCAAGTACTGATGATAATTTACCAAACCCAATAACAGTAAAACAGGCAATCGCTGGATTACCTGAATTAAAAACTGATAGTGGAGATTTTGAAACGAATATTGATTATAAAGCAACTTCAGATTATGAAAAACTAATGATGAATGAAATTGACTTTAAAACATTTTATGCGAATGTAACTAAATCTAAAAAAGAAAAATTACCAATTCTCTTTAACGAGGAGTTCAGCCAATAAGCCAAATATACTATCAAGTTGAATTTTTGCATCTACTTCATTCGCTTCATTTAAAAGAGCGAAAAGATTTTCTAATTCAGCTTGAATAGTATCATTTTTCCAAATATTTATTTTTCTATTTTCAATACTTCTATATTCTTTCAATTTTTCAAAAGCAACTCTACTGTAACGATTAATATTGTTTAGTTGATTTTGTCCTGTTAGTCTTTTTGAGATTACCTGACTATATTTACCAGTTTCAGGGTTGAAGCCTTCGAATTTATAATCAAAATATGAATAATCAGGATTTAAGAATTTAGTAAGAAACTCTCTAAAACCTTTTTCGTCAATCATTGAGAAAACTATAAGTACATAATGAAGATTTTTTCTCATTATATCACTTAATCTTATTGCATCGGCATCCGTTTTAACTTTGTTTTTTAACAAATCCCAAATTTGTTTTGAATGCCAAGAAACTACTTGTTCTGTTTTTTCATCTTCCAATAAAACCTGAACATCATTTAAACTCATTCTATTGTTTTTGGCAGAATTTTCAGCTCTCGTCAAGGGATGAAATTTAGGTCGATGGCAAAAACCAAGTGAAATGGGACCAATATGGTCAGCACTAACTCCGTGTTTTCTAAAATAAGACATCAAGCGGTCAGCCATTTTCCAATCTCCATCAGCCCAATTTTCATAAACTCTTCTATCTTGTCCGTAACGCTGTAAATTTTCTTTATGTCGTCCTTTATCGCTTTCGTGTCTGCAACAAGCACCATCCGAATGATAACCATCTAATCTGTCAGGAGAATTGCTCATTGCACCAGGAGAAAGCAATCCTTTAGCAAAGCCATCAACATAATTTTGCCTAATATAATTTTCAATATTGGCTAATGATATATTTTCAGCTGTTGGAATTTTAAAAACAAGTTTGATTTTATCAATATCCTTGTTATCTTTTACAATTTCTTGAATTATCTGAAATATATCTTTAGAAAATGGGACGATAGAAACATTAAATTCTTTCTTTAATGCTGCAATTGTTCTACGATTTGGATATACATATTCAAGACTTAAACCTTTACCACAAATTTGACAAATATGAATTTTTGTTGGATGAATTTTAAGAGCTATTTTAGCATAACATCCTGCTTCAATCGTAATACCGTTTTTAACACATTGTTCATCCCACCATTTTCTTCTTTCTTTACCATTTTCAGACTTTCCAGTTATGACCCATTTAACTCTATTGTCTGAACCACGTTCAAAGTACAGTCCTTTGTAAATAGGGTTGGTAACTATAAATTCTGTATAATCAATAAAATTCTGATGCCAAACTCTTTTATTGTCTGCCAAATTAATTATTTCTTCCATTTTTATTTTTTGTATTTTTTTATTCCTCATTTAATAGACTTGAAACTTTAGTATCAAGGGCATTTGCTATTTTTTCAATATTTAATAGTGTAATATTCTTTTCAGCTCTTTCAATCATTCCAATATAAGTTCTATGCAAATTGGCTTTCTCTGCTAATTGCTCTTGAGATAAACCTTTTACTTTCCTTAAGTGTTTTAATTTTTCTCCAAATTTTTCTAAAATATTAGATTTATTCATTTTGCTAATTTTAGTATGCACAAATCTAAATAATCAATAGTTTAAAAACTACATACTATAATTAGCATAATTAGTTGCGTTAAAATTGAAATTAATCCCTAAATTGCATTTTTATATATTTTAATTCTTACATATTGCAAATAATTTAATAATTGATATAAATTCTATTAATTAATTTCTATTAACAAATTAATAGTCAATTTGAATGATATGAGATTTTAAAATTCAACATAAAACAACTAAATATGCACTTATCTAAACTTATCATTAGCAATTATAGATCTATAAAACAATTGTCATTAAAATTTGAAAAGGGCAAAAATATAATTGTGGGTAAAAACAATGCTGGGAAGAGTAATATTATTAAAGCTATTGACCTAATATTAGGTGAAAGTAGTCCAACTTGGCAAAAATCAGATAATATTACTGCAAATGATTTCTATGGCGGCGATACTTCAAATCCTATTTATATTTTTTGTGAATTAAAAAGAGATAGTGATGAAAAATTGAATTATACTGAAATTTATAAATGTTTTGGTTATAAGTATCATGCTGAAATAACGGATTGGATTGTAAATGATAAAGGAAGAAAACAACCTGTAAAACAACCTGTTACACATTTTTTGAAATATGAACCAATTGATGATTTCTTTAGCTCTCTGGATGCAATAATGAACATAGGTGAAGATGACGAAGGTATTGATACATTTTATGTTAACCCAAAACTAAAAAACCAAGGAGCCTTTGAAACTGAGTTTGAAGATAAATTTATGTTTGCTTTTGGTTTTAGAGCTTACCGACTACAAAATGGTAGATTTCATAAGGAGATACGTTTTTTTATAAATCGAGCGAAAATGATAATTGGGTTATGTGTTTTTCAGCACCTGTTAGAAACGAATTATTACAGAGTGCTATAATACATTCATTTAGAGATCCACAAAACGAACTTAGAATTAATCAATGGTCTTGGTTTGGTAGACTTCTTAAAGAATATATAAATTCTGAAGACCCTGAACTAATAAATGCTTTTGAAAATTTAAAAAAAGCTTCAAATGGTATATTCAAAGATTTGCAAAATGATATAAACGAACAAAAAGTAAAAGTAGCATTCCCAAATACTACAATATCATTTCAATTTAATCCTGATACAAAAATTGATATATATAAAAGTGCTTTAATATATGTTGATGATGGTTTTAACAGTTTACTTCAAGAAAAAGGGTCGGGGATACAAAGTGCCGTAATTATTGGGCTTTATAATTATTACACTAATAACATAGCTCATTCTTCCTCTTCCCTTTTGGCCGTAGAAGAACCAGAGATATATTTACATCCTCAAGCAAGAAGGGTTATTTCTCATAGAATAGATGATTTTTTACAAGGCAACAGAAATCAAGTAATAATAACTACTCACTCAACTGAGTTTATAACATCTGCACATGAAAATTTGAATATTATATCTGTTAGAAAGGATAATTTTCTAGGTACAAAAGGTACTAATACACAATTTTCATTGTCAAAAGAAAAACAAATATTAACTAAAACACAAAATGCAGAGATGTTTTTTGCTGACAAAGTAATTTTAGTTGAAGGTGGTGATAAATATATATTAGAAGCTATTGCAAATTATTATGGCAAATATCTAAATACAGATTTAGGTGAAGATTGGTTAAATGAGCAAAATATTTCAGTTATATCTGTTGGTGGTAAATCTGAATTTTGGAAATATGTAAAAAAGCTAAATGAATTAAATATACCAACTTTTGTTTTGGCTGATTTTGATTTTTTTATAAGAGGTTTAAATGATTTTTTTTCAGGACTAGGTTATCCGCAAGAAGTACATGATGAATTAAATGGCTTGAAAGGAAAATTAAATATTCCTGATTTTCAAATATCAAGAAAAATTATTGAACACATACAAACGTTTGTAAATTCTGTGCAACTAGAAAACGTTAGGGTTGATCAAAGAGATTTAAGAAAAACAATAAAGGAACCATTTAGAGCAAAAAGATTAATTAATTTTTCAGAAGAAAAACAACAATCAATAAAAGAATATATTAAACGTTTAGAAAAAATAAATTTATTTATTCTTGATAATGAGTTAGAGAATTACTACACTGATAAATGTAATCAGTTGTCATTAGGTATAAATGGGAAAGAAGAAAAACCGATTTTTATAGTTTCACAATTGATTAATAATGAAGTTAAAATTACAGATTTAATATTATGTGATGAATATTTTGATTTACTTAATAATGTTGCTGCGCAAGTTTAAAATAATTACCTCATTCATCAGCACAAAAATCGCTCCTAGTCCAAGTATTCTTAGCATCAATTCTTTGTTTGCTTCATTTCGTTAATATTTCATTTACACACAAAAAAACCTCAATTAAGAGGTTTGATTTAACTTAGTTTAATTACTTTTAGCTTAACCATTCTTTCAAATGATAAGATATCATCTAAAATATCTTTTGGCAGTGCGGTAAAATTAACAAAGTCATTAATATCATAAGATAACTCATCTTTAAATAATTGATAAGCGTTTTTAAAACACGTTGGCTTATCTATAAAAACCTCTATTGGCTCTTTTTTATTGTATCCGTAACGGCTCATTTCAATCATGAAAAACCTATATCTATTTTCATCAATACAATTTAAATCTTTAGCTTTTCTAATAATAGCTCCCATTGACGTCAGCCAATAACTTTTTAAATCACCTAAGTCATTCATTTTAAGTTGTCTTAGTGAATTTTTTATTTCAATTTCAGGCATAAGAAATTCACTTGCAAATATATTAGCTTCTTTTTCTTTATCACGATAAGACGAGATAGGGTATAAGTTTTCATTATGAAGTAAAATATGTCCTAGTTCATGTGCAATTGTAAATCTTTTTCTATCATTAGAGAAATTTTTATTGACAATGATTACAGGAAAACCTTTATCAGTAATAAACGAAACACCATCAAATTTTTCTATTTCATCAATTTCATATACTATTATTCCGTTTTGCTCCAGTAAACTAATGATATTTTTCACAGGTTCATCTTTAGTTAACTTTAATAGTTTTCTATTATAACCTGCAATATATTGTGGTGTATATCCTTCTTCTACATTTAAAGGTGATAGTGAAAAATTTGGCCATTCAATACTCTCTGAAAACTCATCTATAATATATCCAATTAGTTTGCATTTATTTTCAAATTTTTGTGTTATGTTTTTTCCAATTGAAGCTCTTTTTCTGTAATTAGCATTTTCAATTGTACTATTTATTTTTCTATTGAAGAAGTCATCAGGAAAGTTTAAATACTCAATAATTTTTTTTTGAATATCATCAGACAAAACACCAAATCCTTTTTCAAACTTTGATAAATTAGATTGTGAAAGACCTTTAATAGATTCCGCTAATTCTGTTTGTGAATAGCCTCTATATTCTCTTGCAAATGTTAATTGTTTATGATTCATAATTTATATGTATAAGGTATAAATAAAAAGTAAAACCAAGGGTTACGGTTACTATTTTGCTTCTTTTAATACATTATTGTCTTTCAATTTTGGCTTAACTTCAATAGAAACATCATCGTTACTTCTATTAGTTATATTCAGTACTACCTGAACGTCAGTTTCAACAATTGAAAATTTAACATCTCCTTCATCAATATAAATTAATTGAGGATTTACATACTCTCCAAATTTGTTTTTTTGATAACCAAAATACAAAATTGGCTCATCATTATAATCAGATTCAGAAAACAAGTCTAATACTTGATTTTGATTTAAAATTGATTGGACATTAACTGTCTTAATATTCATTGGATATCCTTTCTTATTAAGTTTTTTAAATAAAATTAGATAACCATTTACTCTCAAAATAAGCCTTCTATATTTACCAAAAAATGCTTTTTCTGGAAAGTTCTCAATTAAACTTTCAGCAAAGCAACTCTGTATAATAGAAGCTTCAAGAGTTCTAGATCTACTATGAACCGGCAACATTGACAAAACCTTACTTGATTTAGTCAACGCTTCTTCATAAGCTTTGTATAACAATTGAATTTCATTTTTTAATTCAACTTTACACGTTTCATTAACAGCAAGTACTCTTTTTCCTTGCATTCTTCGTGAAGATTTATTATCTTCGCATCGTAATAATTCTACCATTTACTTTAATTTTATATTGTAACCCTTGGTATACTTAAATCTCTGGTCTCAACAGAGATTTTTTTTCATATGCAAATATATAATTTTTTATTAATATTGTATATAATTTTTCAAAAAAGTTGTATAATTAATGTTTCTTTTATTTATTACTTTAATTATCGTAAAAGGAAATCGATTAAAATGTAGTTTAAGTTTAAAAAATATAGGAACGCTATCGCTGAAGTATTTTCACCCACCCAATCCAACGCTCTGCCAACGCTCTAGTGGTTTTCTCCCAACGCTATAAGCACTTGTTTTTTTCCAAGCTGTGCAAAGCATTTTTTGCCTGTTTTATTTTCCCAACCCCATCGCACATAAAACAGGCAAAAAAAGCACTGCACTTACCCAACGCTCGAAAAACAAGAGCTTCCCAACGCTAAAAACCACTCCCAAGCTATTTTACATAATGAAGGCTACATTATAGTTCAAGCCCACGAACACCGATGGGCTCGAAACTATAATTTCATTATGTAAAATAGCCGCCACACCAGCCGCACCCACCCAAAAGCGGTAGAGTATTTGCATTGTTTATTGAAGATGCCATTACGTTTCCGTACAACATTTGTAATAATTAGAAACAATCCATTTCGCAAGAACAATCAGGCATCCTCAATAATCAAATTTGCCCACAAGAGTATAGTTTTTTATTTGCCAGAACATCAGTAGTAAATTGCTTTTAAGCTGTCTTGATGCTACCCCATACCAATCAAATATTCAGTTAAATAAACAGATACATTTTCAGCAGAGGCAATGAAGCACCAAGCCAACAATAAAAGCAATCAGAACATCCCAATAAGCAAATAAAAAACTATACCCTTGTTTCGCTACTGCCAACGCACTAGGTAAGTTCAGTTGGGGAAATCTTCCATTTCCCCAAACCCCTATGGATGCAATTTTTTTTAAAATAATGCCAGAACTATTATCTTTCGATTGAACGCTCACGGTAAGCATTATTTTAAAAAAAACAGCTCAGGTTGACTCTTATCGGAATGTTGATTGATGAATGGAAAGTTACGGGCTTACTTGGATTTTTTCTTTGGATAAAAAAACGTTTTTTCAATTTTACATTCATTCGTACATGTTCCATACTTAATTGCACCATAAGTCCAATATAAGCGCGCATTATAGATAAATTAGTGCAAAATAAAAAACCCTCTCTTTCGAAAGGGTTTAATTTGCAACATTGCAGACTTTGCAAACTTGCAAACTGATGGTTTTTTTAGAATACTTCTTGAATTTTCATTGCATTTCCTGCATTGAATAAATAGTAATTACCTCCAACTTCTTGATAAAATTCAATACCAATACAACCTAAAACCGCTACATTAGGTGATAAGGTTGGAGAACCTGGCAACGTTGCTGTAACTTCAGTTAAAGAGGTAATTCCATCTATTGGAGTATAAACAGAATATTCAATGGCAGACAATTCATTTAACAATGGTTCCGAAGGTTCATAAGCACTTGTAGCAGAATTATACTCAAAATCTGAAACAACTGCCAACGCATTAATAACTCTAAAGTGCGTTGCTCCTGATGGGATGTTTAAAAAACTCATTGGATTAAATGATGGTAAAGACAGTGTACTTTCATTTCTATCAACTGTTGCAGTTAATGTAAATGGAGCACTGATAATACCATTGAAAGAGATGTTTTTATTAAAATCCAACCCTTTTAAATATTGAGGTTGTTGTGAAACTAATACAGCACGTTGTCCTCTAGCTTCAGAACCATCTTCAATATTTATTTTTTTCATTATAGCAGTCAACCTGCCTGTAAATTGGCTATCAGTCATTTGTTTCATTAATGCTGATAAAGCAATTCTAACAGATTTTCCTGCCATTGCACATGCTGCAAACTCAGACATGTTTTCACGAGTACGAACAAAGCCCGGAGCAGTTTTAACTTGCTCTGCTGTTGGTCCTCCTTTTAATCCTGCAAAGTAACCTGCGTTACCTTTAATTTTGAAGTGTCTAACTTCACCCAATGTTCCGACATACTTTACATGCCCTTTTTGTCTGGCCATAAGCTTAATTTTTTTAATTATTTTATTTGAAAAATTTTATTTAAATTTACAACGTAAACAACTGAAAAACAACGGTTTAATTAAAGCTAAATGATGCATTTTAACGCTAACGAAACAACAGTCAAAAAAAACCTTCTGAAAATTGTAAAATTTGTTGATGGTGATGGAATTATTTTAGAAGATATTATTTCAAAAAAGGAAATTGAAGTTAGATTTTTAGGAATAGATGCACCCGAAATAAATTATTGTAATAAGATTAAAAAAGATGAAAAAGAGTTACAAGTTCCAGCTGCACTATTAATCAAATTAGGTTTTTTATCATTCAACTTTTTAAAAGATCAAGTTAGTTTGGGTGATTATTGCACATTAGTACAGGAACAAAATAATTTAATTGACAAATATGGAAGGCATTTAGGCTATCTTATTTTAAACGATGGTAGAGTTTTAAACGAAATTATGATAAAAGAAGGCTATGCAAAGCCATATAACGATGTTTTCTGTGAAATGCTTCCAATGTATCAAGAATGGAATTTACAAGCTAAAAACAGCTTAAAAGGATTATATTCTTTAGTAAATAGATTTTAAAATGATTGTGGGCTAAATGTGGGCTAGGACTAGAAATAAAAAACCCTAACTAATTGATAATCAATTGTTAGGGTTTTAATTCTGCGGAGGAAGAGGGATTCGAACCCCCGGACCTGTTACAGTCAACAGTTTTCAAGACTGCCGCATTCGACCGCTCTGCCATTTCTCCAATAAGACGCATCTTCTTTCGTAATGCGGATGCAAATATACTAACCTTTTTTTGTTTTCCAAATAGATTTTAAACAAAATAAAAATTATTTTTAATGCAGGTAACTAATCATTTCATAATCTAACTATTACCTAATTAATTGGTGAAAGAAGTATAGTTATTTTTTAAGAATAATATTAAATATACTAGTTGTTAAAACCACTTTCTAGTGAATAAACCTACTAAAGACTGTGGGGAAAAAGCAACAAGAAACCTAATCTTTTCCGCGTATTTAGTTTGCGTGATTTCAAATCCATTGGTAGATTGAATCGGAAAATACAATTCAAAGTAATCCGTTACTAAGTTCAATCGAATGCCGCTACCGTAGATAAAGCGTGCATCTTGTTGCTTATTTTTCATTAAACCAACATCCCCATATACTTCAATCCAATTCCAAATATTAAAACTTCCATTGGCTGTTGTAATCCACTCATTGGCAGAGGGGTTAACAAATTTAGATTTAACGCCTCCTTCTGCCTGAATATATTGTTGGCTAAAAATACCAGTGCTTTCTGATCGTCCTAAGTAGTCGTAATCAAATAAATAATCACTAGGTCTGTCTAAAGAAAAACTAAAATAGTTAGACGCTTCGGTTTTGTTATACAGAAATATTCCAGCAAATATTCGCAAATTCACTTGCCGATTATCATCAAAAAGTCTTCTAAAACTTATGCTTGTTGAGGCTTTTGCAAATTTCGAAGCCAACTGAAAATCGGTTGTATATCCAAAATGTTTTGTGATTTCGGATTTTGAATTAGTGTAGCGAACATTAAAAATGGAATAATTTCCCTCTAATGTAGTTTTTACAAAATCACTTGGTTCCCTTATTACTGATACTTGTCTCAATAACAAACTTTGGTAATGATTATCTCTAAAATCGTTTTCTCTAAATCGGAATAGAACGTATGGATATATTTTTTTATAATAAGCATCTGGCGCATAATGGTAATTTTCGCCACTTAATCCGTAGCGAATAGTGTACATATTACTATCGCGATTGAATTGATTTACAGCCAATGAAAATCTACCTGATAAAGAACTAGTTTTAGAGGAATAGGAGGGTGTAATATCAAAATTAAAAGGTTTGTCTAGGATAGTTTTATTATGAAAACGCATGCCTGGAATAAATCCGTCATAAATATTGTATTCTAAAGTTGGAACATACAAAATCTGATTGTAATTAGGATCTTCCAAATCTTTCATAAAATTGAATTTTATAGGCCTATTACAAATGATAAATGGTTTTAATGATTTCCAATTATTTCTTTCATTAAATTCTGGAACAACATTTTTGTAATTAATTACAAGTTTATCAGCATCGAATCTTTTTAATGTGTAAATGGTATCTTCTTTTACATTTGAAATCCATTCTTTAAAGACAATTTCTTTGTTTTTAATGCCATAAATTGGAATCGGAACAGAAACTCCTGTTTTAT
>JBBALV010000015.1:0-58257 GCA_040402815.1 Flavobacterium sp.
GGGTATCTTTCCCTTTTTTGATATGGGCAAAAATGGCGTTGTTACTTGAATTTGGAAAAACAATATTTCCTGTGTGAATTATCGGGAATTTCGAAAATATAGCTTGACCCGTTATAATTTTCTTTCCCTTAGATAAAATGTATTTGTATTTATAATTGCCGTAATCAAAATCTTGGGTTTTAGAATATTCTTGAATACATAAAATTTCAGGATCTTTTTCTTTTACAAAGTCCGAAATTTCTATAGGAACCGTTTGTTTGTCGGACCAACAGAATTTATTAAACAACCGAACATTATAGCTCATTACTTTAAAATCAGCATCCGAAGGAGGTAAATTTGTGGTTGAAAATTTATAAAATTTGTTTATAAACGTAATCCCCATTAGTAAAACCAATCCCGACAACAGTATTTGTCGCTTCAATTGAATGCCCCAAAATCCAAAAAACAAAACATTAAGCACCAACATAAACGGCAAGAACAAAGTCAATACCGATAAAATAGGAAACAGTTTTGGAGCCAAAAAGGGTAAAACATAAGCAACGAAAGTCAATACAGCCAAAACTATATTGAAAAAAAACATTACTTTATTAAACCATGATAGGTTCTTCATTATTTTTTGGTTTCAGGTTTTAAATCAAAAATCATTTCCCTGCTTTAAACAAAAATTCTTTTTCTTCTTTACTCAAACTGTCATATCCGGATTGCGAAATTTTATCTAAAATTTCATCCATTTGCTGTTGTGATTTACTTTTAGTAACAATCTTTGAAGCCGATTTAGTAACCGGTGGTGGGCTGTAATTTTTATGTACTTTTTTAAATGGCGTTGTATTTTTTTTGTTGACTAAATTAACAAAAAAATCAATTGTATTTGAAACCATTTTACTCAAGTCAATTCCATTTTGGAGCAATTTTATAAAAATAAATCCGAAAAAAGCTCCCGCTAAATGCGCAATATGTCCACCGGTATTTTCAATGCGAATTTGCATCAAATCGATGATTAAAATCACCAGCGTTATGTGCCACAATTTTACATTTCCAACCAACAACAACCGCACATTCATCAACGGTTGATAGGTAGTTGTAGCGACTAAAATAGCCATAATTGCTGCCGATGCACCCACAATTAGAGTGCTTTGATTTAGAAAATAATAACCAAAAACGAAGGCGAATCCTGCAAATAACGCACTCAAAATATACAAACCAAACAATTGCTTTTGAGTGAAAAAAGTTAGAAATAAGGTGCTAGCAAAATTCAATAAAATCATATTGAAAAAAATATGCCCAAATCCATCATGAAAGAAAGCATAGGTAAGAAAAGTCCAAGGGTTGGACAAAGCAACTGTACTATCCGAATACAAAGCAATCCATCTTGGATATTCAAAATAGCCCAAATCAAAATGGTAAAAATACAAGGATAGTAAGAAACACGCCACATTCCAATAGATTAACCGTTGGGTTATTCCACCAAATTTGTATTGCATTTTTAAATCATCAATAATACTGCTCATTTTTTTAAGGTTGTGGGTTATAGAGAGTAGGTCGTGGGTTGTGGTGGGTAGGTCGTGGGTTTGGCTGTTCTATTTCCTAATACCTATTGCCTACTACCTATTACCTACTGCCTAAAATTAATTCCATCTGTTTTTATTAAACTGCGTTTTCTTCCAAAACCACATCATTATAAATCCTGTTAATGCACCACCAATATGGGCAAAATGAGCAACTCCTGTACTTCCTGCACCAAAAATAGACTGCCCTTTTAATCCTAAAAACAAATCAATTGTAATTATTCCAGGAACAAAATATTTTGCTTTTATTGGAATTGGAACAAACAACAATGCCAACTCGGCATTTGGAAACATGAAGGCAAATGCCGTTAACAATCCATAAATAGCCCCCGATGCACCTACGGCTGTTCCTAAATAGCCACTTGTAAAACTATCAAATGAAGTTGGAGACAATAGTTCTTGCCATCTAGTATCAAATTTTCCTTGATTCAATACTTGTATTATCTCCGTTTTAGAAAATCCATTAGCAATTAAGGTATTTAACGCGTCTTCAAAGAAATAGTAATTCATTAAACTGTGCAACAAAGCAGCTCCTAATCCACAAGAGATATAAAAAAACAAAAACTTTTTGCCACCCCAAAAATGCTCCAAAGCAGACCCAAAAGAATACAATCCGAACATATTAAACAAAATATGACTCAAATTAGGAATTGGCGCGTGCATGAATAGGTGCGTGATGGGTTGCCAAAAATGAAAATTAGGATTTTGAAACGAATACAGCGATAATAACTTGTAATTCATTTCTGGATTACCAATCAAATTGGCACCAATATAAAAAATAACATTAATAATCAATAACTGCTTAACAGTTGGTGTGACGTTCATCATAAAGCAAATTTTTTGTCTAAATCTTCCACACTAATAGTAATGAAAGTGGGTTTTTGAAAAGGAGAAACATTAGGATCTTTGCAAGCAAAAAGTCCGTTTACCAAATTTTCTTGTTCTTTTTGAGTTAAATAAGTACCTGTTTTTACTGCTAAACTTTTCGCCATCGATTTGGCAATACTATCATTTTGGCTGAAACTATTTTCGGGAATTCCATCACTCAAATCACTTAATAATTGTTCCAAAACAAGCGTCACTTCACTTTCAGAAATAGTAACAGGCAGTCCCGAAATAACCACATGGTCGTGATGTGTTTCTTCAAATTGAAATCCTGTATTCCCTAAAGCGGCTTTCAATTCATCAATTAATTTCATTTCGTTGGAAGAGAAATACAAATTTAAAGGAAACAACAATTGCTGACTCATCGCTTGATGCACGGTCATATTGGTAAGAAATTGTTCGTATAAAACCCGCTGATGTGCCCGTTGTTGGTCAACGATTAACATGCCTGATTTTATAGGATTGACAATATATTTTTTATGTATTTGATAGGTGGCATTTGCTGTATTTTCAAATTCATTGTCATCAAATAAAGCAGCCGTAGCAACTTTACTTTCAAATTGAAAATCGTCCATTTCTGTAATAGATGCGGTGTCTTGCTTTAAACCAACATACAAACTTTCCCAGCTCGAAGTGTTTGATTTTTTTGCACTTCCGAATGATTTACCAGGCGTTCCGACAGAAAAAGGATTAAAACTGCCGTCCACCTGAATGGTCGGAATCTCGGCATCCAAATCTTTGTAATGGTAAGGTGTAT
Source organism: Flavobacterium sp. (assembly GCA_040402815.1). Taxonomy (GTDB): domain Bacteria; phylum Bacteroidota; class Bacteroidia; order Flavobacteriales; family Flavobacteriaceae; genus Flavobacterium. The sequence continues at coordinate 3,208 of JBBALV010000015.1, forward strand.
CCAGCTCGGCATCACGTTCAAAATCTAAAATAGGAGCCACATTAAATTGACCCAAACTGTGTTTTATAGTAGAACGCAAAATGGCATATAATGCATGTTCATCATCAAATTTAATTTCCGTTTTAGTAGGATGAATATTGATGTCAATCGTGTTTGGCGGAACATCCAAGTATAAAAAATAGCTCGGCTGTGCACCATCCTTGAGTAATCCTTCAAAAGCCGCCATAACCGCATGATGCAAATAGCCACTTTTAATGAATCGGTTATTGACGAAGAAAAACTGTTCGCCGCGATTTTTTTTAGAAAATTCAGGTTTTCCGACAAATCCTTGAATCCCAACAATTTCTGTTTTTTCTTGAACAGGAACTAACTTTTCATTCGTTTTTCCAGAAAAAACAGCTACAATACGTTGACGTAAATGAGATGGAGGCAAATTGAACAATTCACTTCCATTGTGGTAAAAAGTAAAATGAATGTTGGGATGCGCCAACGCCACACGCTGAAATTCATCTACCACATGACGGTGCTCCACCGTATCCGATTTCAGGAAATTGCGTCGAGCGGGAATATTATAAAACAAATTCTTCACTGAGAAAGAAGTGCCTTTTGGCAAAACTGCTACATCTTGATTGACAAATTTACTCCCTTCGATGATGATATGTGTGCCTAACTCCTCTTGGTCTTGCTTGGTTTTCATTTCTACATGAGCAATGGCAGCAATAGATGCTAGAGCTTCACCACGAAATCCTTTGGTGTACAATGAAAATAAATCTTCAGCCTGACGAATTTTAGAAGTAGCATGCCGTTCAAAACACATTCTGGCATCAGTAACACTCATTCCTTGTCCGTTATCGATCACTTGAACCAGTGATTTCCCAGCATCTTTAATGATTAATTTAATGTCCGTTGCCATAGCATCAACTGCATTTTCTAGCAATTCTTTCACGACAGATGCCGGGCGCTGCACGACTTCTCCAGCAGCTATCTGATTGGCAACATGATCCGGAAGTAATTGAATGATACTCGACATTAAAAAAAGGTTTAAAGTTTGAGGTTTAAAGTTTAAACCCAAAGTTGACAAATTTAAGTAATTTCTATTTGGTTTTATTGTCAAAGTTTTCATAAAAAACAAAAACCTACTTAAAAGGGAAGTAGGTTGGTTTATAAATCATGAATATCCGTTACTTATTCAAAAAAATGGGACACCGATGACACGGATTTAAACCGAGCTAAACGGATTTTATTTGTAAATAATCCGTTAAAATTCGCTCAATCGGTGTTATCCGTGTGCCATTTAAAGGAGTTGGTTTGCTTTTCAAGTGCTTTTGTAAACTAAATTGAACTTGTTGTTATTTCTCTAATTTCGCAATGCCATCTTCAATTTGCAATTGATTACTGCCTATTAAATTATGGTTTTGAAAATGCCCCAAATTGGCTTGTTGTCTCAGAAAAGCCATTTTAATAGCCGTTATGGCAGCCTCTATTCCTTTATTTCCATGAATTCCTCCACTCCTATCGATGGATTGTTGCTCGGTATTATCAGTTAAAACGCAAAAAACCACAGGAACATCTGACAAGACATTCAAATCTTTAACGCCTTGGGTAACGCCTTCGCAAACAAAGTCAAAATGTTGGGTTTCTCCTTTTATAACACTTCCAATAGTAATTAGCACATCCGGATTTTGAGTTTCAATCATTTTTTTGGCGGCATAAACCAGCTCAAAACTACCGGGTACATTCCATCGGATAATGTTTTTATGCAAAGCGCCACAGTCTGTTAACGCGGCTATTACACCCGAATACAAGCCTTCGGTGATGTGGCTGTTCCATTCAGAAACAACAATCCCAAACCGAAAATCTTTCGCGTTTGGGATGGTGTCTTTATTGTAATTCGATAAATTTTTATTTTTAGTTGCCATGTTATTTAAATTGTAATTTTTAATACTACAAATTTAGAATAAAATAAGATGATAACCTTAGAAACTACGAGGTTTAAATATTTATTGTGCTAATCCAAGCAAAGCGTCAATTCCTTGTGCTTCTGGAGTAGCATCAAAATTATCTTTGATATCTGTAAAATATTTAATAGCATCGGCTTTATTTCCTAATGCTAAAGCCGTTTTACCTGCTTTTAATAAGTAACGAGGCGTAGTAAAATCATTTTTGTTGGCTTGAGCCGCTTTCAAATAGAAATCTAAAGCTTCTTTTTGTTTACCCATTTGTGAATTAGCATCACCAAGTGCGCCAAGCGTCAATGGATTTAACACTTTATCTTCTGATTTGAATTGTGTTAAATATTCAATTGCTTTGTCAAATTTTCCAGTGTTCAAGTAAGCCATACCAGCATAATAATTGGCCAAATTAGCCGCCTTTGTTCCTGAATATTCGCTTGCAATTTTCACAAAACCATATTTACCTTCCGAACCATTCAAAGATAATGTATATAAAGAATCACTTTTGGTTGCATCGTCAGTTGCTTTTTGAAAGTTTTGTTGTGCAACAAACATTTGATCGGCAGCATCCAATTCTTTTGGTTCAACTACAAATTTATTGTAAGCAAAATATCCAACAACTGCCAAGGTAATTACACCCACAACAATTAGAATCATTTTCTGATTTTTAGCAACAAAATCTTCCGTTTTTGAAGCCGTTGCATCTAATGTATTAAATACACCTGCTGTAGTACTATCTTTTTCATCTACTTTTATATCTTCTATAAAAGTATCGTCCATTTTTTCTTCTTTTGCTTTCGGTGCTTTATATCCTCTTTTATTAAAAGTTGCCATTTGTTACATTTTAGTGAAGTGCAAAAATAAAATTTTTATTCAAATCTAAAAGATGTTTTGTCGATATTTTTCAATAATTTGCACGCATCAAAAAAACAACCCATTTGTCCTTTGTTTTTTTTAACAAAATTGTCAATATCAGTAGGCTTTAACAGATGCATTTAAAAAAAATAGCCCTCTTCAATTATAAAAATTTTTCAGAAGCCTCCTTTGAGTTTGACACCAAAATCAACTGTTTTGTAGGCAAAAACGGGGTTGGCAAAACCAATGTACTCGATGCAATTTATCATTTGTCGTATGGAAAAAGCTATTTTAATCCGTTAGCAGTACAAAATATCAAACACGATGAAGAGTTTTTTGTCATCGATGGTGAGTTTGAAAAAAACGAAAGAAACGAACAAATTGTATGCAGTTTAAAGAAAAGCCAAAAGAAAATTCTAAAACGAAACAGCAAGCAATACGACAAATTTTCAGATCATATTGGCTTTATTCCACTGGTAATAATTTCACCTGCCGATAGTGATTTGATTGTAGAAGGTAGCGAAACCCGACGTAAATTTTTAGACAGTGTGATTTCTCAATTGGACAGCAACTATTTACAACAGTTGATTCATTATCAAAAAATTATCAGTCAACGCAATGCTTTACTGAAATATTTTGCTTTAAATCAGGTGTTCGAAACCGACACTTTGTACATTTATAACGAACAATTAGACGGTCTCGGACAAGCGATTTTCGAAAAAAGAAGGCAATTTATTGACGAATTTATCCCTATTTTCAACAAACACCATCAAGCCATTACTGGCACCGAGGAAGCGGTACAATTGGTGTACATTAGCCATTTGCACGAAAAAAAACTATTGCAACTTCTGCAAGAAAACATCAACAAAGACAGAGCTTTACATTATACAAGTGTTGGAGTACATCGAGATGATTTGTCGTTTGAAATTGATAACTATCCCATAAAAAAATTCGGTTCACAAGGGCAACAAAAATCTTTTTTGATAGCCTTAAAACTCGCCCAATTTGAATTTGTAAAAAAACAAAGTGGCGAAATCCCCATACTGCTCTTCGATGATATTTTTGACAAACTAGATGAAACCCGTGTAGAAAAAATTGTAGAAATGGTCAACAATGAAGTGTTTGGTCAATTATTTATTTCCGACACCCATCCGCAACGAACGGAAACCATTATCAAATCAACGCATCAAAGTTATAAGATGTTTCATTTGTAAAAGATTAAATTTGAATTTGAATTAAAATAATTTAAGTATTTTAGCAAATAGAAAAAAAAATTCAAATATATGAAAATCCATTTTTCTCTTTGATACTTATTACAACCAGTTTACCTTTTTAATTGAAATTAAAAAATACCGGTTTCATCAGTGAAACGGATTTAATAAAACAACTACAATAAGCCATGCTAACCAACGAATCACTCCAATTTTTAGACGATTTAAAAGCCAACAACAACCGAGATTGGTTTTTGAATAACAAAAAACGTTACGACATTTTTAAAAAAGACTACCATCAATTGGTGGCTGCGTTTTTAGACAGCATGAAGCCCCAAGATGCCTCTTTAGAATTGCTGGAAATTAAAAACTGCACCTTCAGAATCAATCGCGATATCCGATTTTCTAAAGACAAATCGCCTTATAAAGCACACCTTGGCGTTTGGCTTTCCGCTGGTGTAAAAGGTCAGAATCGTTCGGGCTATTATGTGCATATTGAGAAAGGTTCTAGCTTTATTGCTGGAGGTTTTTACGCTCCTGAACCCGAATATTTAAAAAAAATTCGAAAAGAAATCGCCTTTTTTCATGATGATTTAGAAGTCATTCTTAACGAAAAAAACTTTAAAAAAGAATTCGGTGATCTAGAAATTACGGAATCCAATTCTTTGAAAAACGTACCTAAAGGTTTTGAAAAAGAGCATCCGGCTGTCCAATATTTAAAACTAAAAAGCTTTGTTGCCGTTCAAAAATTTGACATTCTTGAAGTTACCAAAAAAGATTTTGTTAGTAAAATGAGTTCCAAACTTATTGCACTAAAACCATTGAATGATTTTTTAAACAGAGGAGTAACTGCTGAGGATTAATTCATGGAAACGCCAAAACGAAAAATCTTATTTCTTGGAGAAACTTTCAGAGCCGACGCCATCACTTGGATGAACGGATTGAAAGAATTTGGCGATTTTGATATTATTTCATGGGAATTAAAAACGCCAAACAACACATTTGTCAATCGTATACTTCGTGTTTTTGAATTTAGTTTGGCTTTTTTTAGTATTAAAAAAGTAGTTAAAAAGGAACAACCCGACATGGTTATTGCTGAGAGAACCACAAGTTATGGTTTTCTTGCAGCTATTTCTGGCGTAAAAACCATTGCAATTGCACAACAAGGAAGAACTGATTTGTGGCCAGAAAACACCATTACATTACCGTTAAAAAGAATGATTCAAAATTATGCTTTCAAAAAAGCTACTTTGATACATGCTTGGGGACCTTTAATGACTCTATCAATGCAAGAAGCACATGTAGATCGTAATAAAGTATTAGTTCTGCCGAAGGGAATTGATTTAACAACTTTTGAAAAGCACAATATTGCAAATCCTCATAAAATAAATGCTATTGTAACCCGCTCTTTACAGCCAGAATATTGCCATGATTGCATTTTAAAAGCATTTGCCCTTTTGAAAAAAAGAGGATTCGAATTTTCGTTAACTATTGTGGGGGATGGCAAACAACTTTCTTTTTTAAAAAAATTAGCAAAAGAGTTAGCTATCGAAAAACAGGTTTGGTTTACAGGAAGAATTCCAAATTCGGAATTACCAAGAATGCTCCAACAAGCTAATTTTTATATCAGTATGCCTATAACCGAAGGAGTTTCGGCCTCTTTATTTGAAGCCATGGCGTGTCAATGTTATCCAATTGTGAGCGATATTCCAGGAAATCAAAGTTGGATAATCCATCGCGAAAACGGACAACTAATTACTTTAAATGATACTGAAATGTTAGCCAACGAACTTCTTTGGGCGTTTGAAAACGAAAGCTATCGATCAGAATCAGTGAAGAGCAACAGACTATTTGTAGAAAAAAATGCCAATTATTCAATCAATATGAAGCAAATTGCAATGCAATATCATCAATTAATTAACCAGTTTAAATCCAATTAATTATGTGTGGAATTAACGGTATTTTACATTTGCAATCGCAAAGAAAAGTAGATAAAAGAATACTAACCAAGATGCGTGATACTCTTAAACATCGTGGTCCCGACGACCAAGGATTATTCATTGAAAATAATATTGGTTTTGGACAAAGACGCCTTTCAATTATTGATACTTCTTCTGCAGGACATCAACCTTTTATCTCAGAAAATGGTCGATATATTATGGTTTACAATGGGGAAATTTATAATTTCAAATCGTTCTATTCCGAGTTAAACAGTAAAGGATTTTTACAAAAAACGCATTCCGATACCGAAGTTTTGATGCAATTATTTGAATTGTATGGTCTGAAAATGCTAAACCGTTTGAATGGAATGTTTGCATTTGCAATTTGGGACAGACAAGAGAAAAAACTAACTGTTGCCAGAGATCGAATGGGCGTAAAACCATTATATTATGCTATTTACAACGATACTTTTTATTTTGCTTCGGAACAAAAAGCCCTTTTTACAGCTGGTGTTCCACTTAAAATAGCCACTGATGGATTAGAAGAATTTGTTTTTAATCGATTTGTTGCTGGTGAAAATACCATGTACGAAAAAGTAAAAAAAGTGCTTCCCGGTCATAGCCTTACGCTACACGAAAACGGAAAAATTAGCATTGAAAAATGGTGGGATTTAAAATCGGAGATTCAAAATCATGCTAAAATTCAAAATCCGTTAGAATGGTTCAGCGAAACCTTTGATGATAGCATTCGATTACGAATGGTTGGCGATGTTCCTGTAGGTGTTTTGCTTAGTGGTGGTCTCGATTCATCATCCGTTTTAGCCTCTTTAAAAAGTCAGAATTTCAAAGATATTCAAACTTTTAATATTGGTTTTAAAGAAGACGAACACAATGAAGCCCATTTAGCAAAAATGTTGGCCACGCAGTATAATTATGGTTTTGAAACCATGCAATTAGAAAATGAAGCCCTTTTTGAAAAATTAATTAGTGCCACTCAATTTCAAGATGAACCCATAATGCACTTGAGCGAACCTCATATTCTGGCAGTTGCTCAAATGGCAAAACCGTATGTAAAAGTCTTACTTTCTGGCGAAGGAGCTGATGAATTGATGGGAGGATACATGAGATATAAAGCATTGCAACATCCAAATTTACTTCAAACATTAGCTCGAATAAATGATTTTGGACTTTTTTCGAAGAAACCCCGTTTTGAGAAACTAATGCGCTATGCTCAAATTAAAAATAATGATGACCTATTGTTGTACAATGGTTCTACTATTTATCCAAAAGATATCGAAACGGTTTTTGGCATAAAAAACAGTCCAAAGAACGAGTATAGAAAACAAATATTAGCCGATGCAAAAGAATTATATCCAAACAATCTAAGGAGGCAAGCCCTCTATTTTGATCAACATACCTATTTATGTTCCCTTTTGGATAGAAATGACCGTTGCACAATGGGTGCATCAATTGAATGTAGAGAACCTTTTTTAGATCAAAGATTAATTGTTGGATTAGGAACTTTAGAAGACAAGTGGCTTTTCACTGGTAAAAAAGGAAAATTCATTCTAAAATCAGTAATGATGCAACAATTGCCTCAAGAAATCTTACACTTTAGAAAAATTGGATTAAGTGCGCCTTGGGGTGACTATTTATTTAAAAGTCCTGCATTTAAAGACGAAATGACATCGTTCTCAAAAAGTGAACTTTTTCAAATGCCCTATTTTGAAAATATTAATGTGCAAAAATTAATACAAACCATTACAAATGGTGACAAGCGAATGATACCTTATATTTTACCACTGTTTATGACCCATATTTGGTTGAAAAATTATGTGCCAAAATACAGTTAAAATCAGAATTATCAGGAATGTATTGGGTTTCAAAAATATTACAGTAAATTTGGAAGCAATTTAAAAGCCTTACTTTTAATACCGTTTTATGGAAATCAAGAATCAATTTTCTTTAAAAAATTACAACACTTTTGGAATTGAAGCCAAAGCCAAACAATTTGTTGCCGTGAATTCTATCGAAGAATTAAAGCAAGTATTAATTCAAAATTCTTCAGAAAAAAAGTTTATACTTGGTGGTGGAAGTAACATGCTTTTGACAAAAGATATTGATGCTTTGGTCATTCATATTGACTTAAAAGGAAAAAAAGTAATTCAGGAAACAGATGATTTTGTTTGGGTGGAAAGTCAGGCTGGTGAAAATTGGCATGAATTTGTGCTTTGGACCATCGACCAAAATTTTGGAGGATTAGAAAACATGTCATTAATCCCCGGAAATGTTGGTACTACACCGGTTCAAAACATTGGAGCTTACGGAGCTGAAATAAAAGATACTTTTTTTTCTTGTCAAGCATTACATATTAAAAATCAAGAGATTAAAACATTTAGCAATTCCGAATGTCATTTTGGCTATAGAGAAAGTGTGTTTAAAAATGAAGTTAAAGACCAATACATCATCACTTCTGTAATTTTTAAATTAACGAAACGCAATCACAAAATCAACATTTCGTATGGCGACATTGCTGGCGAATTGACTAAAAATAATATAGAAAAACCTACTTTGAAAGACGTTAGTAATGCTGTAATTGCCATTCGAAAAAGCAAACTACCAGATCCTAAAGAATTAGGAAACAGCGGCAGTTTTTTTAAAAATCCAATTGTTTCAAAGGCAGCATTTGAAAGTATCCACGATCAATTTCCTGAAATGAAATATTATGAAATATCAGAATCAGAAGTAAAAGTTCCTGCAGGTTGGTTGATAGAACAAGCTGGATTCAAAGGAAAACGTTTTGGTGATGCTGGAATTCATAAAAATCAAGCGTTGGTTTTAGTCAATTATGGAAATGCAACAGGACAAGAACTACTAGCCCTTTCAAAAAACATTCAAGAAACTGTATTTACTATTTATGGAATTCGAATAGAAGCGGAAGTTAATGTGATTTAATTATTTAATTTGAATTTTAATTCAACATTCATTCTACAATATTCCGATTGAAATTGTACATTTGCAAAAAATCAAACAGCCGTTTCTAACATCATGTTACTACTACTTTTTTGTTTATTTATCGTAATTATTAGTCTACAACTATTCTACTATTTGATTGTTTTTGGTAAATTTTCATTTGTGAAAGCAAAGAAAAACAATCCAAAGCGAATTCCTATTTCTGTAATTGTTTGCGCCAAAAATGAAGCAGAAAATGTTGTAAAATACATTCCATTACTTGCGGAGCAAGACTATCCTGACTTTGAAATTATTTTGATTGATGATGCGTCAAGTGATGAAACTTTGGATATTTTTGAAGCTTTTGAAAAACAATATAAAAACGTTAAATTAGTAAAAGTAGAAAATATTGAAGCTTTTTGGGGCAATAAAAAATTTGCCTTAACACTTGGTATTAAAGCAGCTTCCAAGGAATACTTGCTATTCACAGACGCTGATTGTTATCCGACTTCTAAAAATTGGATTGCCGAGATGAGTACTAATTTTACAATGCAAAAAACAATTGTTTTAGGTTATGGTGCGTATGAAAAAATAGCCCATTCTTTCCTGAATAAAATAATCCGTTTTGAAACACTTCTCACTGCTGTTCAATATTTTTCATGGGCAAGAATGGGAAAACCCTACATGGGAATTGGAAGAAATTTAGCTTACAAAAAAGAAGTGTTTTTTAAAGTTGATGGATACAGAGATCATCTAAAAATTCGTTCTGGCGACGATGATTTGTTTATTAATCAAGTAGCCAACAAAAGAAATACTTCTATATGTTTTACTCCCGATAGTTTTACGATGTCAAAACCAAAAACTACTTTTTCCGAATGGTTTACACAAAAAAGACGGCATGTTGCAACAGCAAAACATTACAAAACTTTTGATAGTGCACAATTAGGATTATTTTACATCACGCAAATTCTATTTATTATTTTGCCTATACTTTTATTAGCATTTCAATTTCAATGGATGATTGTGTTGTGTTTAATAGGTTTTCGTTATCTTATTACATGGATTATTCTCGGATTTGCAGCAAGTAAGCTAAAAGAAAAAGATGTTATGTATTGGTATCCTATCATTGAAATAGTGCTTATATTCACTCAATTGAATATCTTTGTTACCAATATTTTCTCAAAACCCGTACATTGGAAATAAAACCCTATATTGAAAAAGCTAAAAATGGTGACCAAGTGGCCTTTACTTTTTTATTGGATTTTTATTGGAATGAAGTGTACGGCTTTATGCTCAAGCGTACTGAAAACGAAACAGACACAGAAGATATAGTTATCGAAACCTTTGCAAAAGCATTTGACAAAATAGCGACTTACAATCCCGATTTTCAATTTAATACCTGGCTTATTGCCATTGCAAAAAATGTACACATTGACTTGTTACGCAAAAAAAAATCATCTCTTTTTGTTGAAATTACAGATGAAGAAGACCAACAAGCTTATAATGTTGCCGACTCTTCCTTATCAGCTGAAGATGAATTGATTTCGCAACAAAACCTCTCTCGCTTGTTGCAATTTATCAAAGAACTTAAACCCAATTATCAAGAAGTAATTCAACTGCGGTACTTTCAAGAAATGAGCTACCAAGAAATAGCAGATAAAATTGGAGAGCCTTTGAATAATGTCAAAATAAAACTGCTTCGAGCCAAGAAACTTTTGACAGAAATTATTACAAACAAGTAATAATCACCTTTACTTTTTTATAAAATTCATATTATCTTTTTATGTACAATTGAATTATTACATACAATAATTGAATTAATACTACGTTAATAGTTAAAATAACACTTGCTTATGTAATGATTTATACTTAACCTTTAACTATATTTATTATGTCTAATTTAAGTATTTTCAAAACCACGTGGGATGATCTAGTTTTCGAAGGAAGAAACAAAGAATATGGCGCTTATGAATTGCGCCGCGAAAATCCAAAAACTACACTATTGGCTTTATTAACTGCTTTGTTTTTAGTAGCATTTGCAGTAAGTGTGCCGACTTTGCTCCATCATTATTTAGGAAAAAGCGTTCCACAAACCAAGCCTGAAATTTTCACATTGACTCCAGTAACTTATTTTCCACCTGCACCAAAGCCATTAAAAGAAAAAGCTATTTTACCTGCCACAAATAAGGGTCAGAGAACCAAACCAGAAATGACGCATCCAGTTGTTGCAAAACCCAGCGAAGCTACGGTCAATGTACCAGCAAATGTTGACATTCCAACGGGACCTAGTAATCCAACGGGAACAGATTCAGGCACAGCAACAATTCCGACAAGTGGTGGCGGCGATACAGAAACGCTACCTGCAACACCGACACCAAGTGGACCATTAAATTCTTATGAATTGGATAAAAATCCAGAGTTTCCTGGAGGCATAAAAGCATTTTTAACCTATGTGGGACATAACTTCAAAACACCAGATGTTGAATTGGATAGTTCCGTAAAAGTTTATGTATCATTTGTCGTTGAAACCGATGGCACATTAACCGATATTGCTGTAAGAAGAGATCCAGGATACGGGCTAGGAGACGAAGCAATTCGAGTTTTAAAAACTTTAAAAGCCAAATGGAAACCAGGCATGAAAGATGGAAAACCTGTTCGTGCCTATTATAATTTACCAATTTCAGTAGAATTGAAATAAAAAATTTAATACTTTACAATTCCTTTTTTATCAATGTCGAAAACCATCTAAATCGCTTTTGGTGGTTTTTTGATTTCAAATCAATACTAAAAAAATAAGCTGCCTTTTTGGAGACAGCTTATTTTTTATTCTATATTATTTTATGCTATTTAACAAATTCTATTTTTTGGACTTCCTCTGCATTAATACTATCGAAGAAACCTTGTTCATTCATCCAATCATCACTAAATACTTTACTCATATATCGAGAGCCGTGATCTGGGAATATGGCAACAATATTACTATTTTCATTAAACTCCCCTTCTTCATCATATTGTTTTAAAGCTTGTAATACAGCTCCAGATGTATAACCTACAAATAAACCTTCTTTTTTAGCCAATTCTCTTGTAGCATGCGCACTTTCTTCGTCGGATACTTTAGTAAATTTGTCAATAATATCAAAATCGGTGGCTGAAGGAATAAGATTTTTACCTAAACCTTCAATGCGATACGGATATATTTCATCGTTATCAAACTCTTTGGTTTCATGATATTTTTTTAATACCGAACCAAAGGCATCAACACCAAGAATTCTAATATTTGGATTTTGTTCTTTTAAATACTTTGCAGTTCCTGAAATAGTACCTCCAGTACCGCTGCAGGCAATTAGGTGGGTAATCTTCCCGTTGGATTGTTGCCAAATTTCAGGACCTGTTGATTTATAGTGAGCATCAACATTAAGTTGATTAAAATATTGATTGATATAGATTGAACCTTTGGTTTCTTCGTGTAAACGCTTGGCTACACTATAATAAGACCGTTCATCATCGGCTGAAACATGAGCTGGACAAACATATACTTTTGCACCTAAACTGCGTAGCATATCTATTTTATCTTTAGATGATTTTGAAGTTACAGCTAAAATGCAATTATATCCTTTAATAATGCTTACTAAAGCTAAACTGAATCCCGTATTACCAGAAGTTGTTTCAATAATGGTATCACCGGGAGATAATATTCCTCTTTTTTCGGCCTCTTCAATAATATATAAAGCAATCCTATCTTTTGTAGAATGGCCAGGGTTGAAAGCTTCAACTTTTGCGTAGAAATTACCTTTTAAATTTTTGGTAACTGTATTTAACTTAATGAGAGGAGTATTCCCTATAAGCTCTAAAACATTATTATAAGCGTTTATTTCTTCTTTCATAAAATAATAGTTAGTCAAGGTATCGTCCTATATTGAATATCTATTGACCTTAAATCAATGCAAATTTAATAAAAATAATTCAATTACTTTTCAATTTTCTCTAAATCTAATAAAAAACTAAATTCTTTAGCCAGTTCTTTAAGTGCTTCAAAGCGTCCAGACGCTCCACCATGTCCCGCATCCATATTGGTATCCAAATACAAAACATTTGAATCTGTTTTCATTGCACGTAATTTGGCTATCCATTTCGCTGGTTCCCAATATTGTACCTGCGAATCGTGTAAACCTGTTGAAACATACATATTAGGATAGTCTTGTGCTTTGATATTATCGTAGGGTGAATACGATTTCATGTATTTGTAATATTGCAGTTGATTTGGGTTGCCCCATTCGTCATATTCCCCAGTAGTTAAAGGAATAGAATCGTCTAACATCGTTGTGACTACATCAACAAAAGGCACTTGTGCTATAATACCATTATACAATTGCGGCGCACTATTAATAACAGCACCCATTAACAATCCACCTGCTGAACCTCCTTCGGCATATAAATGTGCCGAAGCAGTATATTTTTCTTGAATTAAAAATTTAGAACAATCAATAAAGTCGGTGAAGGTGTTTTTCTTTTTCAAAAGCTTTCCATCTTCATACCATTGTCTTCCTAAATCTTCTCCTCCTCGAATATGAGCGATGGCAAAAATAAAACCGCGATCCAATAAACTCAAACGTGTAGACGAAAATGTGGCATCCATAGCATAGCCATAAGATCCATAAGCATATTGCAACAACGGATGACTACCATCTTTCTTCAATCCTTTTTTGTACACCATTGAAATTGGAATTTTGGTTCCATCAGTGGCTGTAGCCCAAACACGAGCTTCTATATAGTTATTTTTGTCAAATGTACCACCCAGCACTACTTGCTCCTTTTTTATTTCTTTGATTTTTGTCTTCATATTAAAATCAATAATTGAAGACGGTGTGTTCATCGATTGGTAGCCATAACGTAAAATTTCAGTGTCAAAATCTACGTTTGTAGAGGTGTAAGCGGTGTAAGTTTCACTTTCAAAAGGCAAATAGTAGGCTCCGCTCCCACTCCATGGCATGATTTTTATTTTGGTCAAACCATTATTGCGCTCTGTTACCACTAAATAGTTGGCAAAAATATCAATATCTTCCAAAAGTACTTCATTACGATGTTCGATAATGGTTGTCCAGTTTTCTTTAGATGTAGCGAACTCCGGCGTTTTCATCAACTTGAAATTAGTTGCTTTGTCGGCATTGGTCAATACATAAAAACTATCGTTATAATGCTCGATACTGTATTCTAAACCCCGTTTTCTTTTTTGAAAAACTTTAAATGCCCCATCAGGCGTGTCGGCCAACAAAGTTCGAAATTCAGAGGTTAAAGTGCTTCCGGACTCAATTATCAAATATTTTCTTGATTTTGTTTTGCTAATTTCCACATCAAAAGTGGCGTCTTTTTCATAATAGACCAAAACGTCTGCTTTGGCATTTGTCCCTACTTTATGCTTCAATATTTTGTCGGATCGCAAGGTAACTTTATCTTGGGTGGCATAAAAAATGGTTTTATTATCATTGGCCCAAACGACACTTCCTTCAGTATTTGATATTTTATCCGAAAGGATTTTGCCTGTTGTTAGATTTTTTATCTGAATAGAGAAAATTCTTCTTCCAACAATATCGGTCGAAAAAGCAACCCAATTGTTGTCTGGACTAATGCTGATTTCGCCCAATTGAAAAAAAGATTTGCCTTTGGCTAATTCATTACAATCAAATAAAATTTCTTCTTTAGCAGAAAGACTTCCTTTTTTTCTAGAATAAATAGGGTAATCTTTGTCCTTTTCGGTTCGGGTAATGTAATAATATCCGTTGTATAAATAAGGAACCGATTCGTCATCTTCCTTGATGCGACTTTTCATTTCCAAAAACAATTGTTCCTGAAAATCTTTGGTATGCGCTGTTTTTGCTTTGTAGTATTCGTTTTCTTGATTCAGATAATCAATCACTGCAGGATTTTTTCGATTATTCAACCAATAGTAATTATCAATGCGGACATCTCCATGTTTTTCCAACTTTTTTGGAATTATTTTAGCTATTGGAGGTAGTATCGTTTCAGGCATTTTTGAATTGTTTTTTTTAGAACATGAAGTTACAAAAATAAAACAAAGCGATAGAAATACGATTGCATTTTTCATATATGTAAAATTTATTTTGTTAGTGGTTATATTGGTATCACTTTTTTTTAATTGCTGTTTACAATTGCAAACTTATTTTTAGTGGCGATTTCATAAAGTAAATTCCATAATTAAAGTCTAAAAGTAATAGATTTGCACCAATAATCAACTAAATAAAAAAAACAAGAATATGGACTTAATGGGAATGATGGGTAAACTAAAAGCAACCCAACAAAAAATAGAAGACACAAAAAAACGGTTGGATACCATTTTTATAGACGAGCAAAGCACCGATGGCTTATTGAAAGTAACAATTACTGCCAATAGCGCAATAAAAAATATTTCCATCGACGACACTTTATTAGAAGACAAAGAACAATTAGAAGATTATTTGGTTTTAGTACTCAATAACGCCATTGCAAAAGCGTCAAAAGTAAACCAAACGGAGTTGGACGCGGTAGCCAAAGTGGATATGCCTATGATTCCTGGTATGGAAGACATGTTTAAGTAGTAGTAAAGCATTGCAATTTCTAGGATAACTTGAACTTTTTGATTTATTTACATATACTTATTTACTTACTTTTATTATGATGAGTGTTATTATAAAACATTTTATTACAAATAAAACTTGCCGATTTTTTATATATAATCTATTATTAATTGACGTTAAAAAGTAGACACCTTTAAGCTTTAGCTAGAAAGAATATATAAATTATAAATACTTTTTATATCCTCATTTTTTTAGGTTTTTTTGCTCGAGATTATAGTAAAGATATACACTAAAACTATGATAACTTTATAAAATGCTAATTTTTACAGATGTAAACCCAAAAGAACGAATCCATTTATCTAAAAATATTTTAGCATTGGTCTCTGCTTTCTCGGTAATTTTAAACGCTGTTACTTTTTTTCTAATGTCTTTTTCTGCTAATATTTGAATGTTTTGAATTTCAGTATTTGAGAATTGAGACCTAAGAAGGCCAGTGGTTTGATTAACTATTTTGATGTCATCTGCAGGGATATTAAGCATAATTATTTCCCCTTTAGGCAAAATAACTTCAATTGATTTTTTGTCAGTATCTATAAATGGAACGGTAATTTTTCCAAAATCAACTCCCGCCTTCAAATAGGCTTTGCAGGTCATTAATATTTTTCGGTCACCTAGCGAAAACCATTGGTCATCTGATGTGGCTATTATTTTTGAAAAACTATATTCAACAGTACCTAGTGAAGATAAATTTTTCATCTGATCTACTACTTTATTTCCGTCGATTTTATTTTCAGTATTGACGTCAGAAGTTACATTAGGCATGTTGTTACAACTAAATAACAAAATTGAACTAACAAATAATAATAATTTAAAATTCTTTTTCATGCTTATTCTTTTAGTTTAACAGTTACATTTTTATATCCAATTGATTTTGCAAAATCTGTAAATAATTGAATCGATCTATCGTTTGATTTTTTCAATATTTCAGACTTTACTGCTAAATCTGTAATCTTTATTTTGGCTTTATCTTTTAGTTTTTGCACTTCTAATGCTGACCAATTTCCGGTTTCACTATAGATAGAAAAATCTTGTGGATTAATAACAACATCTAAAATAGTTGCTTTTGGTAATTGAATGTTACATGTTACTGAATCTTTAATTACTATGTCTTCCTTACTTAATTTGGCCAAATCAGTTCCTGCATAGCAAGTCCCTTTCGCAATAATTATTAGTTTTGCTTCTTTTTTAGACAATCCAAAATAGGCATCTTCTTTTTTTATTTCTTGCACTGGTAGTTCGGCATAATAGTTAGAAGTAAATAATTGAGATAAGGAGCTAACATTGTCAAGTAACACTGCAGATTGGTCTATAGATAGTTCTTTTCTCTCTACCTTTTCACTAAAATTGCCTAATGAAGGTACTAAATTTAATTTAGCCAACCCAAAATATGAAGTTCCTAAAATAATTAATAGTAGAATAAATTTTATTATAATTTTCATGTTAATATTTTTTATTTTTATGTAACTAATTATGCTAATTCATTAGCAGCGAAATTACTATCCAACCCTAACTGTTCACAGATAAACATAATGTACTCAACCTCTTTAGCATGAACCTGTTCATCGCGTTTAGCAAGGGTTAACATGTCTATTAGCAAGCCGTCTTTTTCTGATTTGCTTGCTTTTTTCAATACATTAAAATCTACTTCACTTGAGGAACTTAATTCTAAATCAAGTCTTAACTTTGATTTAGTGTAAAAGCCAAAATCAATATTTTCAATTATCTGTTTAATATATTCTTTTTCTTTTTCGTCCGAATTTCCATCTGCCTTCATCAAATTTAATAAAACCAAAACTTTGTTCTCCGTTACTTCTAATAGTTCTTCCGGATCTTCAATTACTTCAAAATTGTCGGTTTCCTTTATATCTATGTCTTTACTTAAAGTTGTTGCTGTAGTTTCACCCATTTCTGTAGTTGTATATTTTACCCAAATAGCGATTGCAACTCCACCTAATACAGGAACAAAATTTGCAACTGCTGATTTTAAAACACCAGCCGATAATTTAAAACCGAGTGCTTTTGCTATTTTTTGAAATATTTTTAAACTAGCTTTCTTAACTATTACTTTTTGACCTTGTTTGGCTAATGCATTAATTCCAGCTAATCCTGCACTTGATTGCATTGCAAGAGACAAGATCATTTCTTTTGTCATCAATTCCTCTTTGCCGTTTGCAACTCCAATATCATATATCATTATAATTTGATTTTCTAATGATTTTTTTAAGGAGGGAATAATACTTAACAAACCCGCAGGTCCCGCAAAAGAACTTATAATTTCATCAAACGCAGCACTATTACTTGTAGAACTTATAATGTTTTTCTATTGCTTCTTTAGTTGGTTTAGAATTTATTTGATAAAATTTCTTTCTATTCTCAATTGTTTCCTCAAAAACAGGAATAATGATTTGAATAAACTTTTCTTGAAATAGTTCCATTTACGATACCTTGTATTTATTAATATATATCATTGATTAGCTTTTTTAATTAAGTGATAAAAAAAGCTAGATTACTCTAGCTTTTCTTCGACATTAAATAATTCAACCATTTTTATTCTAAAATCAGTAAGCCCTCTTAACTCGCTAGAAGAATCTGCATTTATATTGAAACTTGTCAAAAATTCAATATAAAGACTTTTCATTTCTTCAAATTTTGAATGTTTCGCTACAGTTTTAAAAGTTTTTGCTGATATTAAATTAGGTTCTTTTCCTAAACTTAAATCTACAATTGCTTCAACAATGTCTTTTGTTAATTCTTTGATTTCATCTTCTTTCATAATTCTATTTATTAGTTTTTTTTTAATTTATTTCCTTTCTTACATAATAAAATGTATTACTTTATTGAATTATTAATTTATAAAAATTAATACAACTGAATCTCTAATGTCTTTTCAATAAGTTAATTATCTTATAATTTTGTAACTTCAAAATTTCCAGAAGATCGATAAGTCATAGCTTGAGCATTAAATCCTAATCGTTCAATTCTTTTCTTATATCCTTCTGATCTGGTGTTGAAGAAGCTGAAACTACTTGAAACTCGTAACCTTTTGGCATATTGCCATAATTCCCTTTAGCTTTTAGTTTATAAACTGGCATAATATTTAATTTTATTTGGTTAATTGTGTATTTAAAATTCTAATTACAAAACGAGATAATTTTTCATTAATGTATTTTCCTTCTATATCTTTACCTTCCAGCAGTTTATTTTTAGAAGAACTCGCTAGTCCTGAAATATGAGGAAGACAAATAATTTTGAAAGCTGGATTTTTAACTTCATACACTTCAACTCCTTCAATTAAAGTAGGGGTCAGTGATACAAGGTCGCTATTGTAAATATTCAAAAGAGCTGCTTTTGAAGGCTTACCTAAAGTTAGAATAAATTTTGGTTTAATGATTTTGATTTCTTGTTCAAGAATAGCTTTATGTGCGGTTAATTTTCTATAGTCAACTATTTTATTGCTTTTTTTACCATCGTGCATAAAGTATAATTTGTAAATATCTGTGATATACAAATTAAAATCATTCTTTAATGGCTTGAAAAAAGCGTAATTAGAAGCATCGCTGCCTTTATGTTTTTCAGGATTTCTCAGTATGCTGAACGGATTCCATATGCCAATTTTATTATCATTACTATGATAACTTAAAGGATCCATTGCACAAATCATAACATTTACTTTAGATGATTCATTAGTTAAATAAACAGGGAAATCAATTGCCATGCGTTTTGCTGCTTGAACTTGTTTTAATTTGGTAAATTCTAAATTTAGAAACTGCTTTGAGATAAAACCCGTCTCAGGAATAATATCACTTGCTCCATAAATTTCTAACAATTCATATTGTTTAAGCAAACCTTCTTCGGGTTTGATTAGATAATTTTCGAGCAGCAAGATAATAGATGTAGAGTATTTGCCTAATAAATTCAACGCTATAGATTTATTTTGTTTATATAAAACAAAGAAAAACTATTAAATTGACGCAAAAAAGTTCAACTTGGTTCAAGTTTAAGTTGTCGTCAACAAAGTAAATAATTTAAAATCGAATAAAAATTAATCATAAAAAAACATGTACGTAGAATATAATTCTCAATACATGTTTGTCTAATTTTTATTTACTAGTTTAGAAGTAGTAAAAAAAGTAAAAAAACCTTTTTTTTATTTCAATATTTCATATTGAGTAGTTGACAATGCTGCTTGACCCATACTTGAAATAAAACCTTCGGCTAAAAGTGCTTTTTTTATATCATCAACATGAGGATAACCATGTGAATCTGGATATTGAACAGAAATTTGATGTCCTGCTGGAGCACTTCCGACCTTTATTTTTAATTTTACAACTTTTGCTTTCATTTTTTTAATTAATTAGATTTATAAAATTGTGTTTGTATATAAATACCTCACAAATGAATAACTAAAATTAATTTTAAAAAAGTTCAACTTAGTTCAACTTTATCTCAACGGTCTGTAGTGTAGTAAGCCATTGGTTTCAAAATAAGGAAGGGCTTTTTTGATCGATTTATCAAATAGATTGGACGGGAAGGAATCGAATTCGTTTTTGAAAAGCTCCTTTAGAAGAAGATGGTATTTACAATCTATTTTAGAATTGCAAAAAACTTCGGCAATGCAATGAAAAATAACGCGTCTTTCATAAGCATCTATAGTAGGATAGATTATTTTAGCATAGTCAAACAGTTCTAAAACATAGTCTTCGATTGTATGTTTAGCTGTTCCAATTAAAACCATGTGCCATATTTTGTATGCTTTAAAACGCATTTTAGGGAAGATGAAAATATGCTCTAAAGCCGTCGCATCTATTGCAATAGCTGAATAAATTTTAGCACCAATGGCTAAAGCTTCTTGCTGGTTTGAATGAAGATAATAATGCCTAAACAAAACAGTGTGATAAAAAACAAAATCTTGTAAGGAAGCTGATGAGTTTACTTTGCTAAAGTCAATCAGTTGCAATCTAAACGCTTGTTCGTAGTTTTTAATTCTAAAAGCAGGGTCAAAAGCAAATTCTAAAACAAATTCTTTGACAAATCGGTCGCTCTTGAAAGTGGAGAAAAACACCTCGGGATTTTTCATCTGTCGCAAGGAGTCATAAACTTCTAACGATACCATTGATTGATAATGGGCATCTCTGTCTTGAAGGCTTTCAAAGTATGCAAACAAAGGCCGGTTTGCCTCATGTACTATACATTGGTAAAGTAACCCATCGGCAGTCTTTTGTTTCTTATTTATGATTTTATATTCAAATTCGTTGGCATTATTAACAGCTTCGATAAAAGAATTCCATGAAGGATAACCAATGTATTTCACCAAAACATTTAAAGTATGTTCATAAGGCACAATACCATCATAATTTAAAAACAAGCGATATAGCGTAGTAGTCGAAACACTGCCGTAACCTTCATTCAATAATATTTCACTGAACTTCTCGCAATCTGATTTTCCAGAAATAGAAAAACACAATTTTATAGCTATCTGGCTTTTTAATTCCGAAAGCGTAAAAGTGTTTAAATTGTACCTTGTTTTGGTCATAGAGTAAAATAGATTTCAAAATTAATAATTTAGGTTTAATTTTAAAACTATTTCAATTATTTTTTAGTTTTTGTCGATTAATCACATTTTTTAGTGATAAAAATCAATATATCTTAATTTTGTGTTTATTTCCGACCGACAACTTTTACTATTTATCGTTATTTATTCCTTAACAACAGTATAGACTTTAACACCTGAACTTCCTTCTATTTTCAAAAGGTAAATTCCGTTTTGATAGGCGGAAACATCTAAAATGGTTTGCTTATTATTTAGAATGTACGAATGGAGTGCTTGACCCAAAATAGAATAAATTGTTACTCGATTTCCGATTTGGTTTTCTGGAATTGTTAGATTCAGCTTGTCTTTCATTGGATTTGGGAAGACCACCAAAGTAGTTGCACTGCTTGCATTGCTAATTTCTAAATCGGTGTGTTGATAAACCCTAACATAATCAATTTCCATGGTCGATTGAACAAAGTTTGCTGCTATACTTGGACGAATTGCAGTGTTTAATAAAATATAGTGTTCGGCGTCAAAAGGCCAATTGTATTGGTCTTTAATCAATGGTTGATAATTGAGATGATTTATTCCATCTACACTAAATGTTATTCTATCATTGTTCCATTCTACCGCATATACATGAAAATCAGTACTTACACCATCTTTAGTTTGATAATTTGATGCGTATTCGTCTGTTGTTAAATCTCCATTTATTGGATGGTGGACCGCACTTGATATCACATTGGATCCCCAATATTCCATAATATCCATTTCACCACAGGCAGGCCAGGTTACAGTGCCGTATCCATTTAATTGCCAATAGGCACCCAACTCATTGATGTTTTTGCCTAACATCCAAAGTGCGGGCAAAGTTCCATCTCCTTCAGCTAATTTGGCACGAACCTCAACACGACCATATTTGAAAGCGAACTTTGAATTCAACCTTGCAGAAGTATATTGTTTGGTAATGCCTTGATTGGTATAGTTTTCCTTTTTGGCTACAATCTTCAAAGTGCCATTACTCACATACGAATTGTCAATACGGTTAGTATAATGTTGTTGTTCATTGCCAAACCAACCAGTACCCGCAGGGAATTGCGTCTGTTGGTGCCATTTTAAATTATTGATTGCACCACTCCCGTCAAATTCATCAGACCAAACTAAATTATCGTAAACGACACTATTTGCAACGGTATATTGAAAATCATCAATATAGGAAGTTACTTGACTCGAGTTGTTTTCTCCATTGATTTGAATGAGCAATCTATTGAAATCAGTTCTAGTAATGGGACTAGCAGAAGAAGTACTGAAATTAACATAATTATCCGAAGCAAAATTAAAAACAATCGTTTGCCATTGATTCAATACAATGGGTTTAATGATTTCACATTGCGTTGTCCAAGGTTCGGTCAATAAACTATTTTGAAGTTTCAATGAAATTTGATTGGTTTGATTGCCAATAAGTCCGTTGGAAGGAACATATATTTTTAAGGAAAAGGTACTATTATTGTTCAAATTAAAATTACCTACCCCGTTAAAACCAACATAGCCATATAGTGCACCTGTATCGGCATATTTTAGAACGGTAGCCGAACTGTTGCTGCCTGATGGATACGGATTTGCGAAATGATTATCCATCCAGCAATCAGACCCATACCAACTTAAAATATTTCCAGTTCCTTCAAAGTTGTCCGCTAAAGTTTGCAGCTGGGCATAAAATAAAGTGGTGGATAACAAGAGTGATGTAATAATAAAATTCCGCATAAAACAGATTAGTTTAATTTAAACAAGCAACAAATATACCACTAGTAAACCGTTTTGATTTAAAAATCAATCCAAATTACGCATTAAACTATAATTGCTACCCTTTAGTTGATAAACAAAGACAATACCAGATTCAATTTGAGCAGATTGGCATAAGGTGTTTTGCTGGAAGCATAACAAGAAATCAACCTATATTGATGGTATTTTCAGTTCCTACGGACAAATTTTTAGATTCATCAGTACCAATTTTTTAAAAGATGTACGGCAATTTAATAAAAGATGTACGGCGTTTTAGCAAAAGATGTACGGCAATTATGTAAAAGATGTACGGCAATTGTATAAAAGTCGTACCTTTTTTTATATATTTGTAAGGACAAAACTATTTTATAGACCTTAACAAACTATTTTTATGTCGGTACGATTTAAAATGATTCCTAAGCAAAACAATTTGGTATCACCGCCAGAAGTAAAATACTACCCCTGCGCAGTGAGTAAAGGCGAAATGCAATTGGACGATTTGGCACGAATTATTGCGGGTCGCTCTACCATTAGTCGTGCGGACTGCTATGGCGTGATCATGGCATTAAGCGATGTTATTGGCGAAGCCCTATCTGAGGGGAATATTGTAAAAATAGAAAGCTTAGGAACTTTTTCGCTTACTCTTCTTGGCACAGCAGCCGATGCAGCAGCATCTTTAGGAAAAACCAATATTAAAGGGGCTAAAATAAGCTACAAACCTTCTAAAGATTTAAAAAGTAAAGTTAAAGAAATTACTTATAAAAGAATGCGGTAGCTTTTGAAAAATGTAAACAAAAAACAAAACCGAAATATAAACACCAATTTATTTTATTCTAAAAATGAATCATGGTGGCTCATTGGCTTTTCTATGTTATTGGCTAGTGGCATTATGATAGAACCACAGTTGATTTGTTCGTCACTATTGAATGGGCAACTTTCAGACATGTGGTTGTATTGGAGTGCCGGAATTGGATCTGCGTTTAGTATCTCTTTCTTTGCCCACTTGTGGCGAAAGGTGCCTGTAAAAACCGAAAATGAATTCTTGTTTTTTAGGTATTCTGGCAAAGGAGCCAAAGTACTGCATCAATTCAGGAGTTTGTATTTGGGTTTATTGGTCATTCCTTTTTTTATCAGTTTTAGTCTCTTGGCTTTTGGTAAGATTTTCTGCTTTATTGTTGGAATTGAAATCAATGTAGCTATTGGAATATTGACTGTTCTTATAGTCATTTTAACTTTCTTCAATAGTTTAAAAGAACGGCTTAAACTGGATTTTGCATTATTTATTGTTTTTATCCTGTTATTCCTTATCATCTTCATTAGCTTGTTGCTAAATACGGGCGGTTTATCCCATCTAGCAGCTACAGTACAAACTTCAAAAAACAATTTTGATATTATTCCATCTGTAGGATCTAAAACTTTTAATGCATTCATTGTTTTTGTGTTGGTGCAATGGTGGTCGGCTTCTATCTTAGATTATCCAGACATGAATGGGCAAAAATTGATGGCAACCAATAGCAGTAAAGACTTGATCAAAAGTGTTTTTATTCCTTCGCTTTCGATAGTCCTGTTTAGGGTTTTGTTGTTTACCTTACCATTCATGGCGGTTTGTTATGGATATGCAAATGCTGCCGCTGATAGCGAATTGGCTTTTACCGCTTTATTTGTGAAAGTGCTACCGTCTTGGATGCTGATTTTAGTGCTTTTGTTGTTCCTAATTCCTTTTTTATCTTTTGTGCAAAACAATCAAAATTGGGGAGGATCCTTATTAGTTGAGAATTTTTACAAACACACTATCCATCCCAATTTGAGTGATGCTAAAGCCAAAAAGTTGGGAATAATTGCGATGATTTACATCATAGTAGCAGCTGGAGGTATTGCCATTTATGCTGATTCGATATTAGGAATCGCAAAATATATATTTGCTATCACAGCAGGTGTTGGTCCAGTTTTTATATTGCGGTGGTATTGGTGGCGTATCAATGCTTGGTCGCAGTTATCGGCCATGCTAGCCGCTTTACTTTATCCACCGATTTTGGATTGGTTTTATGAAAACAATAGCGCTTTCCATCAATTACTTAGCGGTTTTGAGCACCACTTCAACATCGATTATTATCCTATTAAAATCATCGTTTTAACAATAGCTGTTTGTTTTACGTGGTTAGTGATTACCTTTCTAGCTACACCCACGGAAACAGAAGTATTGGAAACTTTTGCCACAACCATCAAACCGGGTGGCTTTTGGAAACCGTTTAACAACAGCGGAAAATCTTTTTCCAAACCAAGATTAATGGCATGGCTACTTCAAACTGGCAATGGTTTTTTATTGTATTTTATCTTTTGGAATTTTTTAATTGGAAGCTACCTCCTATTTATTGCTTTGTTGCTGTTGTTTGTTTTGGGTTTCTTTATTTCTTACAAGCTTATTCAAAAAGCGAATACCAACTATGATTTGGATTTGGAGAAGTAATTTAACCCAGCATTTTCATCACCCAATGTACGCGCTTTGTTTCGCAATAACGTTTTAAATTACGCGTAATAATGGTTTTATTTTCTCCCGAAGCAAAAAGGGAGGCAACAGCAAATTCGATAGCTGTTTTTTCGTTGCTTTCATTTTGAAATAAAATATTGTGAATTCGAAATGGATTATAAACCGTTTTACTATTGAAGTACATCGATTTGCAAATCCAATACAACTGCAGCACATATAAAGCGACGCTATGAAATTCTTTCTTTTGATGCTTAATTATGGCATCCATACTTTTGTTTAATTCCTCATGATGGAACAATTTTTCTTTGAATCCAAAAAGCACTAGCGCCTTTAGTGACCTCGAAAGCAACCATGCCTTTTCGTTAAGCTCCAAACCCTTTGACCAAACTAATAGTTCTGTCACATGAATTTGCCAAGTCTCTTGAAGAATTCCATTATAACCGTCTATCAGTATTTGGCATTCCATCCATCTTGAAAGTTCGTGGAAATGACCCTTTTTTTTATCTAATGCTGTCGTTAATTTTTGGAATTCTTGAATAAATGGAGCCGCTAGTTGTTCTTTGTGTGCTGTTTGGCTGATGACAAAACAATAGGTATATAATTTCTTGTAATCATTAGTAACATTTGGCAAATAATAATGTAGTAAAGCATTTGAAAAATAGTTGTTGTCATTGTCTTCATCAACGTAACATTCATAAAAAAAGAGGTGACCAACATTATTATCTGCTAGTAATTGAAGTAGTTGTTTTTGTTTTTTACTGATACGAACATAAGAGCCAATAAGTGCTGCTGCGGTAAAGAGTATGGCTTGGTTTTCATTATCTTTTGCTTTTTCTAGCACGAGATGCAAAGCTTTAAAATCTTCATTTGCCAGAGCCAATTGCAATACCGCTAAAGAAAAACCGTCTGAGGCCTCGGTCAGAAAATAGTTGGGGTCAAAAGGAACATTGGTTTGGTTGCTGCAAAAATCTTCCCAATCGTCAAAATTTAAATACCGCGCAATGAGATTCAACGTATCTTTATATGGCGTTCTAAATGGTTTTACGACGCCATACATTCTCGCAATAGTATGAGGCGAAATAAATAACTTTTCTAAAGCCAATACTTCCGAACACTTTTCAGCATCGGCAATATTCTTTATTTTAAATCCCAATTGGGTTTGCAGTTGACTGCAAAGCGTAATTAGATAAGGACTCGGTTGGTTCATGTTTTATTTTATGACAGCACAAATATAAGGGTATTCCTTTTTGAAAGTGAAGTTGCAATAACTTGCAATTTTTTTTTGTTTTGGAATGGAGTAATATTGTACAACTAAAAAAAATATAATGAATATATCAAAACAAATATTTAGAGAATTTTTAGTAAAAGACGTTATTAATAATGATAGAGTTATAAGTTTTTGTTTGAAACAAAAATCATTAGCAGATGCAATTAAAATAGCAGTACTATCTCGAGATATTGAGAATAAAAAACATAAACATCAATACAGAATTGAAAATACTCAACTTCTAATGTTTCTTGAAAAAATTTCTTCATTTGAAGATAAAATTCATGTTGTTAAAAATTTTGACGAGCTCTATAATTTAATAGTCAAAGAAAAAATAATTGGAATTGGGCCTTTAGCTTTATATGATATTGCTTTAAGAATTGGCTATTACATTGAAGTTAAACCTGATGTGATTTATTTGCATGCAGGAGCCAAAACTGGAGCAATAAATTTTTTTGGAAGAAAAATTAAAACTGACTATTTAACAAAAGATGAGTTTTTAGCTAAATCAGATGACTTTAAAAATTTCTCTTGTGAAGAAATTGAAGCATTTTTATGTATTCACTGTAACAATAAAAAAAATAATAAAGGATGTTAATTTTAAAACAAGAAAAATTATGAAAGAAAAAATTATATTGTTTTGTGCTTTAATAACTCAGGTTTTTGGCTATTCTCAAGTTCCAGCTGATGTAGATCCAAGTTTTTTTCTCCCAAGCGGCACAATAACATCAGCAGCAAAAATTAATTCAATCGCTATACAATCAGACGGTAAAATAGTTATTGGTGGACAATTTGATTTAATAAATGGAACTTCTAAGGTTAATATTGCACGTTTAAATATTAACGGTAATTTAGATACTACTTTTTTAAGTACGGCAAATAATTATGGTACCTCACCAGGTACTGTTAATAGTGTTGGAATTTTAAATAGCGGTGAAATTATAATTGGGGGTAAGTTTCAAAGCGTAAATGTTGGTGCTTTAAGAAACTATTTTGCTGCATTTAATAATGATGGCACTGTTAGTATGAATGTTTATCAAAATGGTCTAAATAATGAGGTTTACTGCGTTGCAACTTCAAATAATTCTTATGCATATGGGGGGTTATTTACACGTTATTATAATGATATTTATATAAATAATCCATTAAATGGATCTGTAAAAGTAATTGCATATCAATCAGATGGAAAGACTTTAATAGGTGGTGATTTCACGACTTGTGGTACTACAACAACGAATGGATTTACTCGCTTAGTTAGTGGCCATTTAGATACTACATTTAATCAAGCAGGTATAGGAGTTGGTGGGAAAGTTTCAGCAATTGCGCTTCAACCAGATGGTAAAATTATAATCGCTGGTAGTTTTAGCCAATATGGAGGTGTAGCTAGAAAAGGAATTGCTCGTTTAAATTCTAATGGCACTTTGGATACCACTTTTACCCCACCTGCAACTGTTGTATTTGGCGGAAATAATCCAGGATTTCGTGCGATAGCTATACAATCTAACGGAAAAATTATTATTGGTGGAGGTATTTCCTCATTCAATGGCATTACTAGAAACGGCATAACTCGTTTAAATGCTGATGGCTCATTAGACACTTCATTTGATCCAGGGGCTGGTTTCGCATATGTTACAGTTGGAAATGCAGATGTAAAAACGATTAGCCTGCAAACAGACGGTAAAATTATTGTTGGTGGATCCTTTACTTCCTATAAAGGAACTACTTGTAATGGAATTGTCAGGTTAATTGGTGATAGTGTTTTAAGTTTGGATAATCAATATTTAAAAGATTTTAATATCTACCCCAACCCTGCCAAAGACAAATTCACTATAGTCTTTGGCAATGAATTAATCTCCAACTATACCATTAAAATCAATAATATGTTAGGGCAAGAAGTTTACAGTAATGTCATAGACAAACCACAATTTGAGGTTAGTAAAACATGGCAGGGAGAAGGCATTTATTTTGTTAAAATCCTTAATGCACAAAACGAAGTGGTTAACATTAAGAAGATAATATTGCAATAAGTTTGGTTTTTTGGTTTGGTAAAACGGCATCTGTAAAAGGTGCCTTTTTTTATTACATATAGCTTTAAAGGGTATAACCCCCATTCCCGCGCGAACAATGTCATTAAGTTAAGAGAAAACAAACGCTATTTTGTCATTCCGACGTAGGAGGAATCACATATCGAGAGCAACAAACACGAGCAAGTAATGCGATTGCTTCGCCTGTTCGCTATCCCTCGGGTCTTCCTTCGTCAGAATGACAAAAAATCCTTAACTTAATCATTGTCCGCGCGAATCCCTTCGCGTGGAGAGTTGAGGTAAGCCATCAATTTGAACTTTGGCAAGTTTAAGATTAAGTAGATATTCCAAGGAGCATTGCGTCGTAATAAATTAATTCAAAAAACCACACAAAAGGATTCTTTCGGTAGCGCAGGTCTCATCATTTCTTTTTTATTATTTTAGCCAAAAACAAATTGCAATGAATTTCAATAAACAAACCTTTTTCCTTTTATCATTTCTTTTTCTAACGCTACTTTCCCACGCACAAGTTTTAATTTGCAATTGGAATTTAATGAATTTTGGCAAATCAAAGTCGGATACTGAATTAGCATTTATAACCACAACGTTAAATAAAAACAACATTGTACCTCTTTAGGATGTAGTTGTGTAGCATTTTGATAAATAGGTCGTTGTACTTTAAGCAAACAACCGCAACAAAATTTTAGTTAAAAAGAATTTACCTGTAAAAGAAAGCGATACAATTGGAAAAACAAGCTACAAAGAAACCAAAATTAAATATTGTTTGTTTATGGGCAATCCTTTATATTTGCGGTTCGTAAATTTATAAAAAAATGATTCAGATTACATTGCCCGACGGTTCGGTAAAAGCTTTTGCAAAGGGAATAACGCCAATGGACGTTGCCAAAAGCATTAGTGAAGGATTAGCTAGAAACGTGATTTCAGCTTCTTTTGATGGTACAACAGTTGAAACGGATACCGCTTTAACGACCAACGGTGCACTTGTTTTATATACCTGGAATGATGCCGATGGAAAGAAAGCGTTCTGGCATTCTACTTCACACGTTATGGCTCAGGTTTTAGGAGAAATGTATCCTGGATTAAAACTTACTCTTGGTCCTGCTATCGAAAATGGGTTTTATTACGACGTTGATTTTTGTGATACCAAAATTGTAGAAGCCGATTTCAAACAAATTGAAGATCGCATTTTAGAAGTGGCTAGAGAAAAACACGAATTCAAAATGCGTGCTGTTTCTAAAGCAGAAGCGTTGGCTATTTATAAAGACAATGAGTACAAAACAGAGTTAATTTCCAATTTAGAAGACGGAACGATTACATTTTGTGATCATGCCAATTTCTTTGATTTATGCCGTGGTGGTCATATTCCAAATACCGGAATTATAAAAGCCATGAAAATCATGAGCGTTGCTGGTGCTTACTGGCGTGGCGATGAGAAAAACAAGCAATTGACTCGTGTATATGGCATTTCCTTTCCAAAACAAAAAGATTTAACCGATTATTTGCTTTTATTAGAAGAAGCCAAGCGTCGCGATCATAGAAAACTTGGAAAAGAATTGGAATTGTTTGCTTTCTCTCAAAAAGTAGGTCAAGGTTTGCCTTTATGGTTACCAAAAGGAGCTGCTTTGAGAGACCGATTGGAACAGTTTTTGAAAAAAGCACAAAAAAAAGCGGGTTACGAGCAAGTCGTTACGCCACATATTGGACAAAAAGAATTGTATGTAACCTCGGGGCATTATGCAAAATATGGTGCCGATAGTTTTCAGCCCATTCATACGCCCGCAGAAGGAGAAGAATTTTTGTTAAAACCGATGAATTGTCCGCATCACTGTGAAATTTACAATACAAAACCTTGGTCTTATAAAGATTTACCGAAACGCTATGCGGAATTTGGTACGGTTTACCGTTATGAACAAAGTGGCGAATTACATGGTTTAACTCGGGTGCGTGGGTTTACTCAAGATGATGCTCATATTTTTTGTACCCCCGATCAATTGGACCAAGAATTTAAAAATGTAATCGATTTAGTACTTTACGTTTTTGGTTCCTTAGGATTTGAAAATTTTACAGCCCAAATCTCTTTACGCGATCAAGAAAATAGAGATAAATATATCGGTTCTGACGAAAATTGGGAAAAAGCAGAAAATGCGATTATTAATGCTGCTGCTGATAAAGGATTGAAAACGGTTGTTGCTTATGGTGAAGCCGCTTTCTATGGTCCAAAGCTGGATTTTATGGTAAAAGATGCTCTTGGTAGACAATGGCAATTAGGAACGATTCAGGTGGATTACAACCTGCCAGAGCGTTTTGAATTGACCTATAAAGGTTCTGATAATGAGTTGCATACGCCTGTAATGATTCACCGTGCGCCTTTTGGTTCTATGGAACGTTTTATTGCTATTTTAATCGAACATACTGCAGGAAAATTCCCACTTTGGTTAATGCCAGAACAAGCTATTATATTGTGTTTGAGTGAGAAATATGAAAATTATGCTAAAAAAGTTTTAAATCTGCTAGAAAATCACGAAATTCGCGCCCTAATAGATAACAGAAATGAATCTATTGGAAGAAAAATTAGAGATGCAGAAATGCAGAAAACCCCGTTTATGCTTATTGTAGGCGAGGAAGAAGAAAAAAATAATACCATTTCAATCCGTCGTCACGGGCAAGAAGGAAAGGGTAATGTTACAGTAACAATTGAAGAATTTGCAGCAATTGTTAACGAAGAAATCAGCAAAACATTAAAAGTATTTACAGTTTAACTTAAATTATAAAGTCATAGCAATAAGAAACAGTAGAGGTTATCAACCTCGAGTAGAAAAAAAAGATGCACACAGAATTAACAATTTAATTCGTGTACCCGAAGTACGTCTTGTAGGTGAAAATATTGAGCCAGGTGTTTTTAAAATAGCTGAAGCATTACGATTAGCCGATCAATTTGAATTGGATTTGGTTGAAATTTCGCCAAATGCGGAACCGCCTGTTTGTAAAATAATGGACTACAAAAAGTTTGTTTACATGCAAAAAAAGCGGGACAAAGAGTTGAAGGCAAAATCTACTCAAATTGTAGTGAAAGAAATTCGTTTTGGACCTCAAACGGATGAGCATGATTATGAATTTAAACG
This sequence comes from Flavobacterium sp., assembly GCA_040402815.1. Lineage (GTDB taxonomy): Bacteria > Bacteroidota > Bacteroidia > Flavobacteriales > Flavobacteriaceae > Flavobacterium. The sequence continues at coordinate 34,987 of JBBALV010000015.1, forward strand.
AAAAAATGCCGAAAAATTCTTAAAAGAAGGCTCTAAATTGAAAGCATTTGTTTTCTTTAAAGGACGTTCAATTATATATAAAGACCAAGGTCAAATCTTATTGTTAAGATTAGCCACCGATCTTGAAGAATTTGGAAAAGTGGAGGCAATGCCCGTTCTTGAAGGAAAAAGAATGATTATGTTTATTGCTCCAAAGAAGAAGAAATAAAGAGTTGGCAGTCTAAGATTGCAGTTTTCAAACTGATAGCTGATAACCGAAACTGAAAACTCAAAAATAAGTAAGTAAGAATAAATTAAAAACACTAGGAAAAAATGCCTAAAATGAAAACCAAATCTAGCGCCAAGAAACGTTTTAAAGTTACTGGTACTGGGAAGATTAAAAGAAAGCATGCTTTCAAAAGTCATATTTTGACAAAGAAATCTAAAAAACGTAAATTAGCTTTGACACACTCAGCGCTAGTTCACAAAACAGATAAAAAAAGCATCAAACAACAATTAAGAATCATCTAAGAATTGTATAATGTAGATTGTATAATGTAAAATACATTATACAGTAATACAATACAACTTTAAAGAATTCTTTAGGTTAAAACAATTTCAATAACCTTGGAGTATGGCCATAAGTGCTCTTGATTAAATTCGAGCCGCCTACTACAAAAAAAACAGAAAAATTATGCCAAGATCAGTAAATTCAGTTGCTAAAAGAGCAAGAAGAAAAAAGATAATGAAGCAAGCCAAAGGTTTCTTTGGTCGTCGTAAAAACGTTTGGACGGTTGCGAAAAATGCGGTAGAGAAAGCCATGTGCTATGCTTACCGTGATAGAAAAGTGAATAAAAGAAATTTCCGATCTTTATGGATTCAACGTATCAACGCTGGAGCTCGACTAGAAGGAATGAGTTATTCTCAATTTATGGGTAAAGTAAAAGCTAGCGGTATCGAATTGAACCGTAAAGTTCTTGCCGATTTAGCAATGAATCACCCAGTAGCTTTCAAAGCCATACTTAAAAAAGTAAAATAAACGTTTTATCAACTCAATTTAGACTTACTTACTTAAAAATAAAACCCTCTTCAACTCCTTACGGAACTGGAGAGGGTTTAATTTTTTGATGTTATTTAAACTAGTTGAAAGCTATTACCCAACTTGATTTTAAATAAATCGCTAAGATAAACAATATCAACCCACTCGATTTAGCAAAACCTGTTCCTGTACCGATCATTTACCATAGCAATTCAAGAAGCTAATAGCGGTTTTAAGGGCATAATTTCCTAAATAAGTCCTGAGTTTATAACTATCAGCGCTGTGTTACTGAAACCTTAGATCGCGTTTTTTGTGCGAAATTCATACACTATACTAAAAATTTTTTGGTTTTGTTTCAACATAAAAAATCCGACCTGTACCAGTATAAGTCGAATTTTTTTTTAGTATTATCTTTTTCAAAGGATTAAAGCCTAATTTGGAATCAAATAAAAATCAATTATATTTGTTGCAAATAAATCTTTATGATAACCGACATCAACCAACTCGATTTTAGTAAAACCTATTCCTATGCCGATTATTTAACATGGCAGTTCAAAGAAAGATTAGAGATTTTTAAGGGTAAAATTTTCAGTATAAGTCCTGCTCCAAATACTTCGCATCAGCGTGTTGCTTTAAATTTGGCTCTTGTTTATGGAAATTATTTCAAGAATCATCCTTGCCATTTATTCATTGCGCCGTTTGATGTTCGGTTGCTTGACAAAAAAAAATCGACCGAAGACAAAGCTATTTTCACAGTCGTACAACCCGATTTGTGTGTGATTTGTGATGACAATAAAATTGACGAACGAGGTGCATTTGGTGCCCCCGATTTGGTTATTGAAATTCTTTCGCCTGGCAATTCCAATAAAGAAATGAAATATAAATACGACCTGTATGAAGAAGCGGGTGTGTTGGAATATTGGATTGTCAACCCTGCCGACAAAACCATTTTGATTTATGTTTTGCGAGATACTATTTTCATAGGTTTGCATCCATTGATTGAAGAAGATAAAATAACAAGCCCTTTATTTCCTGAATTGGATTTTATTTTAGAAGAGATTTTCAATTAGTATCTTTCGTTTCAATATAAAAAATCCGACCTGTACCTTGTACAAGTCGGATTTTTTAGTAGCTATAGCTCTGATAAAGTTTTAGTGTTACTTCGCCAAAGTCATTTCGTCCACAATATGTTTGGCACCAGAGAACTTCTCGATTACCCATAAAACATAACGAATATCAACGTTGATAGTTCTTTGCAATTTTGGGTCAAAAATAACATCGCCCGCCATTGCTTCGATGTTACCGTCAAAAGCAAGACCAATTAGTTCTCCTTTTCCGTTCAAAACGGGTGAGCCCGAATTTCCGCCTGTAATATCGTTATCGGTCAAAAAGTTCACGTGCATAGAGCCGTCTTTGTCCACAAAACGACCGTAATCTTTGGCTTTGTTCATGGCTATCAATTGTAAAGGCAAATCAAATTCGTCGTCTCCTTTTTTGTATTTTTTAACCATGCCGTCCATTGTAGTATAGTTATTCACTTTGGCATCGTTGCGCTTGTCTGCAGGTAAGGCACGTACTTTTCCGTAAGTCAAACGCAAAGTAGAATTGGCATCCGGATATTTGGTTGTTCCAATTTTAGATTCACGCAAACCTTCTACCAAAAGTCGGAAAGCAGCACCATAATTGTTTTGTGCTTTGGCAATTTCATCTGATTTTGAACCCAAATGCGTTATCATATCGTTCGAAAGCGCATACAAAGGATCGTTATCCAAAACCCCTTGACTTGGCATTTCTAAGAAAGCTTTGATTCTATCTTTTGAAGTAAAAAGACTTAAATCAAAAGCTGCATTTACATATTTAGAAAAATCATTGTTGCTAGCAGCACCCATTTTTTCAACCATAGGGGCAATTTTATAACCAATTGCTTTTGTAGCATACAAATGCAGTTGTGCAGCAAGCAAGTCTTTTTCGGCAGGAAGATATAAATCTTTGAACATTTCGTCGGTCATTTCAATAATTGCAGGCGCCATAGTAGCCCGTTTTGCAGCGTCGGCTTTGGTATAATTATCCAATTGTTTTCCTATGGTTCTTCCAATAGTTCCAAAAGCAGTTGTGCGGAACAATTGTTGCAAATAGTTGTCATGACGCGCTTTTTCGTTGGTCATACCATAAAACGCATTGATATTGGTTATTACATTACCGTATTTGGCTTTGTTTGCAGGTTGGTTTGCCCATTTGTCAAATTTAGCTTCTTGAACGGCTTTGGATTTTGCTGTTCCAAATTTGGTCAAAGCATCAATCATTCCTTGACGGTTTTTCCAATAATTGGCAGTTGAAGCATATTTTGAAGCATAAACCAAATTCATTGCTTCACTTTGATTCATGTATTTTTTCATGTTGTCCATACCGGTTTTGGCACCTTCAACCCAAGCAGGATAAGCATATTTTACATTTTGCTCGATTCCACTAGCAGGCATCCAACGATTGGTTCGACCTGGATAACCCAAAATCATTGCGAAATCGCCTTCTTTAACGCCTTTTAAATTTACAGGCAAATAATGTTTTGGATGTAAAGGCACATTGTTTTCAGAATATTCGGCTGGATTACCGTCTTTGTCAGCATAAATTCTAAACATAGAGAAATCGGCTGTGTGACGAGGCCACTCCCAGTTATCCGTATCGCCACCAAATTTTCCTAAACTTTCTGGTGGAACACCTACTAAACGGACATCTTTATAATCTTGATAAACAAAGTAGTAATATTCATTTCCTTGAAAAAATGGACGAACAGAAACGGTATATTTTCCGCCTTCGTTGTTTTCTTTTTCGATTAATGCAATTTCTTTGTTTACGGCAGCTTCCCGTTCTAATTCGGTCATTTTATCGTTTACTTTCGATAATATTCGTTTCGAAACATCGTCCATACGCACAAAGAAACGAACGTATAAACTCGATGGTTTCATTTCTGCTTTTTTATCAGCAGCCCAATAACCGTCCTTCAAATAATTTTTGTCGGCAGTTGATAATTCGGCAACCGCATCATATCCGCAATGGTGATTGGTTAAAACCAAACCGTCTTTTGAAATTAATTCGGCCGTACAACCCCCATTAAACTGAACAATGGCATCTTTCACACTGTGATGGTTAATGCTATAAATTTCTTCAGTAGTCAGTTGTAAGCCCATTTTTTCCATATCTCTATGGTTTAATCTTTCGATAAACATCAAGAACCACATGCCTTCGTCGGCTTTTACACTTGTTGGAACAAGCATAATGGCGACTAAGAATGATAAAATAATTTTTTTCATAATAGCTATTTTTTTTAGTGATGCGAATATAAATCATTTTCGCAATTCGAGAAGGAATAATTTGAGAAAAACTAAAACGATATAGTGAATTTTAACTAAAATTTCTAATATTAGTACTATTTTCGCATCAATAAAAAACTTTTAGAATAATCATTCCATAATTTCGATATCACAATGAACGTGCTTACACAATCCTTCCTTACCAAACACAATACGGCTCCTTTCTCGCAAATAAAATTGACCGATTATCAACCTGCTTTTGAAGAAAACATTGCCAAAGCGAGAGCAGAAATTGATGCAATTACAAATAATCCCGGGGCACCTACATTTGAAAATACGATTGAAGCTTTGGATTTTTCTGGTGAATCATTAGACCGACTGTCTTCTATTTTCTTTAATTTGAATTCGGCGGAAACTTGTGACGAAATGCAAAAAATAGCACAAGAAGTCTCCCCTTTGTTAACTGCATTTGGAAACGACATTGCTCTGAACGAAGCCTTATTTCACAGGTTAAAAGCAGTTTATAACCAAAAAGAAAACTTAAATTTAACAACCGAACAAGCGACTTTGTTGGATAAAAAATATAAGAGTTTTTCAAGAAATGGTGCTTTACTTTCAGAGAATGACAAATTGAAATTACGTGAAATTGATGCTAGTTTAGCCAAACTAAAATTGACTTTTAGCGAAAATGTTTTGGCAGAAACCAACAATTATCAACTTCACATAACCAACGAAAATGATTTAAAAGGTTTGCCGGAAGATGCTAAAGAAATGGCGCATTCATTAGCGAAATCAAAAGAGTTGGAAGGTTGGGTTTTTACATTGGATTTCCCAAGCTATTTGCCGTTTGTAACTTACATTGACAATCGCGAATTGCGAAAAGAAATGGCTATTGCAGCAGGTAAAAAAGCGTTTCAAAATAACGCATTCGACAATAAAGAAATTACGTTGAACATAGCTAAATTGCGTTTTGAAAGAGCCAATTTATTAGGATATTCCACCCATTCTCATTTTGTTTTAGAAGAACGAATGGCTCAAAATCCAGAAAAAGTAAAATCATTTTTGAACGATTTATTAGCCAAAGCTAAACCCGCTTCCGAGCGAGAGTTTACGCAATTGACTGCTTTTGCAAAAGAAATGGACGGTATCGAACAACTCGAAAAATGGGACGGTTCCTATTATGCCGAAAAGTTGAAACAAAAATTATTCAATTTAGATGACGAACTTTTGAAACCGTATTTCCAACTAGAAAACGTTTTAAATGGCGCCTTTATTATTGCTAGAAAGCTCTTTGGACTTACCTTTAACGAAGTTTTTGACATTGACATTTACCATAAAGACGTGCAAACTTTTGAAGTTTTAGACGAAAACAAAAAGTTGGTTGCCATTTTCTATTCCGATTTTTTTCCTAGAAAAGGAAAACGTAATGGTGCTTGGATGACTTCTTATAAACCCCAATTTATAAAAAACGGAAATAACGAAAGACCTCATGTTTCTATCGTTTGTAATTTCACACCACCAACCGAGAACAAACCTTCTTTGTTGACTTTCAATGAAGTGACTACTTTATTTCATGAGTTTGGGCATGCTTTACACGGCATGCTTGCCAATACCACTTATCCAAGTTTATCTGGGACTTCGGTCTATTGGGATTTTGTGGAATTACCAAGTCAGGTGATGGAAAATTGGTGTTACGAACCCGAAGCCTTGGCCTTGTTTGCCAAACATTTTGAAACAGGCGAAATTATTCCCCAAGTTTATGTTGAAAAAATCAAGGAAAGTGCTAGCTTTTTAGAAGGAATGGCCACTACGCGTCAATTGAGTTTTGGAATTTTGGACATGGCGTTTCATAGCAATAACCCAAACGAAATCAAAGATATCAAAGCTTTTGAAAAAGCTACTTTTGAAAGCACCACTTTGTATCCCGATGTGGCAGAAAATTGCATGAGCGTTTCCTTTTCACATATTTTTGCAGGAGGCTATTCTTCGGGATATTACAGCTACAAATGGGCAGAAGTTCTTGATGCAGATGCGTTTGCCTATTTTCAAGAATGTGGAATTTTTAATACAGCAGTAGCAAAAAAATTCAAAGAAAACGTGCTTTCAAAAGGAGGTACCGAATTGCCGATGGATTTGTACAAACGTTTCAGAGGACAAGAACCAAAGCCGGATGCTTTGTTAAAAAGAGCGGGATTGATTTAAAGCTAAATCAACTTAAATTTTTAGAAACCGAAGGCTTAAAATTAAGCTCAATCTTGCTTATATTTGCACAAACACACAACTAATGAATTATTTTTCATCAGATTTTAAATTAGGAATCCTTGGCGGAGGGCAACTCGGCAAAATGCTTTTGGCTGAAACTCGAAAATTTGATATTCAAACTTACATTCTTGACCCAAGTGATGAAGCTCCTTGTAAAATAGGGTGCAACAAATTTTTTCAAGGTGATTTAATGGATTTTCAAACAGTTTATGATTTCGGAAAACAAGTGGATGTTTTGACTTTCGAAATAGAATTGGTGAATCTTGATGCTTTAGAAAAATTAGAAGAGGATGGATTGCAAGTCTACCCTTCACCAAAAACACTAAAGTTGATTCAGAACAAAGGCGTTCAGAAAGATTTTTATGTAAAAAATACTATTCCTACTGCAAGATTTGAAAAATTCTCTAGTTTACAAAATCTGAAATCAGCAATCAATAATCAACAATTTACAATCCATTTCCCTTTTGTTTGGAAATGTACCGAGTTTGGTTATGACGGAAACGGTGTAAAAATCATTCGAAGTAATGAAGATTTTGACCATTTGCCTAACGTGGAATGTATTGCAGAAGAAATGGTGGATTTCAAAAATGAGTTGGCCGTAATCGTTTGTAGAAATCCTTCTGGAGAAATTAAAACGTATCCCGTTGTAGAAATGGAGTTTCATCCCGAAGCTAACCAAGTGGAATATGTTATTTGCCCAGCAAGAATTGATGAAAAAGTAGCGCAAAAAGCTCGAGAAATCGCTCTAAAAGTTTCCGAAAAATTCATGCATGTTGGCCTTTTGGCTGTTGAAATGTTTCAAACAAAGAATGACGAAATCATCGTTAACGAAATTGCTCCAAGACCACACAATTCCGGGCATTATAGCATTGAAGCGAGTTACACTTCGCAATTTGAAAATCATTTGCGCGCCATTTTAAATTTACCTTTAGGAAATACCACAAATAAAGTTGCAGGAATTATGGTAAATTTGGTGGGTGCTGAAGGTTTTTCTGGTAATGTAGTTTATGAAAACATCGAAAAAATAATGGCAATGGATGGCGTAACACCTCACATTTACGGAAAAAAACAAACAAGGCCGTTCCGAAAAATGGGACACGTTACGATTGTAAATGAAGACATCATTGAAGCAAGGAGAATTGCAGAGATTGTGAAGAATACGATAAGAGTGATTAGTGAATAATAATATGATTTAAAGATTAAAAAACTTTAAACCTTAAACTAAAAACAAATAATTATGAAAGTAGCCATAATAATGGGTTCTATATCCGATATGCCCGTAATGCAAGAAGCCATCGATATTTTAAAAGGTTTTGACATCGAAACAGAAGTTGATATTGTTTCGGCTCATCGAACGCCTGAGAAACTATTTGATTTCAGTAAAAACGCACACACTCGTGGCATTTCGGTGATCATCGCAGGTGCTGGTGGTGCGGCACATTTACCGGGAATGGTTGCTTCCATGTCGCCGCTACCCGTAATTGGTGTTCCTGTAAAATCAAGCAATTCGATTGATGGTTGGGATTCTGTTTTATCTATTTTACAAATGCCAGGTGGTGTTCCAGTGGCAACAGTCGCTTTAAACGGAGCTAAAAATGCTGGAATATTGGCGGCTCAAATCATTGGTTGCCAGGATAAATGCGTGCTCGACAAAATTATTTTCTATAAAGAAAGTTTAAAAAACACCGTTGAAAAAGCTTCAGAAGCGTTAAAAAAATAATTGGAAACGGTGCATTCCAACGCGAAAATACTAATCATTGGCTTTATTTGGCCTGAACCCGATTCGTCTGCCGCTGGAGGAAGAATGATGAGTTTGATTCGTTTGTTTCAAGAACAAAATTGGGACATTACTTTTGCCAGTTCTGCTATGGATAGCGACTATATGTTTCCGCTAGAAAGCATTGGTATTATAAAACAAAACATCCTCTTAAATGATACTAGTTTTGATGCTTTTGTAAAAGAATTAAATCCTGACCTAGTTCTTTTTGATCGTTTTATGATCGAAGAACAATTTGGTTGGCGTATTGCTGAACATTGTCCAAATGCTTTACGAATGTTAGATACTGAAGATTTACATTGTTTACGAAAAGCAAGACAATTGGCATTTTCAGAAAATAGAAGTTTTTTCGCAACCGACTTATTTTCGGATGTTGCCAAAAGAGAAATTGCGAGTATTCTACGTTGTGATATTTCGTTAATAATTTCAGAATTTGAGATGGAATTGTTACAAAATGTTTTTAAAATTGATGCTACCCTACTCTATTATTTGCCTTTCCTTTTGGAACCCATTGACGAAACGGTTATTTCAAAATGGCCGACTTTCTATGAGAGGAAAAACTTTGCTTTTATTGGAAATTTTCTACATGAACCCAATTGTAATGTTGTTTTGTATTTAAAAGAAACGGTGTGGCCTTTGCTGAAAAAGCGATTTCCAGAAGCTGTTTTAGAAATTTATGGTGCTTATCCGTCTCAGAAAATTTTGCAGTTGCATCAACCAAAAAAAGGTTTTTTAATAATGGGTCGTGCTGAAAATGCACAAGAAGTTGTTGAGAAGGCACGTGTCGTTTTGGCTCCGCTACGTTTTGGAGCAGGATTAAAAGGTAAATTGGCAGAAGCAATGTATTGTGGTACAGCTAGTGTTACAACAACTATTGGTGCCGAGGGTATGTCGGGCGATTTTGATTGGAATGGTTGTATTACGGATGATGTTGAATTCTTCGTTGAAAATGCAATTGCTTTGTATCAAAAGGAAGACATTTGGCTACAAGCGCAACAAAACGGTATAAAATTATACAATAATCGCTTTTTGAAAAGCACTTTAGCACCTAATTTTATAAATCATTTGACAGAAATAAAGACCAATTTAAAAAAACATCGAAAGAAAAACTTTATGGGAGCAATGCTACAACATCACACTTTGATGAGTACTAAATACATGGCTAAATGGATAGAAGAAAAAAACAAATAATGATAGGATTGCGATAGTTAAAATATTGGAAAAAATTTTCGATATGACACCAATAGCAAAGTTAATTTTATTGCATTTACTTCCTGCTACCAAAAACACAAAAAACAAAATAATATGATTAAATTTGTTGCACAAACATAATTAATAATAATGTAATTGGAAATAATCACATTACTACTATGGAAGCTCCCTTAGCTGAAAGAATTCGGCCTCAAAAACTAGAAGATTACTTAAGTCAACAACATTTGGTAGGGCCAAAAGGAGCTTTGACACAACAAATTAATAAAGGCATTATTCCTTCCTTAATTTTTTGGGGACCACCTGGAACAGGAAAAACTACCTTGGCACAAATTATTGCCCAAGAGTCCAAACGCCCTTTTTACATTTTGAGTGCTATAAATTCTGGAGTAAAAGATATTCGGGATGTAATTGAAAAAGCAAAACAAAGTGGTGGATTATTTACTGCCAAAAATCCAATTCTGTTTATTGATGAAATTCACCGTTTTAGCAAATCGCAACAAGATTCGTTGCTCGCAGCGGTTGAAAAAGGTTGGATTACATTAATAGGTGCCACTACCGAAAACCCAAGTTTTGAAGTTATTCCTGCTTTATTATCCCGTTGTCAGGTGTACGTTTTAAATGCATTTTCTAAAGACGATTTGTTGGCTTTATTGCATCGTGCTATGAAAGAGGACAAACAGCTTTCGACTTTAAAAATAAAAATAAAAGAATCGGAAGCATTATTACGTCTCTCAGGTGGCGATGGACGTAAACTTTTGAACATTTTTGAATTGGTTGTCAACGCAAGTTCAGAAAGTCAAATCACAATTACGAATCAAAAAGTGTTGGATTTGGTGCAACAAAATACTGTTCTGTATGATAAAACAGGTGAGCAACATTATGACATTGTTTCTGCATTTATAAAATCCATTCGTGGAAGCGACCCAAACGGAGCTGTCTATTGGCTGGCAAGGATGATTGAAGGTGGAGAAGATGTGAAATTTATTGCCCGACGCATGCTCATTCTTTCGAGCGAAGATATTGGACTTGCAAACCCTACTGCATTTATCATGGCCAACAATACGTTTCAAGCAGTAGCAACCATTGGTTATCCCGAAAGTAGAATTATCTTGAGTCAATGTGCGGTTTATTTAGCTACTTCCCCAAAAAGTAACGCAAGTTATATGGCTATTGGCGAGGCACAAGCATTAGTAAAACAAACAGGTGATTTGCAAGTTCCTTTACATTTGCGCAATGCTCCTACAAAATTAATGAAAGAATTAGGCTATGGAGATGAGTACCAATATTCACACAGTTATTTCAATAATTTTTCTGAACAAGAATATTTACCTGAAGTTATTACGGGAACAAAATTTTATGAACCTGGTTCAAATTCGAGAGAAAATGGTAGCAGAGAATTTTTAAGAAATCGCTGGAAGGATAAATATGGATATTGAATATTTTAACCAAATCGGGTGCTTCTTACTAAAAAAAGTTGATAATAAATTAATAAAAAAACTGAAAGGTATTCAAAAGTGTTAATTTTTTTTTATTTTCGCCATTAGAAATTAATATTTTAATTTTATTATGAAAAAAAATTTACACAAAAAAGATAGGATTTTTAGGTTAATTACAGGTCTATTATTTATAATCACTTCCATTTTATTAGAATTAAACGATGCCTTCATTCCAATTATTTTGTTATATTCAGGTATCTATTTGATTCTAACTGCTCTCGTTGGTTTATGCCTAATTTATATGTTTTTAGGGGTTAGTACAGTTAAAAAAAAGAAAAAAAAACGCTAAAGTTTCCGAAAATTAATTTAGAATGTGCTGACTTAAAAGTCGGTATACTTCATTAATATTATTTCCACTTTTACCAAATTGTTTTATTATTGGAGCTTCTTCACTTTTTAACCAAATTTTTAACTCTGCATCTAAATCTAAAATACCGGCGCTTTCTTTTGAAAATTTTTTAATATTAAAATAAGGGATAGACAAATAATCAACCTTGGTGCCAACCAATTGTTTTTCTACTAAAATCAATCGTTTATTAGTAAAAATAAACATGTCCTTTACAACTTTATAAGCTTTTTCAATATTTTCTCCTTCAATTAAAATAGGTTCAAATTCTTTTGATACATTTTCAATATTCACTTCTGATGCGTTTCCTAAAATAGCATTAAAAATTCCCATATTTTTTTATTTTAAAATTTAATTTCAAAATTAGAATAATTTATTAGTAACCGTACTAATATTTTTATAATTTTCAAAAAAATTAAAAAGATATGCTAACTAAAGTTTATGGAAGTGCAGTTTTTGGTGTAGAAGCTACCACAATTACTGTCGAAGTCAATATGGACAAAGGGATTGGATACCACTTAGTTGGCCTTCCAGACAACGCTATAAAAGAAAGTAGCTACCGTATTGCTGCTGCTTTAAAGAATAATGGTTTTGCTATGCCTGGCAAAAAAATTACTATTAACATGGCACCTGCCGATTTGAGGAAAGAAGGTTCGGCTTATGATTTAACTTTAGCAATTGGCATTTTAGTAGCTTCATCTCAAATAAAAGCGGATAAAATAGAGCAATATATCATCATGGGAGAACTATCATTAGACGGTAGTTTGCAACCCATTAGAGGAGCTTTACCTATTGCTATAAAAGCAAAGGAAGAAGGATTTAAAGGATTTTTTCTTCCGAAACAAAACGTAGAAGAAACTGCAATTTCTTAATAGTAGGTAAACAAAATAAATTATAAATAATTAAATATCAAATAATTATGAATAAACAATCTAAATTAATGTATAAGATAATAATGTTAATTCTATCTAGCATTGCAATTATTCAGCTGTATTTTATATACAAAAAATGCTGGTGATTAAACCAGCATTACTTGTTATACTATTTTATCTAGTATTTCATTTGATTCGATAAAAAATTTATCAATTGCTTTAATAAAGTCTTTTTGATTTTGCTTAATTTTAGTTATTTGAATAATAATATCATTCATTATTTTTTCATCTTCGGGTGTTGGTTTGTTTGTTTTCATTTTAGTTGTTTTAAGCTATTGTTATTAGTTTGTTTGGTGTTATTATAAATGGTATAAAATCTTTCATTACCTTGGCTTGTTTACCATCAGCTGTTGTTTTATTTGCTTCAGCAGCGAAGCCAGAATAGTATGTTGAATGGTTTAAATGTTCAATCCAACAATCACCAGTTTCAAAGAAAAAAAATACTAGTGGTTTGTGCTTTATATTTTTAGATTCATTAAGAATATATTCAAGTTTAGATTTTTCAATTATCGTTGAATATGTATAAGCACTTGCTGGATTGTTTCTGGTTTTAACTTCAAAAATATATTCAGTTCCAGTTTTACCTGTATAATATCCATCAATTCTATCAAAACCTTTTGCTGTTGTAAATTCGTAATGTTGAACACCAAACATTTTAAATAATTGAATCATTTTTTTACGTTCAAATTCAGAACAAGTTTCAAATTCATCTTCACTTATTGGTTTAATATTTGGTTTAATATTTTCTTTAATAGTTTGTGCTGCTTTTGCATCTTGTTTATCAAATAATTCATTTAATTCATCTTCTAGTATTCCTTTTGGTAAATTTCGCATTTTAATTAATGTACCAGCTGTTAGTTGTTGGTTACATTAATAAATATCTAGTAATTTACAGAAAGCTAAATTATTTTCATTTATTTTTCCTAATCGATAAAACCAGCGGTTTAAAGTCGGTTTTATTCATACTTGGTTAATGACTAAATTATTCAAAAAATGTAATTATTACTCAAAAGTAAAATTCTTACAGTAAATGAGTTTTTTTATTGTTATTTTAGCAACTAATTTATGAAATATGAGTACAAATATCAACGAATCACATTTAAAAGTTCTTGCATTAATTAATGATTTTCAAGAAAATGAAAATTATTATTTATCATCTAAATACCAAGAATCAGAAGTTAGGACTGGATTCATTGATAAATTTTGGGATGCCTTGGGTTGGGATGTTTACCATAACCGACAAAAGAACCCATTCCAACAAGAAGTTAAGATTGAAAAAGCACAAAAACAAGATGGTGGTTTAGGTCAAAAACGTGCTGATTATGCTTTTTTTTTAGCACCAGATTATAAACAAGTTAAATTCTTTGTTGAAGCAAAGAAACCATCAAGGGGTTTAAAAGAAAATAAAGATGATTATTTTCAAACTGCAAAATACGGTTGGAATGCTGGAACTGGTATTTCTGTATTGACCGATTTTCAAGAATTTGTTATTATAGATTGTCGTAATATTCCAGATTTTGATACCATTTTAAGAAATGAAATCGAATATTTTCATTATCAACAATTAATTGATTTTGATGTTTTTGAGAAAATATATTGGTTGTTTTCACGTGAAGCGGTTGAAGCTGGTAATCTTGCAACTTATATTGAAGATTTACCAAAACCAAAAGGTTCAGATAAACAATTAAAACTTTTTGGTGGTCGTTATTTAAGTATTGATGTTAGTTTCTTAAACTATATTGATTCTGTTAGATATAAGATAGCACAAGCATTATATAATAACAATAATGAACTTGATAAATATCAACTAACAGAAGCAACACAAAAGGTTGTAGATAGAATTGTATTTATGCGTTTTCTTGAAGATAAAACAATTGAACCAGAAAATATTTTACACGATATTGGTATTCACAATCACCCTTGGCAAAAATTTATATCTGAATCAAAAAGACTTGATGCAAAATATAATGGTATTGTATTTAAACCTAACTTCATTGATAAGGATTCATTTTTAGGTGCTGATGAAGGTATATTTAGGGATATTTGTTTAGAACTTGACCATACTAATACACCTTATGATTTTAACTATATTCCTATTCACATTCTAGGTAATATTTATGAACGTTTTTTAGGTAAAATTATTGAAGTTGATGGTGGTATATGTAAGATTGTTGAAAAACCAGAAGTTAGAAAAGCTGGTGGAGTATTCTACACCCCAAAATACGTTGTTGATTACATTGTAAAAGATACTGTTGGTAAACATATTGAAGATAAAAAACCAAAAGATATTGCTAAATTAACATTTGCTGATATAGCTTGTGGTTCTGGTTCATTCTTAATAGGTGTATTTGATTATTTACTTGATTACCACTTGAATTATTATAATTCAAATGTTGATGAAGCTAAAAAAGAAGGTTGTAAATATGATGCTGAATCTGGTAAATGGATTTTAACTATCAACCAAAAGCAAAATATACTATTAAATAATATTTATGGTGTTGATATTGACCTTCAAGCAACAGAAGTAACTCAATTATCTTTGTTTTTAAAGATGCTTGAAGATGAAACTACCAGCACCGCAAATGATATGCAAGTTTTATTTGCAGCAAAAATACTACCAGATTTAACTGGTAATATTAAATGTGGTAATTCATTGATTGGTTTTGAAATAATGGATTATATACTTGATTTTGGTAAAGAAGAAAGACGTAAATACAACCCTTTTGATTACAAATCATCGTTTCCTAAAGTATTTAACAGTAAAAGTGAAGGATTTACAGCAATCGTTGGTAATCCACCTTATGTAAAAGAATATACTAGTAAAGAAATCTTTGATTCAGTTAGACTGGGTAAACTTGAAAAATACTATCAAGGTAAAATGGATTTATGGTATTTCTTTACTTGTTATGGTTTAGATTTATTATCACCAAAAGGATTTCTTGGTTTTATCATTCCAAATAACTGGGTAAGTAATTCTGGTGCAAGTATTTTGAGAAATAAAGTAATTGAAGATTCAAAAATTATTGAATTGGTTGATTTTGGTTCTTATATGGTATTTTCTGAAGCTTCTATTCAAACAATGATTATGATACTTCAAAAAGATAATAAATCTGATAATTACACCTTCAAAAATCAAACATTTGCAGTTAAAAAAGCTAAAGAAGAAGCAATTAATAAAGAACTTATTCAAGGTTCAAATAATATATCAACTACAATTTATCCAACAATTAAAAGAGCAACATTCAAAAATAAATTTTTGAAATTTGATAATGAAGATGATAAATCGATACTGGATAAGATTGCAAAATCAAGTAACTTTATATTAGATGCTAAAAAAGAGGTCGCACAAGGTATTGTTACACCACAAGATTGTTTAAACCAAAAAAATGCTGATATTTTAGGTCAAGGATTTAATAAAAACGATGGAATTTTTATTTTAACAAATGATGAATTAAAGAAAAAAGGGTTTTCAAAAGATGAAATGAAAATTATCAAACCACTTTACACATCAACAGAATTAGTTAAATTTTGTTCAATAAAAAAGAATACACTTAATATTATATATACTGATTCAACATTTAAAAATGTTAGTAAAATTGAAGATTTTCCAAATATTAAAATACATTTAGAAAATTTTAAATCAATTATAACATCTGATAATAAACCTTATGGTTTACACCGTGCAAGAAATGAATCTTTTTTTAAAGAAGAAAGAATATTATCATTACGAAAGTGTAGTGAACCAACATTTACATATTCTAAAAATGATACTTATGTTTTACAATCTTACAATATAATTAAATCGAAAAGAATTGATTTAAAATATCTTACTGGTGTTTTAAATTCAAAAATGATTAAGTTCTGGTTATTGAAAAAAGGTAAAATGCAAGGTGATATTTTTCAAGTTGATAAAGAACCAATTTTGGATATTCCTATTCATAAAACAAAAGATAAGGCAGTTGAACTTCAAATGATTTTATTAGTTGATAAAGTAATTAAAGCTAAAGTTCAAGAACACGAAGCTGATAATGACCACGACAAAGATTTTTATCATAACTATTCAAAAAGTGTTGCAACAGAAATTGATAATCTTGTATATAAGATTTACGATATTTCAAGTGATGAACAAGAAATTATGGAATTGCTGCTGAAATAAATTATTTGTATTTCTGTTTTAATTCTTTTGAAAAAATCATATAGTTATCATATAATAAAACTAATAAAAAAACCAATCATAATCGATTGGTTTTTAGTTTATATTATTTATGCAACTTCTTTTATTTTATCTAATATATATTCTTTAATATCTAATGTACCATCTTGAAATTCTTTAGCTTTAGAATTAATTTCTTTTGATATTTTATCAGTTATAGAATTTGTTTTACCTTTAAATATTGAAATTACAGGATATTGAATTGAAGATAACATAATGTAATCATTATTATTAAATAAATCAATTAATTCAGTAATTGATTCTGATGTTCTTTCACTTAATATAACACCATCACAATCGATTTGTGGCACTATAATATCTTCTTGGTAATCTATTGTATTATTAGTTAAAACAATTGCATCAGCAGCGTTATTTATTTCAACTTCAATTGGTATTATTTCTGGTTGCGGCTTATCGTTGATTACATCAATTTTATTTGCTTGTGATAACTTATATACTGATTCTATAAAGTTCCAGTTTATATTTATAATACGTTTAGCATACCAGTTTTTACCATCATTTAGATTATTTGTATTATTAATAATATAACCTTTATCTTTTAATGATTTTATTGTGTTAATAATTGATGGTACTGGTATCCAAGTATGGTTTGAAATATCTTTATCTTGGTATGTTATATTATCATTTGCAGTTGAATAATGAATTAACTTCATTAATACTTTAAGTTCATTTGATGTTAAAAAAAAAGATTTATCAACTTTCTTTTTAGGATTACCTTTTTTATTTATACCAGTTTCTGGTGCTGGTTTATTTTGTTGTGATGAAGCATAAAATAATGCATCGTGGTAAGTTTGTTTAATTGTTAATGTTGTAGTTGTTGTAGTTGTTTTCATTTGTTTGTTGTTTATGCTAATATTATTTTTTTCTAGTTTTTACTTGGACTAGCAGCTGATGGTAATTACTCCACCAGCACCAAGGATTTGAAAACTTTTCTGTTTCTATTAATAAATATGTTGATAAATTAAAATGTTATCTATTTTATTGATTTAATTTATCTTTTATTTCATATTCGGTGTTTTTATACTTGAAAACACCATTATTTATTTTATATTTTATTGTTGAATGAAAATATTGTTTTGTCATTCCAATTATTTTATATATTTCTGAATATAAATCAGCTTCACCAAGTTGAATATTTTCTTTTATTATTTCATATCGTTTTATCATTATATTTTTTTATATTCAATTATACTTCTAATCTTTTACAAAGTCAAGTATTTTGATAAAATAAAGTAATAATAATTTTATTCGTTGAAGTGTTCTATACATAACATCAATTATATTGTACTATTATCCAGTTGAATATTCTTTTTAAATATAACTCCACAGAGTTTATATAAATACTCCACAGAGTTTATATAAATACTCCACAGAGTTTTTTAAATAACTCCAGCACCCCTATCATAACTATACTATATATTACTATTCTTTATTAACTAAATTAAATAACAAAAGATATTAAATATACTATATAAATATTATTATATAATATAAAAAATATCTTTTACTATTGAAAAATAATTGATATTATCTTTTATTTAATATTATAATAAAAAAGAATATCAACTTACTTTAATTTTAATTGATAGTATCTTTTATTATCAGAAACAATATCAACTTACTTTAATTTTAATTGATAGTATCTTTTATTTTATTATTAGAAACAATATCAACTTACTTTAATTTAATAACATATTTAAAAACAATATCAACTTATTTTATTTTAACAATATCAACTACCGAAGGTATAAGGCGAAGCTAGATAAATATTACATCAACCTAAAGGAAGTTAACCAACCTTTTGAATAATCTTGTGCAAAAATACTAATAATATTTGGTATAACCAACAAAATGTTCGCCTTAACTATTTGATTATCAATGAAATAAATATTCGCCTTAGCTATAATTATCTATAATCTAGTTAATTACATATTTATTTAGAATGATTATTGATAATAAAATAATTTAATAATCAATATTATTTAACCTTTTATTAACATAATAATCTAATCCAACTAATATTTGGATTGATTTAAGCAATTATTTTAATCTATTGGTATGTATTTACGTTTTTGATTAATTAAAGCCTTAAAACGTCTTATTTCAAACCAAATTGAATTTGATATAAAACTTTACATCTACTTAAACCATTAGTATTATTTGATTAAATAATAAAATAAATAATGGTTAAAACTAGTGATAATGGTGTTTTAGAGGTGAAAAACCAACCAAAGTACGCACCGTTTACGGTGGAATTTGAAGATTTTTCTGATGCTGATGCAATCCAAGTTGATATTAGTGGTTTTGGCATATTTCGCTATTTTGAAGCAATTTCTGATGAAATTTTACTTGAAATTAACACAAATATCACTAAACAATTAACAATTTATGGTAATAAAACTGGTCATAATGCAGCCAATATTGGCTGGTATTTGAACCTAAAACCAGTTAAAAAGTTAAATCGAAGCACAAATACACTTGTATTAGATGCTGAAATAAGTCTTTTTTTTAAAAAACCAGTTAGAAATGCTAGTATTTATTCATTACAGCCTACAATAACACTTATAGCATTGATTGTATTAAGTGAAATATTTCATTTAGCAACTAATGATTAAAATAAAACAGTTCCAACTTCAAAATGGTTTGATTGGTGATGGTGTACTAGGTATTAAAACACTATTAAAAATAAAAGAAGTGCTATCAATTTATACACTTGAACACCTAGCACACTTTATTGGTCAATGTCAACACGAAAGTGGGAATTTCACAGTAGATACCGAAAATCTAAACTATTCAGCGGCTGGGTTACAAACTACATTCAAAAAATACTTTCCGATACCAGGTATTGCATCAACTTATGCTAGACAACCAGAAATGATTGCTAATAAAGTTTATGCTGGTAGAATGGGTAACGGAAATGAACAATCTGGTGATGGTTGGAAATTTAAAGGTCGTGGTGCAATACAATTAACTGGTAAAGATAATTATAAAGCATTTTCAACTAGTATTAAAATTGATTGTGTTGGTAATCCAGATTTAGTTTCAAATGAATACTTTTTTCAAAGTGCTAAATTCTTTTTTGATAATAATAAATTATGGTCAATATGTAATACAGTTGACACAAATACAATTACACAATTAACAAAAAAAGTGAACGGTGGTATTATTGGTTTAGATGACAGAATAAATAAAACACTTGAAATTTATAAAATACTTAAACAATGAAAAAATATATAATACTAACTTTATTGTTAATTAGTTGTGCAACAAAAAAAACTAGTTATGATTTTAAAGAACACCAAAAATTTGATAGTATAAACTATCACACACAACAAATAATTTACCCATCAATTAAAGATACTTTTTGGTTAAAATCACCTTGTGATTCTTTAGGTAATTTAAAGCCTTTTAAGCAGTCATTTATATCTTCACAAGGCAAAGTAACTATTGAAGGATTAAACGGTAATATATCAGCTAAAATTGATTTAAAAGGAATATCAACAACATCAACAACAGCTGTTAATATATCAAAAGAAAATACAAATGAAAATAAAGGTAAAATTGAAATTAAAACAGTTACTAATTGGAAACTAATTTTATTATTGGTGTTATCAATTTTATTAAATACTTTTTTTATCTATAACTACATATTAAAAAAGTAATGAATATCTAATAATTATTTCTTTTACTATACATTTTTAATATATGAAGTACTATTATTTTAATGATAGGAACAATATATATTAATGGTGAAATAGGTGTTGATACAACACTTTTAGATGTGATTAAACAAGTTAAAACACAATCAAACGCTGAATCATTTTTTGTAAAAATAGATTCTGTTGGTGGTTATGTTGATGCTGGTAATGATATTTATAATTATTTAACTAAACTTAATGTACCAGTAACAACATATACTACAAAAGCATACTCAATTGCTAGTGTAATTTTTATGGCTGGTACAACTAGAATAATTCCACAAGATGCACAAGATGCATTAATGATTCATCTGCCTTGGTTGGAAGCTGCTGGTGATTATTCAGTTATTTCTGATTATTTAAAAGAATTAAAAAATACTGAAGATGCTTTAGTAAAATTTTATTCTGATGCACTTCAATTAGATAATACAACTATTCATTCACTATTAAAAAGTGAAACATACTTAAATGCAGCACAAGCAAAAGATTTAGGTTTCTGTACTGAAATACAATTACCACAATTAGCGGTTGCAAGATTACATAATAATAAAGAAAAAAAAGACGAAAATTTTATGAATAGAATTTCACAAAAATTAGATAACATCTACAATATGTTATCTGGAAAACCAGCAATTAAAGCTGAATTAAAGTTACAAGATGCAACTGGTGTTGAATTGGTATTTGCTGATTTAACAGCAACTGAACCAGTTAGTGTTGATGCAAAAGTAATGGTAGATGGAAAACCAGCTGATGGTGAATTTACAATGATTGATGGTAGTACGATTACAGCAGTAAAAGGAATTGTAACTGAAGTTGAATCAGTTGAAGCTGAAACTACTGAACCAGTTGAACCAGTTGCTGTTGAACCAGTTGAAGTTGAAACTACTGAACCAGATGCTGATGATTCAATTATAACTGAATTACAAGCAAAAGTACAAGAATTACAAGATTTACTAGCAGAATTGATGACTGCTGAACAAAGTGAAACACTTTTAACTGCATTAGAACAATCAGTTGCAAAACAAACAGAATTAGAAACAAAATACCAAGCATTAGCAAAAAGTGTTGGTAGTGATTTTACATCGGAAAAAAAAGAAAATAATACAATTATTAAAGCAAGTATTGATGTGAGTAATCAATCACGTGCATTTCAAATATTAAACTCAAAATAAAATAAAATAAGCGGTAAAACGCAAAAAATTAAAACAAAAAAAAATGGCATATAATGTATCGCTTTTAAATGATTTTATCAAAGAGCAAAATTTCCCAATCTTGAAAGCAAGTGTAATGGGTGCAAAAACAGCAAGTATTTTTACAATCCAATCTGGTATTAAAAGTTCTGCACAATTAAATATAATGGATTTTGATGTTGTATTACAAAATGACAGCGTTGGAGCATCAACTGATGGTGGTGGTAATATTAGATTTTCACAAAGAAATTTAAAAGTTACACCGATGGCTATTAGAGAATTTCTTGACCCTAAATCATTAAATTCAAAATATTTACAATCACAAATGAAGGCTGGTTCTGATGATAATGCTTTACCATTTGAACAAGAAATGACAGATTTAATTGTTGCTAAATTAAACGCATCACTTGAAACTGCTTTATGGCAAGGTAATACTGCTTTAGCTTCATCTTCTTTAAATAACTTTGATGGTTATGTTAAATTAATCGATGCTGCTACTGGTGTAACTATTACAACTGGTGTAACCGTTAATGGTGTAACAGCAACAAATATTTCTGGTTATGTAGATGCAGTTTATAGTGCAATTCCAGTTGCAATCCTAGATGCTGAAGATACTAGTATTTATATGGGTCGTGATGCTTATAGATTGTACACAACTGCATTGAAAAATGCTAACTTGTTTCACTATACTGCTGATTCAACTGATGGTGAAATTGTAGTACCTGGTACAACTATCAAAATTTACGCATTAAACGGATTAAACGGAACTAATAGAATGTTTGCTGGTAGAAAATCTAACTTCTTTGTAGGTTGTGATTTAGATTCTGAAGAAGATTCTGCAAGTTCAGTATATATCGATGCAATCGAAAAAGTTAAAATTAAAATTGCTTTCAAATACGGTGTACAAGTTGCATTTCCATCTGAAATAGTAACTTTTAAATTAGCATAAATTTAATAGGGCAATGGGGTTGAAACACATTACCAGCGTCTTATTAATACTAATAAGGAAATGAATATTCTATTAATAGCTTTTTAGTTATTCTTTTAATATTTAATTGGAATAAAATCCAAATGGGTGATGTATATGTTGAAATATACATACACACCACCCAATTCTTTAGTAGTTTAAAATTAAAAAATAAAATAACAAAAATATAAAAAAATATAAAAATATATGTCTTGTATTCCAAAATTAACCAATGCTATTAGTTACGATTGTACAACAATCAATAGAGCTAAAGCTGGTTTAGAAACAAAAGCGGTCATAATCAATAAACAAGATTTAGATATGACTTCATTAACACAGTCTGGTGCAACTGTTACATCAATGCTATTAAAAACTGCTACTTCAGCTTATGAAGTTTCTTGGGTTAAACAAGCAGCTGATACTTCATCAAAATTTGTAGTAAATGCAAATGGTTATAACACTTTTGAACACTCGTTTAATTGTCAAGTTTACGGTCAAGCAGCTGCTGATGCTACAACAATTAAAGCATTATCTGATGGTGAATTTGTAATGGTAGTAGAAACAAAATGGAAAGGTACTGGTAACGTTGATAGTTATAAAGTATATGGTTTAGAAAATTCATTATTTATGAGTGCTGGTGAATCTAGTTCAATTAAAGATGATGGTGTATTTAATTTCACTTTATCTAGTCTTAAAGGTTATGGTGAAAAATATCCGTTTTTAACTTATTTAGCTGGAACTTATTTAGCTAGTTCAACTAAATTTAATGCAAATTTTGCATAATATTCAACTATACTTTATATAAAAGTAATAGTATAATTAAAGGGTAAA
>JBBALV010000016.1:0-53159 GCA_040402815.1 Flavobacterium sp.
TATTGGTGTCGTTAAGCACTATTTTTTCTTTAAATTCAATATTTTTTAAGGTATCATTAGGAAAGACTTCAATTAACCGTAAAGCTTTTTTAAGTTGTTGGTAAACAAGATGATTGGGTTTGGCATTTTCTAATAGAGTAGCCATAGAATCTGTTTTGATACTACGAATTAATAGAGCATTAGCAATCTTTTTATTCGGTTTTAAATCCCAGTTTTTGTATAAAATTTTCGGATTTAGCCTTCCATTGGTCAATTGCGATATGTATTTTCGAAAGGTTTTAGTCAACAAAATATCATAGAGTATCTTGTTTTTATTGGATAATTTGTGGAAATTTTTCTCAAAATAATAAAGTTTTTCGAGGTTAAAATCAATCGGATTCAAACCGTCTTCTTCCGATTTTTTCACAACGTCTAAAAGTAAATTTCTTTTTTGAGCCGACTGCCAAACCGTTTTAAAATGAAATGATTGATACAGGTTAAATAGTGCTTTACTGTTGAATTTTGAAAGAAACAAAGTGTCGATTTTAATTCCGTTGTTTTCAAATGAGACAGTAGCCAAGGTAATTTCTGATTTTTTAGGCACCACTTTTGGCTTGGATTCCTTTTTACAACCGAACATCAGGATAAGAATAGCAAATAGAAGCCAATGTTTCATAGAATGGATTTTATCGAATTCAAATTTACTATAATTCTGGGCCTAATTTTTATATAATTATTTAGCATTCTTTCAACATTACAAAATGAGTACCAATACCCTTAATTTCAAAGGAATCGCCAATTATGTGGTAACCTAATTTTTCGTAAAAAGCAACAGCAGATTGTCTTGCGTTAAGCCAAATTAAATTTCCTTTTTGCTCCTGAATGTACTTTTCTGCTATTTGGATCAAATCAAAACCATATCCTTGATGTTGAAATTCGTTTAAGACGGCCATGCCTCGAATTTGAAATTGCTTTTTAGGCAAAAACACAGCGTTGGTTTTTTCTAAAACAGTTATCACGCCCAACAATATTTGATTTTCAAAAACACCAAAATGTTTGGTCGTAGGTAAATTATCGCCTTCAAAAACACAACTTGACAGCGGTTTTCCTACTCGCAACACTGCATGTCGGACAGGAATTGTTGCTGTAGCACTGATTTTACTAGTGTTTCTCATAGTATTATATAGGAAACAGTAAAGTTAACGATTTCAATATAAATAATTTACGTTTCTTTCGACGGAATTCTTTAAAAAAATGAATATTTTTTAGAATATTTACTTGCAAAAAACAAAACATATTACTTATATTTGCATCATTGTAATGCGAAAGTAGCTCAGTTGGTAGAGCTCCAGCCTTCCAAGCTGGTTGTCGCGAGTTCGAGCCTCGTCTTTCGCTCTTTATAAAACCTCAAACAATTTGTTTGAGGTTTTTTATTTTAAATTACTCAAGTCACTCGCTGTCTCAAGTTCTTCGGGCTCTTGATTTTTTCTAAACAAACGAGCAGATAAATTTCCTTTTAAAGTAATGGAATCCCCTTTTACCGTTAACCAACTTCCTTCACGCAAACCAAGTACTGGAGCTGAATTGAACTGATGAAATTCCTTTATTCGTGTTTCACGAGTTTCACCATTATGCTGTAAGGTAACATCTGGATCTAAATAATGTGGATTTAAATTGAATGGAATCGATCCTAATGTTTTAAAACTGGGCGGATATACAATAGGCATATCGTTTGTAGTTTGCATTGTTAAACCTGTAATATTGCTGCCAGCACTTGTTCCTAAATAGGGAACTCCCAATTTTACTGCATTTGCCAAAACATCCATAAGTTGAAAAGCATACAGTTGCGATACTAATAAAAAAGTATTGCCGCCTCCAACAAATATTCCTTCAGCTTCTTGAATGGCTAAAATTTGATTCTCAAATTCGTGAATTCCTTTTACTTCAATATTGATTTTAGCAAAAGTAGCACGCACTTTATCAGTATAAGCCTCATGTGAAATCCCGGTGGGACGCGCAAAAGGGATAAATAGAAGTGTATTACAATCGTTAAAAAAAAGCTTAAGTTCGGGTAAGATATAATCTAAGTATTCGCCACCAAATAAGGTTGAAGTACTTGCTATGATCAGGTTTTTCATTGGATTGTTTTTAATTGTGTGTAAAGTTACCTAAATTTCTACCATATAAATTAGTCCAATTCCGTTTTATGTAAAATTCAGGAATTTCAAGAATTAACGAATACAAAAAACCCCTAAAAACTTTTGTTTTAAGGGGTTTTTTAATTTTAAAAGTTGGTCTACTAGGACTCGAACCTAGAAAGACTGCACCAAAAACAGTTGTGTTACCATTACACCATAGACCAATTCCTGTGCCGTTAAGCGAGTGCAAATTTAATATAAAAATCATTACTCACAAATATTTAGCCTAAAAAATTATTATATTTTTATTGCTCTTAATGGGCAATTAAACAGCTAAAACATTAATTTACTCTAAGTCAATAAGTCATGGAAATCAAAATAGATTTTAATTATAAGGTCTTGAGAGCGTAATTGTTTTAAATATTTTAATATTTTGCAATTAAGGTAAAGCCAAAACTCAAATCATCCACTTTATTCCATTTTCCTTGGCTTGTAGCTCTCGTTATAATTGGCGAACCCGAATAATCGGCAAGAAAATGAAGTCCGCCTTCACCTAAACCTTCAATCAATTCTATAGAAACGAAAAAATCTTCGTTGACCATAATGTTATAGTCATTTAAATCAATAACGAGTTCCCCTTTTTTGATAGAACTCGTTACGATAATGTTGTCTTGCAAAATAGTGTTATTGGGCAATCCTTTCTTTAAATCGTAAAAATTTAGTCGAAATTTTAATTCTTTATATTTATTATAATCAACAATGGCATGAAATGCTTCTATAAAAGTGGGTTTACTTTTTAATTTTACAATAATTCCAATTTCATTTCCGAGCACATTGTTCACAAATCCTGCCGAAACGGTTTTCTTGTCAAGTACATTTCCTAAAATTCCAGTTTGTAAATTTTTGTTTTTGATAACAATTTCTTTTAACTCAGAAACGCTTTTTTCGAGGTAAATTATCTTATTTTCAATTACTATATTTTTAAAATCAGCGACTTTAAAGCTCAAACTTTTATAACCAATCATTGATAATTTCATGGTTTCGGCATCATGCTTATTGTCTAGTAGGAGTTGGAATTTTCCTTTAACATCCGATACGGTTCCTGTGTTTTTATTGACTATTCCAATATTGACGTAAGCGAGATTTTCTTTTGTGTTTTTGTCTTTAACAACACCTTCGTAAACCACGTTTTGCGCAATAACAGTGCTTTTTGAAAGAACAATCAAAACAAAAAATAAAATAAATTTTTTCATAAGATTAAAATTATTTGACAACTGCTATTGCTAGACAAAAGAATAGGTTATTAGCTATGGATTAAAAAAAAAGCACTTACAAAAATAGTGTAAGTGCTTGGTTTTCTGCGTGGTCCCACTTGGAATCGAACCAAGCACCTACTGATTATGAGTCAGTTGCTCTAACCGAATGAGCTATAGGACCAAATCGCTATCTGCAACAATGTGTTTTAGATTTTGAGTTTGCGAAAGTAATATATTTATTTCCAATTATCAAAATTAATCTTTAATTTCTTGACATAATTCTATCAAAACGCCATTGGTTTCTTTTGGATGCAGAAAAGCAACGAGTTTGTTGTCGGCACCTTTTTTTGGCATTTCATTAATCAATACAAAACCTTCGTTTTTTAATCGTTCCATTTCGCTCAAAATATCGGTTACTTCAAAAGCGATGTGGTGAATTCCTTCGCCCTTTTTTTCTATGAATTTTGCAATGGGACTTTCGGGATGGGTAGCTTGTAAAAGTTCAATTTTGTTGGGGCCAGTTTGAAAAAAAGAAGTCATAACGCCTTCGCTTGCTACCTCTTCAAATTTGTAGGCAGGTGCTCCAAAAAGTTTTTCAAAAATGGCATTGGAAACTTCTAAATCTTTTACTGCAATGCCAATATGTTCTATTTTGTTCATTTGCTTTTGAAAATTATATTTTTTGCCTAGCCCCGATTGCAGTGGTATCTTTTGTGGCTGGTGTTCAGCCACAAAAATTAAACGGAAAGCGGGACAAGTGTTGTTGTAAACGGTATTTTTTGCTTCTAAAACTTTCACAAATATATAACTTTGTTACTTTTAAGAATTACTATTTTAGAAAATTGTATTTTTGCCCCATGGAAACAAATAGACAGAAAAAAATAGGTGGAGTTATCCAAAAAGATTTAGTAGATATTTTGCAGGGGGAGATTCGAAAAAACGGAATTTCAAACTTGATAATTTCGGTTTCTAAAGTAGTCGTTACTACCGATTTGTCTGTAGCGACTGTCCATTTAAGTATTTTTCCTCAAGAAAAAGCAGCCGAAACATTAGCCGCTATTAAAACAAATTCGGTTTTAATTAAACATGATTTGTCGCAACGAGTTCGGTTACAATTACGAAAAGTACCCAATTTGACCTTCTTTATAGATGATTCATTAGACTATATTGAAAAAATAGATAACGCTTTAGCTGCTAAAGAAAACCCAATCGAAAATAGAGATTTGTTAGAACGCAGAAGAAAATCGTAGCTTGAATTTCCCTCTCTACATAGCCAAAAGGTACCTGAAAAGCGCCAGTAAAAACAACGCCATTAATATTATCAATGGCATTGCTGCTCTTGGAATAATTGTAGGGGCAATGGCATTATTTGTGGTTTTGTCGGTATTTAGTGGATTGGTCGATTTTAGTTTGTCGTTTTCCAATTCAATTGACCCCGATTTAAAAATTTCGACAACTGTTGATAAATCCTTTTCCTACTCGGAAGCGCAACAACAAAGAGTCAGAAAAATAGAAGGCATTGCCAATTCTAGCCAAATTATTGAAGAACGCGTGCTTTTTGTCTTTGATGGAAAAGAACAAGTCACTTATCTTAAAGGAGTTGACAGCTTGTTTGACAAGGTGAGCACGATTAAAAAAAGCCTTTTTAATGGACAATGGCTGAAACCCAATACCCGTCAGGTGGTTGTGGGTTACGGAATTTCCGAAAAACTTTCACTAGGGCTGTATGATTTTAATAATCCATTAGAAGTCTACGTGCCAAAACCGGGTCTCGGAACTATCGAGAGTGCCGATGATGCTTTCAATAAATCGATACTTACCCCTGTTGGTATTTTTGCTATAAGCGAAGAATTGGATTCCAAGTATGTTTTTTCAGATATTGGCTTAGCGCAAGACTTACTGGGCTATCAACCCAATCAGATTTCGGGTATAGAAATTAAACTGAAACACAAGGCTGACGAAGCAAAAGTGGTGAAAGCACTACAAACCATTTTTAATAACAATTGTGTTATAAAAAACAGAATGCAACTCAACGATGGATTGTATAAAATGCTCAATACCGAAAACATTGCCGTTTATTTGATCTTTACATTGGTTATTATTATTGCGCTCTTCAACCTGATAGGTGCTTTAATTATGATGATTTTAGATAAAAAAGGAAACTTAAAAACCCTTTATAATCTGGGCGTTGAAGTTAAAGATTTAAGAAAAATATTTTTGTTTCAAGGCACGCTTTTAAGTGTAATTGGAGGTTTGATTGGTTTGTTTTTGGGCGCAATAATTGTCTTAATCCAGCAGCATTTCCAAGTGATAATGATTACACCTACATTGTCCTATCCTGTGATATTTTCACTTCAAAACGTGATAATCGTACTGATTACGATAGTTTCTTTAGGATTTATCGCTTCATTAATAGCCTCTAGCCGTGTTACGAAAGGACTTTTGGATTAAAATTGACAAAACCTTAAAAATAGTCGTACTAATGATTAAAATCATCCTATTATTAATTAGGAAATAATTTTTAATTTACAAATAAATATACCATTTGAAATATTAAAATAGTGATTTTACCTTTTTTAGAAAAGATTTTGAAATTGTATATATAGTATAAATACTATATGGAACACTTTAACACCAAAAACTTTTCAAAGCAAAAAAATAGGTTGTAATAGCAGTCAAATTCGTTCTATTAAAATAATAAAACTTATTGCTTGACTTTTTTAAATTTATATTTTCCGATTGCGAATTTTAATAAATAGAAGACCTGCAACCGTTGTACAATTATAAATGAAACCCATTTCCAACGCAAGAGGGAATTTTTTCACATAAAGAATAAGACAAATTGTATTTACCAAAAGGCAACTTTTCTTCATTTTTTAAAAGGTACTATTGTTTTTAAAAACCTCTTCATTTACAGCGGCAATGTAGGAAAGCAACTCTTCTTTACCCGTTTGTTCCGTGGCTGAAGTAACGAAATATTGTGGCATTTCTTCCCAATTGTTGGCAAACATTTGCTTTTTATAAGCAGCTACATGTGAATCAATTTTTACTTTACTAATTTTATCAGCTTTAGTAAAAATAATACAAAATGGAATTTCGCTTTCGCCCATATATGACATGAACTCAATGTCAATATTTTGAGCCTCATGACGAATATCGATCAGCACAAAAGCGCAAACTAGTTGCTCTCTTGTTTCAAAATAATCGGTAATAAATTGTTGAAAAACTGATTTAGTTTTTTTAGAAACTTTAGCATAACCATACCCTGGTAAATCTACCAAAAACCAATTATTATTGATTTTAAAATGATTAATAAGTTGTGTTTTTCCTGGTCTTCCAGATGTTTTAGCTAAATTCTTATGATTGGTCAGCATGTTTATTAAGGAAGATTTGCCCACATTAGAACGACCAATAAAGGCATATTCAGGCAAAAAATCTTTTGGGCATTTGTCCACTTGGGAGTTGCTAATTATAAATTCGGCAGTATTAATTTTCATTTAGTGTTTTTAAGGTTTTACTGCCCCAAATGTGTTTTTTGTAGCCAATCAAATAGCAACTCATTAAATGCATCAGGACGTTCCATCATAGCCGCGTGCCCGCATTTGTCAATCCAATATAAAGTTGAATTAGGAAGTAAATTGTCAAATTCAATAGCTACTTCTGGTGGTGTAACTGAGTCATTTTTGCCCCAAATAATACAAGTTGGCACATGCATTTTAGGCAAATCTTTTGCCATATTATGACGAATAGCACTTTTGGCTATGGTTAATGTTTTTATTAATTTAATTCTGTCATTTGCCATCGAATAGACCTCATCTACAATTTCTTTTGTGGCGATTTTAGGGTCATAAAATACAGCTTCCGCTTTCTTTTGAATGTAATCATAATCGCCTCTTCTTGGATAACTATCTCCCATAGCGCTTTCATAAAGACCTGAACTTCCTGTTATTACAAGTCCAAGCATTTTTTCAGGATACATTTTAGTATGATAGAGTGCAATATGCCCTCCAAGCGAATTTCCTAGCAAAATCACTCGATCATAGCCTTTATAGGTGATGAAATCCTTTACATATTTTGCAAAAGCTTTTACATTTGTTTTTAAAATGTTTTGGGTATAAATAGGCAATTCAGGAATTACAACTTTGTAACCACGGTTTGGAAAATAATTAGCTACACCGTCAAAATTGCTTAACCCCCCCATCAAGCCATGCAAAATGATGATTGGCGTACCTTCCCCAGCTTCAAAATATTTGTACTTTCCTTCTTTTTTTAATTCGTGCTCCATTCTTTATTTGCCATTTCTATTCACACAAATGTATGGTTTTAATGCTAAAATCCTAATGATTTTGCTTCATAATTTTGAAGCCGTTTTATAATTTAAACTAATTTACGAATTACAGTGGTGTTAACAAATCGCTAATCAACTAATTTTCAAAACATTTTTAAAATCAATTTTTTATTTCCAAACCTACTCTGTTGTGAAAAATTCAAATAACCAATGTTTTTATCACTTTTTTTTGTGATTTTTATTTGATTTTAAAACTATTCGTAAAACATCTTCAAAAAATATGTTAGTTAAAACATTTAATGAGTAAGCATTTTATTTTGAACAACATAAAACTTATTAACAAAGTGGTAGGAAGTGGTAAATTGTGGTAAAATATTTTCTATATTTGCTCTTATTCATTCAAAAACATAATTCATTGAATACCATTATTGGAACATACGAATGTAAAGTTGATGCTAAAGGAAGGCTACTATTGCCCGCTCCTTTAAAAAAGCAATTGACCGCTTCGTTGCAAGAGGGGTTTGTTTTAAAACGATCTGTATTTGATGTTTGCTTGGAATTATGGCCAATGGCTGAATGGAATTTGATGATGCAAAAAATCAACAAATTGAATCGTTTCAATAAAAAGAACAATGATTTTATTAGAAAATTTATGGCAGGAGTCAAAATCATTGAAATTGATGATCTAGGTCGATTACTAGTTCCAAAAGATTTAGTTGCCTTTGGACATATCAATAAAGATGTGGTATTGTCTTCAAAAGTAAATATCGTTGAAGTTTGGGATAAAGAACTATACGAACAATCTATTACTAGTGATGCTGAAGATTTTGCAGATTTAGCAGAAGAAGTAATGGGAAATTTTAATGACGGCACCAATGGAATATCATAATCCCGTTTTATTAAAGGAAACCGTTGATGGTTTGAATATCAAGCCCGATGGCGTTTATGTAGATGTCACTTTTGGTGGAGGTGGTCATTCGCGAGAAATAATGGAGCGACTAGGTCCAAAAGGCCGATTGTTTGCCTTTGACCAAGATGAAGATGCTTTGGCTAATGCAATAGAAGACGAAAGATTTGTTTTGATTAATGAAAATTTCAGGTTTATAAAACGCTTTTTACGATTTCATAATGTAAAAGCTGTGGATGGTATTTTGGCTGATTTGGGTGTTTCATCACACCAATTTGATGTAGCAGAAAGAGGATTTTCTACTCGTTTTGATGCCGAATTGGACATGAGAATGAGTCAAAAAAATGACTTAAGCGCCTATCGAATTGTTAACGAATATGACGAAGCAAACTTAAGAAGGGTTTTCTATGATTATGGCGAACTTAAAAATGCTCCTGCAATTGCTAGAGTAATTATTGAAGCTCGGGAAATGGAAGTGATTAAAAACACCGAACAATTAAAAATTGTATTAAGTCGCTTTTTACCAGCGCATAAAAGCCATAAAATACTGGCTCAAATGTATCAAGCCATTCGAATTGAAGTCAATCAGGAAATGGACGTTTTGAAAGAATTTTTAGCACAATCATTAGAGATTTTAAAGCCAGAAGGGCGGTTAAGTGTATTGTCATATCATTCGCTTGAAGATCGATTGGTGAAACGTTTTGTTAAAAACGGCATGTTTGAAGGCGAACCAGAGCGCGATTTTTTTGGAAATTTTTCGGTTCCATTTAAAACAATAGGAAAATTAATTGTGCCCGATTTTGCAGAAATAAAAATCAATAATAGAGCTAGAAGTGCCAAATTAAGAATTGCAGAAAAAAGATGAAAGGTGGAATTTATAGCATATTAAAAGCGCGTTTTTTGGTCAATGAAGATGCTAATAAAAATTGGCGATTCATACTTTTCATTATT
This sequence comes from Flavobacterium sp., assembly GCA_040402815.1. GTDB lineage: Bacteria > Bacteroidota > Bacteroidia > Flavobacteriales > Flavobacteriaceae > Flavobacterium. Next base: position 9,520 of record JBBALV010000016.1, read on the forward strand.
TTATTGGCAATAATAATGATTGCAAACACCAATAGATATGAGCAAAAAATATTCAAAATCAATGCTTTAACAAGCGAAGTAAAAGAATTGCGCTCCGAGTTTGTAGATCGCCGTTCTGAATTAATGAAATTAAAAATGGAATCAACAGTTTCGTTAAAAATGGAAGAAAAATTAATTTTCCCATCGGCTGTTCCTCCAGTAAAAATAAAAGTAGCAAAAGAAAAAGAAAAAAGTTTTTTCAATACAATATGGCGCTAGAAGTAAAAAATAATTCCTTTAAAATTTATGGCATTGCCGTAGTCGTTTTTTTGATGGCTTGTGCAATAGTTGTAAAACTCACTAACATACAGTGGGTTGAAGGAAGTTATTATAAAAAATTAGCCAAAGAAAAATCTGTAAAAAGCTTCGTAATTCCTGCGAATAAAGGCAATTTGTATTCCTCTGACGGAAGTTTATTGGCAACGTCGATTCCTAATTACACCATTCGATTTGATGGAGTAGCTCCTAAAAAGGAAGACTTTAAAAAAAACATTGATGCCCTTTCCGACTCATTATCTTTAGTTTTAGGAAAACCAAGCAGTTTCTACCATTCTGAATTAACCAAAGCAAGAATAAATAAAAATAGATTTTTCCTTGTTGCTCGTGATTTGAGTTATACCCAATACATTAAAATAAAAAATTTTCCACTATTTAATTTAGGTACTTATAAAGGTGGAATTATAATAGACCAAGAAACCGTTAGAAAACATCCCATAGGTGAAATTGCTGAAAGAACGATTGGTTACGAAAGGATTGACGAAAACGGAAAGCTTCGAGAAGCAGGAATTGAAGGCGCTTTTGGTAAATATTTAAACGGGAAAAACGGGAAAGTTTTAAAACAAAAAATTGCAAAAGGACAGTGGAAACCATTGCGAGATAACAATGAAATTGAACCTAAAGACGGCTATGATGTCATCTCTACCATTGATGTATACATTCAGGACATTGCGCACCACGCCTTATTAAAACAACTCGAATATTACGAAGCGGATCATGGATGTGTAGTGGTAATGGAAACTAAAACGGGTGAGATAAAAGCCATTTCAAACCTTGGAAAAGACGCAAATGGCGTTTACTATGAGAAATTGAATTATGCCGTTGGCGAAGCTCACGAGCCCGGATCTACCTTCAAATTATTGGACTTAATTGCGCTTTTAGATGATAAAAAAATAGATACAAGTGCCGTTTTTGATAGTCATGGCGGTCAAATTGAATACAGAGGCGAATTTGTTAGAGATTCACACAAAGGCGGTTATGGGAAAATTTCTTTAGCAAGAGGTTTCGAAGTTTCATCCAATACCGTAATGGTGCAATCGGTCTATAATAATTATAAAAACAACCCCAAACAATTTGTAGATAGAATCAATAGTTATGGATTAAACAAACCCTTAGGATTGCCTTTTGAAGGGGAAGGACATTCTAAAATTCCACAACCAACAGATAAAAATTGGTCAGCAATTACATTGCCGTGGATGGCTTTTGGATACGGTGTTGCCGTCACTCCTTTGCAAACATTGACGCTCTATAATGCAGTTGCAAATAACGGTGAAATGGTAAAACCCATTTTTGTAAAAGAAATAAAAGAGTGGAATAGAACAATAAAAAAATTCGACAAAATAGTTATCAATCCTAAAATTTGTTCAGACAAAACAATTGCAAAAGTGAAAGCAGTTTTGAAAAATGTAGTTCGTAAAGGAACGGGCAAAAATTTGTTCTCGAAAGATTTTTCTATGGCAGGAAAAACCGGTACAGCTCAAGTCGATTATGCTAAAGATGGCGGAGCAAATCAATATTATGCTTCTTCATTTGTTGGATTCTTTCCAGCTGATGCACCTAAATATTCTTGTATTGTAGTCGTTCACAAACCAAGTACAGTAAATAATAATTATTATGGAGCCGATGTAGCAGGCCCTGTTTTTAAAAGAATTGCACAGAAAATATTTACAGATTCACCTACAACGAATGTAGTAAAAAACTTGAAAGTAAAAAACGCCAGACAAGAAATCGATTTTAATAATTATGCCGATAAAGTAAATACAAGATCGGGTTTAATTCCGAATGTAAGAGGAATGGCAGGAATGGATGCGGTAACTATTCTAGAAAATTTAGGATTAAAAGTAAAAGCAATTGGTATTGGAAAAGTAAAAAAACAATCACTGAATCCAGGGGAACGATTAGATAAAAATAAAACAATAATATTAGAGCTATCGTGAACATTCTAAAAGACTTATTATATAAAGTTGCCATCGAAGCCATAAAAGGGCCAACCGATATTATAATACATGCTATTGATTTTGACTCCAGAAAGACAGTAGAAAATGATGTATTTGTAGCCATTCGAGGAACGGTTTCAGATGGACATGATTATATTGAAAAGGCAATACATCTTGGAGCAATTGCTGTTATTTGTGATGCTTTTCCAAAAAATATTGTAAATGGAATTACCTATATTAAAGTAAAAGATACTAATAAAGCATTAGCATTTATGGCAGCCAATTATTATGGCAATCCATCACAAAAATTAAAACTCGTTGGTATTACAGGTACAAATGGCAAAACTACGGTAGCGTCTTTACTATATCAATTGTTTAAAAAAGCAGGTTTTAAAGTAGGATTACTTTCTACAGTTAAGATTTTGGTTGATGAAAAAGAATACAAAGCCACACATACCACACCTGATTCATTGACAATCAATCGCTTTTTAGCGGAAATGATTGAAAATAAAGTAACACATTGTTTTATGGAAGTGAGTTCACACGGGGTTCATCAAAAAAGAACAGAAGGGTTGCATTTTACGGGAGGTGTTTTTACAAATTTATCCCACGACCATTTAGATTATCATCCAACATTTGCAGAATATAGAGATGTGAAAAAATCATTTTTTGATAATTTAGACAAATCGGCTTTTGCATTATCCAATTGTGATGATAAGAATGGAATGGTAATGCTGCAAAATACAACTGCTAGAAAATTAACGTATGCATTAAAAACCTATTCCGATTATAAAGCACAAATTTTAGAAAATCAATTGTCTGGTTTATTATTAAAAATCAATAATAATGAAGTTTGGGTACGGTTGATAGGCACTTTTAATGCCTATAATTTACTAGCTATTTATGGAACTGCGGTTGAATTAGGTTTAGATAGTTTTGAAGTTTTACGTTTATTGTCCGAATTAGAAAGTGTGTCAGGACGATTCCAATTTATTGTTTCTAATAATAAGATAACGGCTATTGTAGATTATGCACACACACCTGATGCTTTAGAAAATGTGTTAAAAACGATAAATGATATTCGTGCCAAAAATGAACAATTGATTACAGTTGTGGGTTGCGGAGGCGATAGAGATAAAACAAAACGTCCAATCATGGCAAGCATTGCGGCTAATTTGAGTGATAAAGTAATTGTTACATCTGACAATCCAAGAACAGAAAACGCAGCTACCATCATTTCCGAAATGGAGGCTGGCATTGAGCCACACAATTTCAAGAAATCAATTTCAATTACGGATAGAAAACAAGCTATTAAAACAGCTTGCCAATTGGCGCAGCCAAACGATATTATTTTAATCGCTGGAAAAGGACATGAAACATATCAAGAAATTCAAGGCGTTCGCTATGATTTTGACGATATGAAAATTGTTAAAGAATTATTAGAACAATTAAATAAATAAATGCTAACCAACAAACAGAACTAATGTTATACTATTTATTTGACTATTTACACAAAAATTTCAACGTTCCTGGTGCAGGCGTTTTTCAATACATTACCTTTCGGTCTGCATTAGCGATAATTTTATCATTATCACTATCTACGATTTTTGGAAAAAAAATAATTACTTTTTTGAGAAATCAACAAGTAGGAGAAACAGTGAGAGAACTGGGTTTAGCCGGTCAAACTCAAAAAGCGGGCACACCAACAATGGGTGGATTAATCATCATTATGGCAACGTTGATTCCAGTAGTTTTGCTTTCAAAATTAGATAATATTTATATCATCCTATTAATTGTAACTACGCTATGGATGGGAACTATCGGTTTTATTGATGATTATATTAAAATTTTCAAAAAAGACAAAGAAGGCTTAAAAGGAATTTTTAAAGTAATTGGGCAAGTAGGTCTGGGTTTAATTGTAGGTTCTGTCTTGTACTTTCATCCGGGTGTTACGGTAAGAGAGAAAAGTATAATTTCAAACGCAGCTAAAAAAGAAATAAGAACATCGACAATTGAAGAAAAATCAACAGCTACTACCATTCCATTCTTCAAAAATAACGAACTTGATTATGCAGAAATAATAGCTTGGACAGGCAAAGAATATGAAAAATGGGCTTGGTTGGTTTTTATTCCAATAGTAATTTTTATAATCACTGCAGTTTCAAATGGGGCTAATTTGACCGATGGTATAGATGGTTTAGCCGCCGGAACTTCCGCCATTTCCGTTCTCGCTTTGGGTATTTTTACGTTTGTGTCTGGAAACATAATGCTATCCGATTACCTGAATGTAATGTACATTCCTAATTCCGGAGAAATGACAGTTTTTATTGCTGCATTTGTAGGAGCTTTGGTTGGATTTTTATGGTACAATTCTTATCCAGCAACTGTTTTTATGGGCGACACAGGAAGCTTAACAATTGGAGGAATAATTGCCGTTTTGGCAATTTCCGTTAGAAAAGAAATGCTTATTCCATTGTTTTGCGGTATCTTTTTGGTTGAAAATATTTCAGTTGTTTTACAAGTGGGCTACTTTAAATATACTAAAAAACGATTTGGCGAAGGAAAAAGAATTTTCCTAATGTCACCGTTACACCATCATTACCAAAAAAAAGGGTATCACGAAAGTAAAATAGTAACTCGTTTTTGGATTGTTGGCATTTTATTGGCCATACTGTCGATTGTGACTTTAAAATTACAATAAATGAAACGATTAGTAATCCTTGGTGGTGGCGAAAGCGGTGTAGGAACAGCAATTCTCGGAAAGAAAAAAGGGTTTGATGTTTTTGTTTCTGATTTTGGAAAAATAAAAGATCATTACAAAGAAGTTCTAACAATTAATGAAATACCATGGGAAGAAGAAAAGCATTCAGAAAGTAAAATTTTGAATGCCGATATAGTAATGAAAAGCCCTGGAATTCCTGATAAATCAGCTATTATAAAAAAGCTATTGGAGAAAAAAATTCCTGTGATATCTGAAATAGAGTTTGCAGCACCTTTCACCAAAGCAATAACTATAGGGATTACGGGTAGCAATGGAAAAACAACGACAACCCTGTTAACGTATCATTTACTTAAAGAAGGAGGGTTAAACGTTGGTTTTGGTGGCAATATTGGAAAAAGTTTTGCATGGCAAGTGGCAGAAGACACGTATGATGTTTATGTTTTAGAATTGAGCAGTTTTCAATTAGATGGCTGCTTTACCTTCAAGCCACATATTGCAATACTAGCGAACATTAGTCCCGATCATTTGGACCGATATGATTATAAATATGAAAATTATATTGATTCGAAATTTCGAATTACAAAAAATCAAGACGAAAACGATTACTTTATATATGATGCCGATGACGAGGCAATCAACAATTGGTTTAAAAATAATAAAATAAAAGCAACAAAAATACCTTTCTCCTTAACAAAACAAGTAGAAAATGGGGTTTCAATAAAAGAAGAAAAAATGGAAATAGAAATCAACAACGAAGAATTTACAATGGAAATAGCTCAATTTGCTCTTGAAGGAAAGCATAATGTAAAAAATGCTATGGCCGCAGCAACCGTTGCACAATTGATGAAAATACGAAAGTCAACTATTAGAGAAAGTTTATCTAATTTTCAGGGCGTTGAACACCGTTTAGAAAAAGTATTAAAAATTCAAAACGTACAATACATAAACGATTCAAAGGCTACTAATGTGAACTCCGTATTTTATGCTTTAGATAGCATGACTGCTCCGACTATTTGGATTGTTGGTGGTGTTGATAAAGGAAATGATTACACCGAATTAATGGCTTTGGTTCGCGAAAAAGTTAAGGCTATTATTTGTCTAGGATTAGATAATAAAAAAATTGTCGACACCTTCGGAAACGTAGTCGATGTAATGATTGAAGTTGACAAAATGGTTGAAGCGGTACAAATGGCGCAACGATTAGCTGAGAAAGGGGATACTGTTTTGTTGTCTCCAGCATGCGCTAGTTTCGACTTGTTTGAAAACTACGAAGATAGAGGAAACCAATTCAAGAAAGCAGTTCAGAATTTATAATAAAATTAATTTAAAATATAATGTTTCAATTAATAAACAGTTTAAAAGGAGATAAAGGCATTTGGTCATTCGTGGCATTGCTTGGATTATTTTCGTTTATGCCTGTTTTTAGTGCAAGTAGCAATTTAGCTTACATGAATCACGGAACAGGAAATACGTTAGGCTATTTACTGAAACATGCGGTACATATACTATTTGGATTTTTTATTTTATATAGAGTCCATAAAGTTCCTTATCATTATTTTAGGAGTATTTCTCGAATTTTGTTGCCTTTTGTATGGCTGTTATTGGGTTATACACTATTTTTTGGAGTAGAACAAGGAAGTGCAACACGTTGGATACAAGTACCTTTTATTGGTGTTTCCTTTCAAACATCAACATTTGCATCAATAGTTTTGATGATGTTTGTAGCACGTTATTTATCAAAAACACAAACGGAACCCGTTTCTTTTAAATCGTCACTCATAGATTTATGGATACCTGTAGGCTTTACCTTAATGTTGATTCTTCCAAGCAATTTGTCCACTGCAGCACTACTATTTTTAATGGTATTAATGCTCGTATTTGTTGGGGATTATCCGAAAAAATATATTGGAATTATTATCGGTTTAGGTTTAACATTATTGTTGTCCTTTATTCTTATTGCCAAGATTATAGAAAAAACAAATCCAACACATACACCAAAGATTTTTCAAAGGGTAAAAACCTGGGAAAACCGATTGGGAAATCATTTTAAAGATAGTCAAGAACTTTCAGATGATGATTATCAAATTGAAAAAGCAAAAACAGCAATTGCAACGGGTGGAATATACGGTTTAGGTCCAGGTAAAAGTGTTCAAAAGAACTTTTTACCACAATCATCATCCGATTTTATTTTCGCCATCATTGTCGAAGAATATGGATTAATTGGAGGTATTGGCGTTTTAGTATTGTATTTATTATTGTTTTTCAGATTCATCATTGCGGCACATAAAACCAATTCACAATTTGGAAAATTATTAGTAGTCGGGTTAGGTTTTCCAATAATAGTACAAGCATTAATAAATATGGGAGTTGCCGTACAATTACTGCCCGTAACTGGACAAACATTACCATTAGTAAGTAGCGGAGGAAGTTCCATTTGGATGACATGTGTTGCTATCGGAATTATCATTAGTGTGACCAAAAAAGAAGAAGAAATTGCACAAGAAATAGAAGAAAAAGAAAAAAGAGAAATTGCACTTCAAAGATTAATTGATAAGCAATTAGAAGAGGACGACGATGACTATTCCAGTGTTGATGACGTAGATGATGAGGAAAACTATTCGATAAAAGAAACGATGAAAAACCCAATGAAAGCGGTAAAGAATAAATAAACTATTTCAATTTAAAAGAATGTCAAAATATAAATTCATAGTAAGTGGTGGCGGAACAGGTGGACATATCTACCCAGCCATTGCTATTGCAAATGAATTAAAATCGCGTTTTCCAGATGCTGAATTTCTATTTGTTGGCGCGCAAGACAAAATGGAAATGCAAAAAGTACCTCAAGCAGGTTATGCAATAGAAGGACTTTGGATTGCTGGATTACAAAGAAAATTGACTTTACAGAATGTATTATTTCCTGTAAAATTGATTACTAGTTTATGGAAATCAAGAGCAATTATTAAAGCATTTAAACCCGATGTGGTTATTGGAACAGGAGGATTTGCTTCTGGACCTTTATTGCAAATGGCAAATTCCTTGAATATTCCAACGGTTATTCAAGAACAAAATTCATTTCCTGGAATTACGAATAAATTGTTGAGCAAAAAAGCCAATAGAATTTGTGTGGCTTATGAAAATTTAGAACGATTTTTTCCAAAAGAAAAAATGATTTTAACGGGAAATCCTGTTCGTCAAGATTTGATAGATATTGACACTAAACGAGAAGAAGCCATTAAATATTTCAATTTAGATGCTTCCAAAAAAACACTTTTGATTCTTGGAGGAAGCCTTGGAGCACGAAGAGTAAATCAATTAATTGAAAAAGAATTACAAAATATTATAAATCAAAACATTCAAGTAATCTGGCAATGTGGCAAGTTTTATTTGGAAGAATATAAAAAATTGGATTCCAAAAACGTTCAGGTTTTAGCTTTTATTGACCGAATGGATTTGGTTTATGCTGCCGCAGATTTCGTGATTTCTCGTGCTGGTGCTTCATCGGTTTCAGAGTTGAGTATTGTTGGAAAACCGGTGATTTTCATTCCATCGCCAAATGTTGCCGAAGACCATCAAACCAAAAACGCAAAATCAATTGTGGATAAAAGAGGGGCATTGATGCTTAAAGAAAGTGAGTTGGATGAAAATTTCAATACTGTTTTTAACGATTTAGTTATCAATGAAAATTTGCAACAACAACTATCAGAAAATATAAAAAAATTAGCAAAAATCAATGCCACAAATGACATTGTAGATGAAATTATTAAATTGATAAATAAATAACAGTCAGTACATCATTTGACTTGAAGACTATAAAAAAATTTAAAACTTTTTAAATGAATTTAAACCAAATACATAACGTCTATTTTATAGGAATCGGAGGAATTGGGATGAGTGCTTTGGCGCGTTATTTCAAAACCATCGGTAAGAATGTATCTGGGTATGATAAAACCGAAACTGAACTCACGAAAGAATTGATACACAGTGGCATCAACATTCATTTTGAAGATGATATAAATATAATTCCTACAGATTATTATACTGAAAATACATTAGTTATAATTACTCCTGCAGTTCCAAAAAATCATTCAGAATGGAATTATTTTTTAGAAAGAGATTTCAATGTTAAAAAAAGAGCCGAAGTTTTAGGCATCATAACAAAAGACACCTTTTGTTTTGCCGTTGCTGGAACCCATGGAAAAACAACAACATCCAGTATATTGGGACATATTTTATATGAAAGTGGTGCCGATGTAACTTCGTTTTTGGGTGGAATCGTAGAGAATTATAACTCTAATTTAATTGGAACTGGAAAAACGATAACTGTCGTTGAAGCCGACGAATTTGACCGTTCTTTTTTGCATTTGTATCCTAATATAGCCTGTATCACTTCTATGGATGCAGATCATTTGGATATTTACGGAGATAGCGCTGCCATTGAAGCTTCATTCGTAGAATTTGCCGATAAAATTTCTGATAAAAGCAAACTTTTCATTACGAAAAACTTACCTTTAGAAGGGGTTACAGTTGCGGTAAATGAAGATGCCAATTTCAAAGCTTTCAACATTAGAATTGAAAATGGAAATTATGTTTTTGATGTGCAAACGCCAACGGAAATAGTAATAAACTTACAATTCAGTTTGCCCGGAAAACATAATCTTACAAATGCTTTAATGGCTTTAGCAATGGCAAAAACTTTTGGAACATCCAATGATGCAATTGCAAAAGCATTGAAATCGTTCAAAGGAATTAAGAGAAGGTTTTCATATCAAATAAAAGAAACGGAATTAGTATATATTGATGATTATGCACATCATCCAACCGAAATAAATGCGGTACATCAAGCGGTTTCCGAATTGTATCCAAATCAAAAAGTATTAGCCGTTTTTCAACCGCATTTGTTCAGCAGAACCAAAGATTTTGCAGTTGATTTCGCAAAAAGCCTTTCCGCTTTTGACGAGGTTTTATTATTAGATATTTATCCTGCACGGGAATTACCGATGGAAGGAATAACATCGGAATGGTTGTTAGGAAAAATGACAAATCAAAATAAAAAAGTAGTTTCTAAATCGGAATTGATATCCAATATATTGCAAAGTGACGCGAAAATTATTGTGACTATCGGAGCAGGAGATATTGGAGAATTAGTACCCAAAATAAAGGAGGCAATTTTAAAAAAATATAGTAATTTTTAAACAGATTAGCGTTCAAATTTGCATAGAGAAAAAGAGAGAAGTTATTAACAAATTTTCCATTTGGAAATAGAAGTAAAATGAAAAATATAAATTGGAAAAACATATGGATAAATGTAAGATTAGTGCTCATGCTCGCTTTGATAATTAGCATGTATTCTTTTACAGCTATTAGAAACAAAGAAAGAAAATTAACAAAAACAGAAGTGGAATTTATCGGCGATGAAACGCATTTTTTAACGCTAAAGACGGTTAATAAATTGTTAATAGAAAATAATAAAGGTGTAAAAAGAATCCGAAAAGTTGAATTAGATTTGAATGATTTGGAAAAATCCATCAACAAAAATGATATGGTCGAGAAATCGGAAGTATTTGTAACTATTGATGGCGTGCTAAAAGCTATAGTAAAACAAAAATCACCTATAGCTAGAGTCTTCGAATTGGACAGTTCTTTTTATATTGATTATCAGGGAAATAAAATGCCTTTATCTTCGATACATTGCGCAAGAGTTCCGCTTATTTCTGGTGATATTACTGCCAAAAACAAGAAAGAAATAAGTGAATTATTACGATATATTTTTGAAGATGATTTTTTAAAAAAAAACATCATTGGAATACAAGTTTTTCCCAACGGAGCGCTTTTGATGACAAATAGAAATTACAAATACGACATAGATTTTGGACGAGCAATAGGTGTAGATAAAAAATTTGATAATTATAAAGCATTTTTTTTGAAAGCAGTTCAAGACAGTTCAATCAACAAGTACAAAAGAATAACACTAAGGTATACGCAACAAGTGGTTTGCACAAAATAAAAGAATATGGAAAAAGAAAATATTGCTGTAGGTTTAGACATTGGGACAACTAAAATTGTCGCCATGATTGGCAAGAAAAATGAATATGGAAAATTAGAAATTTTGGGAGTTGGGAAATCCAAAAGCCTTGGTGTAAAAAGAGGTGTTGTTGATAATATTACTCAAACTATTCATTCCATTGATCAAGCAATTAAAGAGGCCGAAGCCAAATCTGGTTATAAAATCAAGGATGTAGTTGTAGGAATTGCTGGGCAACACATTCGTAGCATTCAACACAGCGATTATATTTCTAGAAGTAATCCTGAAGAAGTTATTGGAGATAAAGACATTGATGTTTTAATTAACCAAGTCCACAAATTAGCGATGCTTCCGGGGGAAGAAATCATTCATGTATTGCCACAAGAATTTAAAATCGATGGACAATCGGAAATTAAAGAACCAATTGGTATGTGTGGAGGCAGATTAGAGTCTAGCTTTCATGTCGTTGTTGGGCAAGCATCTTCGATTAGAAATGTTGGAAGATGTATCCAAAGTGCGGGGATTGATTTATCGGGATTAACTTTAGAACCATTGGCTTCGGCAGATGCCGTTTTAAGTCAAGAAGAAAAAGAAGCGGGTGTTGCATTGATTGATATTGGTGGAGGAACAACTGATTTAGCCATTTTCAAAGATGGAATTATACGTCACACGGCAGTAATTCCATTTGGAGGTAACGTAATTACAGATGACATCAAAGAGGGTTGTTCGATTATAGAAAAACAAGCCGAATTACTAAAAGTAAAATTTGGATCAGCTTGGCCAGGAGAAAATAGAGATAATGAAATTGTTTCAATTCCAGGATTGAGAGGACGCGAGCCGAAAGAAATTTCATTGAAAAATTTATCAAAAATAATTAACGCAAGAGTTGTTGAAATTATAGAACAGGTTTATGTTGAAATTAAAGCCTATGGGCAGGAAGATCCAAGAAAAAAATTAATTGCAGGAATTGTTTTAACAGGCGGTGGAGCTCAATTAAACCACATCAAACAATTAGTAGAATACATCACTGGAATGGATTCAAGAATTGGTTATCCAAACGAACATTTAGCGGGTAACTCCGATGAAGAAATCTCAAGTCCATTATATGCCACAGCCGTTGGATTAGTAATGAATTCTATTCAAAACGGCACTCAAAGTGCTATTAGAATAGCCGTATCGGAACCAGAAAAAGCTCCTGTTTATAAAGCTCCTGTTGTTGATGTTACAGAAATTGAAGACACAATTATTGAAGAAGTTAAGCCCCAATATGTGGCTCCAGTGGAAACGACAGAAGGAAAAATAAGAAGATCTTTTTTTGATAAATATGTTGATAAAATCAAAGAATTTTTAGACAATGCAGAGTAAATTTAGTAAATAAAAGAATTAAAAAATTATATAAATACCATAAACCATGACAAGTATTTTATTTGATTTACCAAAAAACCAATCCAACGTGATTAAAGTTATAGGTGTTGGCGGTGGCGGAAGTAATGCCATCAATCACATGTTTAAACAAGGGATTAAAGGCGTTGATTTCATCGTTTGTAATACCGATTCTCAAGCACTTCAAAATAGTGCAGTACCCAACAAAATTCAGTTAGGTGTTAATTTAACCGAAGGTCTTGGAGCAGGTGCCAATCCAGAAGTGGGCCAACAATCAGCTATAGAAAGCATTTCGGAAATTGAAAAAATGCTGGATAGCAACACGAAAATGGTTTTTATCACAGCAGGAATGGGCGGAGGAACTGGAACTGGCGCTGCACCCGTTATTGCTCAATTAGCAAAAGAGCGTGATATTCTTACGGTTGGAATAGTTACTATTCCGTTTCAATTTGAAGGAAAAGTACGTCAAGAACAAGCATTGCTTGGAGTAGAAAAACTTAGAAAACAAGTAGATTCATTAATCGTTATTAATAATAATAAATTAAGAGAAGTCTACGGAAATCTTGGCTTTAAAGCAGGTTTTTCTAAAGCGGATGAAGTATTAGCAACTGCATCTCGAGGCATTGCAGAGGTGATTACACATCATTACACTCAAAACATCGATTTAAGAGATGCTAAAACGGTATTGTCCAATAGTGGAACAGCAATCATGGGATCAGCTACAGCTGTGGGAGAAAACAGAGCTAAAGAAGCTATCGTTTCAGCCTTGGATTCCCCATTGTTAAATGACAATAAAATCACCGGAGCTAGAAATGTTTTATTGCTTGTTGTTTCTGGAACCAACGAAATTACGATTGACGAAATTGGGGAAATCAATGACCATATTCAATCAGAAGCAGGACATAACGCCAACATTATCATGGGAGTTGGTGAAGATGAATCGCTTGGAGATGCTATTGCAGTAACAATAATAGCTACGGGATTTAACAAAGAACAACAAAACGAAATTGTTAATACTGAACCTAAGAAAATCATTCATTCTTTAGAAGACGAACAAAAGTTAACTCATAATTTGTCGGAAAAAGTAATTGCTTCATTTGATTTTTTGACAGAAATCCCATCAACGAATAATGAAGAAAAAATCATTCATGATTTGATGGAAGATGTTGTTTTTGAGAGTAAAATCGAAGAAACACCTATAGAAGTAGCACCTACTTTTGATTACAATCTAGTGCCGACAACCGAATTTATTAAAAATTTAGATGTTACCTTTGAAATTGTTTCTCCACATAGAGAGCAAGATTTCTATTTTACAACTCCAGAAGTACGAGAAATAAAAGTTAATGAACCAAAATATGTTGCTCTTGAGGAAGAACAAATTACCTTTTCATTTGATTTGCCAATCCAAAAAGTAGCTTCTCCAATCGATGAAGAAAAGAAAATTTTGTTTGAATTAACGAATGAAACTAAAGAAATTGTAGTAAACCAACCCGTTCAAGTGGTTCCAATGACAGAATTGAATGAAAGCGGTGTGATTCGTTACTCTCTAGAAGAATATATGGAAGTTGAAAACAGTCTCTTGGAATCAAAACCAGTACTTGAAAAAGTTGCTGAGCCAGAAAACGAAGAATTAAACCTTACGCTAAAAACAGTAACATCAACACCTGCTTACTTTGATAACAACGATACCATTTCACCAACTGAAATGTCAATTGAAGAAATGTCAAGAATACGTTCCGATGAAAGACGTAGAAAATTAAAAGATTTTAATTACAAATTTCATAATAACCCATCAAAAGTAGATGAATATGAAAAAGAGCCTGCCTACAAAAGATTGGGTGTGGAGCTAACAAATTCAGTTTTTAATAACAATAAATCAAGAACTTCGTTGGGTACAGATAGCAATGATGATGTGCAATTGCGTTCCAATAATTCATTTCTTCATGACAATGTAGATTAAAAAAAATGAATGCACTTTATAACCCGAAAACAGTACTGCTTTCGGGTTATTTTTTTTATATTTGCAGCTGTTCGTTTGCAAACGACTTTCTGTATAAAAATATAAATACAAATCAACTGGTAACAGATTAAAATTTAGATTATGAGTTTAGCAATACAAATCATGGACGAGCTAAAAACTGCCATGAGAGCCAAAGATACAGTAGCTTTAGAAGCATTAAGAGCAATAAAATCAGAACTATTATTAGCACAAACAGCTTCTGGAAGTAAAGAAGAAATTTCTGCTGAAGAAGAAATAAAGTTGTTACAAAAATTAGTTAAAACAAGAAAAGACAGCGCAAAAATCTTTACAGAACAAAACCGTATGGACTTAGCAGAACCAGAGCTAGCTCAAATTGCAGTGATAGAAAAGTTTTTGCCGACTCAATTAAGTGAAGCTGAAGTAGAAGCGGTTATAGCAAAAATAATAGCAGAAACTGGAGCTTCAGGAATTGCTTCGATGGGAAAAGTAATGGGAATTGCCGCTTCGCAATTGGGCGGAACAGCAGAAGGAAAAACCATTTCGACCATCGTAAAAAAATTATTGACTTAAGAAGACCATTGATCTTTGTTAATTGTAATATTGTGTTTTCAAATCTGAAATCACAAATCGTTGATCAAAAATATTAAATCAACTGGCTGCGTAGTTCAACTGGATAGAATATCAGATTTCGGCTCTGATGGTTGCAGGTTCGAACCCTGCCGCGGTCACAACAAAAATCCTTAAAGCCCAATAGTATTGGATTTAAGGATTTTTTATTTTTAAGGATTTTAAATTTCCATTTTTCTAGCAAACCCGAATGGACTACTTTATTAGTGTCACGAAAAGCGATGTAAATGCTGCGGACGGTTTTATTTGTTATTAGAATAAGAACTTAATGCAATGCTAAACTATCCATTACAAGGGATTTTGTAGGTACCTGAGCAACCTGGTTTTGATTGTTTAAACAAAAAAGAGCAACTTGTTTAAGGTTGCTCTTTTTTTAATTAATTTTTGTTATAAAAATTTTATTTTTCAATTTCAGTAACTGAAATTGTAGTTTTTTCTTCATCATTTAAGACGAATGCTTCATAACTTGATTGTATTACCGCTCCAAAACTATTTGTCCCTTTTGCTACAAAGTTCACATAATACCCAGCTTCATTATTATCGCCTTTGTAATTTTGTGTAAAATTATATTGTTTTTCAAGTCTTTTTAAAAATTCTTTATCTTCATCATTAGCTCCATTCGTAATTAATGTTTTATAATCATTTATCATTTTTAGATTGACTCTTTTTTTTAATGTATCTAAACTAATTTTAGTTTTAATTTCCATATTTACAAATCCAAAACTATCGGGGTTCTTTAAATTTTATTTAATTTTATTAGTAATACTTTCTTTCATCTTACTTTCATTGTTTGAACAAGAAAATAAAGTCATTGATATTAATAATCCAAACAATATTTTTTTCATAATTTCTATTTTTAAGTTTCTCAAAAGTAAATATTTTTTTTTCAATAATTTATTATATTACAAACAATTATAATTTATAAACAATCAAAATCTAGTTCAGACAATTGGTAAACTTCTTTTTTTTTACAAGAATCCAAACCCTGCATAGCAATGCCAATCAACTAGCCTACCGCCTCTAGTTGTTTTGGATCTTAGAAACCTTTCTAATAAATTACTTATATTTGTTTCATGAATAAATCGGTTTTGTGTATTGGCGCTACCTTAGTGGATGAATTGTATTTCTGCGAGCAGCATTGCATCCCAAATACTTCTAATCCTGCTACAAAAACCACTAGTATTGGTGGGGTTATAAGCAATATCGCACAACATTTAGGGCTTCTACACCTTCAGCCATCACTCCTCACCGCTTTAGGCTCGGATGCTGATGCCGATTTTATCATAAAAAACCTAAATCAAAAAGGCATTACACTTGACCAATCCATTATTGCAGATACATCAACAGGAAAATACGTTTCCATACTACATCCTGATGGCAGTTTGGTCGTAGCGGTTTGTCAAGACATCAGTAATAGCTACCTCACTCCTGCTTATTTAGCCACAAAAGCCGACTACATCAAAACGTTTGACTTATTGATTATTGATACCAATATTCCTGCCGAAAGCATACAATGGTTGATTGACTTCGCCAAATCACACCAACAAAAACTAATCATAGAACCTGTGTCAATAGCAAAAGGCTCTAAATTAGCTCCACTTAATTTAGATGGGGTTTTTATGATTACGCCAAATGAAGACGAACTAATAGCAATTGCAAACATTAATTCAACTAATGAAACTGCTTTAGTAGAAAGTTTATTCCACCGAGGAGTGCAACAAGTCTGGGTTAGAAAAGGAAATAAAGGTTCAGTAATGCATTCGATAACACAATCATTGGATTTAGGAGTGCCAAAAATCAATACAATTGACAGTACTGGCGCAGGTGATGCCGCCTTAGCAGGTTGGGTTTTTGGTTATCTAAAAGAAGAGAACGAAACAACATGCTTGCACTTAGCACATACTCTAGCTTTAGAAGTCATACAAACAAAAGGTGCTGTGGTGCAAACCATCAACAGCGACAATCTCTATCGAATTAAAAATACATATTATAATGAATACTAATAATTTTATTGTCATAAGCCCAGAAGTACAATATGCTTTGGATAACAATTTACCAGTTGTGGCTCTTGAGTCTACGATTATCTCTCATGGAATGCCTTGGCCTCAAAATGCCATCACTGCAAAATTAGTAGAAGATGAAGTACGCCAAAACGGTGCAATTCCAGCTACTATTGCTATCAAAGAGGGAAAATGCTATGTAGGCTTATCGTCTGACGCAATTGATTATTTTGCACAAACCAAAAACGTTTGGAAAGTAAGTTTGAGAGACATGCCCTTTGTGATTGCACAAAAGCTTCCGGGTGCTACAACTGTGGCTGCTACTATGCGAATAGCAGCAATGGCTGGCATCAAAATATTTGCAACAGGAGGCATTGGTGGCGTGCATCGTGGTGCTACTGAAACCATGGACATTTCTGCCGATTTAACCGAAATGGGGCAAACCAATGTGGCTATTGTAGCGGCTGGTGTTAAATCAATTTTGGACATTGGCTTGACCTTAGAATATATGGAAACCCTTGGAATCCCTGTAGTGACATATGGTCAAGATGCATTTCCGAGTTTCTATTCGTCCAAAAGTGGGTTCAATTCTCCATTGCGATTAGACACTACAACTGCAATAGCTAATTTATTGAAAGCCAAATGGGGCATGCAGTTGAACGGCGCTGTATTGATTGCCAATCCAGTACCCACCGAGTTCGAAATGAATATAGCAACAATCGAACAACACATCTTAAAAGCTTTGGATTCGGCCGAACAACAAAACGTGAAAGGGAAAGATGTAACACCTTTTATATTAAAATACATTGCCAACCACACAGCAGGCGAAAGCCTAGAAACCAATATTGCATTAATTAAGAATAATGCGAGGATTGCGGCTCAAATAGCCGTGGCTTATTACATTAAACAAGGGTGATATATTTAAAAATGGATGGCAAATAATATTCTCCTTTGTAACTGAAATATTTACCGTCAGGGTATATAATAAGATAACTTCCGCAAGGATATGGTAATGGAAAAAAGCTTTTTTCTATTACATTTTCGGTATCTGGATACCAATTAAAATATTTTTCTAGTTCTTGTAAACCGTCTTTTGATTTATATATGAAATACTGATTTACATTTTTATACGACTTTAATTTTTTGACATATTCTTGGTGTAAATTTAAAACATAACTTTTACCTCCAGTGCTGTTACATTTATCTTTACCTGGATAATAATTAATTAAAATTGTTTTAGAAGAATCTACTTCTTTGTTAATTATTTTCTTAATATAATTTAGAATTAACAAGTGGTTTTCTTTATTTAGTTTACCTTTCAACTCCCTTTTTTCAATTTTATAGATTATTGCCGTATCAATTTCTATTTCAAGTTTTAAAAATTCATAGTTAAGATTTTCTTTATTAAAAAAATCTTTCATCCCTATTGGATTGAAATTATCATCAAAATAATACCGCTCTTTTTGGGCGTACAAACTAGTAATTAAAAAAAGTGTCAAAAAACAAACTACATTTTTCATATAATGTACTTAAAAACTATCTCGAATAATTTGGAGCTTCTTTGGTAATCGTTACATTGTGTGGATGACTTTCGTTAATTCCGCTTGCTGTAATACGAACAAATCGTCCTGTAGCTTGTAAAGTAGCAACATCTTTAGCACCACAATATCCCATCCCCGCTCTTAAACCTCCAATAAATTGCTGCATGCTTTCTTCAAGTTCGCCTTTATAAGGTACTCTGCCAACAATTCCCTCCGGAACAAGTTTTTTGACATCATCTTCAACATCCTGAAAGTAGCGGTCTTTTGATCCTTCTTGCATGGCTTCTACAGAGCCCATTCCGCGATAGGATTTGAACTTTCTTCCTTCAAAAATAATAGTTTCACCTGGAGATTCTTTGGTGCCAGCCAACAAAGACCCTAACATCACACTGTCAGCTCCTGCGGCAATAGCTTTAGGAATATCACCTGTATAACGAATTCCGCCGTCAGCAATAACAGGAATTCCAGTGCCTATTAAAGCTGCTGCAACTTCTAATACTGCCGAAAATTGTGGAAAACCAACCCCTGCAATAATTCTTGTCGTACAAATAGAACCTGGACCAATACCTACTTTTACCCCATCGGCACCATTTTCGACTAAAAACAAAGCGGCTTCGGGCGTAGCAATATTACCAACAACAACATCGATTTGAGGGAATTTATTTTTTATATCTTTTAAAACTGTTACTACTCCTTGAGAATGTCCGTGTGCAGTATCAATAATTATAGCATCGACACCAGCATTTACAAGAGCCTCTGCCCTATTCACAGCATCGGCAGTTACACCAATGGCAGCGGCTACTCTTAATCGACCATACTTATCTTTATTCGCATTAGGTTTTTGAGTGAGTTTTGTAATATCTCTAAAAGTAATGAGTCCTATCAATTTGTAATTGGCATCTACCACAGGAAGTTTCTCGATTTTATTACCTTGCAAAACTACTTCGGCTTGCTCCAGCGATGTGCCTTCGGCTACAGTGATTAAATTTTCGCTTGTCATTACTTCCACAATTGGACGTGCGCTTAATTTTTCAAAACGTAAATCTCTGTTGGTTATGATGCCTTTTAGAATTTTATTTTCGTCAACAATCGGTATCCCGCCAATACCAAATTCTTTCATTGCATTTTTGGCGTCACCTACAGTAGAAGTTAGTGGCAATGTCACTGGGTCGATTATCATTCCCGACTCGGCACGCTTTACTTTTCGAACTTTAGCGGCTTGTTGCTCAATCGTCATATTCTTATGTAAAACTCCAATACCCCCTTCTTGTGCCATTGCAATTGCCATAGCACTTTCAGTAACGGTGTCCATAGCGGCTGAAACTATTGGAACATTGAGCAAAATATTTTTCGAAAATTTAGATTGAATGCTGACTTCTCTAGGAAGCACATTGGAGTAATTTGGAACCAATAAAACATCATCGTAAGTTAAGCCTTCACTAATGATTTTGGAGTTGTATGTTGTCATTGCAATTGTAGTTAAATTGCAAGCAAATGTACGTCTTTTTTAAATAAAAAAACACATGAAATACAAACAAAAAAAAGCTTCCGTCGATTTTTACTCAACAGAAGCCTTTTGCACTTTAATGTTTTATTATACGTTAAATCGAAAGTGCATTACGTCACCATCTCTTACAACGTATTCTTTTCCTTCCACTTTAAATTTACCTGCTTCTTTACATTTGGCTTCAGAACCATAATGAATGAAATCTTCATACGAAATTACCTCGGCACGAATAAAACCTTTTTCAAAATCAGTATGAATAACCCCTGCGGCTTGTGGTGCGGTAGCGCCAATATTGATAGTCCAAGCACGCACTTCTTTAACACCTGCAGTGAAATAAGTTTGTTGTTTCAATAATTTATAAGCGGCACGAATCAATACAGATGCTCCTGCTTCGCTTAATCCCATATCTTCTAAAAAAACTTGACGTTCTTCATAACTTTCTAATTCGGTAATGTCAGCTTCAGCACCAACGGAAAGAATAATTACTTCAGCATCTTCATCTTTTACCAATTCCCGAACCTGATCGACGTATTTGTTTCCATTTACTGCAGAATTTTCATCGACATTACAAACATATAAAACGGGTTTTGAAGTAATCAATTGAAAATTTTCAAACAATACTTCTTCTTCAAAATTTTGTGGTGTAACCGTACGAGCTGATTTCGCTTGAAGCAAAGCTTCTCTAATTCTATCTAAAAGCCCTTTTTCAGTCTGAGCCTCTTTATTTCCAGTTTTAGCGGCACGATTAACTTTTTCAAGACGCTTTTCAACTGTTTCTAAATCTTTTAATTGCAATTCGATATCAATTGTTTCTTTGTCACGAATTGGATTTACATTACCATCAACGTGAACAATATTATCATTATCGAAACAACGTAAAACGTGAATAATAGCATTACATTCTCTAATATTTCCAAGGAATTGATTGCCTAAACCTTCCCCTTTACTGGCGCCTTTTACTAATCCAGCAATATCAACGATATCAACCGTAGCCATTTGAACCCGCTCTGGTTTTACTAATTCTTCTAATTTTGCTATCCTTGAATCGGGTACATTTACGACACCAATGTTTGGTTCAATGGTGCAAAAAGGAAAATTAGCACTCTGCGCCTTCGCATTAGACAAACAATTGAACAATGTTGATTTTCCTACGTTTGGTAACCCTACAATTCCTGCTTTCATGATATTTATTTTACGAACATCCTATATAGATGACAGTTTAATTTGATTTTAAAAGAGTGCAAATATAAGATTTACACGCATTAAAACAATCATAATTGCTATATTGTTTATTCATTCAAATTGCTATAAAAAAAGAAGTCATCCTACAGAGATGACATCTTATCTACTATTTTTAATGATCTAAATTCCTGCTACAATGGCAGCAAAATCTGCAGCTTTTAACGCTGCTCCTCCAATTAATCCACCATCAACATCGGGTTTTGAGAAAATTTCTTTTGCATTTTCAGGTTTAACACTTCCACCATAGAGTATCGAAACTGCTTCGGCTATGGCACTTCCAAATGCTTTTCTAACCGTATCTCTAATAAACTCGTGCATTTCTTGCGCTTGTTCCGGACTTGCCGTTTCGCCTGTACCAATAGCCCAAACGGGTTCATAAGCCAATATTATATTTTCCCATGATTTTGACTCAATATGAAACAAACCATCTCTTAATTGGTTTTCTACAATAGTAAAATGATTCCTAGATTGTCGGTCTTTAAGTTCTTCGCCAAAACAAAAAATAGCGGTTATATCATGCTGGATAGCGGTATCCACCTTCAAAGCAATTTGTGCATCCGATTCATGAAAATAAGCACGACGTTCAGAATGTCCAAGAATTACAGTATTGACGCCTATACTTTTAAGCATATCAGCAGAAATTTCACCGGTATACGCTCCACTTTCTGCTTGATGCATATTTTGTGCAGCAACTTCTATATTTGTAAATTGTAAATGTTCAACTGCAGAAGACAAATTAACAAAAGTTGGGGCAACAATTAATCGTACTTCTTTATCTGTAGGTAATTTATCAATTAATTCATTTAATAAATCTTCCGTCTCTTCCGCATTTTTATGCATTTTCCAATTACCCGCAACTATTTTAGTTCTCATTTTTCAATTTTAAGGATTGTAAGGTTAATTTCATTTCTTCAAAATCAGTTTCAATTGCTCTGTATTTCACAATTTCTCCCTTCTTATTAATTATTATATATCTTGGTATCCAATCTAAATTGATAGCTTTACCGAAAGCGCCCTTCATACCTTCTTTATCAGCAACCCAAAAATGATTGCCTGACAGTTGATGTTTTGAAATCCCTTCTTGCCATTTGTCAAATGTTTTATCCATTGAGATAAAAATATAAATTACATCAGGATTATTAGCTTGTAATTCTTTGATTTTTGGCATCGCTTTAACACAGTCGCTGCACCATGAAGCCCAAACTTCTACAACAATAGTTTTGCCTTTATATCGATTTAAAATGTCATGAAATAAAATCTCGCTATTGTCAGAAGCAATTAACTTTTCAGAAAGAGCTTCCTTTGAAAATACTGATTTTTGAGCCATAGTGCAAGAAATTGTTGCAATTGAAATTAATAAGAGGCATATTTTATTCATAATTCTTGTTTCTGTTTAGGAAAAAACAAAGTTACATTTAATATTTAAAACGAAGGTTGTGAAATATGATTTTGAATAAAAAAAAGGCTTCCGAAGAAGCCTTTTAAAATAAATTTATCGTCTTAATGTAAAGTGCGATTTATATTCTTTTGGTTCACCATTTTCCACATAAGTAACTGTGAACCAATAGTCATCTGCTGGCAAAGAGAAGCCGTTAGCAGTACCATCCCAACCATCACTATTGACTGTAATTTGTTTAATCAATTTCCCATAACGGTCATAAATAAACACTTCAGAATCTAATTGATTTTCAAGACCTTTAATTCTCCATATATCATTAATACCATCTCCGTTTGGGGAAAAATACGCAGGACTATTCACCAAAGGAACTGGAACTGGAAGTGGTAAATCACCACAACCGTTAATGTCAATTACAGTAACTTCGTGTGAAGTAGAATCTACATTTGTAAAGATGTTACTTGTCTGCGGTGTTTGACCGTCTAAAGAGTACACAAAGTTAGTACCGTTACCCGTGCCTGGATAAGGAACAGCATTAACAATTATAGTTTGATTGTTTGTAAACCATCCACTCGTTGTGAAAGTTATACTTGACGGTTTAGCCGATTGGATAACTGTTACTGGAATTGGAGCAGATGCACAACCGGAAACACCACTTGCAGTAATAACTAAAGAATAGCTACCTGGAATAGTTGGTAAAAAATCCGGCGATGTTCCAACCCCAACAGGTGGAGTGCTGGAATCCGTCCATAAGAAACTATATAGAGCGGAGCTATAACCACTGCTAATCACAGGGGGTGTTATTTGTCCAGTTGTGCTATCAATACAAATCGTTCCTTTTAATCCCAAATCAATTTTGGGTAATGGTACAACTGATATTGTAATTGCTACTATAGCGTTACAACTAATTGTTATAGAATTTGAAACTCGAGCATAAATAGTACCCAATGTTGTGGTAGTTAAGATAGGATTTGTCCTAGCTTGTGCATCTAGCAATGTAGGAAAATATTCAACAATATAAGTTAATGGACTTTGAGTTCCCAGAATAGTTGGAGTTAAAGTAGTGACATCAAATGAAGTAATATGATCATCAATTCCATCTAAATCACAAACTGTAGTTAATGCTGCTGGAACAGGATTTGCAATTGGATTTGCATTTACATTTACAATAAACATAACTTCGTCAGTACACGATGGTGAAAAAGGAGAGGTGCCATAAATATAAACTGGTTGTGTATTGTAAACGTAAGTTTGCCCTCCGATATTAGGAAGAATGGTGCCTCCTGAACCATTTGGACCATTATAGTACTGTGCTCCAGTTGTAGCTAAAACGGGTAATAAAAAAGGTCCGCATGATTGAACTCCTGTTGGATAGGTGCTCAATGGATAGGGATCGTCCACATTAAAAATTACAATAGATAAGGATTGCTCTGACGAACAAGTATTTGGAGCAGTACCATTTACAGCATAAACGTAAATTGATTTATTGCTAGAGACAACAGTATTTGATGAAATAATACCTGTACCGTTTGAACCCAAATAATAATTTGCTCCGGCAGTGGCTAATGCAGGTAAAGTGTATGAATTACATCTATTAATTGGCGCAAAATCATTTGGATTTATGACAGGGGTAGTTGTTATTGTAATTACCATTGGCTCATAAGTAGCACATGGAATAGTGCCGCTTTCTGCATAGGCATATATTGTTGTAGAGCTATTAATAACATTACCAGCATATAGTTCAACACGAGTTGCAGGATTATTTGTAGTATAATATTTAGTAGCCGGCGCAATTAATGCAGGCAAAATGTAGGTATCACAAGAAAAAACCGGAGCTATTGGTGCAACCACAGGAGGATAGTCAATAATAACATTGAATGCCAACTCTACAGGACAATTTGGCGTTGTACCTGTATCTGCATAGGCATATAAAGTTGTTGTAGTTGTTATCAAATCACCTGGAGCTTTTGTAGGGTTAGGACTAGTCAAAGGACCTCCAGAAAAAGTATAATAAGCTGTTACAGGAGCAGCATAAGTAGGTAAATCGTATGAAGAACATCTTGTTTCAGAAGGAATTGATGTAATTACTGGTGTATGATTTATAGTAACTAAAAAAGTATTACTTATAACACAATTTGGCGAAGTAATGGTTTCTGCATAAACATAAGCAGTTGCAGTATTTGTAATTGTCAAATTGGTTAATAATGTAGAATGTGTAGCATCCGTATAATATTTACCAACGGTTAAAGCAGGTAAAGTATAAGTATCACATTTTGCAACAGGTACTATCTCTGAAGGCACAAATACAGGCGTATAGTTAATAGTTATCTGCCAAGGTTGCTCATCAGAGCAAACCGTTGTAGTCGTTCCAACAGTACCTTGCACTGATGCATAAGCATATAAAGTTGTAGAAGCTGTTATTACATCCCCAGGGAATTTTTCTCCAGCAATATTGCCTGCTACAGTTGGACCACCAGGATTTGGATAATAATGCACCGAAACCACAGAAGGATTGGCAGTAATGCTGATTGCACTATAGGCAGGTAATGTATAAGTATCACACTTTGTTACTGCTGGAATTGGGAGATGGCTATTAACTACAGGCGTTATTAATATGTTAACGGTAAACTTATCTTCTGAAGAACAATTGTCAGCGCGAGGATCAGGATTATAATAATAAACCCAAAAATCTTTGGTTGTAGTAACAGGAGGATAAGTCGAAAGGTTAATCTTAACATTTCCGATAGTGCTTGGTCCACCAGACATCGTGTAGTAATCTCCAACTCCAGATATTGGAGGAAGTGCGAAGCTGTTACAAGCATATACATCAGCTATTGGTGTTACTTGTCCTTGAAAAATTGTTATAACACTGGCGATTTCATTAACACAAGTATTAGGTGAAGGCAAGTTATTACTATCGTATGCATAAATAGTAGTTACTCCTGGAGCACAAATAGTAGTATTATCAATCAGTTGATTACCCGGCGTGGAAGAACCTCCAGCAAGAGCATAATAGTGACCATTTGAGAGCGTAGGCACAAGATAACAAGGCGTAGCACTTGAATTACAAAGAGGCGCTACTTGAGGTAATACCGGCGGAAGTGAAGGGGTATAATTAATCGTAATATTAAATGAAGCATTTAATTTACAAGCTATTCCAGAAGAAGTAAATTGACCTGAATCATAATAAAAATTCATTGGTTGCGTCGAAGTTACGGAATAACCAACTGGACGTATTGCGCCCGCTCCATTCGCTGCAGTTCTATAATCGCCCGCGTGGGTGACTGCAAGCAACTCCGTGTGATCACAAGCAATTATATTATTAAAGGTTGGTAAAGGTGTGGTAAGTATAGTAACCGTAAAAAATATAGGATCTGTACAAGCTTGCCCAGATATATGATAATAAATTACAGTAGTTGTATTAATTATAGTTGATGGAGAAATTATCGTCCCTCCTCCTATTCCTCCTGCACCCGCAGCAGTTCTATATTCACCTACAGTCAAAGTCGGTAGCGTGTAAGAAGTACATTCCGTAACATCGGTTGGTACAACTATATTTCCTATTCCTATAAATACTGTGAACGAAAGTTCTGAACTACAAGGGGGAGTTGTTGTAGATTTCTTTTGAACATAAACAACCGTAGTAACATTTATAGTATTATTAGCTAGGGTGAAAGGCTGTGAATGAGCAGCATCCTTATAATATACAACTCCCGGAACGGTACTTAGGGGTAAAACAAAGCCTGGATTACAACTAAACTTATTAGGATAATCGTTTGAATCCAATTCAACAAAAGGGATAATAGTGATTGTAAAAGGATTATTTATCGTACATGCTGCTGGACTTGCTAATGGATCCGAAAAAACAACAAAAAGATTTTGCGTAGTTGTAATTTCACCCGACATTGGAGTTCCAGTTCCTTGTGCATTATCGTAATAGTTTCCATAAGGAAGAGACGGCAAATTATAATGATCATTTTGACAATAAGTTGCTGAAGGTGGGCTTATTGATGTGGGTGAAGTTGATGCTATATCAGCAATTATTATTTTTAATGGTTTTTCTGATTTACATACGGGCGTTCCTATTGTTTGATTAAAGATAAATATATTTATCTCTCCTGGTGTGGAATAGGTTGTCGGTAAACCAATAGGGGTTACTCCACCTGTAGCAGCATAATAACCTGCGCCGGTAGTTGTTGCTGTAGGTAAAGTAGTCAAAGCAGGCAAACTATAAGAGGAACAAGTCTTAACATTAGCAATAGTATCCACTGGAGGCAAAGGAGTAACAATTACATCAAAACTTGTAACAACAAAACAGCTTGGATCTGAACTATTTTGTATTCTTACCCATATAGTTCTTGTAGGAGATGTATACATACTAGCTGTCGTAAGTACACCACTTGGAGTTGCATTATTAGCTGTCGTTTGACTCACATAATAAGTAACATCATAATAGGTTGGTGTCGGTCCACCAAGAATAATTGCCATTTGATTTGCTAAATTAAATAACGATTGTGGAACAACATCAGTAGCATTTCGAGCACATTGGGTTACTGGAGTTGGAACTGCCACAACTGCTGGTACTGGAATCACTTTTAATTTAAACGATCGTATTTCATAACATCCCGTTGTTGGATTGCTTACTCGAACCCAAATCGTTTGATTATCTGTACCAACATAAGGACTTGCTAATTGGTTTATTGGTAAACCAGTTATAGCTTGTGCATTGGTTAAATAATATGAAATACTAGTATCAGCTGGCAAACTATCGTTGGGATTGTTTGGATTGTTATCTATAATTTTTACCGTGTTTTTGGTTAAATCAAAAGGATAGCTAGCTGCTCCTGTAGAACAAACATAAATATCAGGAACGACTGTTAGTGAACCAATTTTATTAAATATTTCAAATAAAAAACTATCCGTTCTAGTTATACAACCTGGCTCCTTGTATTGGAGATTCAAAATATTAATATCTCCTGGATTAATATTAACTGGATTAAAATCATTTAAATTTACACAAGTTTGAGTAGTCGAAGTGTTATAAATATTTGATCCGTTAAGATACCAATTGTAAGTAGTGTTTGGAGCTAAACCTGTTGCACAAACTGTTGGCAATAAATCACCTGGACAAATTCCATTGAGAGCAACCATATCAGAAGGTAATGGAGGATTTGCTATTATATTAAAACTTCCTGCTTCTAGAAAAATAGCAGAATCATAGTCCACATTATTTTTGGAATCCGCTACAACAATTTTCATATGATATTGATGTGTGAGTATCAAAGGAGCGTTAGCTGCCATTGAAATAGTCTGTCCATTAAAATTTATAGCAGGTCCATAACCCACATTATTTATTCCACCAAAAAATTGTGGGTTTACAGAAGGGCATCCGTTGTTGAATGATTGATTTCGTATTGTTCCAACTGAAATAGGAATGGTTGTATTTGGAATAACAGCTATATTTTGATAAGTTGCTCCAGGAACACTCAAATCTTTTATGAGAAATGCAAAGGAATCAGCAAAAGCACATTGTCCAGGACCATATTCTTCGGAAGCAAAAAGAAATTTAAAATTTAAATTAGACACAACTGCTGTAAAATCAAATTCCAGCGAGGAAGCGTTAATTGAATTTAGTGAAGTAGTAATTCCTGCGTTTTCAATAGCAGTATTCAAATCGGTATCACCAGTCCATGAAGCACTTCCGTCGCTCAAAGGCGAAGCACCTTTTGGACCACGCGTTTTTGAAACATCTCCAGAAGTTAAAACAACCCCTTTAAGGTAAGGAAAATGAGTGTTATTGAGTAAATTTGAATTGTCTATATCCATATTCTCAAAGTAGCCGATACTATTTGAGGAACCAAACATGTTTCCGTTTTTTTGAATTACATTCAAAGTAGCAGCGCATGGGGCATCTAGTAAAACTTTGTTAACCAAATCGTTAACAGAATATAATTTTGTTCCATCTGGTGTTGCCGCATTTCCTGATGTCGGGTAAACAGTAATACCTTGAGCAAAACCAACTAAAGAAACTGTAAATAATAAAAAGGTACAGATTTTTTTCATCTTTTTTAAAATTAATTTTATAGCAAGCAAAAATAAGTAATTTATTTTTAATAAAAATTTTTTTTTTAAAATCAACTGACTAAATACTACATAACGGCGATAAAATGCAAAAGTACCGCTTTTTTAACATTTGTTGCATCATTTGCAGTAATTGGATTTCTTTTAAATCCTTTTGAGAAAATTAAAGAATTAGAATTACATTTGCAACTATTAAAAATAGACCTAATGGCTTTAATTCCTTTTTTAACTTCCGAAATACACAAAGCAATTCATTCTTTGTTTCAAACTGCAATTGATAGAATTGAATTTCAAGCTACACGCAAAGAATTTGAAGGCGATTGTACAATGGTTTTGTTTCCACTATTGAAACAAATTAAAAGCAATCCTGCAGAAATTGGAAATAAAATTGGAACCTATTTGGTTGAAAATGTGCCTCAAGTTACTAAATTTAATGTGGTTTCTGGATTTTTAAATATTGTAATTGCCGATTCTTATTATCTTGATTTTTTTAATGAAATTAAAGAAAATAACACCTTTGGTTTTGTTACTCCTCAAGAAAAGGAAAGCGCTGTTATGGTAGAATATTCTTCGCCAAACACAAACAAACCATTACATTTAGGACATGTCAGAAATAATTTATTAGGTTATTCAGTTGCTGAAATCATTAAAGCATCTGGTAAAAAAGTATATAAAACCCAAATCATTAACGATCGAGGAATTCATATTTGCAAATCGATGGTGGCTTGGCAAAAATTTGGCAACGGAGAAACTCCCGAATCTACTGGATTGAAAGGCGATAAATTGGTTGGAAATTATTATGTAAAATTTGATACTCTATATAAGGTAGAAATTTCCCACTTAATTGCTCAAGGAAAAACCGAAGAAGATGCTAAAAAACAAGCACCAATAATTCTAGAAGCACAACAAATGCTTTTGGATTGGGAAGCTGGAAAGCCTGAAGTGATAGCACTTTGGAAAACTATGAATCAATGGGTTTATGACGGTTTTGCCACAACCTATAAAAATATGGGTGTCGATTTTGATTCTTATTATTATGAAAGTAATACCTATTTATTAGGAAAAGACGTCGTGCAAATTGGACTTGAAAAAGGCATATTCGAAAAAGAGGCTGACGGTTCGGTTTGGATCGATTTAACAGCCGATGGTTTAGACAGAAAAATCGTTTTGCGCTCTGATGGTACAGCGGTTTATATGACCCAAGATATTGGAACCGCCATTCAACGGGTTAAAGATTTTCCCGATGTAGGCGGCATGGTCTACACCGTTGGAAACGAACAAGATTATCACTTTAAAGTGTTGTTTCTAATTCTAAAAAAGTTAGGATTTGATTGGTCTAAAAACCTATTTCACTTGTCTTATGGCATGGTTGATCTACCTTCCGGGAAAATGAAATCGAGAGAAGGAACCGTAGTTGATGCTGATGATTTGATGACCGAAATGAGCGAAACCGCTCAAAAAATAGCGGAAGATTTAGGGAAACTAGAAGGCTATTCCGATGCGGAAAAATCGAAATTATACAAAACCATTGGACTTGGGGCTTTGAAATATTACATTTTAAAAGTTGACCCAAAAAAACGAATTCTTTTTAACCCAGAAGAATCGGTTGATTTCGCAGGAAACACAGGGCCCTTTATTCAATATACGTATGCCCGTATTCAATCCATAATCCGAAAAGCTGATTTTGATTATAGTAAACCAACATCAATTGATTCGCTTCATGAAAAAGAAAAAGAGCTCATCAAACAAATTGAATTATTTCCAGAAGTAATTCAAAATGCTGCACAAAATCACAGCCCTGCTTTAGTGGCCAATTACACTTATGATTTAGTAAAAGAATACAACTCTTTTTATCAGGCCGTACCTATTTTAGGCGCAAATGATGAAAACGAGAAAATTTTTAGAGTACAATTGTCCAACAAAGTGGCCGTTACATTAGCCGCTGCATTCCAATTGTTAGGTATTGATGTGCCTGAACGTATGTAATTAATTAGATAATTAGTGAAGAAAATTAAAACATTTTTAAAATTAAAACCTGAAACGTTAACCATTGAATAAGAAATCCTATTTTTTTCAATCCTTCCTTATAATTGTTTTATCCGCAATTTTCTTTTTGGGAATAAAACAAGTTTTGCCTAAAAAAATATTCTCCGAAAAGGCAGGAACTACAAAAAATGTTTTGATTGACAGTATGTTGATTGATGCTTTTGAAGCCGAAAAAGACGTTGCAACAATTGGTGATACTTTAGGCAATCAGCCCGTTACCTATTATGAAACCAACGGAATTAAATTTCCTGAAGAATCTTATACTGATTATAATGGCTACCAATATTTAATTTCCTTTTACGAAAAATTATATCAATTAGAAACCAATAAAACCGGCAATGTTCGTATTGCCTATTTTGGTGATTCTATGACAGATGGCGATATGATTGTGCAAGATTTAAGAAGCAATTTTCAAAATAAATTTGGAGGACAAGGTGTTGGTTTTGTTGCTATAACCTCGGAATCAGCGGCATCAAGAAGTTCTATAAAACATGAATTTTCAGAAAATTGGAAAATGCAATCCTATTTGAATGTTAAAAATCCAATTCGCCCTTTTGGAGTAAATGGTCATGTGTTTTTTGCCAATGATACTATCAATAAAGCATGGGTAAAATTCAAAGCCAATAATGGAAAATACACATCTCAACTTGACAATACTACTTTGTTTTACGGAAGCGCCAGCAATTTTAGTGGCGAAATTTCATATCTAATAGGTAAGGATACTTTGCAAAAAAAATTACTTCCTTCCAATGTACTCAACACGCTGTCGCTTTCTGCAAACAGTTTAAAATCCATAAAAGTAAATTTCAAAAAAGCCAAATCAATTCCAATTTATGGATTTAATTTTGACGATGGAAAAGGAGTTCATGTGGATAATTTTTCACAAAGAGGCAATTCTGGAATTCCAATTTCTAAATTTGATGTGCCTTTGATGCAAGCGTTCCAACAGAAACTGAATTACGATTTGATCGTTTTGCATTATGGTACCAATGTGTTAAATTACGGAACAAAAGATTATACTTGGTATGACAAAAGTATGACCCGAACCGTAAACCGATTGAAAGCTTGCTTTCCAAGCGTTGATATTTTAATTATTTCTACAGCCGATAAAGCTTCAAAATATGACTTAGAAATGAAAACGGATTCAGCTGTAGTGCCATTAACTTTAGCGCAGAAGCGTTATGCTCTAAAAACACAATCCGGATTTATAAACCTTTACACGCTTATGGGCGGTGACGGTTCTATGACCAAATGGGTTGACGAAGAACCTGCAATGGCGAATAAAGATTATACGCATTTTAATTTTAGAGGTGCCAAAAAAATAGCTGGAATGTTATACGAACAGATGAACAAAGGCTATGAAGCATACAAAGTGCTTAGACAAAAACGAAAAACAGAAACCGTTTCCGAAGCACTTCCTCATGATTCTATTCCTCCAAATAAAGAAGAAAAAGATGAATAAAAAGCACTTTTTTCTACTGTTTTTTTTGCTATTGGGCGTTTTTGCTCAGGCTCAAATTACTGATACAACTGCTGTTGTTATTGATTCTGCGGCAATAGACATGCCGTTGATTCTTCCTGAAAACGGAATTCAAAACTCAAAAGCTATTGGCACTTTTTTTAAAAAATTATCGGATTTACAAAAGAACAACAACTGCAAAATCAACATTGTTCACATTGGAGATTCTCATATTCAAGCCGATTTAATGACCAATAAAGTTCGTGAAAAACTACAAAGTGTTTTCGGAAATGCGGGACGTGGTTTTGTTTTTCCGCATAATTTAGCAAAGACAAATGGCGCTTGGGACATAAAATTTTCATCGAATGCTTCTTGGGAAAACCACCGAATTGTCTCACCAACTAACGACAGTAAAGTGGGCTTAAGCGGCATTGCTTTGGCTACAAAATCAAATAATTTTTCTATTGAATTCAATGCCAAAGAAGCCGATAATTATTTCACAACTATTAAAATTGTCACACCAAAAAACGAAAATAATTTTGATTTTTCTTTGGATAAAAGAATTGTTACTTCTGAAAAAAAGGTGCCAAAAAAAGTAGTTCATAAAATCAAAAACGGTGAAGCGATTTCTATAATTGCTGACAAATACAACGTTTCTATTGCTGCATTAAAAAAAGCAAATGGACTTAAATCAGATAACATTCGAGCGGGAAAAACATTAAAAATACCTACGAGTGGTATGCAAATTCAAACTGCAGAACGCTCGGAATACATTCCTTTACCAATGCTTTGTGATGCCAATACGCATTATTTCAAATCGGATAAAGCATTAGAAAAAATTTATATTATTCCTCATAAATCAGCTAAAGAATTTAATTTAAACGGAGTCATTTTAGAAAACAATTCTCCCGGAATTTTATATCATAATATCGGAGTAAATGGCGCTAAATTTTCTGATTACAACAAATATGATTTGTTTTTTGAACAACTAAAAGCCTTGCAACCGGATTTAATAATCATTTCTTTGGGCACCAATGAATCGTTTGACAAAATGAAATCAGAAGATTATTTGGTGCAATTGGATTTGTTTTTGCAAAATGTAAAGTCGCACAATCCGAATGCTGAAATCTTAATAACTTCGGCACCTCCTTCCCTATTCCAACGAAAATATCCTAACTTTTTTGTGGCTGATTATGCCCAAAAAATCAGTAATCTTGCGGTGGATTCCAATTATGCATTCTGGGATATGTATGCGCAATTGGGCGGATTGTATGGTATTCGACGAAATTTCAATCAAGGTTTGATGGCCAATGACAGGGTGCATTATT
This sequence comes from Flavobacterium sp., assembly GCA_040402815.1. Classification (GTDB taxonomy): domain Bacteria; phylum Bacteroidota; class Bacteroidia; order Flavobacteriales; family Flavobacteriaceae; genus Flavobacterium. The sequence goes on from JBBALV010000016.1 coordinate 43,107, forward strand.
CCAAATTGGGTTACGAAAAACAGGGCAATTTATTATCAGAAGCTATTTTAAAAGCTTTTGAAGTGTATCAAAATTCAATAAAACAATAGGCAGTAATGACTCTTATCGATTTACAAAATTGGTTTTTTTCTACTTTTGGAGCAATTACGCCTGTACAAGTAGAGCAATGGTTTGTTTACAATCCATCAGCACCGATATTATTTAATACGGTACTTTTTTTGTGCTTGTTTTTGGTGTTTTATCCTATCTATATCCTTACTACAAAAGCCAAAACACATGTATTTAGAAACATTTATGTCTTTGCTTTTTCCTTATTTTTCTATTACAAATCAAGTGGTATTTACTTTTGTTTGTTACTGTTTTCGGGAGTTGTTGACTACAATTTAGCCAAACTTTTGTATGAAGAAGTTTTAGAGGGCTACCGAAAATTTTACTTGGTTTTAAGCGTTATTCTTAACTTATGTTTTCTCGGTTATTTCAAGTATGCTACCTTTTTGGCGGACAACTATAATACCCTTTTTGACGCCCATTTTACGGTGGAAAAGTTGATTTTGCCTGTCGGGATTTCGTTTTACACCTTCCAATCGATGAGTTACATTATCGATATTTACCGACGCGAACTAAAACCAACCAAGAACATATTGGATTATATGTTTTTCGTTTCCTTTTTTCCGCAATTGGTGGCAGGACCCATTGTTCGAGCATCGGAATTTATTCCTCAAATTTATGCAAAATTACATTTGTCTAGAGCCGATGTCAACCAAGCACTGTTTCTGATAATTGGGGGTTTAATAAAGAAAACATTTATCTCCGATTACATTTCATTGAACTTTGTCGATCGGGTTTTTGATGCCCCAAATAGCTATACGGCTTTCGAGAATTTAATGGCTTCCTACGGTTATACCATTCAGATTTACTGTGATTTTTCGGGCTATTCCGATATGGCCATTGGGATTGCGTTATTGATGGGTTTTAAACTGTCGGTCAACTTTAGAACCCCTTATAAATCGGCATCTATTACCGAATTTTGGCGCCGATGGCATATTTCTTTGTCGTCTTGGTTGCGCGATTATCTGTACATTTCTATAGGTGGCAATCGAAACGGTTCTTTTGCAGGATTTTTATTTCCTATTTTGTTTTTTGCAGGCGCCATTGTTTATGGCATTTTGACTTATAACAGCAGCTTTTTCCCTTTATTGGTGGCTGTTTTGGCAACAATCGTTTTCATCATGACCTTTTTATTTTCAAAAGACAGAAAGAAAACCTTGTTTACCAATGTCAATTTAATGACCACGATGTTGTTGGGTGGATTTTGGCACGGTGCCAGTTTGCGATTCATTATTTGGGGCGCGCTACACGGAATTGCCTTAGCGGTCAACAAAATATTCTCGGAATTTTTCCCTTCTAAAAAAGACGGAAAGTTCACCGTTTGGAAAGCCTTTACTACTTTTTTATCCGTGGTTTTAACCTTCCATTTTGTGGTTTTTTGTTGGATCTTTTTCCGTGCCAAAGATTTCTCCACGGCTTTTGATGTATTGCAAAACATCAGCCTCTTGCATTTTCGATGGAAAGAATGGGAAACCATTATTTTGGGTTACCAAAATGTCTTCTTCGTGATGCTCTTTGGCTATGTATGGCATTTTTTACCTTCAAAAATAACTGGACTGATGAAGTTGCTCTTTGACAAAATGCCAATAGTAGTAAAAGCATTTGTCCTAGCGCTCACCTTTTGGGTGGTCTATGCTACGGCTACTTCGGGGCCGCAACCTTTTATTTATTTTCAGTTTTAACGAATGTTTTCTCTTTTAATTTAAATTTCGATAAAACTGTAAATGCATAAATGGCATTTCTAAATCAAACCATTATTTGTTATTATTACTAGCTATTTTTCTGTCAGTTCGGAATATTTTATATATTTGAGAAATAAATAAAGTCTGATTTTGTCAGACAAAGCGATCCTTATCTGGGTGGATAAGTCTGATTTTGTTAGATGTATACAAATTATCAGCAAGCTTATGAAAAATCGTTGAACAGAAGTAATATTTAAAAAATGGAAAACTCATTTTTAAACGCATGGAATGAAATAATGAAAGATTTGACAAATTCTTCATTTTCAAATTACAATTATAATCAAGAAGGTTTTGTTGTATCTGCAAAATTTACTAGTGGAGAATTTACAATTAAATTCTTATACGGCCCGCCGGAATATGAAATTGAAATGATTATTTATAAAAATGATAACAAAACAAATTTTAAAGATCTGCTTCAAATCTCTGAAATAAAATCATGGGTAAATCAAAATAAATATATTGAGGGAAAGTCAAGGAATTTAAAGAGAGAACTTTTATGGTTTATAGATTTATTTAACTTTTCTGAACAATATATTTAAAAGCCAGCTGCTAACAAATGCTAAAACTCGTGGCTAGTTTTTCGATAAATTATTCATTCCTTTTTCCTGAACCCCTCTAGTGCTCATTTATAACAAATACCAACTTTCTATTGAAATCAAAAAAGCGGCATTTTTAAATCCCAAAAAAAAAAGCGTGAGAAAATAAAATCTCACGCTTTTTTTATTTTTGGTTACTTCTCGTTTTGGCGGTCGTTACAATAGCACGCTAAAACTTGAATCCAAACATAAATCCGTCGCCTTGATACCCGCACTGGTAAGCCCGAACATAGTCGATGCGAAACATTTTAAATTTCCCAAAACCCAGGTTGTTGAGTCCAATACTGAGCTCGGTATAAGGCACCGTATTGGGAACCGCTAAGCCATTATAGCCCAAAACCAAATTGGTTTTCAGGAGATTCAACAACGGAATTTTATTGATTATAAAACCATTGTCGGTATATTCGATATGGTTTTCTAGATAGGCATCGTTGGTGCTTTTGGTGTAATAAGGCAACAAATTAAAAGCATTCAATCGGCTGTTTTCGCTATAATGGGTTTGATTGCCATTGAAATGCTTGAAGTCGATAAACGAAATGTTTTCGCCATGAAAGAATTTGCCCGCTTTAAAATTCATACTGAACTGCCCTTTATTATTGGTGGAAAGCGTATAATTAATGCTGGCTCTCACCAATTGATAATCGTAGTTTTTGTCGCTGCCCGCAACTGCGTTTTCATAACTCAACAAAATAGTCGGGTATTTCTCGTTTCGGATATTGATTTTTCCGTCGGGACGGGTCATGTATTTGTTTCCAAAATTAATTCGTGCACCAAGCGTGAACTTGTTTAAATGATGGGTTTCAAATGCCGGAAGGTCACTTTCGGGCAACAAAGGATTGTTGGAAGTATAGGTTTTGTCACTTTTAATATAATTTTGATCGGTGGTGTTTACTAAAGCTTTGCGCTGTTGGTATTCGATTTTTCCATTGAGATTAAAACCATTGCCCACATCTTGTCCGTATTGAAATTCAGCAAATTCTTTGTTGTACAATTTCATGTAATTGTCTCTAAACAACAAGGTGCTTAACGTATTGGCTATTTTAGAAATGGGCTCTTCGGCATTGAACTGATTGACTTTGCTCCCACCCGTAATGTTGACATAAGCATAATTCTGATTGTTAAAACGGTGATTGAAATTGCCTACGATGCGCAAACGTTGGTCTGAAAATCCATAATTGAACTTGGCATTCACGACGGTTCTCTTTCCGTTACCTTCATCGTTCCATTCGTTATAAGAAATACCCGAATCTAAATTCCACCCCTGCACGGTATTGAAACTCGATGAAGCAATATTGGTCAAACCATCATAATGGATACTGTATTTTTTGGTGCTGTTTTTATAAGTATAGCCGGTTAAAGGATCTAAAATCTTAAATTTATTTTCTTTTTTGTCAATAGAATCCAAATAGGTTTTGGAATTTCGTTTGATAAAGATGCTATCTTTCTTAACATAATCGCGGCTTTCTTCAACCGTTAAAGGAATTGGTCGGTTTTTATTCCAGAAAACTGAATCTTTTTTGTTCGAATTTTCTTCAAAACTCACGATTTCATTGGTAAAGGTTTTCTTTGCAAAAACACTTGGAAACTCGTAATTGCTGTAGATATAAGTGAATTTTCCATTGAATTTAATTCCGAATATTCCAGCTGTAAAATCAAGACTTTGGGTATTTTTGGCCCAAATATGGTTGGTCGTGTTGTAACTGAAATTTTGTTTTAAATTCATGCTATCCATAATTTCATTGTGAATTCGGTAGCCTTTAATGTCTAAATCAACGGCGTAAATTGCCCAAGAATCTTCAACTATATAGATGTAACCTTCAAAAACAGGTTCGGAATCCCGCTTAGCAATGACTTTTATTTTATTGATCATTTGGTTGTTTTCGTCCTGAAAAGTCCCTTGCAATTTGAATCTGTAATACCCAAAAGCATTGTCAGCAATTGGAGAAATAAGATTCATTCCAATCTTTATAGTATTGTCATAAAAATCAAACTTCGACATTCGGGCGGTGTTGTAGCTAAAGCCGTTGTTATTTCCACTCACTTTTGACGCGACAATACGTTCCTTAAGGTTGTTGGGTTTTTCAAAAATGATTTTAGATACTGTTTCCGACAAATAAATAATGCCAGAGCCTGTGGAATCCAAATCGTGTTCGGGGTCGGTTTCTTGTCCAAATATTTTTTTAGGAACATCTTTTATCCTGAAAATACCACGAGAATAAAAATCGGCTTTATAGCGCGCTGTTTTTTCTGAATTGTCTTTCTTGCTGGCAATCGCATGTCGAATAACCGCATTGGCTGGATTTTCTTTCGTATTAATAACCACTTCAGAAAGTGATAAATTTTCTTCTATAAGCTTTACATTTTGCACCAACGGAAAGGATTGAGCCACAACGGCAATCTTTTGTGTTTTAAAACCCAAACATTGAAAAATCAGGGTGTGGGTTCCCGTTGTTTTAACATTCAATTCATAATTCCCTTTTTCGTTACTCGAAGTGCCGTTGTAAGTATTTTCAACTAAGATAGAAACACTCGCTAGCGGCACACCTTTGTCATCCGTTACCGTGCCTTTAATTTGAGCAAAAGTGAATGCACTGAAGACTAAGAACACTAATAATAAAGATTTTTTCATGTATAGAAGTTGAAATTGGTAATTAATTATAGACACTCTTTTTTGTCAATACAATAAAGACTTATTTTCAAATTAGAAGGAACCTAATTGAAAACATTACTCTAATAGACGCAAGTGAAAAGGAATTGTTACAAAAAATTAGGATTTCAAAAAGGATTCCAATGCCAATTCATAGCTCTTCAGTCCAAAACCGATGATAACTCCTTTGGCATTTGGAGAAATAAAAGATTGATGTCGGAAGGACTCTCTCGAAAAAGTATTAGAAATATGCACTTCAACCACAGGCGTCGTTATTGCTTTTATAGTATCGCCAATGGCTACTGAAGTATGGGTATAGGCACCCGCATTTAGGATTATCCCTTGAAAAGAAAAGCCAACTTCTTGAATTTTGTCTATCAATTCTCCTTCAATATTACTCTGAAAATAGTGCAATTCAATATTGGAAAATGTCTTTTGCAAACTAGTAAAGTAGCTCTCAAACGATTGATGTCCATAAATTTCAGGTTCACGATGACCTAGAAGATTGAGGTTGGGCCCGTTTATTATAATGATTTTCATATCAGTAAATTTAATTGTAAGCAGTCATTTATGCCATCGCCTTTTATGGAGTTGTGTTTATCTCCCAAAATTTTAATTGGAGTGTGTTGATTTTCAATCAATAACGCAAACCTCTTGTTAATAATGGTTTCTCACTTATACTTGAAGTAAATGTACTAAAATTTGTGATTAGCATGAAAATTAATGAAACATAAATTACAGAACCCGTTTTAAATCTAATCCACGAGGTCTTTAGGAAAGAGTTATTAACTAATATTAATTTAATTGTTAATAAATGTGTTAATAACTCAAAAGAGCGGCTTGTATCCATATTTAGAATTCATATAAATTTACCAAATTATTAACAATAAACAAAAACTAAATGAAAAAAATTATTTTATCAGTTGTTGCTCTTGCCGCATTTGGATATGCTGGCGCGCAAATTAAAACAGATGCAGGTACTTTTACAAAACCAACTGCAGGAAGCATTCATGTGGAGCTTTCTTTTTCTCCAAGCCTAACGGGTAGTGCAGGAGCTGCAATGTTCTCTTTACCTAATTTTTATGGGAGTTCAACTCCAGGAATTAAAGTTAGAAAATTTGTAAGCGAATCTAAAGCTATTAGGTATTCTGGAAATATCACTGTGGACAATTCAGGAGTTAAAGATGAAGATACACAATTTACTGTTGCTGCAGGAATAGGTATTGAAAACCACATGAAGGGTGCAGAAAGATTATCAACTTATTGGGGCTATGAAGGAAGCATCGGTTTTCAAAGCAAAAGAGCCGTTACTGGTTTGTCAGCAACTCCTAAATCTACTGAAATAGGAGTGTCCGCTCAAGCATTTACAGGATTCGATTATTACATCATGCCAAATATTTATCTTGGATGTGAAGTAAATTATGGAATTGCAATCATAAATAAAAAGCCTGACGGTGGTGATGGAACTACTTCTATTAAAGTACAGCCAAATGTATTACCTGCTTTACGTTTAGGTTGGAGATTTTAATTCCAAAATTAATTTAAATGAAAGCCTCTCTGATGAGAGGCTTTTTTTATACAATCATACATATCTTTTAAAACAATAATGTTAAATTAATATTTATAATTTACATTTAAGTCATTAAAAAAACACTTTACTCTAAAATATTATTTAATAATGACCTTAGTTAAATTATTATTTTTATGGTTTTTCGCTTTTTTAAAAATGACTTTAGCTAAAAATAATTAAAACAAAAGAAACACAAACAGCAATAACAAATTAAAATACTATAATTAATTAGTTGATTGGATGCTACTTAAAAGCAAGCGAGTTTTTCTTAATTATTAACAATTTGTTAATAACTATGTTAGTAACTTCAAGCCGTGCTGTCAAACGAAGAAGGGTTAATCACATAAATTTACACCATTATTAACAATAAATAACAAAAAAAAATGAAAAAAATTATTTTATCCGCATTGGCAGTATGTGCATTCACATTTGCTAGCGCACAAGACAAAAGCGGAGCTGGTTTGGCTTCTGGGAACATTGTATTGGCAGGAGACGTTTCGTTTAACAGTTCAGCAACTGCTGATGCTAAATCTAGTAATTTTATGCTTTCTCCGGGTCTAGGGTATATGATGTCTGAAAACCTAATGCTTTTAGGTCAAGTTGCTATTTCTTCTGGAACAACAAATGCTGGAACTCCTGGAGCTGTTGATTCAAAAACAAGTGGTTTAGGTTTAAATGCAGGTGTAAGATATTTCTTTACCCCTGCTGACAAGTTTTCTCTGTCGTTAGGTGGAGGTTTAGGTTATAATTCTTCTAAAGTTGATGAGGCAAAAACTAACACTCTTGCATTAACTGTTCCTGTAGGTCTTCATTACTTCATGAACAATAATTTTGCCATTAATGCAACATGGGGAGGTTTAGGTTATTCTTCTTCAAAAATGGACGGTGGTGAAGCTACCAATACAATATCTTTAGGACTTAATATGAGTGCAGTTTCTTTTGGTCTATTGTATAAACTATAATTTGTATTAAAGATTAAATTTAAAAACCTTCCAATCGGGAGGTTTTTTTTATATAAAAAACATAAATTTGCATTTTTAAAAACAAACATTATGAAAAGAATAATTTTAGTAGCACTACTCTTTTGGGGCTACAATAAAACAAGTGCACAAGATATAAATTTTGGACTCAAAGGGGGCTTAAATTTTTGTACCCTTGTAGGGTCTGATCAATCAAAATTATTCTTAGGCGCCAATCTTGGTGGTTATATCGAAATTAAAGAAAGTAATAAATTTAGTTTTCAACCGGAATTACTAGTTTCTATACAAGGAGCAAGAACCGATGGTTACACTCGAAAATTAAAGTATGTATATATTCCATTGATGACCAAATATAAAGTTACAGAAACAATAAACATTCAAGCTGGTCCACAAATTGGCTTTTTAACATCTGTAAAATACAACAATTATGAAGTTAAAGAACGATATAATTCAATTGATTTTGGCGTGAATTTGGGTGTAGGATATGAATTGTCCGAAAACATGTTTGTAGAAGCGCGCTATTGCAAAGGGTTAATTCCAACAAAAAAAGAAAAAGATTTAGATCCTGGAGAAAGCGAAACTAAAAATGTCGTAATTCAATTGTCTGTTGGATACCGATTCTAAACTATTAGAATTAAAATTTTTAAAACTTCAAGAATTGTTTTTTTAACAAAAATATATAAATTTACATTCTAATAAAAAACGAAAAAAATGAAAAAGATTATTACAATAATTGCTATTATTACCATCTTTAATAGTAGTGCACAAAAAATAAATTATGGTATCAAAGCAGGTTTAAACATGTCGATGATAACTGGTGCTTCGGATCAAATAATGTCATCGAGCAACGGATTTCATGCGGGAGCGTTTATAGAATTTAAAGCTTTAGGAAAAATCGCGATTCAACCTGAAGTACTATTTTCTGCCCAAGGAGCAAAATTTGAAAGCAAAGATTTGACTTCAGCAACAACTACTAAAATGAATTATGTTATTGTTCCTGTAATGGTAAAATATTATCCAATTGCGGGCTTATTTGTTGAGCTAGGACCACAAGCTGGTTTTTTAGTTACCGCCAAAGAAGACGTTGAAGATAAAATTACTTCAGTAAATTCATCTGAAAATATTAAAGATAAAACAAAAGCATTTGATATGTCAGCCAATTTTGGTGTGGGTTACGATATCTTAGACAAAGTAGTAGTGCAAGTTCGTTACTGTATGGGTCTAAGCAACACCAGCACTGTTGAAAATGTTTCCACCAAAAACGGGGTTTTCCAAATGTCTTTGGGTTATAAATTTTAATGAGTTGCTCTATTATAAAAACGAACCTCTTATAAAGAGGTTTTTTTATGTTCAAAAATAGCTTTACTTTGTCTAATGAATTGGAATACTTATATAAAAAATTATCAATCCTATTTAAAAATTGAAAGAGGGTTATCTAAAAACACAATCGCTAATTACACCTTTGATATAGAGCGTTTGTGTCAATTTTTAAATGAAAATGAAATAGATATAAGTCCAATAAAAATAACGGAAGAAACCGTTCAGGAATTTGTATATCATATTTCAAAAGAAGTAAATGCACGATCGCAAGCTCGAATAATTTCAGGATTAAAAAGTTTTTTCAACTACCTTATTTTTGAAGATTACAGAACCGATTCTCCGTTATCATTAACCGAAACGCCAAAAATTGGACGCAAATTACCCGACACATTGTCGTTAATAGACATTGACAGCATGATTGCTGCCATCGATTTGTCGAACAATGAGGGAGAAAGAAATCGTGCGATGCTAGAGACACTATACGGCTGTGGACTACGTGTATCAGAATTAGTATCCTTAAAAATTTCAGATTTGTTTTTTGACGAAGGATTTATAAAAATAACTGGGAAAGGGAATAAGCAACGTTTTGTACCAATAGGAAATACAACCCAAAAATATATTGAGATTTATAAAAATACGAAACGTAATTTTTTAAAAATTCAAAAAGGGCACGAAGATACTTTATTTTTAAACCGTAGAGGTAAAATGCTTACACGAGCTATGCTTTTTACTATTATCAAAAATTTAGCGCTTTCTATTGATCTAAATAAAACAATTAGCCCACATACGTTTCGACACTCTTTCGCTACACATTTGTTAGAAAATGGAGCTGATTTACGGTCGATTCAATTAATGTTAGGTCATGAATCAATTACAACGACAGAAATATATGTTCACTTAAATAGAAAGCATTTAGCAGAGATTATAAATGTTTATCATCCTAGAAAGTAATTTAAAAATCAGATTAAAAACCTACTTTAAAATAAAAAATTTCCATCTATTAAATGATATCCCTCTTCAAGAAAGCGACGAGCTGATCTTACCAGGGCGTTTTTCTGTGACTAAAAAAAAGAACCCCAACCTTTTCAGG
>JBBALV010000017.1:0-53118 GCA_040402815.1 Flavobacterium sp.
GTTACCGCTCCAGTAATGTAGAAATCTTTTCCAGATACAACGGTAACGACAGCATTGTTATTAATAGTTAATGAGCATGCGGTTAAATCAATGTTTTCCGCATAATTTCCAGAGATCACAGCTCCAACTGAGGCAGTCGGTGCACCGTTACTCCATGAACCAACACCTAAAGTTACCGTCCAAGTTGTAGTATAAGTTGCAATTGTTCCTGATGCAGCAACAGTTCCACAACCTCCTGTTAACGAAACAGTATAATTATATGTACCTAAAGCCGTTGGTATACCACTAATAGTAGCAACATTATTTGTCAAACTTCCAGATAAACCTGCTGGTAAACCAGAGAATGTAGCTCCGGTTGCACCGGTTGTTGTATAAGTAATTGTTACAAATTCTCCTGCAGCACACAGAGATTGACTGTTACTGCCTGCGGCAGAAGTCAAGGTTATGGTGTTTATAGGATTAACCGTTACGGTAATTACATTACTTTGTGCCGCATCCGTCCAGTCTGCTTTGCAATCAACACGCGCTAAACGTTTGTAATAAGTAGTTGCGGTTAGTCCCGATGGAGCAGTATAGGTACTACTAGTTGCTCCAGCAATATCTGTAAAATTGATGTTATTAGTTGATGATTGCCATTGGTATTCTAAAGTTCCTGTATGGCCACTTGGTAAAGCATTACTTGCAAAAGCTGCTAAATTTGAAAGTGAACAAAATGATTGACTTCCAGAAATCGTTCCTCCAGCCGTTGGGTTTGTGCAAAGTTGACCGATAGCAAAATCGCCAAAACCTGTAATTGCAGAAGCTGTAAAACTAGTTGAAGTTGGAGTTCCTGAGGTTGTCAAGTTGTTCCAGCTAGTACCGTTATACACACGAACACTATAATTAGCAGGAGTAGTACTCGCATCATTATCTTGAGTAGCATAAGTAAATGTTGCGTTGTAACTACTAAATCCAGTCAAATTTGAATTTGTTAGCGTCCAAGTTCTATTTACACTTTTTGCAGTATCAATACCTGAACCTGCGATACTAGTATCTCCTGTATTGATTCTAGCAGTTAATCCTCCCGTAGCTGATGTAGTTCCTGAGAAAGTTAATCCTACAGGCAAATAATTAGTACCGTCTCCAATAGTGTAAGTAAATGATGGACTAGCAGCTGACGCAGTTGCTTTTTTCAAGTTGCCTATTACCCATCCTGTTCCTGAACTAGCACCAGTTATACTACCCGAAGTTCCTATAGTTACTGTTTTAGTTCCAATAGTTTGAGGAACTAAATTTATACCATTATTAGCAATTAATTTACCCGAAATAAAATTCAATACTCCATTTACTGTAATATCAACATCTGGAGTGTACTCGCCAGCGTTAACAGCTATGGCACCAGGTAGATATACTCCTAAAGGATTATTGATAGTCAAATTATTAATACCTAAAGTGGCTGAAATTTCAGCACTACCAAATGAAGTTCCCATAGTGATTGCATTTGCCCCATCATTTTTGGCAAAAATATAATTCACACCTGAATTAAACGTGCGTGTTCCTGAATTTTTGATACTTCCGTTTGAAGTACCTGTACAAATTCCTTTGCTTGAAGTAATAACCAAAGTAGCCCCCGTAGCTACAGTAAAGCCACCTGTGCCACTATAAGTAAAGGTACCTGAACCCACGGTAGAAGACACTACATTTCCATCACCAAATAATAACTTACCAGTAGCAGTTACTTCTAATGTTCCAGGCGAATTTATTTTTAAAGCCGCAGCCATCGTTACTCCTACAGCATTAGAAACAGTAACATTTCCTGTCATAGTTCCTGTAGGTAAAGAAGCTGTTGTTTGAGCTAATGTTCCATCATAAAAATAGTTTGCTGCTGCATCAAAAGTTTTGTTAGTAGTAGTAATTGCTGAAGCTAAGGAAGTATTATCACCTAATTTGATTGACGCTCCAGAACTCAAAGAAAAACTACCAGAACCAGAAACAAGATAACCCGCTAAATTAATAGTACCATTTACCGTAATGGCTTTACCGGAATTAACAGTAAAGTTAGCACCCAAACTAACTGTATTTCCTGAAGAAATAGTTATATTATTAGCACTTGATGGAGCACTAGTTGCAGTTATCCATGAAATTCCATTATAATATTGCCAATTAGTAGCGCTAGAAATGTTTGCATCTCCTACTGACTTATAATCAGCAACCGATTGTGGTATAGCAACTAATACTGTTATAAGGTTTGATTTTGACGATGAAGTATATCCAGATCCCGATGCAATTATATCATAATAATACGTTCCAACTGACAAACCTGAAACCGCACTAGAGGTAGTTGAAATTGTAACAGGATAGCTTAATTCAGAAGCAAGTGCTCCACCTGTAACGTATATATCATCCAAACGAGCAGTCCCTCCAACCATGGCAACACCAGTATTATAATCTGTATTGGTATAATTAATCCAACGAAGATAAACTGATGTAGCATTATCACAAGCAGCAGGTAACGCTAGATTACTCAAAACTCCCGTAGTCCAGTTTGAGGCACATACAAATGCACCATTATCGACATCCGCATACGTTCCTGCAGATCCAATTTTATATTGTAATTTAAAATCTTTCGGTGCGGTAGAAAACAGTTTAGAAGATACTTTTATATTCCTATAGCCTAAAGTATTTACTTGTACTTCCCAATATTTATTTGCATTACTATACCATGAAGCACCAGATATTGCATAAGTACCTACTCCTCCTGAACCTTCCCCTGAAGTTACGGTTCCGGAACTTTGCGTAATTGTCGCCGAAGTATTATTAGCATTTACAATATCAGCAATTGGAGCATATCCTGTGGCTGCCGTCCATGATGATGGAAAAGTCCATGCTGCAATATTCGATTGCGTATTGGCATTGTATACATACAAATCATAAGATGAAGCGTTAATGACAGCTCCCCAATTTGCCGTAAAGCCTATTGCTGATATTGATGTAGCCGCAGTTGCTACAGGCGAGGCTAATGGACCCGTTGTAGTTCCTGAAACCGAAGCCTCTGTTGAATAATTAAAGGCTTTATCAACCGCGTAAACTTTATAATAATATGAAGTTGATGATACTAAAGAATTATCTGTAAAACTAGTACCTGTTCCAATATACACTACTGTTCCAAGCAAAGAACCCGTGCCATTGGTAATTGTATTTCCAACGGCATAAATACCATTTACATTAGGATCGTTATCCGCATTAGGATTTGAAGCATAACGCACTACTACGTAACCTCCTCCATCTAAACCACCGCTTACTGGCGCCGTCCAATTCACATCTAACCCTGTAGCGGTTACATTAGCTATACTGGCCGAGGCTGGAGCATTTGGTGCTGTAACATCTTCGGCTGTTCCATCATAAATTACCATGTCATCCACATCCACAGAGACAACGCCGCCTGCAACAGATTTTAAATACAAAGCTAATTGTGTATTAGAAGTACCTAGATTCGCAGGTAAAGCAACAGCCTTACTATATTTAGTATAAGAAGTACTCGAAGGCACTAATACGGTTGCTCCATATAATTGTTGTGTTGCTGGTGTTGCAGCATTATCGGTATAAACGTACCCTCCTTTAATTTGCAAGTTATTTGAAGTTTGCGTAACCCCCGGAGTAGGTTTATAATAGAAGGTAACCCATTTGGCAACATTGGTAGTTGGATTAGCGCCAAAAGCACTTTTACTATAACCTGAGGCTCCACTAGCAGGAGTCGCAGCATTTAAGGTCTGTGTTAAATAGGTATTTCCTGACCTTGGTGTAGATGTGTTAAATACGCCTACAACAGTTGCGACATTAGAAGACGTGCTTGATCTCCAAATGTTGTTAGTAGCTGTTTGTACCGTAGTCCCTAAAACACCAGATTGACCTTCAAATCCTCCATCGTGATAGGTTTGCTCCCCTATTACTTGTTTCGATAATACACAAGTCGGTAGCGTAACTACTGAAGAAACTCTAGCACTCTCACAGCTATTTAAAGTTTGCGATACATAATACGTTCTTGCTGTTAAAGCAGTTGATGTGGCTAAAGCACTTCCGCCTGTAGTTGTTGTATACCATTTTAACGCTGTTCCAGTTGCTGTTAAGTTTGCCACAGTCCCTGAATTACAAATCGCTTGCGCGCTTGCCGTCGGCAACCCTGTTGAATTAACTGTTACTGCAACTGAAGTTCTTGAACTCTCACAACTATTTAAAGTTTGCGATACATAATACGTTCCTGTTGATAAAGTTGTAGTAGTTGCTAATGCAGTTCCCCCTGATGCGGCTACATACCATAGTAAAGCAGTTCCTGTTGCAGTTAAACTAGCAACAGTGGCAGAACTACACAAGGATTGAGCAATAGCAGTTGGGGATGTAGTAGTATTTTTAGTAATCAATACTACTTTCCTAGCACTTTCTACAGAATTAACTGTTTGAGTTGCATAATAAGTTCCTGAAGCTAATGCTGTAGATGTGGCTAAGGCACTTCCGCCTGTTGCAGCTGAATACCATTGTACTAAAGTACCTGTTGCTGTTAAATCAGCTACCGTTCCTGAATTACAAAATGTTTGGTCGCTAACCGTTGGTAAAGCTGTAAATTGAATAGCAGTTTCGGGACTTGTATTTCCATTTAAAACATAGGTTACAACAGTATTTCCACTTGTTAGCATTACCCCTGAAGTAATAGGGCCGTAGGCTCCTCCTAGACCGGTATCTCCAGTTAAAGTTGTACCATCTGGGAATTTTACCGTTACTGTAGTTCCAACTGCAGCAACACCACTTATAGCTACTGTTCCGTCAGTATTTGCCGTAAGCACGGCTGTAGGAGGTACAATTTCTGAAATACTAATATCAGAGAAACGCATCGAATCATCTCTTAATTTACCTGAATCAAGTAAACTTCTGTAAATTCCCCATTTAGGACGGATAAAACTGTTAGCCACTTTTCCTGTAGTCGCAGGATCTGTAGCTGCAGTTCTAATTGTTTGAATAGCATTCGAACTATAAGAAAGTATTGTTGTTCCATCACTTACTTTTTTTATTGTAATAGCATAGGTACCCGAAGTACCTGTACCAATTTTTATAGTCTCGACCGCTTCTACCCATGTATTTTCAAATAAAGAAAGATTAACTTCAGCTCTGGTATCGGCCGATGTATTTGAATCTTGTACATAAAGGAGTTGTACTGTATTAGGTGTTCCATAACGAGGGGTTAGAGTAAATAGAGGACTGCTGTCATCTCCATCTACTGCTTTAACTTGGTGTATGTGTGTGAAATTAGAGGAAGGTTGGAAACCTATTGGTACTTTAAACCTCCATTTATAGGTAACTGTTTCTCCTAAAACGCCTTTTAAATTATCGGTTGATCCTCCGTAGGTTTTCATTTCAACTCGTTCCCGATCTAATCCACCGGTTATATCATTATCTTGAGCAACGTGGGAATAAAATTCAAAAACATATTTTCCTAAATCAGTATCCATTACCTCAGCAATGTGTCTTCCAAATGTAGGGTGTGTTCCATCTACAGTTCCTCCAAGCATATCTGGTGCTTCTACTGCAGCAACACCTTGGCAAGGAGCTAAAACACTAGTGATTAATTCATAAGTATTTCCGGGACCATCTGCATTCAATACTGGCATTGAAGCTGGAGTATAAATAACAACTGAAACAGCTGTTCTAGAACTTTCGCAGGTGCTAACTGTCTGAGAAACAAAATACGTAGTTGTTGATAATGCAGTACTAGCAGACAATACTCCGCCACCTGAAGCTGTAGCATACCATTTTAAAGCAGTTCCTGTTGCGGTTAAATTCGAAACCGTACTTCCGGTACATAATAATAACGAGGATGCCACTGGAGCTGGCGAAGTCACTGTTACCGCAACTGTCTTTCTGGCACTTTCACACCCATTTAAAGTTTGTGATACATAATAATTTCCAGTAGTCAAAGCAGTAGCAGCATCTAAAGCAGTTCCACCTGTTGAAACAGAGTACCATTGCAAAGCAGTTCCTGTATAGCCCGTTAAACTAGCAACCGTTGCTGCTCCACAAATTGTTTTTGTTGCAGCACCAGTTGGCAGTGCTGTGGTAATTACAGTTAAAGCAACTGCATTTGAATCAACACTTCCTATTGTATTTGTAAAAACAGCCTTGTATTGATAATTATTAATTGTTGATGTAGCACCAGTTAAAACAAGCGTTTCTGTTGTAAAACCGCTGTAAGTTGTAGTTGCATCTAAGTTGGCTGATATATTTGTCCATGTTGTTCCGCTATTGGAGCTTCTTTGCCACTGAACTGTTATAGGTGATAAGGTTGATGTTGATGACGCTGTAAAAGAAGTACTACTTCCAGAACAAACACTTGCAGCGCTTGGCTGGGTAGAAACTGTAATAGAAGGCCCTCCTAAATAGTTAGGACCTACATCAGTAACCGCTAAAGGCCGATTTGATGTTGTTCCTGTAGTAAATTCATCCGCTCCTACGTCTTTTGAAGTTGCCGATGATGGACGAGCTTGTCCACTTATATCGTATGCTAAAGTAGGATCATCATCAATATTGGCAATATCTAAAATAGCTGGATAGCTGGAACTGGCAGCATCGATAGCAGGACTAGTAGATGACAAACCAAAATAGGCATCTGTATTAGTTATTAAAAGTGGATCCACAGCATTTGCCATTCCTGTTGTAGTAGAAATACCTAAAGTACCACTACGAATATTTCCTGACCAAGTTGTTCCCGAATTTGCATTGGTAAAAATTGAACCTGTGCTATACTTAAAAATATTATTAGCCCAAGTATTGTTCGTTGCTCCTGTACCGCCCAAATCAATACTACTACTATTTACAAAAGTATTGTGGATAAAATTGACATTGTTAAGAACATTAGCATAAATAGAATTACTAACATATAAAAGAGTAACTGCATTTGCGTTAGTTCCATCTCCAGAGTTGTAAAAATAATTATTATAGCAATAAATATTATTTGATTCTTTAACTCTAATTCCCCCTGCATTTATAAAGAAATTACTGTAAGCTACATTATTTGCACCATTTCTAAAACACAACATTGCATTTTGTTGATTGGTAAACGTACAAAAACGAATAGTATTTTCACCACTTTTTACGGATACACTTTCGCTATCTCCAAGCCCAGTATTATTAAAATAACAATGTTCAACTATAGTTCTTGAGACATTATCTCTTTCTGAACCTAAACCTATTCGAATAGGTTCATTTCCATTATCTCCCCCTACCCCATAATAGTTTTGAAACGAACAATAGCGAATTTTATGATATCCTGGAACTGTCGGTGAAGTTGATATTTGAATCGTACATCCAGCAGCTGCTGCTGCTGGTTTTTTTTCTAAATTACAAAATGTAATTTCATTGTATTGACTTCCGTCATTAATATGAAGGTATCTAGCGGCGTAATAGTTACTAAAATTTAATTGCGTTACCACATTATAACTACCTGTTACATCTACAACAGTACCGGTACCAATATCGCCCGAAGTAAACTGAAAACCACTAAAAGTGACATAGTTTCCTGAAATTGTTATGTCATTTGTTCCGTTTAAAAACACACCACCAGGAGTGGCGGCCTTCACTGTAACATAACTTTTGCTGATAGACAAAGTATTGTTAAGATAAGTGCCATTAGCAAGAATAAGTACATCACCAGGAGCTGCATTATTTATAGCAGTTTGCAAAGCGGCTACACTAGTTACAGTAATAGTTGTTGCATTTAAAGCCATAGAGGTCAATAAATGCATTGCAAAAACACTAAATAATAAGAATACTCTTTTAGAAAAAATTCTTTTTGTAGGTTGGTTGTATTTCATTTTGTAATTTTAAATGGTTGTAATGATTAATTTTTAACTTAGAAATTTTGATAGATTTTATTTTTAATTCATATAAAATCATAAAACAATCTAGGACATACTTTATTTAAAAAAAGCACCTTGCTTTTAAAATATATTTTAAAATTTCAAATTTAAAATTTAATTAAGGTCCAATTGTCCGATTTAAGGTGTAAAATTATCTTACTTAATTTATCGAAAAATAATGTAGGGATAATCATAAAAAGAATCGAATCTAATCAAATAATTTAAGATAAGCGAAAGGTAAAATGAATTAAACAAGTAACTATTTTAAACTAATTCTATTGATGTAATTTAAAAAAAATCAAAGCAATTTCTTAACAAAATCGCATAGATATTGTATTATTTGGTTAAAAAAAAGTCAATAGCGTTCAAAAAAAACTATATAATCTATCGATTATATGGCTTTTTTAATTAGAGTCATCATTAATTTTGTTTCTATTAATTTTAAAATTCAAAGACGAATTATCCTGGAATTTGCAATTAGAATTAAAATTCAATTCCGTACCGATTTTAATTAAAAAAAAATAAATTTGTAACTTTTAGTTTTTATAGTATATTTGCAACCAAATTTAGACTAACCTCTGGCGAGATCCGTGAATGTTGCTCTGATTAAAACCATAATAAAAACAAAAATGGCAGATTTAATGAAATTCGTTAAAGACGAATTTGTAACAAGAAAAGATTTCCCTTTATTTGGAGCTGGTGATACAATCACAGTTTACTATGAAATTAAAGAGGGTGAAAAAACAAGAACTCAGTTTTTTAAAGGTGTTGTAATTCAAAGAAGAGGTTCTGGAAACACAGAAACTTTTACCATTCGTAAAATGTCTGGTTCTATTGGTGTAGAACGTATCTTCCCAGTAAACTTGCCTGCTTTACAAAAAGTTGAAATCAACAAAAAAGGTGCTGTTCGTAGAGCTAGAATTTTCTACTTTAGAGAACTTACTGGTAAAAAAGCTAAAATTAGAGATAAAAGAAGATAATTTTCATCTCCTTACTTATTAAAATCCCAAACCTGATATAATTCATTTTTGGGATTTTTTTTGATAAAAAAGAGGAGCAATAATTATACATTTCGTAAATTTATGAATCATTTTTACGATTTCCGCAAATCAATCGATATAGTGATTTAAGTAAATCAGATTTCTTATCCTTTTATTATATTTGCCAAACATTTTAAAATAAATAAATATAACATACAATTATAATGATAAAAATTAAAGTTGCCAATCCAGTTGTAGAATTGGATGGAGATGAAATGACACGAATTATTTGGTCGTTTATCAAAGAAAAGTTAATCCTTCCTTATTTAGAATTAGATATTAAATATTACGATTTAGGTATTGAAAGTCGTGAAGCTACCAAAGATCAAATCACAATTGATTCTGCCGAAGCGATAAAAAAATACAATGTAGGTATTAAATGTGCTACCATAACTCCTGATGAGGAACGAGTTAAAGAATTCAACCTTTCTAAAATGTGGAAATCACCAAACGGAACCATACGGAATATCGTTGGTGGTACTGTATTTCGTGAACCAATAATAATGAGCAACGTACCTCGGTATGTTCAAGGTTGGACAAAACCAATCGTAATTGGTCGTCACGCATTTGGCGATCAGTACAAAGCAACTGATACCGTGATTAAAGGCAAAGGCAAACTGACAATGTCGTTTATTCCTGAAAATGGAGGAGAAACACAAACTTGGGAAGTCTATGATTATGTTGGAGATGGAGTGGCAATGGCCATGTATAATACTGATGAGAGTATTTTTGGATTTGCACATTCTTCCTTCCAAATGGCATTAACAAAAAAATGGCCTTTGTATCTTTCTACCAAAAACACGATTTTAAAAGCGTATGATGGTCGTTTTAAAGACATTTTCGAGCAAGTATTTCAACAGCATTATAAATCGCAATTTGATGCTATCGGAATTACCTACGAACATCGTTTGATTGACGACATGGTCGCTTCATGTATGAAATGGAACGGCGGATTTGTTTGGGCTTGTAAAAATTATGATGGAGACGTTCAGTCAGATACCGTTGCTCAAGGATTTGGGTCACTAGGATTAATGACCTCTGTTTTGGTTACTCCCGATGGAAAAACAGTTGAAGCTGAAGCTGCACATGGAACCGTAACAAGACATTACAGAGAACACCAAAAAGGCAGAGCTACATCAACCAATCCAATTGCTTCAATTTTTGCATGGACCAGAGGCTTAGAGCACCGCGGCAAACTTGATGAAAATCAAGCATTAATTGAATTTTGTCATACATTAGAACAAGTTTGCATTGACACCGTTGAAAGCGGTAAAATGACAAAAGATTTATCCACACTTGTTAAAACAGAAGGGTTAACTGCCGTCGATTATCTCACAACCGAAGATTTTTTAGCTGCAATTAAAGAAAATCTGGACACAAGATTAGCATAAATAATAACTATCAATACCCGAAAGACAACTAGAAATAGTTGTCTTTTTTTTATTTAAAATAGGATGAATTCATTAAACAATTTACATAATATTTCCGAACAATTTTCTACAACAGAAAAAATGCTAATTATTTTTATTGTACATTAGAAAGCCCAACTAGCAATTCCAACTCCGGAAGACTATTCGTCATTAAATCATACCCGTGGATTAGAAGAAAACGGTAAAGCTAGTACTTTTTCAATAATAAATTGGTTGTAGACAGTCTAAGTGTGACTTCACTAAAGATTAAATAATTTTAGGTTAAGATTTATATTATAAAAAAAAGGCAGTCTAATTAGACTGCCTTTTTTAATGCATTTTATATTATTTATAAGTGAATTACTTCCCCATAAGCATCTGCAACCGCCTCCATCACAGCCTCACTCATTGTTGGATGCGGATGAATTGCTTTTAGTATTTCATGTCCCGTTGTTTCTAATTTACGAGCAACAACAGCTTCTGCAATCATATCGGTTACGCCTGCACCAATCATATGGCAACCTAACCATTCACCATATTTAGCATCAAAAATTACTTTTACAAATCCATCAGGAGTTCCAGCAGCTTTTGCTTTTCCAGAAGCAGAGAACGGAAATTTACCAATTTTCAAATCGTATCCTTTTTCTTTTGCTTGTTTTTCAGTCAAGCCAACTGAAGCTATTTCTGGAGTAGCATAAGTACAACCTGGAACATTTCCGTAATCAATTGGGTCTACATGCAACCCTGCTATTTTCTCTACGCAATTAATTCCTTCTGCCGAAGCTACATGAGCCAATGCTTGACCTGGTGTAACATCACCAATAGCATAATAACCTGGAATATTGGTTTGATTGTAAGCGTTTACGATTATTTTATCTCTATCGGTTGCAATACCTACTTCTTCTAAGCCAATATTTTCTATATTCGTTTTTATTCCAACAGCAGAAAGTAAGATGTCAGCTTCTAGAACTTCTTCTCCTTTTGCAGTCTTAACGAACGCTTTTACTCCTGTACCTGAAGTATCAATTCGTTCAACTGATGAGTTGGTCATGATTTTCACACCTGCTTTTTTCATAGAACGCTCCATTTGTTTAGAAATGTCTTCGTCTTCCACAGGAACTATATTAGGCATAAATTCAACAATAGTTACGTCAGTTCCCATTGCATTATAAAAATGAGCAAACTCCACTCCTATTGCACCAGAACCTACAATAATCATTGATTTTGGTTGACTTGGCAAAGTCATTGCTTGACGATAACCAATCACTTTAACCCCGTCTTGTGGCAAATTAGGTAATTCCCGAGAACGTGCGCCGGTGGCAATAATGATATGATCTGCTGAATATTCAGTAACTTTTCCTTCTTTGTCAGTAACATCTAGTTTTTTACCTGGTTTTAGTTTACCAAAACCATCAATAACATCAATTTTATTTTTTTTCATTAAGAATTGAACCCCTTTGCTCATTCCGTCGGCAACACTTCTACTCCGATTTACAACGGCAGAAAAATCTTTATCAAACGATGAAACGGTAATTCCGTAATCCGAAGCATGCTTTAAATAATCGAAAACTTGAGCTGATTTTAATAGCGCTTTTGTTGGAATACATCCCCAATTTAAACAAACACCACCTAAATTTTCTTTTTCGATAACAGCAACTTTAAATCCCAATTGTGAAGCTCTAATTGCAGTTACATATCCTCCAGGACCACTTCCTAAAACTATAATATCGTATTTCATCGTAAGTATTTTTACTTTTAATTTTCAGTTAGCGAAAATAAGCAATATTTATTTAATTTCTAATTTTGGAAATAATAATTTCGATTAAAGCGATTAAAAATAAAAATCATATTATAATTCTATTTTTAAAGCAAGGAATCTAAATGATATCTATTTATATCTTTGATTTAAATATCGCTTTCAAATAAAAATTGGGAATCATATAATTTTTTATAAAATCCGTTTTCTATAGTTAATAATTCTAAATGCGTGCCTTGTTCAACAATCAATCCTTTTTCCATAACTACAATTTTATCAGCATTTATAATAGTTGCCAAACGATGTGCTATTATTATAGAAGTTCTTCCCTCAGTAATTTTCACTGTTGCTGTTTGAATTAATTCTTCGGAAAAAGTATCAATAGATGATGTTGCTTCATCTAAAATTAGAATGCTTGGATTACTTATATAAGCACGTAAAAACGCAATCAATTGCCTTTGACCTGAAGACAACATAATACCGCGTTCTTTTACATTGTAATCATAGTTTTCAGGTAAAGACATTATAAATTCGTGAACGCCAATTTTTTTGGCTGCAAGAACGACTTCTTCTCTGGTTATTGCTGAGTCATTCAATGTAATGTTATTTAAAATGGTATCAGCAAAGAGAAATACGTCTTGCAAAACAACAGCAATTTGCAATCGTAATGAAGTTAAAGTATAATGATTAATATTATGATTGTCAATACAAATCGTTCCTTTATTAATTTCATAAAAACGATTCAATAAATTAATAATGGTTGATTTTCCAGCACCTGTAGCTCCAACAATTGCAATAGTTTCACCCGCTTTAATATGTAAATTAATTCCTCTTATTACTTCTTCATTTTCTACATATCCAAAATGAACATCTTTAAAATCAATTATTCCTGAAAAAATAGGTGCATCAATTTTTCCAACATCCTGAGTTTGATCTTCCGTGTCTAAAATTTCAAAAACTCTATTTGCAGCAATCATCCCCATTTGCATCTCATTGAATTTATCAGCTATTTGCCGTAGTGGATTGAATAACATTCCGATATACATAGTATAGGAAAAAATATCTCCAAAAGTTGTAGTTTGATCACCTCCTAAAATTCTTATTCCGCCATACCAAACAATAAAGCCTAAAGTAAAAGACGATATAATATCTGCAATTGGAAAAAAGATGGAATTGTACCAAACCGTTTTTATCCATGCTTTGTTGTGCTTATTGTTAATGATTTTAAATTTTTCAAATTCAATATCTTCTCTATTAAAAAGTTGGACAATTTTCATTCCAGTAACACGCTCCTGAATAAAAGTATTCAAATTCGCAATTTGATTTCGCACGTCTTCAAAAGTAACTTGCATTTTCCGTTGAAAAATTCGTGTAACGAAAACCAAAATTGGAATTGCAACAACAACAATACAAGTCAATCGCCAGTTTTCTTTAACCATAAACAAAAGGATAACAATCATTTTTAATAAATCACTACCAATCATAAAAAGTCCTTGACTAAAAATTTTCGCAATGGATTCCATGTCGGAAACGGAACGCGTTACTAATTGTCCGACAGGAGTGGTATCAAAATATTTAATTCTAAAACTCAGCATATGACGAAACAATTTAGTGCGAACATCTTTAACAATATCTTGTCCAAGCCAATTGGCCCAATACACAAAGAAAAAATTAGAAATAACTTCTAAAGCTAGTACAATTGCCATTAATGCAACCATCCAAAAAAGTCCTTTTACATCATTTGTTTTGATGTACCCATCAACAGTTAATTTTAACAAATAAGGACGTAAAGCAGCAAAAACCGATAAGGAAACTGCAAAAATAATTACACCATTAAACCTCCACTTATAGGGTTTAGTATATTTTAATATTCTATTAAACAATCTGGAATCGAAAGCTTTTGTTTTCATTTTTTTGGCTTTGACATTAGCTTCAGTCTATAAATAGGGATAGGTGATCTTTGTTAAATATAATCCGTGTGCTGGTACTGAAAAACCCGCTTTATTTCGATCTTTACTTTCTATTATTTGATTGAAAGTCGCTATTGAAATTTTGTGTAAACCAACATAAATAAGTGTTCCAACAATCGAACGCACCATATTTCTGAGAAATCGATCAGCAGAAATAGTAAAAATCAATTGCTCCTTTTCTTGCTTCCAATAGGCTTGTACAATTTTACAATTATAAGTATTTACATCCGTATTTACTTTTGAAAAACTTTGAAAATCGGTATGGGTCAATAACAATTGAGCCGCTTCATTCATCAAATCAATGTCTAAATTAGCTTGATAATGCCAACTTTGATAGTGCAAAAAAACGTTTTTTATGGTATTAATATGATATTCGTATGTTCTATTTGTAGCATCAAATCGGGCATGTGCTTCATCATGAACGGATAAAATATCATAGACCACGACGTCTTTAGGCAAATAAGAATTCAGTTTATGAACACAAATACTTTTTTCAATTGTACTTTCTAAATCAAAGTGCGCATACATTACTCTAGCATGAACGCCTGAATCAGTCCGACCTGCTCCCATCAATGTAATTTCTGTATTTAAAATTACAGTCATTGCTTTGGTTAAAGTTTCTTGAACAGAGGTTGCGTTTGGCTGTGATTGCCATCCGTGATAGTGGGTTCCATTGTATGCAAATCGAATAAAATAGCGCAACTGTGAAAGATTTTAAGCGGCAAATATAAGAAATTTAATGCAGCCGAATTTAGAAAAATTTGAAACCAAATACTTAAAAAAACTACCCCCTTTGAAGAAATTTAAAACAAAAAAAAATCCAAATCATTTAAATAATGATCTGGATTTGTTGATACGCTTAAAAAAAACCTATTCTTGATTAATCGTTTTTCTCCAAGTGAAAGAATTTAAAATATGTCTTTTTGCAAATCTACCCGGAGAATCCGCATTTACCATCTTAATATAAGTTGCTTTAGGCACACTAATGTATTCATAAACACTACCATTAGAAAAATTTATAATTAAACGACCATCTACAAATTTATAATCTGTAATAGTTGATGTTGCAATTGTCTCCGTATATTCTGGTAAATTTTGTTGTATCGTTTCTGGATTGATACTTACCAGAAAATGATACGCTTCAATAATAAGTTTACTGTTTTCTTCAGCTGCTTTTAAAGCCACTTCATCACCCTGAAATTTATCCGGATGCGCATCTTTCATCGCATTGCGATAAATTGTTTTTAAATCTTTTAATGTTGCCGTTTTGTCAACATTCAATAACTTTCGGTATTCAACTATTTTTTTCATAAAATCCTTAACTCATTGTCTTTAAATAGAAAAGCACATTTTGTTACTTTAAAATTGACAATTTTTTTGCAAATGTACACTTTTTAAGATAGGATTAAAATTTTTTTTGAATTCTACTTCAATACGTCTTCCCTTTTATCTTTTCTTATCCTATAAAAAAATATGGAATTAAGAAATTATAATTAATCAATATTATTTCTCGAAAACTTGAAGTGTTTTTATAATTATAGCAACACAATCTAAAAGTTGTTCTTCATTTATAACTAAAGGCGGTGCAAAACGAATAATATTGCCATGAGTTGGTTTCGCTAAAAGGCCGTTATCTCTCAAAGCCATACAAATGTTCCAAGCGGTATCACTTTCTTCGGTGTCATTTATAACAACAGCATTTAACAAACCACGTCCTCGAACTAAAATAGCGATATTTGAAGTAGCTATGTATGCATTCAATTTACTTCTAAATAACGTTCCTAAAAAACGTGCATTTTGAATTAAATGTTCTTCGTTTACCACTTCAAGTGCAGCAATTGCAACAGCAGCAGCAATTGGATTTCCTCCAAAAGTAGAACCATGTTGTCCCGGCTTTATTACATTCATAACGGTATTATTTGCCAAAACTGCAGAAACTGGATAAGCGCCGCCCGATAATGCTTTACCTAATATCAAAATGTCGGGAGTTGCATAAGTTTGTTGTCTTTCACATTGATTTTCACAAGAACAATTTCCACAAACAGCAAGTAATGAACCCGTTCTTGCAATTCCTGTTTGAATTTCATCTGCAATAAACAAAACGTTATATAGGTTGCATAATTCTTTGGCACGCATCATGTAGTCATCTGCTGGAGTATAAACGCCTGCTTCCCCTTGAATGGGTTCCACTAAGAAACCCGCAATGTTTTTTGAAGATTTTAAGGCGATTTCTAATGCTGTTATATCATCAAAGGGAATTTTAATAAATCCTTTTGAATAAGGTCCGAAATTTTTACGCGCATTTTCGTCATTTGAAAAAGAAATAATGGTAGTAGTTCTTCCATGAAAATTACCATCACAAACAATAATTTGAGCCTCGTGTTCTGGAATTCCTTTTACTTCATACGACCATTTTCTACATAATTTCAGAGCTGTTTCTACTGCTTCGGCACCAGTATTCATTGGCAAAACCTTGTCAAAACCAAAATAGTCTGTGACAAATTTTTCGTAAGGTCCTAATTGATCATTATAGAATGCTCTTGATGTCAAAGTGAGTGTTTGCGCTTGTTGTAACATAGCATTGACAATTTTTGGATGACAGTGCCCTTGATTAACTGCTGAATAGGCCGATAAAAAATCATAATATTGTTTTCCATCGACATCCCAAACAAAGACACCTTCTCCCCTGCTCAAAACTACTGGTAAGGGATGATAATTATGTGCACCAAATTGATTTTCTAAAGCTATAATTTCTTCCGAATTTATTTTTTCTAAAACTGACATTGTAAGGTATTTTTAAATAATTATTTACAATTCCTGCTTGCGGAGAGAAATCATCCAATTTTTTCAAAATTAATGATTATTCTTTAAAATCTGAAATATATCATGATTTATAAATTCGGTTCAGCTGATGAATTAAAAATAGTATAGATTTATAGTACAATTTGAGATTAATCTTTAAATCTAAACCTAAAATAATATTACATTTGTGATATTATAAAAATACAAATTCAACATAAAGATGAAACATTGGATTCAAGCCTCCCGATTAAGAACTTTACCCCTATCTGTTTCAGGTATCATTGTCGGGAGTATGTATGCTTTAGCCCATCCCACCGAAGCAGTACTTACACCAACTGAAGTATTTAATTGGCGTATTTTTGGGTTGGCTATCCTAACTACTTTGGGATTGCAGGTTATATCTAATTTTGCAAATGATTATGGAGATGGAATAAAAGGAACGGATAATGAAGATCGAATTGGCCCTAAAAGAGCCATTCAAAGTGGTGTCATTTCTCCACAAGCGATGAAGCGTGCAATAATTATTACCTCTTCACTGACTTTGATTTCGGCAATTATGCTGATTTATTTTGCATTTGGACAAACTCATTTTGGATATTCTATTTTCTTTTTAATATTAGGAATAGCGGCAATTGGATCTGCCATTCGATATACGGTTGGAAGTGCTGCTTATGGATATCGCGGTTATGGTGATGTTTTTGTTTTTGTTTTTTTTGGTTTAGTTAGTACTTTGGGTGTCAATTTCTTATATTCCAAACAATTGGATTCTATTTTATTGCTTCCTGCAACAGCCATTGGACTTTTAAGTGTAGCAGTATTGAATCTAAATAATATGCGAGATGAAGTTTCTGATAAAAAATCGGGTAAAAATACAATTGTGGTTAAAATTGGAGGTAAGAAGGCAAAAATTTATCACTATTTCCTTGTAATAACCGCAATGTTCTTGATGCTGTTTTTCGGATTTTTAAGTGATTTCCATATTGACCAATACATTTTTATAGTTGCCTATTTTCCTTTAATAAGCCATTTAATAACTGTTTACAAAAATAAAGTGCCTCGAGCTCTGGACACCGAATTAAAAAAGGTGGCTTTAAGTACTTTTGTACTTTCCGTTCTTATGGCTTTGTGTATGATTTTTTTTCTATCTGATTTGATAGTAAACAATGTATAATTTAGGTGTTAATTTTATAAACTCCACTATGACTTGGAAGAGAATATTCCTACCATATTAATACGTAACATATTCTGTTATTTCAAGTCCGTAACCAATCATACCTACTCGTTTCGTTTGTTCTGTATTAGACACCAATCTAATTTTTGAAATGTCTAAATCATGGAGAATTTGTGCTCCAATGCCAAAATCTTTACTATCAATAATAATTTTAGGGGCTTTTAGAATTCCTTTTTCTTGTAATTTTTTGAGTTCTGTAATTCTATTTAATAAATTTACAGATTGCATATCCTGGTTAATAAATATAATAGCACCTTTTCCATAACCATTAATTACTTTGAACATATCGTCTAATTGCTGTTCGGCATTATTAGTCAATGTACCCAGTAAATCATTATTTACTTGTGAGGAATGGATTCGGGTTAAAATGGGTTCACCTGCGTTCCAAGTCCCTTTTGTTAATGCAATATGTATTTGTTTGTTAGTCGTTTGCTCATAAGCTCTCATTCGAAAAATTCCAAATCGGGTTTCTACCTCAAAATCTTCTTTTTTAATAATTAGACTATCGTGTTGCATTCGATAAGCGACTAGATCTTCAATGGAAACCAGTTTTAAATCAAATTTTCTGGCTACTTCGTACAATTCGGGCAAACGCGCCATAGTTCCATCTTCATTCATGATTTCAACGATTACACCTGCCGATTTGAACCCCGCCAATCGAGCAAAATCAATTGCTGCTTCCGTATGCCCCGTCCTTCTTAAAACCCCACCTTGTTTGGCAACTAGAGGAAAAATATGTCCTGGTCGAGCTAATTCATATGATTTGGTATTTGGGTTTACTAAAGCTAGTATCGTTTGAGCTCTATCAGAAGCGGAAATTCCGGTTGTAACACCATTTCCTTTTAAGTCAACTGAAACCGTAAAAGCCGTTTCCATGTGATCGGTATTGTTAGCCACCATGGCATGCAGATCTAATTCTTTGCATCTGCTTTCCGTTAATGGAGCACATATCAAACCACGACCATAGGTGGCCATAAAATTGATCATTTCTGGGGTAACTTTTTCGGCAGCAGCCAAAAAATCCCCTTCATTTTCTCGATTTTCATCATCAACTACTATAATGATTTTGCCTTGGCGAATATCTTCTATGGCTTCTTCTATGGTATTGAGCTTTATATTATTTGGCAACATTATTTTTTATTTTTGAGGAAAAAGTTTAGCAAAAAGTTTTTGAATGGGTTGAATTACAACATCAATATTAATCATTCCAATATCATTTGTAGCTCTATAGGTTAATAATATTGCTAATGGAGTTAGTATCAATGAAGACATCCATGACCCTAAAAAGGCAGAAATTCCATTTTCTTCAGCTACTTTTCTACCAAAAGTATTGACAAAATGAAAAGTGATAAATATTAAAACGGCGAATACAATTGGAAGTCCAAGCCCTCCTTTTCTAATGATTGCTCCAAGTGGGGCTCCAATAAAGAACATTAATAAACAAGCATAAGCCATCACAAATTTATCATAAACAGAAACCCAATGTCCGTTTATATTTTTTTCCATGTAGGCTAATTCTTCTTTTGTATTCAATATCGTAAAATTTGCTCCAATGATATTACTTTTTGCAACATCAATTATTTTTAATTGTTCAGTAACATCAAATAGTGTTAATAAATTAGTTGGAGTGCTAACCGATTTTAAATTTTTAGTTTTGGAAGTATCAATTGCGGTTTCGGTTTGGGGTCTTTCAATTGCAGTTATCCCAGAGCGTTGATGGATATTTTCGGTAAAAGAGACGATACTTTTATTGTAATTTTTATTTAAAGAATCCAGTGTATATCGAAGTTCTTTAAGATTAAGCATCTTGTTGGTGTTGATATCTTGTCCATCGTCAATGTTGGTTTTATTCAATTTTGATAAATCCATGTTTACCGTGTATTTCTTAAAATACGTTTTTGCAAAAGGCACTTTGTTTCTGTCCAAGTAATTTTTCGGTACAATATCTTCATATTGACTACCATTATACATAATTAATTGAAGAATAGTGGAGGATTCATTACTCATCAATTCCCCTCTTTGCGCTTTAATTACGGTAGTATTTCCGATACCAAGTTCCGATTTTTTGAAAATGGTGATTTTTTGAAGTAATCGTCCGTTCTGTCCTGATTTTTTATCTACTTTTATGGTATAATTACCAACTTCACTAAACTGTCCTTCGGCTATTGCCATTGCTGGTTTAACTTGAGCAATGTTTCGTCTAAAATTTGTGAATTTATATTGGGAATAGGGTATCACATTATTCGCAAAGGCAAATGCAGCAACACTTAAAATTAAAATAAAAAGCACCAAACCTTTCATGGCTCTTTGCAATGAAACTCCAGCTGATTTCATAGCGGCAAATTCATAATTTTCAGACAAATCCCCAAAAGTCATTATGGAAGCCAAAAGTATGGACAACGGCAATACCATTGGCACAATGTTAGGCATAGAGAAAAGTAAAAACTTAACAATAAGTATAAAATCCAAATCTTTCCCTGCTAATTCTGATATAAAAAGCCAAACGGTTTGTAATATAAAAATAAAGAATAAAATTACAAAGACGGAGGCAAATGTAGTTAAGAATGTTTTTAGAATATATTTATCAAGAATTTTCACCTAATGTTAATCTAGTTTATTGATGTAATATTTTGGATATTTACTCTCAACAAAGGTAAATTGATTATTTGACAATGGTTGGTTGGTTTTAAAAGAATTAACAATAATTGAAGTTTTTGTGCCATTCTTTCCAACTTGTATAACATTATAAATATTTTTGGTTTGAATATCGATACCTAATAATATTTCTTTAATCGGATCTTTAGTATTTGTAGGTATTAATTTGATAAACTGAATTTTTCTACCTTTGATGTTTTGTAAAATATCCCATGAAAATTTATAACCCGAATTAAAAAAAGTCAACATTTTAGAAGGTGTAATGACATTTTCATCTTTTTCATTGAATTTAGAAATAGAAATCTCTTCGTCTTCTGGGTTAATTGTATAGATTTTTTTACCATCAAAAAGTTTCGTAACTCCCATTAAATTTAAGACATATAAATTGCCTTTCATCGTAACATTTCCTTTGCTTTCTTGATTAATGTTTTCTTTTATATTGTTAAGCGAATACTTAAAATCAATAACAATATTGTTGTAACTTTTTACTTTACTAGTTACCTGACTTAGTAATTCTTTTGCCTGCTTGTCTTGCGCTACTGCTAATAAATTTATAAAAAACAGGAATAGTATCGTAAACTTTATTTTAAACATGGTAATTGTATATTTTTCTTTGGGATTCATACAACTTCAATTTTTGTCATTAATCTTGTTCATTACTAAAAAATTGATCAAGTGCATTTATGTCAAGAATATTCACGTTACGTGCTTTACTTCCTTCAAAAGGACCAACAATACCGGCGGCTTCTAGTTGATCTATCAATCGACCCGCTCTATTGTAACCCAATTTCAATTTCCGTTGGAGTAAAGAAGCAGAACCTTGCTGTGCATTTACAATGATTTCTGCCGCTTCTCTAAATAAACTATCTCTTTCAGAAATATCCATATCAAGATTAATGCCACTTTCTTCTCCCGAGAATTCTGGCAGCAAATAAGCTGTAGCATAAGCCTTTTGTGATCCAATAAAATCTACAATTTTCTCTACCTCTGGTGTATCTATAAATGCACATTGAACACGCACTACTTCGTTACCATTTGTATATAACAAATCACCGCGACCAATCAACTGATCGGCACCTTGTGTATCTAAAATGGTTCTTGAATCTATTTTAGACGAAACTCTAAATGCAATACGAGCCGGGAAATTGGCTTTTATTAAACCTGTAATTACGTTTACAGACGGACGTTGGGTTGCAATAATTAAGTGAATCCCAATGGCTCTGGCTAATTGTGCCAATCGAGCAATAGGCACTTCCACTTCTTTTCCTGCAGTCATAATTAAATCGGCAAACTCATCGACAACCAAAATAATATAAGGCAAATAACGATGTCCCAATTCAGGATTTAATTTTCTGCTTTTAAATTTTTCGTTATATTCTTTAATATTACGAACCATCGCATCTTTTAATAAATTATAACGATTGTCCATTTCTACGCAAAGCGAATTTAAGGTATTGACTACTTTTGCGTTATCGGTAATAATAGCATCTTCCGAATCTGGGAGTTTGGCTAAATAATGTCTTTCAATCTTGTTGAAAAGCGTTAATTCCACTTTTTTTGGATCTACCAAAACAAATTTGATTTCAGCGGGATGCTTTTTATAAAGTAATGAAGTAATTACCGCATTTAAACCAACTGATTTTCCTTGACCAGTAGCTCCTGCCATTAATAAGTGTGGCATTTTGGCCAAATCAACCACAAAAGTTTCATTTGAAATTGTTTTACCTAAAGCAATAGGCAATTCCATTTCGGCTTCTTGAAAACGTGCGGAACCTATAACACTTTTCATTGAAACCATGGTTGGATTTTTATTCGGTACTTCAATACCAATAGTTCCTTTCCCTGGAATTGGAGCAATAATACGTATGCCTAAAGCCGATAATGATAAGGCAATGTCGTCTTCTAAACTTTTGATTTTCGAAATTCGAATACCTGCTTCGGGCACAATTTCATAAAGTGTCACTGAAGGGCCAACAGTCGCTTTGATATGAGCAATTTCAATTTTATAATTTCGAAGCGTTTCAACAATCTTGTTTTTATTCTCTTCTAATTCTTCTTGATTGATTGTTATTCCTCCCGAAGAGTATTCTTTTAATAAATCTAATGTGGGATATTTGTAGTTCGACAAGTCCAATGTGGGATCGAATAATCCAAAATCGGCTACTAATCGAGAAGCTAAATTTTCTTCTACAATAGGTTCTTCTTCTACTTTTTCAATGACAAAATCTTCAAGATATTCTTCATTTATTTGAGGTGTAACCTCTAAGGTTTGATTAATCTCAAGTGGTGGTGTTTTTAAAGTGGGTTCCAAAATCAATTCCGAAGCGGAAGAAATTGTAGGTTTTAAACCATGCTTATTACTTTCAAACTGTGAAATTGGTTTAGATTCTTCAGTTTCAAAATCGTCCTCTTCCTCTTCCTCATTTACAGCAAATTCTTCTAAAATATAACTGTTGTTTCCTGAAGAAACAGGCGTTTTTAAAGCATCTAAATCGTTTTTAATATCTTTTTTTGATTTTTCAAACAATGCTTTTATGGCCTCTGGCGAAATTTTAATTTTGTAAATTAGGTAAATAATTAATCCAAAAGACAATGCTAAAATAGTACCTGCCTTGCCAATAAAATCTTGAAGAAATAAATTCATTTCGTAGCCTACAACACCCCCTAATTCTGGGAGAAAATTGGCAAAAAAACCGAAAATAATTGATACAATAACAACGGCAAATAAATCCCAAAACCAAGTACTTCTTAACTTCTTTAGAGACAAATCCAAAACAAGGTAAGCACCAGTTAAAAACAAAAGGCGCACAAATAAAAAAGAAGCAACTCCAAATCCTTGATATACAAAAACATGAGACAAATAGGATCCCACTTTACCTAACCAATTTTCAACATTTATATTTCTATTCGTTAACTGATCAACAGCGCTTTGATCGTTTTGTCCGCAGCTATAAAAGGAAATAAATGACAATAATAATGCAATGGAAAAAAGGACCAACAAACTACCAAAAAGGATTTTATGTTGTTTGCTAATTCCCGTGTTTTTTTCTTGTCCAGCGGTTTTAAATGATTCTTTTTTTACCGATTTTGCCATTCTATTTTTTATGATTTTTTAAAAATAATAAAATAAATGTTGCTTTTCAACTTTTACAATATAAGCAGTTTTGGAATATAAATTAAACAACCAATCGCTATAGCTGAAAATGCTGCAAAAAGTACTGCTCCTGCTGCAATATCTTTAATAAATCCAATTCGATTGTGAAAATCAGGATGAATAAAATCAGCCATTTTCTCTACTGCAGTATTTAAACCTTCAATACTTAATACGAGTCCAGTTGCCAAAATTTGGAGCATCCATTCTTCTCTAGAAATTTTAAAATAAAATCCCGCAACAATCAATAAAACGGCTAAAGCGCTTTGCACCATTACACTATGCTCAGTAGTAATTAATTTTACTGCTCCATTCCAAGCAAAAACCAAACTTTTTAATCGTCCTGTAAAAAAGCTATTGTCTTTTTCGAATTTCATAAAATAGTTTAAAGCACAGCCAAAGCGGCATCATAATTAGGTTCATCAGCTATTTCTGCTACTTGTTCAGTATAAACAATAGTGCCGGTTTCATCAATAACGATCACGACTCTAGAATGCAAACCTGAAAGCGGTCCTTCGGTAATTTCTAAACCATAATTTTTACCAAAACTACCGGATTTAAAATCTGATAAATTAATTACATTTTCCAATCCCTCAGCGCCACAAAAACGTTTTTGTGCAAATGGTAAGTCTCGAGAAATACACAATACTTTTGTGTTTTTTAATGCACTGGCTTTTTCATTAAATTTTCTAACCGAAGCAGCACAAGTACCCGTATCAATACTTGGAAAAATATTCAAAACCAATCGGTTCCCAGCAAAGTCTGCTAAAGAAGCTATTGATAAATCTGTTTTTACTAATTGAAAATCGTGTGCTTTCGTACCCGTATTGGGCAATTCGCCTGAAGTATTTATTGGATTTCCTCCTAAAGTTATTGTAGCCATTGTTTGTTTTTAAGGGTCAAAAGTAAGAAAAATTTAATTATGATTTTAAAGATTTTAAAATTGAAGATTAAATTGAACTTCTTCTTTTTATTTTAACATCTTAATCGATAAAAAAGTGAATAAAATGGAATTAATTGTTCCGAATTAAACAACAATAGAATTAATTTCTTTAAGTTTATAGTTTGATGATGTAGATGTAAATTAAAAAAAATTGTAAGTTTGCCAACAGCAGTAAAATTGTATGTCTATAAACGCTAAAATCACCGAAAAAAAATATAAAAAACTAGCGCTTCAAGTCTCTTTGAATGGTTTTTCCTATTGTGTTTTTGATACTTTACATCACAAAATTATAATTGCAAAAAATATAGATTTTTCTAGTTTTGCAAAATCAAATACTGTTGAAGATTATTTTGCTAAAGCTTTTTTGGAAGAGGAAGAATTGAATGAAATTTATGATGATGTGATGATCATTCATGACAACAATTTGAATACTTTTGTTCCGAAAGCCTTGTTTGACCAAGACTATTTAGGAAGTTACTTACAGTATAATACTAAAGTATTTGAAACGGATTTCTTTGCACATGATGTGCTGTTTAATTATGAAATGAATAACATTTTTATTCCATACATCCATATCAACAATTATTTGATTGACCATTTTGGCCATTTTGATTATCGACATGCTGCGAGTATATTGGTAGAAAAACTTTTAGATTTATCTAAAAACATTGATGAAAAAAAAGCGTTTGTTCACCTTAATTCTAATAAATTTGAAATTATAGTAGTGCAGAATCAACAATTACTTTTTTTTAACTCCTTTGAATACCAAACCAAAGAAGATTTTATTTATTATTTATTGTTTACGGCTGAACAATTAAATTTGAATCCAGAAAATTTCCATTTGCAACTGTTGGGAGAAATAAACGAAAAAAGTGAGTTTTATGCAATCGCATTTCAATATGTTAGAAACGTTTCATTATTGGATATTTCTTATTTAGAAAATCAAAATAACTTTTCAACTGCGCAAAACCTAAAGCATTTTATACTTTTTCAATCGTGAGAATCATTTCAGGAAAATTTAAAGGAAGACGTATTTTTCCGCCAAAAAACCTACCCGTGCGTCCGACAACTGATATGAGCAAAGAGGCTTTATTTAATGTACTTAACAATCATTTTAGTTTTGAAGGCTTAAAAGTGTTGGATTTATTTGCTGGAACAGGCAA
Source organism: Flavobacterium sp. (assembly GCA_040402815.1). Lineage (GTDB taxonomy): Bacteria > Bacteroidota > Bacteroidia > Flavobacteriales > Flavobacteriaceae > Flavobacterium. The sequence continues at coordinate 26,004 of JBBALV010000017.1, forward strand.
CATTAGTTTTGAATTTGCCTCTCGTGGAAGTGACAATATTACTAGTGTAGATGCCGATTTTGGTTGTGTCAAATTCATAAAAGAAGTTGCTCATGAATATGATTTTAATATTGCTGCGTTAAAAAGTGATGTTTTTAAATTTTTAGAAAGAAATAACAGTACCTATTCTATAATTTTTGCCGATCCACCCTACGCGCTTGACCAAAGTATTTTTGAAAAAATAGTACTTACCATTTTTGAAAAAAACATGTTACAAGAAGACGGCATGATGATTATAGAGCATTCAAAATATACCAAACTAGACCACTTAATTCATTTTTCTTTTAAGAAAAGTTACGGTGGCTCTATATTTAGTTTCTTCGAGATAGATGAAACAACTGAAGAAGAAATTCAGGACACTTACCTATTTGGAAATTCCGAAGAGGAATGATTTTTTAGAAAACCATTGCTATCCAAATTTCGTTTCAAGTACACAACGATAAGCCTTTCAAACAAATAAATTGGAGAATAACGTTTTCAATTTTATATTTTAATTTCATCCATTCAACAAACATTAAACCTTAGATTTACATTATTATTTTTGCTAAATTTACAAAAATATTTTAATCTCGTTTTATGCCTACCGATTGTATCACTTTTCAAAGTTCTGGCTATTTCACTCCTATAATGAATGATTATTTGGACCGAAAACCCCATTTAAATGAACTGTACAATCGTTTTCCGACAGTCGAGCACTTTGGGGAACAGTTTAAAGAAAAACAAGATCAATTTAATGCCGAAACAAGAATGGTTTTGGTTTCCCAATTGCAAAAACAATATACAAATCTAGCCATTTCCGAGCTGACCAAGTTTAATATAAATGATTTAAAAAGCAACAATACGTTTACCGTAACTACTGGGCACCAATTGAATTTGTTTACAGGACCGCTGTATTTTTTATACAAAATTATTTCAACAATCAATCTGTGTAAAGAGCTCAAAGCCCATTATCCAAAGCAAAATTTTGTACCTATCTATTGGATGGCGACTGAGGATCACGATTTTGACGAGATTAATTATTTTCATTTTAAAGGAAAAAACATCCGTTGGAATAACGACGCTACTGGACCCGTTGGTCGTTTTTCGACCGCAGGACTGCAGGCTATTTTTCAGGTATTTGCATCAGAACTAGGCAATAGCCAACATGCCACCACTATAAAAAACCTTTTTGAAGCCGCCTATTTGCAACACGAGAACTTAAGTGATGCCACTCGTTATTTGGCCAATGCCTTGTTTGGAAAATACGGATTGGTGATACTCGATGCCGACCGAAGCGAATTGAAACGGCAATTTATTCCGTTTGTAAAAGACGAATTGCTCCATCAAACGGCTTTCCAAAAGATAACGGAAACAATAACACGATTGCAAGACTACCCTATTCAGGTGCAACCACGAGAAATCAATCTGTTTTATATTGAAGATTGTCTAAGAGCCCGAATTGTATTTGAAAATGGCAAATATAAAGTACACAACACCACAATTCAATTTTCGGAAGCCGAGATACTATTGAAACTCGAACAGCATCCGGAGAAGTTCAGTCCCAATGTAATCATGCGTCCGTTATATCAAGAAGTCATTTTACCCAACTTGTGCTATATTGGTGGCGGTGGCGAAATTGCCTATTGGTTGGAACTGAAGTCTTATTTTGAAGCTTCTAAAATCCCATTTCCGATACTATTGTTACGAAATTCGGCGTTGTTGGTTAGCGAAAAACAAGCCAAAAAAGCAGACAAATTGGGCTTGTCATGGGCTGATTTGTTTGCTAAACAAACCCAATTGTTGACGGCTCAAACCCAATTGATTTCTGAATTTCCCATTGATTTAACGGAACAAAAACAGGTTTTGAAGGCGCAATTTGACGCTTTAAAAACACTGGCTACGCAAACATATAAATCGTTTTTGGGTGCTGTAAACGCTCAAGAAACAAAGCAAATAAAAGGATTGGCTCATTTAGAAAAGCGTTTGCTGAAAGCTCAAAAACGCCAATATGCCGATTTACTCTTTAGAATCACCGAATTGCAAAACGAACTCTTCCCGAACCAAAGTTTGCAAGAACGACAGGCCAACTTCTCGACCTACTATTTAGAAAATGGTGAACTGTTAATCTCTCAATTGATGGCGGAATTACAACCCTTAGCACAAAATTTTAATGTGTTGGTATTGCCTTAATTTTTTTTTAGAAAAGAAGAATTAACGTTTATTAAAATACTCTTTCGATTTTATAACAAAATAAAAATACTTCTCGATACTTTTCCTTTACATGACTTGAATTGTAAAAAATACTTGAAGCTATGAATTATTAAAACTGAAAATATATAATTAAACCCTCAAAAGATTTAAAAAACCTTCGCGGGTTGGTAAAATAGTAGAAGTCTTGGTTATTATTTTTATAATTTATTGATATAATTGCTATACAAATCCTTGAACTGGTAGCCCACTGCCACTCTATCTTTGCTGAGTTTGTCATATTCTACAAGTCCCCAAAGGATAAATTCTTTTAAGAAGTACCTGTCCTCTTGTGGGAAATCGGGTTCATATTTTTTTAGTAACGCTTCTAGAGGTGATATAGAGTCCAATTGTTTTTGGTAGTGGTCATCTGTAGCATCGTCTAGTAATTCAAAACCCGTTTCAGCAAAAAACCACTCTAATAAATTGGCATAAGGGCTTGCTTTGGCATCGCGTTCTAGTTTCTCTATTTTAGGAAAATAGGCAGGAAAAAAAGTATGAATAGCATCACCAATAAGGTGTTGTGCTACTACTGCTGCACCTTCTTGTTCGCCTTCATACACCAATTCTACTTTTCCCGTAATGGCGGGGATTATACCCATGAAGTCGGATAAGCGTACAGTCGTATTAGTACTACCTTCGCGCAACGCTCTGCGTTCAGCGGTACTTACTAAATTTTCAAACATTGTGATACTCATACGAGCACTTACTCCACTTTTAGCATCAATATATTCGCTTTCTCTTGCTTCAAAACTGATTTGTTCGAGTAAGTCTTTAGCTATTGAAGGTACGTGAACTGTTTCGGATTGTTGAGTATCTAATTTGGATTCCTGATGAGTAATAGTTCTTGCAATGGCAATTGTTTCAGGATAATGGGTCAGGATTTGCGAGCCAATTCGATCTTTTAGTGGGGTAACAATGCTTCCTCGATTGGTATAATCTTCGGGATTGGCTGTGAAAACAAATTGCATGTCCAAAGGCATTCTTACCTTAAAACCTCGAATTTGTATGTCTCCCTCTTGCAGTATATTAAATAAAGCTACTTGAATACGTGCTTGAAGATCGGGTAACTCATTAATTACAAAAATACAGCGGTTGGCTCTAGGTATCATTCCAAAGTGAATTACACGATCATCGGCATAAGATAATTTTAAATTGGCTGCTTTTATGGGATCGACATCCCCAATTAAATCGGCTACGGTCACGTCTGGAGTAGCTAGTTTTTCGAAAAAACGTTCGCTACGGTGTATCCAAACTATTGGAGTGGCCTCTTTTTTATCAGCAATTATGTCTTTAGCCAATCGGGAGATGGGATTTAAAGGGTCGTCATTGATTTCGGAACCCGCAACAATCGGGATGTATTCGTCTAATAATTCAATCATTTTACGTGCTAAGCGGGTTTTGGCCTGACCACGAAGCCCCAACAAATTGATGTTGTGGCGGGATAAAATGGCACGCTCTAATTCAGGGATGACGGTATTTTCAAAACCATGCACCCCTTCAAAAACAGGTTGTCCTGCTATTATTTTAGCACGCAAATTGTCACGCAATTCGTCTTTAATTCTTTTGGATTGATAACCTGATTGTATTAATTCGCCTAATGTTTTTATGTTTTCTATTTTCATGTTTTTAAATTAACCGCAAAGAGCGCAAAGTTTTACGCAAAGTTCGCTAGTATTTTTTATTGTTATTTATTACTAATTACTTGATTTTCTTCTTACTATATGTCTTTTTTTATACTATACTGTGTTTTATTTCTCTAAACTATTTAAAGGTATTTAACAACATTAATTTTTGAATATTGACATTGAAACCTACTTAATCTTCTTCTTTCTATTCGTTTCATAATCCTCAAAAATCATTTCTCCAAGACCTTTTAATCCTGTGTAGAATGCCTTACCTTGATTGGCCTCTGTAAATCGATTCACGAATTTCTGTAAATAGGGGTCGTTGGCAATCATGAACGTTGTAATGGGAATGTGTAATTTTCGGGCTTGTGCTGCTTGATTATAACATTGTTCCACAATATATTCGTCGAGTCCATTACTGTTCATGTAATAGCTGCCGTCTTTTTCGCGCACGCAACTGGGTTTTCCATCGGTAATCATAAAAATCTGTTTGTTGGTGTTGCGTTTTCTTCGAAGTAGATCCATAGCCAATTGCAAACCAGCAACAGTATTGGTGTGATAGGGGCCAACTTTTAAGTAGGGTAAATCTTTTATAGCAATAGGCCAAGCATCATTTCCAAAAACTAGAATGTCAATAGTATCTTTGGGATAGCGCGTAGTAATTAGTTCCGCCAAAGCCATAGCTACTTTTTTGGCAGGAGTAATGCGGTCTTCACCATATAAAATCATACTGTGGCTGATGTCTATCATCAAAACAGTACTCATTTGGGATTTGAATTGCGTGTCTTCGACAACAAGGTCGTTTTCAGTCAACTGAAATTCATTTACTCCATTGTTGATTTGTGCGTTGCGCAAGCTCTCTGTTAATGAAATGGCATCTAGAGCATCTCCGAAATTATAGGCTCTAAATTCGCCTGTTTGTTCATCACCATTGCCTGAATGTTTGGTTTTGTGGTTACCACTACCCGATTTATTGAGATTTCCGAAAATTTGGTCTAACGCTTGTTGACGGATAGCTCTTTCGGTTTTAGCGGTGATACCAGTTCCTGACGTACCATCCTCTTTGAGTTCTTCGCGGATATATCCTTTTTTCTTTAAATCATCAATAAAATCATCGATGGTATAGTTTTCGTCCGTTAGTTTATATTCGATATCCAATTGACGCAGCCAATCAATGGCTTCGTCAAAATCGCCAGAAGTATGGGTGATTAACTCTTTGAATATCTCAAAAAGTTTATCAAAAGGTGAAAGATGGGGCGCTTCGTATTTCTTAAAGAAAAATCCTTTTTTCGTTTTATTTTCCATATTAGATAAAAGTACTGTTTAAAGTTTAGCTTTTCAAAAAACGACTATTAATTTTTAGTTAAAATAGGGTTTGATACTGTTGTTTTGCGTTCCGTTTTTATTTGTATATTCAGAAGTTAAGCAATTGAAAACTTAAAGGATTTACAATGTAATAACTAAAGTTAACTTATTCCAAAACTTCTTTCAAAAAAATCAGAAGGTGCTGCCAAGAACGTTTAGCTGCTTTTTCGTTAAAAGCGGCTCCTTTAGTATTATCAGAACCTGCCTCAGGATCAGTAAAAGAGTGTACTGCATTGGCATAATATATCATTTGCCAGTCTGCTTTAGCTTCTCGCATTTCTTTTTGAAAATTGGTTACCTCTTCATTTGATTCATAAGGGTCGTCAGCACCGTGGCAAACTAATATTTTAGCAGTTAGTTCTATTGTTACTCTAGTACTGTCTTTGCCTAAACCACCGTGAAAAGAGACTACACCTTGCACATGCATTTGTGCTCTTGCCGCTTCCAAGGCTCCTGTTCCTCCAAAACAATAGCCAATAACAACAATTTTGTCTGGATTAGCACCTGATTTTATCAATTGTTCTAACGCCAATTGAATTCTTTTTTGATATTGGTCTATGTTCTTTTTATAATAGCCTGCGTGTTCGCCAGCTTCTTTTTTCTCTTTTGGATAATTGCCTTCGCCATAAATATCAGCTACAAAAGTGTAATAACCCATGACCGTTAATTGCTCGGCTGTATCTTTAGCATGTTTGTCAATACCAAACCAAGCAGGTAAGATTAAAACTCCTGGTTTGTCTTTGATGCTTTTTTTAAGAACCCCTTGAAATCCATTTAGTTTTTGTTGGTTGTCAGCATAGGTTACTAATTGGAGTTGAGCAGTAACTGAATAATTCATTATGAATACAATAAATACAATTATGTGATGTTTTTTCATGATTTTTTTATTTTAAACAAATGTCCGCTTTTTTATTGAGGTTTGAGATGAATCTATAATGTTTATGGTAAGAAGAAATTAAAATTTCCTATGCGTAAGCTTCTCTATACATTTTACTACTAAAAGCTAGTCTATTTAGTAGTAAAACACTCAAAGAGACTTTGAAATTAAACTATAGTAGTATTAGAAGCCTCGAAAATCTTTAAAACTTCAAGTACGAAATGTTATCAAAGAGTTATTTTTAGTCTGCCTTTTGCCCCATCATCATTAAAAAAGCTTTTAGAAATTCATCTATTTCCCCATTCATTACAGCATCGACATCGCTGGTTTCATATCCTGTTCGAACGTCTTTTACTAATTTGTAGGGATGCATTACATAATTACGAATTTGCGAGCCCCATTCAATTTTCATTTTGTTGGCTTCAATTTCGTCTCGTAGGGCTTGCTTCTTTTTCAATTCTATTTCGTACAATTGTGATTTTAACAATTGCATGGCTTTGGTTTTATTGTCTAATTGCGATCGGGTTTCAGAGTTCTCTATTATAATCCCGGTTGGATGGTGACGTAATCGAACTGCCGTTTCTACTTTGTTCACATTTTGTCCTCCGGCTCCACTCGAGCGCATGGTTTCCCATGAAATATCGGCTGGATTGATTTCAATTTGAATTGTATCATCGGCTAGCGGATAAACATAGACCGATGCAAATGACGTATGACGCTTGGCATTACTGTCGAAAGGTGAGATACGCACTAAGCGATGCACGCCATTTTCACCTTTTAAATAGCCAAAAGAATAATCCCCTTCAAACTCTAGCGTTACGGTTTTAATCCCCGCAGCCTCGCCTTTTTGAAAGTTTAATTCTTTGATTTTATAACCGTATTTTTCACCCCACATCATGTACATTCGCATAAGCATTTCAGCCCAGTCGCAACTTTCTGTACCTCCCGCACCTGCTGTTATTTGTAGTACAGCACTCAAACTGTCACCTTCATCAGACAACATATTTTTGAATTCTACAGCTTCAATATGATTATTGGTAAGTTGGTATTGCTCGTCTAATTCTTCTGCTGAAAGTTCACCCTCTTTATAAAATTCATAAGCCAATTGCAATTCGTCAGTCATTTCAACTGACTTATTGTAATCGTCTACCCATTTTTTCTTAGATCGAAGATTTTTCACATACAATTCTGCTTCTTTGGGATTGTTCCAAAAATCGGGAGCCAATGTTTTTTCTTCTTCGTTAGTAATTTCTATTAATTTGGCATCAACGTCAAAGATACCTCCTCAACGCACCAAGGCGCTCTACAATACCTCTAATTTGTTCGGTAGTTGTCATAAATTATATTTATTTTTGTACCGCAAAAATAGTTAAAAAATTACGAAGAGACAAGTCGTCACTTTTCGGTACTTATATAAAAATCAATATGGAAATCAATTTAATTAGTGATACGGTTACAAAACCCAGCCAAGAAATGCTACGGTATATGTTTCAAGCCGAAGTTGGTGATGATGTATACAAACAAGATCCAACTGTAATTGCTTTAGAAGCAAAAGTAGCCGAATTCTTTGGAATGGAAGCAGCGCTGTTTTTTCCGTCTGGAACTATGGCCAATCAAACGGCTATTAAACTGCACACACAACCTGGCGAACAACTCATAGCCGACAAATGGGCACATGTATATAATTATGAAGGGGGTGGTGCTTCCTTCAACAGCGGAGTTTCCTGTTGTTTACTTGATGGAAATAGAGGTATGATTACGGCCAAACAAGTGGCAGAAGCTATAAACAATCCGGAGTTTTATCACAGTCCGTTAACGAGTTTGGTTTGTGTTGAAAACACAACCAATAAAGGAGGTGGCGCCTGTTATCATATAGCTGAATTTGTAAAAATAAAAGCGGTTTGTGATGCTAATCAATTGAAATTCCACTTGGATGGTGCTCGAATATGGAATGCTTTGGTCGTTACAAAAGACAATCCAAAAGCGTATGGAAAACTCTTTGATACTATTTCGGTTTGTTTGTCTAAAGGTTTGGGAGCACCAATTGGTTCGCTATTAGTTTCTGATGCTGCAACCATAAAAAGAGCCCTAAGAATCCGGAAAATTTTTGGTGGTGGTATGCGGCAAGCAGGTTATCTCGCTGCTGCAGGAATCTATGCTTTGGATAACAATATTGAAAGATTGCAGGAAGACCATCGTCGTGCTAAAGAATTGGGATTGATTTTACAAAAATTGAATTGGGTCGAAAAAGTTGAACCTGTTGAAACGAACATACTTATCTTTGAAATCAAAAAAGGGTTAGATGAAAATTTATTAATCGAGAAACTCAAAGAGCGTAACATTCATATCAGTTCTATGGGACATGGAAAACTGCGAATTGTGACGCATTTGGATTATCGTGAAGTGATGCACTCGTATGTCATTGAAACCTTAGAGCGCATTGTTATAAATTTTAACTAAGAACTAGTATTACCGTCTCGGTTTTAATACTTCTAGCTATATTTCATTACTATAAGCTACAGCATTTATTAGTAAAATAATCGAAATAATTGTGAAAAAAATACGTTTAGCATCTTTAAGTAGTAAGATTGAGGTATGATATAAAATTATTCTTCGTCATTTTTTCCAGCCGTCATTTCAAACATTTCTAAATCAAAATAAACAATAGAAGCGATGATATGATCAAAAATATCAGCAATAATGTATTCATAATTTTCAAAACGTTTATCACTTGAAAAAGCATATATTTCTAATGGTATGCCATGAGGTGTAGGTTGTAGCTGTCGGCATAACAAAATCATTTCTTTATTTATACCCGGATAATTCATTAAATATTGAGTTACATATTTTCTAAATAATCCAAAATTAGTCAAATTCCTTCCGTTAATAGCTAAAGATTTATCGATAGTATGACTTGTATTATAATGGTCAATTTCTTTATTTTTTTGTGTCAAGTAATCGCTAATAAGTTGTATTTTTTTAAGATTTTCTAACTCTTCTTCCTTTAAAAACCTAATGCTGCTAGGTCTTATTAAAATGAACCGTTTGATTCTTCTTCCTTCTGAGCCCTGCATACCTCGCCAGTTTCTAAAGGAATCCGATATCAGACTATAAGTAGGGATTGTGGTCGTAGTATTGTCAAAATTACGCACTTTTACAGTAGCAAGATTAATCTCAATTACATCACCATCAGTTCCAAATTTATCCATTGTGATCCAATCACCAATGCGTACCATGTCGTTTACTGAAACCTGTATACTAGCAACAAATCCTAAAATAGTGTCTCGGAAAATCAATAAAATAATAGCGGATACTGCTCCGAATGTACCTATTAAAGTACCAATAGAAGTGTCGAATAAAAATAGAATTATAGCAATAATACCAAAAATCCACAGCACAATCATAATGACCTGTATGTAGCTGTCTATGGGTTTGTCACTGTATCTTGGAATTAATTTGAGATAATCTTTTAGAGCGTTAAAAACAGATCGTATGATCCATAATACCAAAAGTACAATGTAAATACCTATAAGTTTACCAAATACACCCTCCCAATAAATGAAATGTTTTAAGATTATAGGAACTACTTTGTATATAAACAAAAGCGGAATCAAATGTGCAATGTATTTGGCGGTTTTATTAGAGACCAACAAATCGTCAAATTTAGTTTTGGTTTTTCGAGCAATTAAAACCATACTTCGCACCAAAACAGCACTAAAAACAACATAAATAGCATATGAAAGTACACATAAAATTACAATATTAACCGCTAAACTAAAGTAAGCCGCAATAGTATCATTGCAATTCCAATGTTGCACTAATTTATAGGTAAAACCAAAAATATATTCTGCTATTTTGTGCATCTATAAATATTTTTTGTCAATATAAAACGTACCAAACGGAACAACTGAAGCCAAACTAACGATTGTGAATTTTTTCCATTCCCATTGCTCAAAACCTTTTAATGTGATAGCTAAAAGAATATAACTGATAAACAATAAACCATGCACCATTCCTACAAATCGGACATATTCTGGTTGATGCAAAACATATTTTAAAGGCATCGCTATAAAGAGTAATACTACTAAAGATAAACCTTCACAAATAGCAATGAATTTAAAAATAGAACGTAATTTCATCATAAAATGGTATATTAACTGCAGTTAATGAATTTTTTATACTCACAAAGTTAGGGAATTGCATCAAAAACTATCTAAGTAAATCGTTAAATTAGCAATACTGGCTTTTTTTGGACAAATTAATCTAAAGGCTTGTCCACTTTCGGTCTATCCTTTGCATTGGCTATTTTCCAGGCAATAACAAAAGCTAATTGCGCTCTTTTTTCCAAAGCGTCAAATTCTATTTTATCGACTTCATCTGAAGCTTTGTGGTAATCGGCATGCACGCCATTAAACAAAAACACCGATGGAATGCCGTGTTTGGCAAAATTGTAATGGTCCGATCGATAATAAAATCGGTTGGGGTCGTTTTTATCATTATAAGTATAATCCAAAACTAAATGTACCTCTTGTTTATTGGCGGCCTCACAAACATTATATAAATCGGTTGACAAAAAATCGGAACCGATGAGATAAATATAATTGTTTGATTTTGAATGTGCAACGTCTCGTCTACCAATCATGTCAATATTGATATCGGCTAGGGTTTTCTCTAATGGAAATAAAGGATTTTCAGAATAAAAACGAGAACCGTGTAACCCATGTTCTTCACCTGTTACATGCAGAAAAAGAATAGATCGTTTTGGTCCATGACCTTCTTTTTTGGCAATGGCAAAAGCTTGAGCAATTTCTAAAAGCGCAACTGTTCCGGAACCATCATCATCAGCACCATTGTATACTTCTCCTTTTTTAATACCAACGTGGTCGTAATGAGCCGAAACCACAACAATCTCGTCTGGTTTTTCGGTTCCTTCAATAAAAGCCCATATATTTTCTGAATCGGGTAAATTTTCGTTGCGATTGGCATTCAAGAAAGCAGCTGGAATAGACTGATAATAACTTTCAGCCCCTTTCGGAAAAGGAATAGCATTGTTTTTATAGGTTGCTATCAGATAATTTCCTGCTAATTTCTGTCCTTTTGAACCTGTATCTCTGCCCTCCATAGTATCTGATGCTACAATAGTAAGATGCGTTTTTAGTTCAGCGGCAGTTATCGTATTTTTATATTTAGTAACGGCTGCAAGAATTGTGGTTGTTTTTTGAGAAAAACAACTACTGTTAATTAAAAGTAGTAAACCAAATAGGATTGATTTTTTCATTTTATAAAATGTATTAATTGTGTTGCAAATTTACGTTACGAATAAAATTTGCAAATTAATGCAAATCATTTGATATAATAACTTAAGCAAATATCGAATAAATTATCTTTGCATCAATAAAAAATAGATTTAAATGCAATCATACGCCAAAAATCCGCAAGAGTATTTAGATGCCTTGCCCGAAGAGCGAAAAGCTGCCATGAATCAGTTACGAAAAACTGTGATTGAAAATTTACCAACTGGTTTTCAAGAAGCTATGTCTTACGGGATGTTAGGCTATGTGGTTCCGCATGACTTATATCCAAAAGGGTACCATTGCCAACCCGAATTACCGCTTCCGTTTATCAATATTGCTTCCCAAAAAAACTTCATCGCCTTTTATCATATGGGGATTTATGCAGATAAAAATTTATACGACTGGTTTGTAACCGCTTATCCAAAACATACTAAACTCAAATTAGACATGGGAAAAAGTTGCATTCGTTTCAAAAAAATGGAAGATATTCCCTATCAATTGATAGCCGAATTAGTCTCTAAAATTTCGGTTGAAGATTGGATTTCAAGCTACGAATCGAATTTTATTAGGAAATAATAATCCGGCTTATGATTTCCTTTTTTAATGAAATCATTAGTTATTGTATCACTAAATCGAGATTATTTGTTAAAACACATGAACTCAATAATTCATCCTTTTTGTAAATATCAAAAAACATATAATAGATCTTTAAAAAGCAATTGATTATCTTGCAATAGGATGCAAAGAACTAACCTAAACTATTTACCTTTGTGCTTTGTAAAAAGCTATTATGAACTTTCAAGTCGTATCGGATTACAAGCCTAAAGGCGATCAACCAAAAGCCATTCAGAAATTAACTCAGGGCATCGTTGATAACGAAAAATACCAGAACTTATTGGGCGTTACGGGTTCCGGAAAAACCTTTACCGTTGCCAATGTAATCGAAAACGTGCAACGACCAACGCTTGTTTTGGCTCATAATAAAACACTTGCTGCCCAATTGTATTCCGAATTCAAACAGTTTTTTCCGGATAATGCCGTGGAGTATTTCGTGTCCTATTACGATTATTACCAACCCGAAGCCTTCATGCCCGTAACGGGAGTTTTTATTGAAAAAGATTTGTCTATCAATGAAGAATTAGAAAAAATGCGAATGTCCACCGTGTCTTCCCTACTTTCTGGGCGACGCGATATCATTGTAATTTCTTCTGTTTCTTGCCTCTACGGTATTGGTAACCCAGTTGAATTTCAGAAAAATGTAATTCCAATTGAAGTCGGACAAATCATTTCTCGTACCAAATTATTGCATCAATTGGTGCAAAGTTTATATTCTAGAACCGAGGTCGATTTTACACCTGGAAATTTCAGAATTAAAGGCGATACGGTTGATATATATCCGAGTTATGCGGATGATGCTTTTCGAATTCATTTCTTTGGTGATGAAATCGAAGAAATAGAACGTTTTGATGTCAAAACTTCGCAAGTGATGGAGAAATTTGAAAAACTCACCATTTATCCTGCCAATATGTTTGTCACTTCACCCGATGTGTTGCAAAATGCGATATGGGAAATCCAACAAGATTTGGTCAAACAAGTGGATTATTTCAAAGAAATTGGCAAACATCTTGAAGCCAAACGTTTGGAAGAACGCACCAATTTCGATTTAGAAATGATCCGGGAACTGGGCTATTGCTCAGGAATAGAAAATTATTCGAGATATTTAGACGGTCGTTCTGCAGGCACACGACCCTTTTGTTTGTTGGATTATTTTCCAAAAGATTATTTGATGGTAGTGGACGAAAGTCACGTCACGCTTTCTCAAGTGCACGCCATGTACGGTGGTGACAGAAGCCGTAAAGAGAATTTGGTGGAATATGGTTTCCGATTGCCAGCCGCTATGGACAATCGACCGCTGAAATTTGATGAATTTGAAGCCATGCAAAATCAAGTTATTTATGTTTCAGCAACTCCTGCAGATTATGAATTGCAAAAAACCGATGGCGTTGTCGTAGAGCAAGTCATTCGACCAACAGGATTGCTTGATCCGGTGATAGAAATTAGACCCAGCCTGAATCAAATAGATGATTTAATTGAAGAAATTCAACAGCGTGCTGAAATTGACGAACGCGTTTTGGTTACTACATTAACCAAAAGAATGGCAGAAGAATTAGCAAAATATTTAACTAAAGTTGCTATTCGATGCCGTTACATTCATTCTGAAGTTGATACTTTAGAACGCATTGAAATCATGCAAGACTTACGAAAAGGACGCTTTGATGTTTTGATTGGTGTGAATTTACTGCGTGAAGGATTGGATTTACCCGAAGTTTCGTTGGTAGCCATTTTAGATGCCGATAAAGAAGGTTTTTTAAGAAGTCATCGTTCGTTGACACAAACCATTGGTCGTGCCGCTAGAAACCTGAACGGAAAAGCCATTATGTACGCCGATAAAATTACAGCGAGTATGCAAAAAACCATAGACGAAACCAATTACAGACGAACCAAACAAATCAATTACAACGTAGTAAACAATTTGGTACCTATGGCGTTAAATAAGAAAATTGAAAGTGCCTTTACTAAAAATACATTGGTCGATTTTGAATTGGGCTACACCGCATCAATGGCAGCCGAACCACAATTGGAATACCTCTCTAAGCCCGAAATAGAAAAACGCATCCGTGAAAAAAGAAAAGCGATGGAAAAAGCCGCCAAAGATCTCGACTTTATGCAAGCTGCAAAATTGCGTGATGAGATAAAAGCGTTACAAGCAATGTAAATTGTTTTTACTTGATGTGTTGCAACTTTAAGAATTACTAAAGTAAGTATTTAGAAATTTATTTTTGACTATTAAACCTGAAAATTCAAAAAAAAAATTAGTATTCCATCCATTATTTACTATAAATTTTCTTTAATTCTTTGTATCGAGAGCATATACTTAGGGCGTTCAAGTAGCAAATGATAATTCCTTTTCGACCATCAAGAATACCTAAACGAATCAGGTATTGGTATAAAAATTTATATATTGGATGTCCATAAAAATAGATAAAATTAGGTTGAAATCCAATCATATACTTTTCTTTGGCTTTTAGCTTTCCGTAAGCAACCATTTTTCCTTTATAAGAGTGAAAATCTGCATAAGAGAAATGTATTAATTTATTTTGAAAAACACCAATTTTACCTTCGACATCTAGTTTTTCATGTACCAATCTTTTCATGGTGTATCTTGCTTTATCACGTCTGAATAGTCGAAATATTTTATCTGTTTGCCAACCGCTGAAATGCAAAACGCTATTTTTAAACATGAATGTTCTGTAAAATAAATAGGCATTATTATCACTATCCGATTGAATAGTATCGATAATTTCTTTTTTCAATTCTATTGTCAATCGCTCGTCAGCATCTAAAAATAAAATCCATTCATGATTAGCCTTTTCAATAGCAAAATTACGTTGTGCTGTATAATTTTCAAATTTATTTTCAATGAATTTTACATTTGGAAATGATTCCGAAACTTCTTTAGTTTTGTCGGTGCTAAATGAATCAACAACAATAATTTCATCGGCAAAATCCAAATCAATTAAGAGTTCTTGCATATTTTTCTCTTCATTGAGAGTGATTATTAAGACCGATATTTTTTTATCGTTATTCAATGCTACTTTTATTTTGTAATTAACAAATATATAATTCTAATCGTTTTTTGACAATAAAATAACCAACTAATTTTATACAATTAATATAATTTTAAAACTTCTTTATAAGATTGCATAATAATATTTGCAATGTTCTCATCATTAAACTTTTGAACAAATTCATAACCTTTAATTTTCATTTTTTCTTGCTTTTTTGGATTGTTTAATAATTCATTAATACCGTTTCTAATATCTTCGACATTTAATGGTTCTACATATACAGAATTTTCACCCCCAGCTTCTATAAAACATCCTCCTTTTGAAGTAATTACGGGTATTTTGGAATATAATGCTTCAATAATAGGAATTCCAAATCCCTCAAAAACAGATGGATATACAAAAATGTGCGCCATTCTATAAATTGATGCAAGTTCATTTAGAGCCACATTTTCTAAAAAAATAATTTTATCGTCAATTGCATTTTCTAAAATATATCTTTTTATTTCATCAAAATAATCCGTTTTTTTTCCAATCACAACCAATTGAATGTCAATATCTTTAATTGCTTTGATTACTGAAAGTATATTTTTTCTTTTTTCAATGGTGCCGACATTTAAAATAAATTTTTCTGGCAAATTATACTTTTCTCTTACTATTTCGATAAATTCAGTTGTAATTATTTCTTTAAAAACAGGTGCACAACCTTGATATATTACTTTTATTTTGTCCGGATTTATTTTTAAATACGATATTATATCTTGTTTGGTTTGCTCACTTATAGCAATAACTAAATCGGATTTTTTTGCGGCGTATTGGAATTTAAAATAATGTATTTTTCTATCGAAATAAGTATATAATTCAGGGTACCTCATGAAAATTAAATCGTGAATAGTTACTACCGTTTTAATTCCTGTTTTATTTAAACCGATAGGAATTTCTCCTGACAAACCGTGAAAAATTTCGATTTTATCTTCTGTAATTTGAGGTACTATTTTAAAAAGTCGCCATAAAGCAGAAAATTTATTGTACTTTTTTTTAATTGGTAATTTTTCTATAATACATTTTCCATCAATAAAAATACGATCAATTTTTTTTGGCTTAGGATTATAAAGTAAATAATTATTTTCGGGATAGAATTGCGCTAGAATTCTAACCAAATCTCGGCTATAATTGCCTAAACCTGTTTTGTTATGAAAAAAACGTTTTGCATCAAAACCTACAATCATCTAGTTTAAATTGTTATTTTTAATAAATAAAAGTAATGTATTTTTAAACAATTCATAATTCAATAGTCTATAAATTTCAGAACTACCCTTTTTTTTATCCAAAATCAAATTTGGATAAAAATCAGAAATATGAACGGATATATTTGAAGTACTATTTTCAAACATATTCCAATCATTTTTTAGAATAAATGGTGAGAAAATTGTAAAAGTTGGTATATCTAATGCTTTTGCCATATTGGTTGCACCACCTTCATTACCAATTAATGCCTTGCATTGACTTGTTATACTCATGAAATCCCGTAACGATTTAGCATAAAAATCAATCTTTATTTTCTCTTTTGTCGCTGGTTTGCATAAATTGTATAATTCTAACGCTTGGTTTCTTTGATTTGGAATGTAATTAAATAAAATTTGAACTGATTTTCCCAAAGCAATTGCATCAATTACATTAGCCATATAGGGCAATGGATAGGTTTTAGAATCGCTACTACCTAATGCACTAATCATAACTATTGGATTTTCTATATCAATTCCATTCTGGATTAAAGTCGATTTTGCTTTCTCAACTTCTTCAGAAGTTAAATAAATTTTAGGTTTAATAACTCGAAAATCAATTCCCAAAGGTTTTAATAATTGCAACCGATGTTCTACTGCTTTAGTTGCTATTGAAATGGATTCTTTGGTTCTAATGATGGTATCAGAATATAAAAATTGTGAATAGGATTTTCGAAAAGAAATGGTCTGCTTAGCACCCGAAAATTTGCAAAACAAACCTGTTTTTAATTTGGCATACGAATCAATAATGATATCATATCTCTCATTCTTAATGCTATGCAATTGATTAATGAAGCCTTTAACTCCCATTTCTATTAATGGATTTAGTAAAATGTACTCATCAATATAAGGATTGTTTTCTACTACCGCTAATGTGTTTGAATTGATGATATAATGCAATTTCGCATTGGGAAATTTAGCTCTTAATTCTTCAAAAATTACGCTTGTAATTAGCACATCGCCAATCATTTTGGGTTGAATTACAGCTATTTTCATATTGATTTTGCTTCAATTCTTTCAATTAAATCTCGTGTAGAATGAAATGAGTGATTTTGTTCTTTCATCCAAACAATTAATTTTTCAAACCTATCTTTCATGTCTTTTCCAGAATTTTTTGAAACGTAGCTTGGAAATCCGAATCGTTCAGTATCTTTTAAATCAGTAAATTCCCATGGGTGAAAATATAAATTAAGATATTTATCTTTTTTTATTGTGCTTTTGCAAAGCATTTTATAAATCCAAAGTGGTAAATTATGAAAGGACAACCAAAATAATGGAAACCGAACAATTGGACTAACTGATGCTGGAATTTGCCAAACACCATCTTGCTTGAAATAGGTTCGAGGCTTAGAAAAATTATTATATCTTCCTGGTAAATAAGTTGGATTTAATGATGAATTATAAACATATCCAGCTTTAAAAATTTCATTTTCATCAACCGGTTGCATTCTTGGCATGCGATAACCAATGACTTTAGTATTCGTGATTTCTTCTAATTTTTCTTTTGATTCCCTTAAATGTTCAACTTTGAAATCACTGTGATAATAACTGTGCGATGCAATTTCATGTCCTTCATTTACAATTCTATTAATGATATTAGGAGCATTTTCAGCAAATACAACAGTGCTAAAAAAAGTAGCCTTTATTTGATGTTTTTGTAATAAATCTAATATTACTGAAGTACCCACAATAGAAATTTTAATTTGATCATCAAAACTAATGGTTCTTCCGTATTCGAATGGCATATCAAACTCTTCAATATCAAAACTAAATAAAATCATTTTTTAGTATCTAAATTAGTTTCTCTTATTAAGTAGTTTGGTCGTTGTTTGGATTGCATAAAAAGTTTCCCAACATATACTCCAATAATTCCAATAACTATTAAATTCAGTCCGCCAAAAATTACAATCGTAAAAATTACAGAAGCCCAACCTGAAATTACATGTCCAAAATAAATACTATAAAAAACGTATAATACATAAAATATCAAAGACAATACAAAAATAGAAAATCCTAAAAAAATTGAGATATATAACGGACGAATACTAAAAGAAGTGATGCCTTTAAGCGCAAATTGCATCATTTTTTTAACGGTATATTTACTATTTCCTGAATAACGTTCGGCAGGAACATAGTCAATGGCAAATTGTTTAAATCCGACCCAATTTACCAATCCACGTATAAATAATTCATTTTCACTAAAGGCAAAAAACACTTTAGATACTTTTTTATCCATTAATCTAAAATCAGCTGTACCTTCTTCGATTTTTATTTCTGAAATATAATTTATGAATTTGTAGAAATATTTAGACGTGATTTTTTTGAAAACAGGAAGGTTTTTATCTTCTAAACGACGCGTATAGACCACGTCAAATCCTTCTTCCCATTTTTCTAATAATTGGGGTATTAGCTCTGGCGGGTGTTGCATATCACCATCCATAGTAATTATACAATCCCCAGACGCAAAATCTAAACCCGCTTTTAGTGCATTTTGGTGTCCAAAGTTTCGGGATAATTCAATATAAAACAAATGAGAATCGGAAGCGGCCATTCGTTGTAAAATAGACAAGGTTTTATCGCTACTTCCATCGTCTACAAAAATTAATTCATACTCGTAGTTGCCTTTTTTTAAAACATCATGAAGTGCTGAAATAATTATATTTACATTCCCTTCTTCATTAAATGAAGGTATAACAATTGATATTTTCTTTAATGCTTTCATTGTTAATCCTTAATAGAATTGTAATTTTTAAATTTTTTTCGATACATTTCGAATATTATTGCAAACCAAATTAGCACACAAGGTACTGCTTTTAATGCATAAGGACGAATATAATTATCTCTTAAAAATTTAGGCATTAAATCCGAAGGAGACAAACTGGTTAAAACCATTGCAAAAACAAACAAAACAATATAGAATTTCGAAATGGGTTTAGGTTGAATTACAAACCAAATAGCTACTCCAACAAATGCAATAATATAGGTTGGTGATTCTGACCCAGAGCTAAAAATTACTGTAAAAATTAATACCGAAGCCAAAAGCATCAATCGAAAAGGTTGCTCTTTATATTCATTAATTCTTAAATATTGTAATCCAAATAGAAATACTCCACCAATTAAAAAAGGGATATTAGGAATTGTATTATCATGAAAAAAACGTCGTACAATTCCCATTAAAGAAATATCTTGATACGAATCTAGACCAGTATTTTCCGCATTCTTTACAATTAATCTTTCATACCATTCTCGGTAAGTATGAATGATATAATCCGGAGATGAAAGTAACATTGGTAATGTAAAAAAAACAATACTCCAAAAAAATAGTGACAGAATAAATTTGATTTTATTTTTTGAAAAAAAGAAAAAAGCCAAACCTACAATTCCATAAAGTTTAATAAAAACACCTAATACAATAAGCATTGCTGACCAAAAATCTTTTTGTTTTTCAATATAAACAAAAGAAAGTAAGATAATTGCTGTCATCATTGGGTTGAATTGTAAACCTAATAAAGTTGTAAGAAATTCATGGAGACAAATCCATAAAACAGCATTGATTTGGGTAGATTTTAAAGGTAATTGGGTGATTGCCCATATTAAAATTCCAGCATTAAATAAGGCCCAAAGCGGTAAACCTAAATAATCGGGCAAAAGGGCAAAAGGGGCAATGACCAGACTGAAAACAGGACCATAATGATTGTGGTCGAAATATTCTAATGGGTATTCTTTATATAAAGGTAGCTTTTCGATCGTATGAAAATAAACGCCTTTAAAAATTTGATAATTGTTATATTTAAAATGAAGCAATTGTTTAATGGAAGATATCAATGTAACAGCCATCCACAAAAAAAGAATATAGACTCTATTTGTAAAAAAAGGAAGGCTAAAAAAAGAGACAAATTTTTTATTTATTGAAAAATCCGACATAAACAGTTTTTGAATTTGATTTAATTAGTAAGTTCAAAATTAAACCGCTACATCATATTCTCTTAACGCATCATTCAAACTCGTTTTTAAATCGGTTGAGGGTTTGCGTTTTCCGATAATCAAAGCACAAGGGACTTGGAATTCACCTGCAGCAAATCTTTTGGTATAGCTGCCTGGTATCACCACCGAACGAGCTGGAACAATACCTTTCATTTCAATTGGAAATTCACCGGTTACATCTATAATTTTTGTAGAAGCCGTTAAGCATACATTAGCACCTAGCACCGCTTCGGTTTCAACTCGAACACCTTCAACAATAATGCAACGAGAACCAATAAACGCTCCATCTTCAATTATTACGGGTGCTGCTTGGAGCGGTTCTAAAACACCACCAATTCCAACGCCACCGCTTAGATGAACATTTTTACCAATTTGCGCACAACTACCTACAGTAGCCCAAGTATCCACCATAGTGCCTTCGTCTACATAAGCACCAATATTAACATAACTTGGCATAAGAATTACACCTTTAGAAATATAAGCACCATGTCTTGCCACAGCATTAGGCACAATTCGAATACCTTTTTCAGCATATCCTCTTTTCAACGGAATTTTATCATGGTATTCAAAAATACCCACTTCAAAAGTCTCCATTTTTTGTATTGGAAAATACATCACTACCGCTTTTTTAACCCATTCATTCACTTGCCAACCCCTAGCTATAGGTTCTGCAACACGTAACGTTCCAGAATCAAGTAAATCTATAACTTCCCGAATCGCGGCTGTAGTTGTAGCATTTTGCAATAAAGTTCGGTCGTTCCAAGCTTGTTCTACAAGGGTTTGTAATGCACTCATTCTAATGATTTTTAGCAAAGATATGTTTTTTAAAGAAAAGTTAAAAGTAAAAAACAAAAGTTAAATTGCGAAGTATTTTTAATAGAGTCTAAATTATTTTGGGTTTCAGTTAAATATTCAAAAAAATCAGAGATGCAAGTATACTGAAATAAAAAGGCTCGAATAAATTCGAGCCTTTTAAAATAATTTATTTTAAACCTATTCTGGTTTGTTGTGTGCTTCTTCAATTCTTTTATGTTCTGCTTCAGAAATGGTATCACATAAAACTGGAGTTGCAATAAATAATGAAGAGTAAGTTCCAACAATGATACCAATTAACATGGCAAAGATAAATCCACGAATAGATTCACCACCAAAAACAAACATAATCAATAAAACCAAAATCATGGTTAAAGACGTGTTTAATGTTCTTGACATAGTGCTATTAATAGATTGATTTACAATTTGATTAAAATTACCTTTAGTTCCTCGTCCTCCCAAATATTCACGAACTCTATCAAATACAATTACAGTATCATTCATAGAATACCCAATAACAGTAAGAATTGCAGCAATAAAATGTTGATCGATTTCCATTCCGAATGGAGCGTATTTCCATAATAATGAATAAACGCCTAATACAAAAATAACGTCATGCGCTACGGCAGCAATTGCACCTAAACTGTATTGCCATTTTCTGAAACTTATCATTAAATAAAGACACACAATTAGCATCGCACCAAGTACAGCCCAATATGCATTGGTTTTAATATCTTCGGCAACACTTGGTCCAACTTTAGATGCTTGTAAAATTCCTAATTTTTTTCCATCATAAGAATTCACAAATTTGTCGTACGTCATATCAGCTCCGAAGTGTCTTTTTAAACCATTAAATAGTTTTGTGTTCACTTCTTTATCGGCTTCAATTCCATGCTCCGCAACTTTAAATTTGGTCGTAATTTTCAACTGTGTTTTTTCTCCAAAAACTTTAGCTTCAACAGTACTTCCAAATTCTTTAGACAATTCTTCTTTTACCTCATCAGTTGGAATTTCTTTGTCAAATCGTACTTGAAATGTTCTTCCTCCTAAGAAGTCAACACCATAATTAACGGAGTTAGTAGACAATGAAATAATACTTACAATAACTACAACTCCAGAAATCGCATAAAACATTTTTTTGTATTTCAAGAAATCAACATTAAAATTGTTCAACCAATTTTTAGATATTGAAGTTACAAATGTTAATTTATTTCCTTTAGCAATACTTCTATCCAAAAGGATTCTTGTGATAAAAATAGATGTAAATAATGAAGTTGCTATACCAATTAACAATGTAGTTGCAAATCCTTGAATAGGACCAGTTCCAAACACCAATAACACTATTCCTGTCAAAACGTGCGTTACGTTTGCATCAACAATTGATCTCATAGCACCTTTCCATCCAAAAGAGGTTTTAATCGAATCCTCAATCGTTTTACCTGTACGAAGCTCTTCTTTTGCTCGTTCATAGATGATTATATTCGCATCTACTGCAGTTCCCATTGTTAATACAATACCTGCAATACCAGGTAAAGTAAGAACAGCACCTAAACTTGCTAAAATTCCGAATAAGAACAATAAGTTAATTGCCAAAGCGATATTAGCATAAACACCAGCTCTTCCATAATAGATTATCATCCAAAGTGAAACTAACAATAAACCTAATAAAGAAGAGTTTACTCCATTATCAATAGCTTCTTGACCTAATGATGGTCCAACAACTTCTGATTGAATAATATCTGCAGATGCAGGTAATTTACCAGCTCTTAAAACGTTTGCTAAATCTTTAGTTTCTGCAATTTCAAATGAACCAGAAATTTGAGATCTTCCACCAGCAATTGCACCACTAGAAACACCAGGAGCTGAATAAACAATATCATCAAGAACAATTGCAATATTACTTTTCTGAGTATATGCTTTTCCTGTTAGTTCTTCCCATACTTTTGCTCCTTTTCCGTTCATTTGCATAGACACGGCTGGCTTACCTAATTGATCAAAATCGTCTTTTGCATCTGTAATAACACCACCACTCATTGGAGCTATGTTATCCCTATTGCCTTTTAAGGCATATAAATCTGCAGTTTCAATTTCTTTTTTAGTTTTTTCGTCTTTTATAGTATTTGGTTTTCCCCAAACAAATTTTGCATAATGCTGATTTGCTTGCAATAAAACTCTAATGCTTGGTCTTCGCAAATAACCTCCGATAAGTGCAGTATCTTTTGTAGAGAAAACGCCTAATACTGGTCCACCACCTTGTGAAACTATTTTTTCAACAATAGGTCCTAGATTATTTTTTGATCCAATGGAATCTTTTTTGTCCGTTAATAAAGCAGACAAAGAATCTTTAGCTACTACTTTGGTTTCTTTAAATGAAACTTCAGATTTTTTCAAAGACTCATTTGCAGCAACTAAAAAGCTACTGATTTCTTCCGCTTTAAAAGTTTCCCAAAATTCCAATTGAGCTGTACTAGACAATAATTTCTTAATTCTGTCTACATCTTTTGCTCCTGGCAATTCTACAAGAATTCTTCCTGTTTCTCCTAATTTTTGAATATTAGGTTGAGTCACACCAAATTTGTCAATACGTTTTCTAAGTACTTCGAATGCAGAAGCTACTGATTCTTCTACTTTTTTTCTGATAACTTTTTCAACATCTTTATCAGACATTTTAAAATTAACCTCATCAGCCAAACCTTTATTTGCAAAAATTTCAGGTGAACCTAATTTTACAGTACCGTTTGAATTGGCTTCAAAAGCATCAAAAAAAGCATCAATGTATGTTTGATTTCCTTTTAAATTAGATGTTGCATCTGCCAAAGATTTATTAAAAACGGGGTTTTTAGAATTGTTGGACAATCCTTTCAAAATATCTTTAACCGAAATTTGAAGAATAACATTTATTCCGCCTTCAAGGTCAAGACCTTTATTAATTTTTTTGTCTTTTACTTCATTATAAGTAAAAAAGTCTAAAAACACCTTTTCTTTTCCGATAGAATCTAAATAGGTAATTTCTTTTTTTTCATTGCCATTTGCAAATGCTTTTGCCTTACTCTCAACGCTACTTGCTACAAATGTGAAAGAAAGTTGGTAAATACTTACCAATGCAAATAAAATTGCAAAAAATTTAACGAGTCCTCTATTCTGCATTATTACTAAAAATTAATTAATTTAATTGTATTTAATTGTTTATTTGTTAAAATAGCACAAATTCGACAAACTTTTACCTGAAAAGTAAAAAAATATTGTTTTTGAACATTTTTCAAACGAGCAAATATATAATTTAGATAAAGATTAACCAATTTATTTATAGATTAATCTTTAAAATAAATACGTTTTTGGTATTTTCTATAAAACCGATTTTAAATCAGCATTCATATTTCGCACTGCATCAGCACTTTTAGCAAAAGCGGTTTTTTCAGTATCATTTAATTGTATATCTAGAATTTGTTCAATTCCATTTCTACCTATAATACATGGAACACCAATACAAATATCATTTTGCCCATATTCTCCCTCTAAAAATACGGAGCAAGCAATCATTTTCTTTTGATTATTCAAAATACTATCTACCAAGTAGGCTACTGAAGCTCCGGGTGCATACCAAGCTGAAGTTCCTAATAATCCTGTAAGCGTAGCTCCTCCTACCATTGTATCGGCAGCAACTTTATCTAATTGTGCTTCAGAAAGAAATTCTGAAACTGGAATACCATTATAAGAAGCCAAACGAGTCAAAGGAATCATTGTAGTATCGCCATGACCTCCAATTACCATTGCAGAAATATCGTTTGCTGGTTTTTCTAATGCTTTTGAAAGGTAATATTTAAAACGAGAACTATCTAATGCTCCGCCCATACCTATGATTCTGTTTTTTGGCAATCCTGTCGCTTTTAATGTCAAATAGGTCATCGTATCCATAGGATTAGATACTACTACTATTATAGCATTTGGCGAATGAGCCAAAACATTATCAGCAACTGATTTTACAATTCCAGCGTTAATACCGATTAATTCTTCACGCGTCATTCCTGGTTTTCTAGGAATACCAGAAGTTATAACAACTACATCGCTATTGGCTGTTTTTGAATAATCATTTGTAACTCCTGAAAGTTGGGTGTTAAATCCCGTATTTGTAGCACATTGCATGATATCCATAGCTTTACCTTCTGCAAAACCTTCTTTGATATCCAATAAAA
This sequence comes from Flavobacterium sp., assembly GCA_040402815.1. Taxonomy (GTDB): domain Bacteria; phylum Bacteroidota; class Bacteroidia; order Flavobacteriales; family Flavobacteriaceae; genus Flavobacterium. The sequence goes on from JBBALV010000017.1 coordinate 51,332, forward strand.
CTACTTCACTTGCAATTCCTCTATACGAAATTGCGTCTGCACATGATGCCCCTACATTTCCTGCACCAACTATTGTAACTTTCATAATTTTTATATTTGTTTGTTGAACTTATTTTTTTTAAAAATGCAAAACTAACAATTATAAATTTAAAATCATCCTCTAAACTAAATATTTAAGTGCAATTTTAGATAAAAAAACCACTCTTTGTTTGAGTGGTTTTACTATTTTTTTTAATTCCAAATAAATGAGATAAATGCTAAAATAAATTTAAGCATCAATATTCGCGTAAACAGCATTTTTTTCGATAAAATCTCTTCTCGGCGGTACATCATCACCCATAAGCATAGAGAAAACTCTATCTGCTTCAGACAAACTATCAATTGTTACTTGACGTAGCGTTCTGTAATTTGGATCCATGGTAGTTTCCCATAACTGCTCTGCATTCATTTCTCCTAAACCTTTATAGCGTTGAATTGCTGCACTACCCCCCATACGTTCATTGGCTTGGTCGCGTTGCACATCTGTCCAAGCGTACTCCTTTTTATTCCCCTTCTTTACTAAATAAAGCGGTGGAGCAGCAATATAAACATGCCCTTGCTCTATTAATTCTTTCATAAATCTAAAGAAGAAGGTTAATATTAAGGTAGAAATATGACTACCATCGACATCCGCATCACACATAATAATTACTTTGTGATAACGAAGTTTTTCAATGTTCAATGCTTTGCTATCTTCTGCTGTTCCTATTGTGACTCCAAGTGCCGTAAAAATATTACGAATTTCTTCGTTTTCAAATACTTTATGGTGCATGGCTTTTTCAACATTCAAAATTTTACCTCGTAAAGGCAAAATAGCTTGAAATGCTCTGTCACGGCCTTGTTTAGCTGTTCCGCCTGCAGAATCACCCTCGACAAGGTATACTTCGCAACGTGCAGGATCTTGCTCTGAACAATCCGATAATTTCCCTGGCAATCCACCTCCACCTAAAACGGTTTTACGTTGCACCATTTCACGGGCTTTTTTGGCAGCATGTCGGGCTTGAGCAGCAAGAATCACTTTTTGAACGATGATACGAGCATCATTTGGATTTTCTTCCAAATAGTTTTCAATCATATCTCCAACAGCTTGGCTTACTGGCGAAACAACTTCTCTATTTCCTAATTTAGTTTTGGTTTGACCTTCAAATTGAGGTTCTGCAACTTTTACAGAGATAATTGCGGTTAATCCTTCACGAAAATCATCACCAGAGATTTCAAATTTCAGTTTGTCTAACATTCCTGAAGCATCGGCATATTTCTTCAATGAACGGGTTAAACCAGTTCTGAAACCTTGCAAGTGCGTTCCACCTTCGTGAGTATTGATGTTATTTACATAGGAAAAAATATTTTCTGTATAACTGGTATTATAGATTAATGCAACTTCAACTGGAATTTCTCCTTTTTCAGAGTCCATTGAAATTACATGCGAAATTATTGGCTCGCGATTTCCATCTAAATAACGGATATATTCTTTTAATCCTTCTGTAGAATGAAATATTTCTTGATGAAACACTCCTTTTTCGTCTTTTTGTCTTTTATCCGTAAAAGTTATGGTAATGCCTTTGTTAAGAAATGACAATTCACGCATACGTGCCGAAAGAGTGTCAAAAGAAAACTCTATCGTTTGTGTAAAAATAGTATCGTCAGGATAAAACGTTTGCATTGTTCCACGTTTGGTGGTTTCACCAATTTGATTTACTGGATACAATGATTTACCTCTTTCATATTCTTGCTCATAGATTTTACCG
>JBBALV010000018.1:0-51492 GCA_040402815.1 Flavobacterium sp.
AATCAAAGCATATCCTCTTGGACTAGCATGAATACCGTCAAGTGAAAATGAATTTCCTTTAACGTAAGCTGATGTCATTGTAAACCCATTAGCTATGTAGCCACCATTAGCAACTTGATTTAATATGGCTTTTGAATCTACAAAAGCAAGTCCTTTAGAAACAGATAATGATTGAATTGTAACATTGTATGCGTCTGTTGCGGTTTTAACTTGAGACGCTTCATTTTTAGACAAAACCCATTTATCTTCTAATGGAACAGTTACTCCATTAACATATAAAGGATTTCCACCAACTTTAGTTCCAATAAAAGAACTAGCAGGTAAAACTATAAAATCCTCACTTGTTGCTTGTCTCATACTAATTAATGCAGAGTTTATAGTTGTTAAATCAGTAAGATCTTTGTCCATAATTACAACTGCATTATCTGAACCTGCATGAAAATTAATAGTTCGTTTTGCTATTTCAGCATCAGCATTAGCTTGGGTCATTAAGTTATTACTGACCAAATAAGCAAAAGCTTGAACAATTCCAGCATTATATGCGCCATAACCTGTTGCGCCGTTAAGTTGAGTAGAGGTTGCTGCATCCAACGGGACAACATTATGTTGTACTGTAGTAAAATAAGGAATAGAAGTAATATAAGGAACATTTACAACTAATCCTTTGGCACCATTAGCAGTTAATTTGGTAATTAAAGTATTGTAAACTGATGCGAAAACATTTGGATCTGTAATATCATTTGGACCATAAGTTGCTGGATTTAAATTTCCCGTTTGGTTTGTGCCAGTACCTCCTGAAATGGCGTAAGATAATACATCATTACCACCAATCCATAGAGAAAAGAAAGATGGTGTTTGATTTATTGCATCATCAATAATTGAAGCTGATGCGGAAGAGGCAAACCTAGCATAATAAGGATTTGCTTGTCCTGAAACTACTCCTGCTATATTTCCATAGCCTGACGCTAGTAAGTGAAAACTCTTTGCTCCTGGAATTCCCATATTATTAAAAGACCCTGCTAAATGATTAGCTATTTCTGTTGTAGGAGGTCCTGCTACAGGAACTGGTCCAGACCCATTAAAATATAATCTAGGCCCTTGAATTTGAAATCCTCCTAGTAGTAAACCTCCTATATTATCTGCCATAAATGGTGTTTTAAAGTCTCCACCTCCAACTAAAGCAAATTGTTGGGCTAATATATTTGGATATGCTCCTTTTTGACTTTCTATAAATAAAGCGCCATCGCTATAACCAGCTGCAAAGGAATCTCCTAATGCTACATATTTTGAAAAATCAGCAGATCCAGAAGTTAATGGCAATCCGTCAGACGAATTGGTATCAACTGTATCTTCACTTTTGCTACAAGCTGTTATGGTAATTGCAACCAATAATAGCCATTTGAAATTTTTTATCATAATTTTTAAATTTATATGTTATTGATTTAATTTAAGGATTGATAGTCCAAGAAGCAAAAATTTGACGGCCTATTGAACCAGCTCCTAATACTTGATAGTATTCTTTTCCTCCTAAATTGGCTGCGCCAAATTTGAATGTTGATTTTAATTTTGGTAAATTATAATTAATTTGAGCATCAAGAACCGTAGCCTCTGCAATCATTCCGTCAGCCATTGTTGACTCCCATAGATAGGCACTATTCCATCTTCCACTTAAATTAAATCCGAAATTTTTAAATAATTTATCATTTCCAATTGAAGCTTTAACTCGGTGTTTTGGTGTGTTGAAACTAGCTTCAAAACTTGGGTCTTTTGCTTGGTCAAAATCAAAGTTAGAATAGTTGTAATTAGCTCCTAATTCAAAATTACCAATCACTTTTTTAGATAGACCAACTCCAAACCCCATAGATTTAATTTCAATGTCAGTATTAGTGTATAATTGATATGCTCTATAATTCCCATTTGCTAAAGCGTGTAATGATTGAACAGCTGGATTACTTAGGTAAGGGACAGCGTCTGTGGCTCCTTGAACAAAATCAAAAGAATTACTAGCTTTGCCATAAAGAGGAGTTAAAACAGTAAGATTACCTATGAAATTATTATAAATATTAAGATAACCATTAATATCAAAATTAAAACCCTCAAAAGTACCTCGATATCCTAAATCTATAGATTTAACTGTTTCTGGTTTTACAAATGAAGCATTTGATTTTACTAACTTGGATGCTGCCCCAGGCGTGTTGCCAGGATTCTTTGTTGCAAAGTCAGCAAAATCTGTTACAGATGCAGCTGTATATGAATTAAAATAAGCATCTTCACCTGTTAATACTCTGGTTGAAAGTGGAGCTAATGGATTTCCACTTGCATAGATTTGCCCAACAGCTGGTGTTCCAGCAGAAATGTCTCTAGTTTCAGAATATTTTATTAAGTTATCTGGTGCCGATCCAATTAGTACTGCATTTCCAACATTAAAACCTATATATTGATCTTGAGTAGTTGGGTTACGAAATCCAGTTTGAAATGAACCTCTAAAAGTATGTTGCTTTTTATCGCCTACACTATACACAGCTGAAATTCTAGGGGAATAATTACCTTCAAAATTTTTAGCTTTGTCATAACGTATTGACCCTGTTAATTTTAAACGGTCGTCCATTAATTTTTTTTGAATTTGAGTATATATACCAAATTCATTATATTTGATAGTTCCATCTTTATCAGTATATATTCTTCCATGCGAATTCAAATCATAGATTCTATAAGACCCACCTACTTGAATTTCAGCGAATTTTACAGCATCTTTAAAATTATAATTAGCATCCGAATGCCAAATCCTTGAGTTATCCACTAATTTTGAACCTGTTAATACATCTGGGTCAGAAGTAACTTTATTAAATGCAGCCATGAACTCAGGAGTACCTGGCAAAAAACGACCAGTATCAGCAACATTTCTTGCCGCTAAATGAGCTTGGTCAGGAGTTGCTCCTTGCAATGTAGAATTAACATAAGTAGCTGCATATTGTCCAAACCAAGTTGCTCTTGGTTTCCAAATTTCTGCTATATTTATTCCTGTAAATAACATATCATATGATTTACCACCATCTTCAGTAGTTGTATAACCTCTAACAAAAAAGTTTTTGCCTTTTAATTCAATCTTATGTTGTTCCATAAAAAAGTTATTCAAGTAATATCTGTTTTTACCCTGATAAACTGCATTTCCAAAACCAAATTTTGATTGCCAAATAATTTCAAAATCATTGTCAAAAGGTTTGAAATGTAAGGAGAAATCTACTTTTGCATTACTTGCCTTATTGTCAGTCAAATCTGTTTCATTATATCCTGTTCGCGATACCGTTTGATTTGGCAATATTGCGTCAAAAACTGACCATTGGCTAGGGGTAATTACTCCTTTATCACGCATAGCTTTCGCAACGTCTTTAATATTTGTTGCTACCTCATCTCCATAGACATTTAATCCGTCATAACCAGGAGTTGCTCTTGTCTCGCTTGTCAATTTTCCGTTTTGATATCCGTCATAATTAGTTGCGAACCAATCGGTTCCATTCATAAAAGTGAAGTTGGCTTTTGCCGCAAAGTGTTTACTAAAAACGCCAGCTACTCGAATACCATAATCATAAAAATTATTTACCCCTGCCGCATTTTGACTGGTTTGACCATACTTTACATAAGAAGTAACACCTGGGCTAGTAAATGGACTTTTGCTATTCATAAATAAAATACCATTAAAAGCATTAGCACCATATAATGCAGAAGATGCTCCTGGAAGTAACTCTACGCTTTGAACATCTATTTCAGATATACCAATTAAGTTCCCTAATACAAAGTTTAAAAGCGGCGAAGAGTTATCCATACCGTCTACCAACTGCATAAAACGGGTATTTGAAACAGTAGCAAAACCACGAGTATTGATTGATTTAAATGACAATGAACTCGTGTTCATTTGTACCTCTTTTAGATTTTCTAAACCGTCATAAAAGCTAGGAGAAGCAGTCTTTTTTATATCCCTAATAGTCATTCTTTCAACTGTTACTGGAGATTCTTTTACTTTCTCAGCCGTTCTCGATGCAGAAACTACAATCTCTTCCAGATTAGTTTGCTCTTCCAAAAGTTTCACATTCACCTTTTGATTATTACTTGTAATTATAATTTTTTGAGATGCAAATCCGACATTTGAAATCTCAATCGAAAATGGAAATTTCTTGTTTGAATTAAGAATGAATTTTCCATCGGAATCTGTGACAGTTCCTTTAGATTCGCCAACTACAGTAACATTAGCGCCAGAAACGGGCATGTTATTAGCATCGTTAACGAATCCAGAAATTGAATTTTGAGCAAAAGTTATGCTGCAAAAAAACAATGACAAAATAAATAAATATACTTTCATATGTTTGAAATTTGTTAGTTAATGACGCTAATGTAATAATAATTTTGTTGTTACTAATTAAAGTGACAAAAAAATTAATTTTTATCAATTTTTAAGGAGCTTTGTTGTTTATTTTATATTTTAGTTTTGTTAAGGTTTTATTAACGTTTTGCTGCTATTAGTACAAATATGTTTGTATTTATCTCTTATTTTTTCAAATCTTTAAATTAATCTTAAAAAATAAAATGAAATTATTTTTTGTTATTCCATAAAAAAAGCGAGAAATTATTTCTCGCTTTTTTAAAGATAGGAACGTTTAGGCTACTCCACCGTAACCGATTTTGCTAAATTTCTTGGTTGATCTACATTACAACCTCGCATCACCGCAATATGATAAGACAACAATTGTAAAGGAATTGTAGTTAGCATTGGTGATAGAGCGTCTGAAGTGTCTGGAATCTCAATTACGTAATCCGCTAAATCACGAACTTGCGTATCTCCTTTGGTTACAATGGCAATTATTTTTCCGCTTCTTGATTTTATTTCTTGAATATTACTTACTACTTTATCATAATGACCTTGCTTTGGAGCAATAACTACTACAGGCATGTGTTCGTCAATAAGTGCAATCGGACCATGTTTCATTTCTGCAGCAGGATAACCTTCTGCATGAATGTATGATATTTCTTTTAATTTTAGTGCACCTTCTAAAGCTACAGGAAAATTATACCCTCTGCCTAAATACAAACAATTGGGTGCGTCTTTAAAAACAGCTGCAATTTCTTTGGCTTTGTTATTGGTTTTTAAAGCTTCCTCTACTTTTTCAGGCATTAATTCTAATTCTTGTAAATAGCGATGAAAATCGGAATTAGACATTGTCCCTTTGGCTTTTGCTAAACGCAAAGCTATTAATGTCAAAACGGTAATTTGAGTTGTAAAAGCTTTGGTAGATGCCACTCCAATCTCTGGGCCAGCATGTGTATAGGCTCCAGCATGAGTTTCTCTAGATATAGACGAGCCAACGACATTGCAAACTCCAAATACAAAGGCTCCTTTTTCTTTGGCTAATTTTATAGCAGCTAAAGTATCCGCTGTTTCGCCAGATTGTGAAATTGGAATTACAACATCTCCTTTATTAATAATAGGGTTTCTGTATCTGAATTCTGAAGCATATTCTACCTCAACTGGAATTCTAGTAAATTCCTCAAAAATATATTCAGCGACTAATCCTGCATGCCATGAAGTACCGCAAGCCACAATTAATATGCGTTGTGCATTTAGAAATTTTTCAAGATTATCTTCTACACCTGCCATGTGAATCAACCCTTGATTAGTGAGAAGTCTTCCTCTATAAGTGTCTTTAATAGCGTTTGGTTGCTCATAAATTTCTTTAAGCATGAAGTGATCGTAGCCTCCTTTTTCAATTTGCTCTAGATTCATTTGTAGTTCCTGAATATAAGGATCTACTAATGAGTCATCTTTTATTTTTCTGATTTTTAATGGTTTATGTAAACGAACAATTGCCATTTCTTCATCTTCAAGATATATAGCATTAGATGTATATTCAATAAATGGGGAAGCGTCAGAAGCTATAAAATATTCATTTTCTCCAACACCAATGGCCAATGGGCTTCCTAATCGAGCTACAATAATTTCGTCTGGCTTTTTTTTATCAAAAACACAAATAGCATAAGCTCCTACAACCTGATTTAAGGCTACTTGAACGGCTTGTCCTAATTTTAGATTTTCTTTTTTCTGAACTTCTTCAATTAAATTAACCAGTACTTCTGTATCTGTATCTGATTTGAAAGTATAGCCTCTTTTAATTAATTCTTTTTTTAGAGGTTCATAATTCTCAATAATACCATTATGAATAATAGCAATATTACCTGAATTTGATAAATGGGGATGGGAATTTATATCGTTAGGTACACCATGAGTTGCCCAACGGGTATGACCCATTCCTATAGTACCTTTGGTATTAATTTCTTTTGACTTTTCTTCAAGGTCAGAAACTTTCCCTTTGGTTTTAGAAACTTTTAATTCGCGATTGTCATAAATCATCACTCCGGCACTATCATAACCTCTATATTCTAGTCGTTTAAGACCTTTTATGACAATAGGATAGGCTTCTCTAAATCCGATATATCCAACAATTCCACACATAAGACTTTAAATTTAATTAGGTTTGGTATAATATATTTCTAGTTTTAATCTTTTATCATAATTTGAATCTCCAAACGGGATGTTATTTCCATATAAAATGGTTCCCAACTGATACATCACTGCCGATGCTGGAAATCTATCCAGTACTTTGTTTGTGGCATTTGGAATAGGAAAAGGAACATTAATTGTTTGCTTTAATCTGGAATTATTAGTTACTCCGATAGACTCTGTAACAACCAGCCCCAAACGAACATTGGTTGAATCTTTGTTATTTACTAAATTTCTGATATAATTAGTAATTCTAACTTTATATTTTAAGCCTCGTCCACCTGAAATTTGTTCTCTTTCAAGAAAACCACCATGAATACTTTTATTAAATTTCGCATTAGCATTTGTTGAGCCGTCAGTTACATAATCATAGACAGGTCGGTGGTTTCTTACATCAAACAAATAAACTCTTTGTGGCTCAGGAGCGGATTGCATGGCTGAATTATCTATATTAAAAGTCAAACTAGCATCATTAATAAGCCATTTTTTAGTTCTAATCTCATCCAATTCATCGGCAATTCCATTTGGACTTCCTGTAAGTCCATCATCACCGTGTACATCTTTTCCAAATAAATCTATTAAAGCGACAGAACTTTCTGCGCCACCTTTTACATATAAATGAGAATCACCCGTGCTTGGATTAGCCAACGTAATGGCATTTATATAATCGCTTTTGTTGGTTTGGTTTAATAGATTAACCGTATTGCCAGACATGTTTAAAACAAAAGATTTAATCACATATTTAATTACCTCTGGCGTAGATGCGTTATTATCATCATCAAAAGTTATTGGAATTTTTGGTCCTGTAGCACTATTTGGATCATCTTTTAGTCCATAATATTCTTTCCAATATAGGGTGACATTCCCTTTAGAAAAGTCCATTTTCATTAGACTACCGTTTGTTGCATCAGCTACTTGAAAATACAAACCTCGGAAGTAATCTTTAAAAGTTGTATTGTTTAACAATTTTCCTGCAGGAGCATGAAATATTTTATTTTCAAAAAAGGTTTTACCTAATTGCAAAGCCATTCTAGGTGACGTTCTGGATTCAACATTTTCTGAAGTCATTGGATATGCCAAAAGATTGTCCCTTTTGAAGGTTATATATTCTTTATTGCTAGGTAAAAAACCTGATGTTCCGGAATCAAAGAGCATTGTTCCTTTGTTTCCGTCAAACAGACCATCTTGGTTATTATAATATTTTTGAAATTCTTGCGCATTTGTTGTTGGATCCAAATCAGATAAATAGTAACCATTTTCAAATACTTTCAAATTGATCGGGGTAGTACCCGAAATGGAATCGAGTTTATAGGTGTTTGGCACACCAGCAACATCAATATGACTAAAATACGGTACTTTCAAAACCACACTATCTAATTTTAAAGTGCTATTTTCAAAAAGTGTAACATCAAAAGTTGGATTTGTTGTAGCCATTTGCAATTGTGTTACAAAATTAGCTTTGGTTTTTCCAAAAACAGGGTTATCATAAATTCCCAATGAGTTTAGAGGCAAATTATTGGTCTGAACAACACCAACACCTTGATTAAAGGCGACTACGCTTGCATCAGTATATTTCAAAAATCCAAAATGACCATCGTCAATAATATCCGATCCAATTTGGTTAAAATCTTTGTCGCAAGAAGCAAATAGTGCTATTGATGCTATAATTACTAAAAAGGATTTAAAAAATGAGTTATTATTCATGTTTAAAATTAAAAAAATTAAAATTATAGTACTTCGTTTTTGTAGAAATTAGTATATAAATCTGCAAAATTATCTTTCGGGGTGAAAGGTAGAAAAGGTTTTCCCGAAGATGCTATAAATTTTGTTAAATCGGAAGAAACACTTTCTGAAGCGATAATGATGGCGTCAGAATGGTTTACAGATGCTTTAATAATATTTTCGTAAGTAGGCAACTCTAATTCAGCAATTGCATTTTCAGGGATGCCGTCGTATTTTATTTTATTGATTAATTCTAAATTTAAAGCTACATCAAAAGATTGATTGTATACCGATGTTACAATTTTGGTTTCAGCAAACAAAGCTTCATCTTTATAATAATGTTTCAAATAAATAGGAAGCAGAGCAGCCATCCAACCGTGCACATGAATAATATCGGGTACCCAATTCAGTTTTTTTACCGTTTCTACTACCCCTTTTGCAAAGAAAATAGCTCTTTCGTCATTATCTGGAAACAAAACACCATTTTCATCTGCAAAAGTTGCTTTGCGTTTGAAATATTCATCATTATCAATAAAATAAACCTGAATACGCTCTTTTGGAATGGATGCCACTTTAATAATTAGCGGCATGTCCAAATCATTTATCACTAAATTCATTCCCGAAAGTCGAATTACCTCATGCAATTGATGTCTTCTTTCATTAATGTTGCCGTACCTTGGCATAAAAATTCTAATTTGTCCACCTTGATCATTTACCATTTTTGGCACATCATAAGACATAGAAGAAACTTCATTTTCTGCTAGATAAGGCACCACTTCAGACGACACGAATAATATCCTCTTTTCCTTCATAATTGTATATTACTATGTTATTTGGCAATAAATAACATGCAAAATTACAAAAATTTATGGAGTTATTGACTAAAATATTAAGTTTGCACTTTAATATAACAAAAAAAGTATGCTGATTTTCAATAAGCAGTTTGATTTAAAAGCACATTTAAATACTATTACTACAAAAAAATCCACCGTTGGCTTTGTTCCAACTATGGGTGCCTTACATGATGGTCATTTATCGTTGATAGCACAATCAATAAAAGATAACGAATATACAATAATGAGTATTTTTGTAAATCCCACCCAGTTTAACAATGCTACTGATTTAGAAAAATATCCAAGAACATTAGAAGCTGATGTTGAAAAATTAAAAGTAATTTCGGATAAAATAATTGTTTTTGCACCCACGGTAGAAGATATTTATAAAGGCAAAACAGTGTCGCAAGATTTTGACTTTGATGGCCTAGAGAATCAAATGGAAGGAAAGTTTCGACCTGGTCATTTTAATGGTGTAGGCACTATAGTTAAATGCCTTTTTGAAATTGTCAAACCTACTAATGCTTATTTTGGTGAAAAAGATTTTCAACAATTGCAGATTATAAAAAAAATGGTTGAAAAACAGAAAATGGCTGTAAAAATAATAGGCAATCCAATTTATAGAGAATCAAATGGATTAGCAATGAGTTCCAGAAATGAAAGATTGACCATAAATGAAAGAAATAATGCAGCAATTATATATGAAATATTGAATCTGGCTAAAGAAAAATTTAAAACCAAATCAGCAAATGAAGTTAAGTTTTGGGTTGAAAAAAGGATTCTAACGCAAACAGACTACAAAATTGATTATTTTGAAATCGCAGATGAATCCACTTTATTGACGTGCAATAGAAAAAATAAATCAAAAAAATACCGCGCTTTTATTGCCGTTTTTGTTAATGAAATACGATTGATCGACACTATTTCATTAAATTAATTACTTTTGCATGTCCAGATAAAGGTTTAAATACAAAAATAATGGCGGTTCACAACGACCTAGATTACAAAATCAAAAAAATACAGTTTAAAAAGCACATTAGTAAATGGATTTCTATTTTGGTTCCAATTATTTTAGGTTTTGTTTTGATCATTTATGCTTATAATCAATTTACATCGGCACAACTTCTAGAGATTAAAACTTATTTTAGCAAGGCCAACTATTTTTATATTTTTATTTCATTAATTATTTCTACGCTTGGCGGCGCCTCTCGTGCTTATCGATGGAAATATTCGTTAGACCATTTAGGCTATAAAACTACTTTTGCTAATAATTTTATGGCAGTTTCTATTGGGTATTTTATGAATATGACTATTCCTAGATCTGGCGAATTTTCAAGAGCATTAATTTTAAAAAAATATGATAATATTCCTTTCGATAAGGGATTTGGGACTATTGTAGCCGAAAGAATTGTTGATACTATTATCCTTTTAATTTTAGTCATCGTTACCTTTTTTCTTCAGTTTAATGTTTTGAAAGCATTTGTTTTAGATAAAATTCCGTTGGAAAAAACTTTATGGATTTTATTGCTTGGAGTTGTTTTTATGACTTCGGCGGTTTTAATTTATTTTTATTCCAAAATTGGAATTGTTCTTACCTTGAAAGAAAAAATTTCGGGACTTAAAGAAGGAATTTTAAGTATTGTAAAAATGAAAAATAAAGGGTGGTTTATATGTCACACCATATTTATATGGGTTTCCTATATACTTATGTTTTATATTACTATTTTCACTTTAAATGAAACTCAGGATTTGAGTTTGGGAGCTGTATTATCCTCGTTTATAGTTGGTAGTATCGCTATTGCTGTTACAAGTAGCGGATTTGGCGCTTATCCGGTATTAATGGCGAAAATATTACTTTTTTATGGCGTTACCGTTACCGCAGGGACAGCTTTTGGTTGGATTGTATGGACTTCACAAATTCTTTTGGTAACCCTAACAGGACTCCTTTCTTTTTTACTTCTTCCTTTATTAAATAAAAAACAAATAATTTAGTATATTGCAAAGCGAATTTTATTTTCGTTAATATAAACTAAATAGAGGTAGGTATATGAGAAAAATATTTGTTTTTTTATTAATAACTAGTTGTTTTTGTGCGTTTTCACAAAAAAGCATCGACACTATTCCATCGATGCAATTGAACGAATCTCGTGTTTTTTCTATTTCATTACCCGATTCTTATGCAAAAAATAAAGAAAAAAAATACCCAATTCTAATTTTATTAGACGGCGATTACCTTTTTGATGCCTTTACTGGTGCTATTTCGTATGGCAATTATTGGAATGATTTGCCAGAAGTTATAATCATTGGATTGAAGCAGAATAAAAAAGAAACACAAATCGGTAATTCAAACGATAACAATGAAATAACAGATGAAAATTTGAAAGAAGGCAGAGATGCGGATTATTCACTAAATGAAGAAACAGGTGTGCCATTTGAAAAAGGTGCTTCTTATTTTGATTTTATCAGCACCGAATTAATGCCCTATTTAGAAAAAAAATATCGAATTGCACCATTCAAAATTTTTGTAGGTCATGATCTTTCTGCAGGATTTATGAATACTTTTTTATACAAAGACAACCCCATTTTTAATGCTTACATATCTATTAGTCCTGAATTTGGATTAGAAATGGAGGAACGTGTAGCTTCAAAACTAGCCCCTTTTAAAAAACCTCTTTTTTACTATCAATCTGTTGCAGATGGAGATGTAAAAAAAGTTCAAGAGCGTATGCAAATTTTAGATACTTTAATTAAAAGCAACGATAATAAAAACATTCATTATCGCTATGATCGTTTTGTTGGAGAATCTCATTACTCCGTCGTTTTACATTCCATTCCAAATGCTTTATATCATATATTTTCGGCCTATCAGCCCATTTCACCTCAGGAATATGAAAGTAAAATCGTAACTCTAAAAAAAGATTTTGTTTCTTATTTGGTTGATAAATATGATATTATTGAAAAGTATTATGGCGAAAAAATGCCTATACGTTTCAATGATTTTTCAGCTATCGAGTCTGCTATTTTAAAAAATAATGCATTATCCGAGTTAGAAAATTTAGCGAGTTTAGCCAAAAAACAATACCCAAAAACATTTTTAAACATGTATTATTTGGGCAAATTATATGAGAAAAAGGGTGAATTAGCCAAATCGATAAAATGTTACCAAAGTGCATTTGCGCTCACGGGAATTGGCGATTTAACCAAAGAGATGATGCTCGACAATCTAGAAAGATTAAAAGGGATGGTTCCTAAAAAGGGAGATAGTAAAGCCCAAAAAGCCAATAGTCAACCGACAATAGATCCAGTTGTTACAGAACCTACAACTGACAAACCTGCAGAACAACCTCCAGTTGAAGATAAAAAATCATCAACTTCAACTGAGAAAACTACAGACCAACCTCCAGTTGAAGAGAAAAAACCATAGTGTATGTCGAAACTAAAAACATCTTTCTTTTGTCAGAATTGTGGTACACAATATTTTAAATGGCAAGGGCAATGTAACGCTTGTAAAGAATGGAACACTATTGTGGAAGAGTTGATTCAAAAAGAAGAAAAATCGATTTGGAAATCAACAACAGCTGAAATAAAAAAAGTTGCAAAACCCCTAAAAATAGAAGAAATTGATTCCTCTCAAGAAATCAGGATGGATACTTGTGATGGCGAACTCAATAGAGTCCTTGGTGGTGGAATAGTCCCAGGGTCATTGATACTTTTAGGTGGCGAACCAGGCATCGGAAAAAGCACTTTGCTTTTACAAATATCCCTAAAATTGCCCTATAAAACCTTATATGTTTCTGGCGAAGAAAGTCAAAAACAAATAAAAATGCGTGCCGAAAGAATTACTCCGAACGGCGACAATTGTTATATTCTAACGGAAACAAAAACACAAAATATATTCAGGCAAATTCAAGATGTAGCACCCGAAATTGTAATAATTGATTCCATTCAAACCCTGCATACTGATTATATAGAATCATCACCAGGAAGCATATCGCAAATTAGAGAATGTACTGCCGAGTTAATCAAATTTGCAAAAGAATCAAATGTACCTGTGATTTTAATTGGTCACATCACAAAAGATGGAAGCATTGCTGGTCCAAAGATTTTGGAACACATGGTGGACACCGTATTGCAATTTGAAGGAGATAGAAATCATGTTTATAGAATACTTCGTTCACTAAAAAATCGTTTTGGTTCAACATCAGAATTAGGTATTTATGAAATGCAAGGAACGGGTTTAAGAGAAGTTTCTAATCCATCTGAAATCTTAATTTCACATAAAAATGAAGACCTATCAGGCACAGCAATTGCTTCAACCCTCGAAGGAATGCGACCATTAATGATAGAAATTCAAGCTTTAGTTAGTACCGCCGTATATGGAACCCCACAAAGAAGTACAACGGGCTACAATGCCAAAAGATTGAACATGATATTGGCAGTTTTAGAAAAGCGCGCAGGATTTCGCCTCGGAACAAAAGACGTTTTTTTGAATGTAACCGGAGGTATTTCTGTTGATGACCCAGCCATCGATTTAGCAGTAGTGGCAGCCATTCTTTCTTCTAACGAAGACATTCCTGTGGGTAAAGATTTTTGTTTTGCAGGTGAAGTCGGACTTTCGGGCGAAATACGTCCTGTAAATCGTGTGGACCAGCGCATTCAAGAAGCTGAAAAATTAGGATTTTCTACTATTTTTGTATCTAATTATAACAAAATTACACTGAAAAACACAGCAATTAAAATACGTTTGGTCAGTAAAATTGAAGATGTTGTAAGCGAATTATTTGGGTAGTTTTGGTACACAAAAACTTTAAAAGTGCAATCATCCTAACTGATAATCAAAATAATTTACTTATATTCTTCTTATAGTCTAAACAATTGCACCACATTAATTTATAGGAGAAGTGCTATTGGCTTTTAATACTAAAAAAAGTACTGCCTATTTGGATTTTTTTATTCGTATTTTATTCTTCCTTAACACTACCGCCAGAATTTTCTTCTTTCGAAAGGTCTTTTGGAACTTTATGATAATTAATAGATGCTCCGCTTGAGGCTTTGGCATCGAGCTTCAAAATCGGATATACATCCGTACTGCTTCCACTATTGGATTGTACAATCACTTCGTTTGCCATTAATTTTTCTGCATCAATAGTACTTCCACTTTCTGAAGTTGTTTCTAGTTTTAGTGCTTTTCCACTGGCTTCTATCGTGCTTCCGCTGGCGCTTTCTAAAGTTATAGCATCGGCTTCTACAGTAATATTTATAGTGCTTCCACTAGCTGATTCAACTGATAATAGCGTTGTAATCAAAGTGTTTTGGCTTTTTATCGCTGCGCCACTATCGGCACTTAAGCCTTTGATAATAGGCATTTTTATTGTTACCCTTGGCGTTTCGGTAGCATTGTAACTTTCATCTGCTTCAACAATTAGTACCCCGTTTTCTACCTTAGTGACAACTAGTTTTTGTAAATTATCATCGATTGCAACGGTAACTGATTTATCATCTGATTGTTCTAGAAGAACTTCAATGCCATTGCTAACGTCAATTTTGTTAAAGTCTAAATTTATTGCACGAGTTTGAGTAGTAATGGTTCCACTTCCTTTCTCGCCTTTGCCCCATTCGATGGAATATTTACAGGAAGTAAACAGCAATGCTATAAATACTATTGTTATTAATTTGGTTAAATAAACTGTTATTTTTATCATGATTTCTTATTTTTTAATGACTACTCCTTTTTTGTCAATACTTAAACTTTCCGTTTTTGTTTTTTTTGTATAATCTATATTGCCGTTAATTTTTAATAAAACTTCACTGATTGTATCGTTATCTGAATTGATTTCTACATCATTATATTCGTTTTCCACTTCTGGACAATTTAAACAAACCACTTTATCATCGTTTACGCGATAAATATATCGGTCTGAACTGAAATGAAGATTAAAAAAGTCATCTTCAGAACGGTCATAATTTTCTAAGCTAGCATCGGCTTTAAACAGGGTGCCTTTTGGTAAATACAAAGTGATTTCCACTTCTTGATCACGGTATTTGTTTTTTAAATCAGCTAACAAATAGTTGTCTAAAATCAAATGATTCCCAAAGATTTTATACCCGTAATTGATTTTTTTGGCTCTTAATTTGGCTTCTGATAACGATTTACCTTTGGCTTCTTTTTCAATTTGAAGATAAGGTAATTTTTCATCTGTTTTCATTATTTTAATACTCACTTCATTGGAGTAAATCACATTGGCATTGGTCGAATCTTGCGTTATTTTAAAATCGTTGTGTTCGTCAACATTTTTTGCAAAATAATCGTTGTATTTGAATTTTACAAAAAGAGTATCCGTTGGCGCTAAATTTATGGTTTTTTTCTCAACTACTCTACCGTCAATGGCATAAGCGGAAGCTTGATTAATTCCTATTGTTATACAAAGCGCAATTGCTATCAACCAAAGCGCTAGCAAAGTCGATTTAGCGATAGTTCCAATAGATTTAAGGTTTGGAGTTAGCAATTTGAATCCTAGAAGCGCTAAGAAAAAGAATGGAATTCCTACAGCAAAAAACATGAGTATTCCAAAAGACCAAATTGGAAAATCAGAAAAGTTGCCCGCTTCTATAAAAGTTGTCCAAGGAAATTTGATAAAAGAAACCGAACCCAAAGTAAAAACGCCAATCAATAACACTACTAATACAGGCAAAGCACTTATAATAATAATTACCCCTAAAACTTTAGCAAATACTTTAAAAACACTGTTTAAAACCTCACTTATGCTAGATGTTAAGCGTTCCGCACCCGTTTTTACTTGGTTGCTCATTTTGTCATAATCAACATTTTTAAGTTTTTCAGAAACGGTGTCAAACTCTTCACGCACTTTTCTCTCAATAGTAGAAATAGTTACGGGTTCGCCTTTCATCTCTAACTTTTCTGCTGTTGTAACCGCTTCAGGCATAACAATCCAAAGAATAATATAGGCTAAAACACCGGTTCCCCCAGCAAAAATCATAACTAACAACAATAGTCTAAGCCATACTTTATCAATGCCAAAGTAATGTCCTAAACCAGCCAAAACGCCGCCAATCATGCCGTTTTCTTTGTCGCGATATAATTTTTTGCTGATGCCTTTAGGTGAAGAGTTGTAACTAGTTGCGGCTGGCTCGTCGCCATCGGTATCGAGTCGGTAATCTTCGGGTTGTCCCATTACGGCAATTACTTCGTCTAATTCTCTTAGATTGATGACTTGTTTGTCGTTGGTATGTTTTTCCGAAATTAATTCGGCGATTCGCATTTCGATATCTTTGATTATTTCGTCTTGTCCATTTGAATTAGAAAGCGAACGCTTAATGGCGTCAAAATAACGGGATAATTTTTGGTAGGCATCTTCGTCGATGTGAAAGAACATTCCTCCTAAATTGATGTTTACAGTTTTGTTCATGACTTTTATTTTTGTGTTGTTATAATGTTTACTGCATCAGACAATTCGGTCCACGTGCTATTTAATTCGTTTAAAAAATCTTGTCCAATTTCAGTTAAGCCGTAGTATTTTCTTGGCGGTCCCGAAAGGGATTCTTCCCAACGGTAGTGGAGTAAACCGTCGTTTTTAAGTCGGGTTAGTAAAGGATACACAGTGCCTTCTACTACAAGCAATTTTGCGCTTTTAAGAGTGTCTAAAATTTCCGAGGTGTAGGCATCTTTCTCTTTTAAAACCGATAAGATGCAAAACTCGAGAACCCCTTTGCGCATTTGGGCTTTTGTGTTTTCAATGTTCATAATGTCATTTTTTTTGTTTTTACTATCAGGTTTTTTATACACCTAGTAATTTCTTATGCAAATATATGGTTAAAAAACAGTATCTTGTTTTGCATAGTACCAAATATTAACATAAATTTAAGATTTATGATTGATTTTAAGAGGCGCTTTTGGTTGAGTTAGCCCTAACTTTAGAGAAGATTTTTTTTGTTTATACCCCTTTCTTGCAAATACTTAGGTGTTGTTTTATTGCCCTACAAAGTAATTTAAAAGATAACCTTCATTAGTTTATTTTATATTTTACAAACTTATAAGACTATGTCTAATTGATATGCCGCTTTTAGTTCTTTAACCAAAAACAAACTCAATTCATTCTTGTTATTAAATCCATTAATTTTTTGTCTATTACTTTCAGCAATGGTTGCATTTTCTTTTGCTAGTTTTCGAGCTTTACTGATTTCTAGAAATTCTGTTTCCATGTCGATTCCTAAAAAACGACGATTGGCTAAATTAGCTGCAATTCCTGTTGTAGAACTTCCCGAAAAGGGACTAATTTGTATAAAGTAGCGTTGGAATATAATAAAATATTAACACACTAAAACGACACACTAAAACGCAACTTGTTTTTAAATAATTGAAAATGAGTAATTTTAAATTATTTCATAAATTATTGATTTTGATCGTATTATAATTTGTTTTTAAAAAATATTGATCTAATATTTGCATTAAATAATAGTTTATGAATACATCATTTGAACGCAGCGAAAACACAAAAGTAGAATGGTTAACCCCGCCAGAATTGGTTCAAAAATTAGGAGTATTTGATTTAGACCCTTGCAGTCCAATCAATGCTCCATTTTTACATGCAAAAAACAATTTTACAACATCAGATGATGGATTGGTTAAAGATTGGTTTGGGCGAGTATATCTAAATCCACCCTATGGGAGAGGTATGGAATTATGGCTGGAAAAATTAAAAAAGCACGGAAATGGAATAGCATTAATTTTTGCGAGAACAGAAACGAAATGTTTTTTTGAACATATTTGGAATGATGCCGATGCCATTCTTTTTGTAAAAGGGAGAATTCGGTTTTATCATGTTTCAGGAATTCAAGCCGGAACACCTGGTGCTCCTAGCGTATTTATTGCTTATGGCAAAGAAAATGCAATTGCTCTTAATCGCAGTGGAATTGAAGGTAGGTACTTAAAGCTGAAATAATCCCTTAGGGATTTAATGTTGGTAGTAAATTAATCAACATTTTTGGAAATCCCTTTAGGGATGATATTTATAATAGGTCTTTAAAAATATAGTTTTCATCATATTCCACCTCAAAAGAATGCAAAAATTTTAAATATTCATTTCTAAATGTTTCATTTTTATGATGTTCTTCTTGATTTTTGATATAATTAATGACACTATTAACTTGAGATTTTGAATAAGAAAATGCTCCATAACCATCTTGCCATTCAAATTTTACCTGTAAAAACTTCTTTTCATTAATCCATTTTGAAGAGCTCCCTTTGATATCTTGCATTAAATCTGAAATAGATTGCGTAGGTCTCATTCCAATAAAAACATGGAGATGGTCAGGCATTCCGTTTATTGCTATTAATTTATGATTATGATGTTTAATAATCCCTGATATATATTGATATAATTCCTCTTTAAATGAAGGAGCTATTAAACCATCTCGGTATTTTACCGCAAAAACGAATTGTACGTGAATTTGTGTGTAGGTGTTTGCCATAACATTTCGTCCCTACGGGACTTAATTTGTAATCGATATTAATTGTCTACCAAAATTAAATCCCTAACGGGATTAATTTATTTCATAACAAATGAATTCCGCAACATTAAATTCCGCATCGATTATCCACTCATTTTCAATTAAAAGTTTTTTTAATGCTTCGTCTTCATTAATTACATTTTCAACAATACCAATTACTTGCATATTTTCGACTTCACTTTCATTAGGCGATAATGTTGAACCTTCAGGCGAAATAAATATATATTTTTTCATAGTTCTATTTTTTTATAACTTCCTCTTCCATTAAATTCTATCAATCCTTTGTCTCTCAAAAACTGTAGTTGCTGACGAATTTTATCTTTGATATGATTGTTATTTGGATATTTAACTTTTAATTTATTTTCAAAAGCATATAATTCATCTAATGTAAAAGATTGCTTTTTGATTTTTTCAACACATTTTAAAACATCTAGAATCCAACCTCTTGTTTCTATACTTTTAGATTTTAAAAAATCCGTGCTTTTCAATTTTATATGCACTTTTTCTCTATCAATTATTTTTGAATTTTCAACTATAAAGATTCTCCCGCTTTCAGGAACTTTTGAAATATCAATATTACAACCAATCCAACCTGCTCGTTTTGCAGTTTCAGATAATGGTTTGCGTTTAATAATAATATCTGGTGTGAAAAATTGCTTTGGAATTACTAAAAAATTATTTACTGTATTTTTATCATAAGTCAAAAAGAAAAAATTAGGATTGGTAGCAGATGTTGTTCTTTTAATCATGCTTTCATAAGCACCATCGCTTATTGTACCGCTTAATTTACCATTTTTGCTTTTTAATTCAAATTCTTCTCTACAAGTTAAACAATAAAAATCAGCAACGGGCATATTGTTGTCAAAATCATTCAAAGGTAACTGTCCACAATTTGGACAATAGGAATTTTCTTTAACCCAGTTTTCAGTTAAAACTCTTGCAATTTGCGAATTGCTTTTGTAATTATCAGCTAACTTTACATTAAACTTTAAATTCATATTTTTTATTTTGTTGTCAACTGGGTTTTACCGCCAGCCCATTTCAAAAATGGTTTTGCTTGCATGTGAAGTATTTTTATCTCCAAACTTACCAATATTCTCTCACACTAAAAAATATTTTCAATTAGAAAAAAACAATATAGCAGTTTGAATTTTTGTGCTTAAAAGTATAGTTCAAAATTGTACTTAAAAAAGTTAATTTTTGTGGTACTCTTTTTTTTGGCTTACTTTTACATAAGCGCTTTGCTAGTTAGTATTATTATAAAAGCTATTTCATTGCAGCATTTCTAAATGCGAAGGTACCCGGGATTACAGTTTGAATTGCATGGGGATATTTCTTAGCCTAATAGTATATTGGGTTATTCTTTTTGTTTGGATTCGATTTCTAAATAAGGTGTTTTTTCTTCAAATATAAATTCCCCAATTTGATTTTTATCTATTTTGTTGTGAATTTTAATTCCTTGTGCATAATCGGAAGGGATTGCTCCAGGAAATGCGCAGCAACCCATAATTAATTGGTGTTTGCAAATAGCACATTGTTCAAATGGTTTTTTCATTTTTGATGGATTTTAAATCCCTTTGTTTTGTGTTGTTATATATTTTTTAAATTCAGGAGAACCAATTATTTCTATTTCATCTATTAAACCAAGTATAAAGCGCACAATCGGCTTAGGATTATTTACATCAATTTTCAAAATATAGCCGTCTGCATTTTTATTTTTTTTGATGTGTTTTTCCACTTTTGGATACGTTTCTTTCAACAAGACATAGGCCCTGAAAGTAAGGTGGAGTTCCACCAGAAACCATTTCCCATTTAATTTAGAAAACCCAAATACATCCGTCTCATCGTGTTGGTGAAGGGTTTGAAACTCTTGTTGCTCGTTTAGCAAAATCACTTCGGTTATTCGCTCCAGGTTGTAAAATTTGTTTGTTTGAGTAGCCACCTCAAAACCGCAAATGGAGTGGTAATTATCGGTAAGACAAATGGGTTCAATTATCCTGTCCGTAATTTTTTGAGAATTGATAGAATGATAACTTTTCAGGAGCACCCTTTTATTTGTTTTGATTGCTTTATTAACGATCGACACCATTTTGCCTAAATTGGCCTTTAAAATGTGGTTGCCTTGTAGCGCGAGCTCCGATTGAAGCTATATTTTTTGGAGCAAGGCATCTTTTAATTTGCTGTCTTTTCCGGCGGAAAGCACCAAATCTCTCAAAAGCGCTGCCTCTTCATTCGAGAATGAAACGGTTTCAAAATCGCCGCCGCCAATAATTAAAAATTTATTGTTTTGGTCTTTTTGTACTTCAAACCCCAATTCCTTCACTAAATCGATATAACGGTACACGGTTCTGTCGGTACTTTCTAAAATTCCAGCAAGAAACCGAATGGATTTCGCTGGCTCTTTTTTAAGGAGTGAAATCATTTGAAGTACCCGTAATATTTTATGCTGATTGTGCATTTTGATAAATTATCTGACAAATTAGGTCAATATTATTTAAAAAAACAAACGATTGTCTCAAGTTGTCAAAGTCTTTCACTTCATTTGTTCCATTATTAATTTAAATTGAAAAAATAGGAATATTATTATTGTTGCTTTGCCTTTATGAATGTATAGACGAGCATTGCAACATCGGTAAAGAAAAATGTGGTGTGATAGGATGGAATTACCCAGCACCTGCTGTTTGATAGTAACAAAATAGCAAACGATTTAATTTAATGTCGAACAAGTAATAATAAGTTGTAATTTTGGAATAAGTAAAAATTAAAAAAAAGAAAAATATGAGTAAATTTGGATTTTCATTTTCGTTAAGTAGGTTGTTGGGGATTGCCCAAGCCAAACAAAAATTCGCAAGAACAACTGGAATACCAACAACAAAAGCTGGAATGCAGCGAAAAATTGGAGCGAGTATTCTGAAAATGCTATTTAAATAACATTCAGTAGGGATTGGAATCCGATTAATTTTTATGGAACAGCCGAAACGAAAAAACGATAGTTGCTTATTTTCCATTATACTAATGGGAATGATTGGTTTTTCAATTGTTGTATCCCGAAACTTTACTACTTCCGGTTCCTCCAATAGCTATGTAAAGCCCTATCATACCCGAACAGGAAGATTGGTTAAAGCACATACAAGAAAGTCAGTTAGCACAAGTCCAAACGCCGTTAAAAGGCAAAATTACAGTAAGGGTTATTACCAAAGACATAAATCCCGATACACCCAATCCAAATAGGATAAATTTCTTACGGATTCAATGAACAATAGAAGGTTTGGAATTGATATTTAAGTGCTATTTCACCTGCCGAATTCTGAAATTAAAAATTAAAATAAATCAGACGCAAAGTTGCTTTTATTTTACTTCAACTGTTTGATTTTCAATTATTTTTGTAAGTTATTCTAAAAAAAAATCCTCACATTACTGTGAAGATTTTTTGTAGCGAAGACGGGAGTTGAACCCGTGACCTCAGGGTTATGAATCCTGCGCTCTAACCGACTGAGCTACCTCGCCAATTTAGGCTGTTTTTGCATTTAGCAATGCGGGTGCAAATATAAAACTAAATTTATATGTCGCAAATATAAATAGAAGAAAAAAATATATTTTTAGAAATCCTTTTTTATTGTGTTTTAATTATATATATTTCCAAAAAATTAGTTCAATTTCATGGATGTTAAAATAAAATACGAATTAGAGTTTCCAATTAATTCATCGCCACAATTATTATATCAATACATTTCAACACCTTCTGGTCTTTCAGAATGGTTTGCAAATAATGTCAATTCTAGGGGAGAGCACTTTACTTTTATCTGGGACGACTCAGAAGAAAAAGCTAAATTAGCTTCAAAAAAATCAGGAGAGAAAATAAAATTTCGATGGCTTGATGAACATGAAAAAGATACCGAATATTTTCTAGAACTAAAAATTATGGAAGACGAGATTACTAAAGATGTTTCTTTGGTAATTTCAGACTATGCGTTCGATGAAGACTTAGAGGAAGCAAAATTACTTTGGGAAAATCAAATTTCTGATTTAAAACATGTAATCGGATCGGTATAATCTTAATTTATTAGACTTATATTTGCCCTGAATAATATTTAGGGCTTTTTTTATGATCAATTGTAACGGAAATACTACTGCGGAATCCGACAGTTTACTTGTAAATAATCGTGGTTTCCTTTATGGCGACGCGGTTTTTGAAACTTTAAAAATTGTAAATAACAAGATTTTATTTTTTGAAGACCACTATTTCAGGTTAATGGCTTCTATGCGAATTCTTAGAATGGAAATCCCGATGGATTTTACAATGGAAAATATCGAGAATCAAATACTTTCTTTAGCAAAAGTGAACAATTGCGAAAATGCTGCTCGAGTTCGAATGACTGTGTACAGAAATGATGGAGGATATTATTTACCAACAGATAATACGGTCTCCTATTTAATTTCAATTTCACCAACAAAAAATAGTTTATATTTTATTGATAAGACCGTTTATGAAGTAGAATTGTACAAAGATTTTTACATTTCTAAACAATTAATTTCTACAATTAAATCGACAAACAAAGCGATTTATATTACAGGTAGTATTTATGCAAATGAAAACGGCTATGACAATTGCTTATTGCTAAACGAAAACAAAAATATAATTGAAGCTTTAAATGGAAATCTTTTTATGCTTATAGATAATAAACTCATTACACCTCCTATTTCAGAAGGTTGTTTGAACGGTATTGTGCGCAAACAGATTTTAGCTTTGGCTAAAAAAATGGAAAATATAGAAGTAATTGAAGCGGTAATTTCTCCATTTGACCTTCAAAAAGCAGATGAGTTATTTATTACAAATGTGATTTCAGGAATTCAACCCATTACAACCTATCGTAAAAAAACATTTGAAACCATTATAGCTAATAAATTGTTGGTTTTGTTGAATGAATTGGTTGCTTCCAATTAATTCAAAATGGGATCTTCGGGTGCATTAGACCATAATAAATAATCACCACCTAATGCCATAATTTTTTCTTTCCAAATGTTAGTTGTTGATGTTCCAATAATGTTATTTTCATAATCATTAACCGCAATTATCCAGGATTTTTCTTTTAATTCCGACTCTAATTGTTGCGTTTCCCAGCCCGTATATCCCAGAAAAAAGCGAATATTGTCTTTGCTAATTTGCCCATTATTAATTAAAAATGTAGTAGTTTCAAAATCACCACCCCAATAAATACCATCCGATATTTCAATACTGTTGGTTATTAAATGAGGAATATTATGAATAAAATACAAATTGTCTTGCTCAACAGGACCTCCATTAAAAATAGTAAAACTAGCTTCTATTTCAGGAATTAAATCATGTATGGTATAGGCAAGTGGTTTGTTTAAAATAAACCCAACGGCGCCAGTACTACTGCAGTCTGCCAATAAAATTACTGCTCTTGTAAATGAAACATCTCCAATTATCGATGGCTCGGAAATTAGAAGTTGCCCTTTTTTTAATTTATCAAAAGTCATTGGAGATAATTTTTAATAAATTTAAAACTAAAAATTGGAACAACAACACCAAAAATATAAATGTTTTTAAAATAATTGGAGCATAGATTTTACTTTACAAATTTTTAAGTACAACATATTGTCCGTAAATTTGCACAATTCATTTTTTGACAACGATTTCATTAATGAATTCTACCTATGGAATACAAAAATAAAGTAGCGTTTTATACGCTTGGATGTAAATTAAATTTTTCTGAAACGGCAACTATTGCTCGCAGTTTTAACAGTGAAAATTTTGATAAAGTCGATTTTGAAGAAGCAGCAGACATTTATGTCATCAATACTTGTTCGGTTACTGAAAATGCCGATAAACAATTCAAACAACTTGTAAAAAAAGTATTAAAGCGTAACGAAAAGGCTTTTGTAGCTGCTGTAGGATGTTATGCCCAATTAAAACCGTCAGAATTGGCTGCTGTCGATGGCGTAGATTTGGTTTTAGGCGCTACAGAAAAATTTAAAATCACCGATTATCTTAATGACTTATCCAAAAACGATAGGAGTGAAGTACATTCCTGCGAAATAGAAGAAGCCGATTTTTATGTTGGTAGTTACTCTATCGGCGATAGAACGCGTGCTTTTTTGAAAGTACAAGACGGTTGCGATTATAAATGTACGTATTGCACTATTCCTTTAGCTAGAGGTATTTCAAGAAGTGATGCCTTAGAAAATGTATTGAAAAACGCTTCAGAAATTTCCAAACAAGGCATTAAAGAAATTGTTTTAACCGGTGTTAATATTGGAGACTATGGCAAAGGCGAATTTGGAAATAAAAAGCACGAACATACTTTTTTAGATTTAGTAAAAGCATTGGATGTTGTTGAAGGAATCGAACGATTGCGTATTTCGTCGATAGAACCCAATCTTTTAAAAAACGAAACCATTGATTTTGTTGCCCAAAGCCGAACTTTTGTACCTCATTTTCATATTCCATTGCAATCAGGCAATAACGAAATATTAAAAAAGATGAAACGCCGTTACATGCGTGAAGTCTATACAGAACGAGTAACTAAAATTCGTGAAGTAATGCCGCATGCTTGTATAGGTGTAGATGTGATTGTTGGCTTTCCTGGCGAAACCGACGAGCAGTTTCTGGAAACTTATACCTACTTAAATGAGCTGGATATTTCCTACTTACATGTATTTACCTATTCCGAAAGAGACAATACCGAAGCTGCTGAAATGCTGCAGGTTGTTCCAGCGAATGTGCGTGCAAAACGCAGTAAAATGTTGCGTGGTTTATCGGTTAAAAAACGTAGAGCTTTTTATGAAAGTCAAATAGGAAGTCATCGAACCGTACTTTTTGAAAGTGAAAATAAAGAAGGTTATATTCACGGATTTACTGAAAATTATGTTAAGGTAAAAACCCCTTGGAATCCAGATTTGGTGAAT
This sequence comes from Flavobacterium sp., assembly GCA_040402815.1. Classification (GTDB taxonomy): domain Bacteria; phylum Bacteroidota; class Bacteroidia; order Flavobacteriales; family Flavobacteriaceae; genus Flavobacterium. The sequence goes on from JBBALV010000018.1 coordinate 25,564, forward strand.
ACTTTACACCAAATACAACTCACTAAAATTGACGAAGACGGAAGTGTTAGAATGGAGTTTTACAATCAATAATTGTAAAACTCCACTATTTTTTTACCCCACTAATTCCACAATTTTTATATCATCAACCAAAGTAACTTTTGTCAAACCATGTTTAGCCAAACCTTTCATGGCAGCATCCCATTTTTTGCCGCTTAATTCCGATTTGATTTTCAAAAGTCCCAAATCCATTTGATTTTCGTTGATTTTTAAAAGGTCAATGATTAATTTTTCTTCCTCTTCTAATTCAATTTGAACTTGTTTTTTCTCCGGACGCATTTGCGGGAAAAACAACACTTCTTGGATGGATGCATTATTGGTCAAAAACATCATCAATCGATCCATTCCGATTCCAAGACCAGAGGTTGGTGGCATTCCATATTCTAAAGCTCTCAAAAAGTCTTCGTCTATAATTCCTGTAGCTTCATCATCGCCTTTTTCCGACAAACGCATTTGCTCTTCAAAACGTTCTCTTTGATCAATTGGGTCGTTCAATTCCGAATAGGCGTTGGCAACTTCTTTTCCACATACCATCAATTCGAAACGCTCCGTTAACTCCGGGTTGTCTCGGTGTTGTTTGCAAAGTGGCGACATTTCCTTAGGATAATCCGTAATAAACGTAGGTTGAATGTAATTGCCTTCACATTTTGCACCAAAAATTTCATCAATCAACTTTCCTTTACCCATCGTGCCGTCCACATCGATGCCCATTGCTCGGGCAGCGTCGAATAATTCGGCTTCACTTTTGCCAGAAATATCAAAACCAGTAAAATGTTTGATTGAGTCCGTCATCGTTACACGAGCATAAGGCGCTTTGAAATTTACTTTATGTTCGCCAAAAGTAGCTTCGCTAGTTCCATTTACTGCAATCGCACAATGTTCTAATAAATTTTCAGTGAAAGTCATCATCCAATTGTAGTCTTTATAAGCTACATAAATTTCCATTGCTGTAAATTCCGGATTATGAGTACGATCCATCCCCTCGTTACGGAAGTTTTTAGAAAATTCATAAACGCCTTCAAATCCGCCAACAATCAATCTTTTCAGATACAATTCATTGGCAATTCTCATATATAAGGGCATATCCAGTGAATTGTGATGCGTAATAAAAGGACGTGCTGCTGCACCACCTGGAATGGGTTGCAAAACAGGCGTTTCTACTTCTAAATAACCGTTGTTATTAAAAAAAGAACGCATGGCATTAAACAATTTGGTTCTTTTAATAAAGGTAGCTTTTACGTGGTCATTCACTGTTAAATCGACATAGCGACGACGGTATCTTTGTTCGGGATCCGAAAATGCATCGTGCGCTTTTCCTTCAGCGTCTGTTTTTACAATAGGAAGCGGTTTCAAGGCTTTCGCCAAAACGGTTAAACCATAAATATGAACCGATATTTCACCCACCTGTGTTTTAAAAACGGTACCGCGAACGCCAATAAAATCACCAATATCCAATAGTTTTTTGAAAACTACATTGTACATTGTTTTTTCTTCATCGGTAGAAATATCATCTCGAGAAACATAAATTTGAATACGCCCTTCCGCATCTTTTAACTCAGCAAAAGAAGCTTTTCCCATGATTCTTTTCCCCATTAATCGGCCCGCAAGAACCACTTCCTTTCCTTCATATTTCTCAAAATCGGATAAGATTTCGCTAGAATAGGCGGTAGTGGTAAATTCGGCTGCTGGATAAGGTTCGATGCCTAAATTACGTAATTCTGTAAGTGCTTCTCTACGAAGTATTTCTTGTTCGGATAATGCCATTATGAGCTATTTTTAAGAACGCAAATATAAGCTTTAAGTTCCTAATTAACAAAGCGAGAAGTGTAGAAGATAATAGGCTTTTTTAGTAAAACACTAAAAATTTCCTTATTTGAATAGCTGAGATTATCCTAAAATCCATTGTATATTTACCGTTTAAAAGTATTTCAACTTCCTTTTTTATAACAATAGCGATTGCGACTACCCATGAAAATAAGAGATTATAGAACCTTTTTCATACAAGAACTGACGTCTATCTATGATGCGGACGAAGCGGATAGTTTTTTTTATCTATTACTTGAAGACAAAAATCAGTTAAAAAGAATCGATTTAGCATTAACGCCAGAGTTGACTTTTTCGGATGCGGAATTGCTTAGTTGGAATGCTCAACTAGAACAACTAAAAGTAGAAAGTCCAATTCAATATATCATAGGCTCAACCTCTTTTTACGGATTGGATTTCACGGTCAATGCGAATGTTTTGATTCCAAGACCCGAAACCGAAGAATTGGTCGAATGGATTATAAAAGAAAATGCCACTACTGAAAATGCAAACGGATTAAAAATTCTCGACATTGGAACGGGTAGTGGTTGTATAGCAATTGCATTGGCAAAAAACCTTCCGAATGCAAAGGTTTTCGCATTAGATGTTTCTGAAAAAGCCATAGCAATTGCCAAAAAAAATGCTTTGAAAAACAACGTTGCAGTTACTTTTTTGCAACAAAACATTTTGGAAACTGAAGATTTGAATCAACCATTTGATATCATCGTCTCCAATCCACCGTATGTTCGAAATTTAGAAAAGCATGAAATAAATAAGAATGTTTTGGAACATGAGCCGCATTTGGCACTCTTTGTCGCAGACAATGACGCCTTAGTTTTTTACAAAAAAATTGCCCATTTGGCAAACAAAAACGGTACAACAAACGGACAATTATTTTTTGAAATCAACCAATATTTAGGACCAGAAACCGTGACGCTACTTGAAAAACTAAACTTCAAAAACATTCAATTACGCCAAGATATTTACGGAAATGATAGAATGATTCGGGCAACGTTGCACTCATAATAGCTTTGCAAAACAAAATGTTTTTATAAGTCAGTGAATATTTCTGTTTGCTAAAATCACAACAGCTAGTACAAACAAAATCTTCACACTAAAACTGCTTTTTAAGCTATAAGAAGTTGCAAAAGAAATTATTGTATTTCAATTTCTATTATTTATCAGGATTGTTTAATTTACTATTTTTTTTACTGTAGGCAAAATAAATGATAAGTCCGATTACTAGCCATACGAATAGTCGCAACCAGTTAGTCCAACCTAAACCATAGATCATTGCTAGACAAACAAATATGCCAGCTATTGGAACAAAAGGCACAAAAGGGGTTCTAAATTCGCGCTTCATATCGGGTTCTGTTTTTCGTAAAACAATTACTGAAATACAAACCAAAATAAATGCAAACAAAGTTCCGATACTTGTCATGTCACCCACAATATCACCTGGGATAAAGGCGGCAAATAACCCTACAATAACCAAAATAACTAAGTTTGCTTTGTATGGAGTTTTATATTTCGGATGCAAATCTCCAAAGGATTTTGGCAATAATCCGTCTTTACCCATGGCATAAAATACTCTGGATTGACCAAGTAACATTACTAAAATAACAGATGTAAATCCAAATAAAATTGCAACAGTAACAAACTGAGCTAACCAACCAAATCCTGGCATTGCTGAGGTGATGGCATTCGCAACAGAGGCTTCTTTTCCTCCTGTTCTAAAAAATTCTACTGATTCTAAACCAGTTAAAACGTGTGCAAAAAGTATGTATAATACAGTGCATACTGCCAATGAACCGAGTATTCCGATAGGCATATCTCTTTTTGGGTTTTTGGTTTCTTGTGCCGCTGTACTTACAGCATCAAAACCTATGAAAGCAAAGAAGACCGTTCCTGCAGCTCCAAGAATACCCATAATCCCTCCAAAACTATGATCTACACCAGAATCATCAACAAATACAGAAGGTTTCGGTATATATGGTATATGATTGGTAGGATTAATAAAATGCCAACCAAATCCTATAATTAAGACTACAATTGCAACTTTTATCACGACAATAATTCCGTTTACAAAAGCTGACTCTTGAGTGCCTTTTATTAATAATAAACTAATTATAGCGACAATAAAAAAAGCAGGAATATTAATAATTCCATGCTCTCCAATATCAGAAATTTGAAAAGGAGAATGCGAAAAAGCATATGGAATTGGGCTGGTATGGATTACATTGACTAGTAAATTATTAAGGTATTCACTCCAAGCAATCCCTACAGTTGCAGCTCCTACAGCATATTCGAGAATTAAATCCCATCCAATAATCCATGCTAATAATTCGCCCATAGTAGCATAAGTATAAGTATAGGCACTTCCAGAAATTGGAATCGATGAGGATAATTCAGCATAACAAAGTCCAGCTAAAGCACAACCTACAGCGGCTACAATAAAACCAATGGTTACTGATGGGCCTGCGTTTTGAGCAGCAGCTGTAGCAGTTCTTACAAATAGGCCAGCGCCAATAATGGCGCCAATTCCTAAAGCAACAAGCGACCAAGCTGTTAAAGTTCTTTTTAAACCTTTTTCCGATTCTGAAGCTTCGTTTAATAATTGTGATAATGGTTTTCTTTTCCAAATAGACATAGTTTTCTATTTTAAAGGGTTAGTTAAAATTCAAATATATCATTTTTTTAATAAAAACAGAAAAAATTATTGATTTTAGCAAATATTAAAACCAAAAACCAACAGCAAACCAGGTAAATCCTTTGCTCAATTCTGGTGACCAGGTGTATTTTACTTCAACGGGACCGATTATGGTTTCTAAGCCATATCCAACGGCATATCCTGAATATTTAGGTGCTGAAATCCAATCGGTGTCTTTAAAAATTTTGTTTCCAATGTTGGCATAGTTTACAGCGAAATTGAGATGATTCTTTTTAATGAATTCATAATCTAATGTTGCCGTTGTTTTAATAAAACTATTTGCCGAAATACTCAAAAAATCATATCCGTAAAAGGGTTTGATATTGGTGATGGGAGTAAAACCATAGCCGCCAAATACAAAATCGAAAAAAGGAACGGTTTCTTTTCCTATTGTAAAACCAGATTCTGTTTGGGATTTAAATGTGATTTTTTTTAAAAAAGTTTTAGCAAATCCAAAATCGGCTTTTGTAATCGAAAATGGCGAGAATTTTTGAGAAAAATCAGATGAAAATAAATAATATTTAAAATCGGTTGAAAAATAGATTCCTTTTTTTGGAAAATATTTATTGTCAAAAGAATCTATTTTCATATAACCAAAAATATTTTCATAATTACTATTATCTGTCACAGGATTTTCTGTGTCTGAAGCTTGTAAAGTGCTATGTAAAGTTTCGGATTTAATTTTTAGATGTTCCCACTCCGCTCCAAGTCCTAATAAAAATTTTTGTGCAAAAATGGTTTGAATGTAGGCTTGATTGCTAAAATGGGAATAGTCAATATATGTAAATTGGTTTAGTAACTCTCCGTTTCCAATATTTCTGTTAAAACTAGTGTGACTTGATTTGATTCCAAAACTCCAATAAAATCCGTTGTCTATATAATAATCAAAATTGTATCTAAAACTATCACCAAGCATAACATCTATTGAAGCTACATCATTTTTAAAGAAAGCTTTTTTATGTGTAACGTTTGCTAAAAGGGCACTTTTAAATAAACCATCATAATGCAGTCCAAATTTCAAAAAAGTTTTAGAGGTATTTTCTGTTAGATCTAATTGTAAGTCATCTTCGTTTGTACTTGAGTTTTGTAACAATTTATATCTAATGGCACTAAAATTTTGTGTTGCATTTATTGTGTTAATGCCGTCTTTTAATTCTTGAAAACTAATTTTTTCATTTTGCTGGAAACCTAATTTACCCATAACATAGGAGCGGGTATAATTTTTTTGTTTGTTTATTATTATATTTTTGATAAAAATACTGTCACTAATTTTTTTATTTTTTTCGATTTCTACAGCAATTGATTGATCTGCTAATGCTTTAATTTTTTCATAAACCACAAAACTCGCATCTTCTCCATTTTTAATTATTTGCTGACGTGCTTCAAAAGAAATCACATTAAAATCGGAAATATCTGGTTTTATATAAATATCGGTAAGTTGTTTTTTAATTTTCATTTTTTCAATCATTTGAAGATTTGAAATTTGAACTAGAATATTAGTTGCCTCAGTTAACGATTTTCGATTTTTTAAATTATCCTGAACATCAACGCCAATAATAATATCGGCACCCATTTTTCTTACCTCTTCAACAGGATAATTATTGGTAATTCCACCATCAACAAGCAATTTATCCCCAATTTCAACAGGAGCAAAAACAGATGGAAATGCAGTGCTAGCCAACATAGCTTGTGCCAAATAACCTTCTTTTAAAATAACTTCTTCGCCCGTTTCTATATTGGTTGCTATACATAAAAAGGGAATATGCAATTGGCTAAAATCTTTAATATTCCGAACATGGTAAGTAAGTTGATTCAAGAGATTGTAATTGTACAATCCTTTAGATAAAGCTATCGGAATACCAACTTTGAAATTATTAAATGGTAAAGAAATCGCATATATTTCTTCGTTTTTCTTTTCAAAAAAATTTTTAGAAGCTCTTGGAATATAATCTTGCAATAATTTATCAAAATCGGTTGATTTAAAAATGGAGTCAATTTGACGTGCATTATATCCTGAAGCATACAATCCGCCAACTACTGCACCCATACTAGTTCCGCCAATGTAATCTATTTTAATTCCAGCTTCTTCTATAACTTTCAAGACGCCAATATGCGCAAACCCTTTGGCACCTCCTCCACTCAATACCAATCCAATTTTAGGACGTTTAACAGTATCTTGTGCCAATAAGGCGGTGGGTAGTAGGCAATAGGCAACAGGCAATAGGTAATAGGCAATAGGTAATAGGCAGTAGCTTTTTTGTAAGCGCATTTTTAAAAACGATACTAGGCAATCTTTATAAAATTGAAAGTTGAAAATTAAAAAGTAAATAGATAATTCATTCCATATTCTAGAATCAATTTTCCTACAACCTACAATTTCAAACCTACTATCTCTATTCATCGTGCTTATTCTTTTTTGTAAAAGTCGGTAATTTTTTTTGCTTTTGAAATACCTACTACCTCTGAAATTTCTTTTTCGGTGGCTAATTTCAATCTTTTAACACTTTTGAAATGTTTTAGTAACATAATCATCGTTTTTTCGCCAATTCCAGGGATACTTTCTACGGAGGAGTTTAAAGCGGCTTTACTTCTTTTGTCTCTGTGAAATGTTATTCCAAAACGATGCGCTTCATTACGCAAATGTTGAATGATTTTTAATGTTTCTGATTTTTTATCCAAATATAATGGAATATTGTCTCCAGGATAAAACAATTCTTCTAAACGTTTTGCAATTCCGATTATGGCAATTTTACCTCTTAAATCTAATTGATCTATAATTTTCAATGCCGACGAAAGTTGCCCTTTTCCACCATCAATAATAATCAAATCAGGCAACGGTTGGTTTTCGTCTAAAAGTCTTTTGTACCTGCGATATACTACTTCTTCCATAGAAGCAAAATCGTTAGGTCCTTCAACCGTTTTTATATTGAAATGTCGGTAATCTTTTTTACTTGGTTTTCCCTCTTTGAAAACTACACACGCCGCTACGGGATTGGTTCCTTGTATATTAGAATTATCAAAACATTCGATGTGTCGGGGTTCTACAGCAAGACGCAAATCTTTTTTCATTTGCGCCATAATTCTGACGGTGTGTCTATCAGGATCTACAATTTGTAATTGTTTTAATTGTTCAATTCTAAAGAATTTTGCGTTTCTAATAGAAAGTTCTAAAATTTGTTTTTTATCACCCAATTGCGGAACAGTAACCTTAATGTGTTCACCAACTGCTACTTCAAATGGAACTATTATTTCGCGAGAAAGCAACTGAAATCGTTCGCGAAGTTCAATAATTGCTAGTTCTAATAATTCTTCGTCAGTTTCATCGAGCTTCTTTTTGATTTCTAAAGTATGGGAACGGATAATCGAACCGTGTGCAATTTGTAAAAAATTAACATATGCAGCGGTTTCATCGGAAACAATTGAAAACACATCAATATTTGTGATTTTCGGATTGATAATTGTGGAACGAGATTGATAATTTTCTAAAACTTCTATTTTTTCTTTAATTTTTTGAGCTTCCTCAAAGCGCATATTTTGAGCCAATTCCAGCATCAATTTCTTGAAATCTTTCATCGATTCTTTGAAATTTCCTTTCAGAATTTCTCGAATTGCATCAACCTGTTTTTGGTAATTTTCTAATGTTTCATATCCTTCGCAACCCCCTTTGCAGTTGCCAATGTGGTACTCCAAACACACTTTATATTTGCCTTTTTCAATGTTATTGGCGTTCAAATCATAAGTGCAAGTTCGCAATGGATATAAGGCTTTTATCAATTCTAAAATAGTGCTTACCGTTTTAAAACTTGTATAAGGTCCGAAATATTCTGAACCATCTTTTACCATACGTCGTGTTGAAAATATTCTTGAAAAAGGTTCTTTCTTGATGCAAATCCAGGGATAACTTTTATCATCACGTAACATCACGTTGTAACGCGGTTGAAGAGTTTTTATCAAATTGTTTTCAAGCAATAATGCATCGGTTTCTGTAGGAACCACTATATGCTTGATAGTTACAATTTTTTTAACCAATACGTTGGTTTTTGCCGTATCGTGAATTTTGTTGAAATAAGAAGCCACCCGTTTCTTTAAGTTTTTAGCTTTCCCTACGTACAAAATTTTACCAGTAATATCGTAATATTGATATACTCCTGGACCATCGGGTAAAGTTTGTATTTGAAGTGCTAATGTGGGATGGGTCATTTATAATTTGCAGGTTATCTAATATGGTTTTTCAAAGCTAAAAAAGTGATTTTAAAACTATAATTTGCATTTAAAAATCGCAAACAAAGTTACTCTTATTCTTACTGTTTTCAAAAAACAACACGAGTTTAATAAACTAGCCCCTTTTATTAGTAAATTTCGCATTTTATTTATGGATGTTATGAACAAAAAAGAGTTAAGAGTAAAATATAAACAATTCAGAAATCAACTTTCTGAAAACGAAATAGAAGAAAAAAGTATTGCAATTGCTAATGCTTTAATAAAACTTCCAATTTGGGACAAAACCTATTTTCATATTTTCTTATCCATTTTGGAACAAAAAGAAATCCAAACCGAATTCATTTTGCATCTACTTGCTGGAAAAGACAAAGAAATCGTGATTTCAAAAACGGATTTTGAGACTATTTCTCTAACTCATTATCTGTTGACGGATAATACAACTATCAGAAAAAACAAATTTAATATTCCGGAGCCCGAAGACGGAATTGAAGTTACAAGTTCAAAAATTGAAGTAGTTTTTGTGCCTTTATTGGCTTTTGACAAAAAAGGAAATCGGGTGGGCTATGGGAAAGGCTTTTATGATAAATTTTTATCACAATGTAACATTGATACAATTAAAATCGGACTCTCTTTCTTTGAAGCAGAATCGGTTATATTAGAAATTTCGGACTTAGATATGAAATTAGATTATTGTGTTACTCCCCATTCGACCTATATTTTTTAATGATTTTTATGAAAAGCTTTTTTATTAAAAACAATTAAAATTCCAACACCTGTCGAAATAGCCATATCGGCAATATTAAAAATAGCATTGAAAAAACTAATTTCTGTTCCACCTACAATAGGTAGCCATTGCGGCAATTCATAATTTTCTATAAATGGAAAGTATAGCATATCCACAACCTTGCCATGCAACAATTGTCCGTAGGGTGTATTGGAATAAAAAGTAGCAACATTATGATTGCTGTCATCAAAAAGTAATCCGTAAAAAACAGAGTCAATGATATTCCCAAATGCGCCAGCAAGTATTAATGAAATAGCTACTATCAAATAATTAGAAGCTTTCTTTCTTGCAGCATCCCAAAGCCAATATCCTATTCCTGTAACGGCTACTAATCGAAAAACAGTTAGGATTAATTTTCCATAAGTTCCTGGAATTTGAGTTCCCCAAGCCATACCTTCGTTTTCTATAAATAAAATTTTAAACCATTTAAAAACAGTGACGTCCTCCCTTAATACAAAATGGGTTTTGATATATATTTTGGTAAGCTGATCCGTTACTAGTATGAGGAATACAATGAAGTACGCTTTTTTAAGATTCATTTTTTTTAAAATTGAGATGCAAAAATAACATTATTATTCATAAAAAACGCCCCTGTTGGAGCGTTAAATATTTGATAATTCAGCATTTATCTTTGTGCGTTCTTCGCTTCAATACTCATTGTTGCGTGAGGAACTACTAATAAACGTTCTTTACTTATTAGCTTACCTGTTACTTTACAAGTTCCATAGGTTTTATTTTCCACACGGAATAGCGCATTTTTAAGGTCGCGAATAAATTTTTCTTGACGAATAGCCAACTGTGAATTGGCTTCTTTAGACATGGTTTCACTTCCTTCTTCAAAAGCTTTAAACGTAGGCGAAGTGTCGTCAGTACCGTTGTTTAAGTCATTCATGTAAGCGCTTTTTATCAATTCTAAATCGGATTGTGCTTTATTTATTTTTTTTACTATTAAATCTTTAAATTCTGCCAAATCTGCATCAGAATATCTTGCAATTTCATTTATCATTTTTATATTATTTTGAAATTAATATCATTGTTTTTATTTCGTCAAATTCAATTTCGATTCCATCTTTCAATAGGTCTTCAAAAACCAACTTTAGGGTTAGTGTTTCTGATTTTATGTAATTTTCATTTTCAGCAATAGCAGCCTCTAAATTACCACTTCGCTGTAATTGAACCATTATTTTATCTGTTACTTCAAAACCAGAATCTTTACGAATATTCTGAATGCGATTAACTAATTCTCGCGCAATTCCCTCATGTTTCAATTTTTCTGTAAGTACAATATCTAGCGCAACAGTAATTCCGTTAGCATTAGCCACTAACCAACCTTCAATGTCCTGAGAAGAAATTTCAACTTCATCTTGTGCTAAAATTACACTATTTCCTGAAATAACAATAGTTGTATTACCATTTTTTTCTATTTCATTTATTTGCTCTGCAGAAAAAGATTGTATCTCTTTGGCAATCAATCCCATGTCTTTTCCAAATCGAGGTCCTAATGCTTTGAAATTGGGCTTAATTTGTTTCACTAAAATACCCGATGCGTCATCTAATAGTTCAATTTCTTTCACATTTACTTCTGCTTTTATGAGGTCAGAAACAGCTTCAATTTCAAAACGTTGTTGCTCGTCAAGTATCGGAATCATTATCTTTTGTAAAGGCTGACGTACCTTTATCATTTCCTTTTTTCGAAGTGATAATACCAATGACGAAATGGTTTGTGCTTTCTGCATTTTGCTCTCTAATGATTTATCAACAAAGTTTTCAACTGAATCTGGAAATTTTGCCAAATGTACACTATCATATTTTTCTGCTGATGTAGAAATTGTTAAATCTCTGTAAAGTTTGTCCATAAAAAAGGGAGCGATTGGCGCGCCTAGTTTACTAATAGTCAATAAACAAGTATATAATGTTTGGTATGCAGCAATTTTATCTTGAGCATATTCCCCTTTCCAAAAACGACGACGGCACAAGCGAACGTACCAGTTGCTTAAATTCTCTTGTACAAATTCTGAAATGGCACGAGCTGCTTTTGTTGGTTCATAATCGGCATAAGCAGCATCAACTATTTTTACCAAAGTATTTAATTCGGAAATAATCCAACGGTCAATTTCGGGTCTTTCATTTAATGGGATTTCAGCTTCTGCGTATACGAAATTATCGATATTGGCATATAAAGCAAAAAATGAATAGGTATTGTATAAAGTTCCAAAAAATTTACGACGAACTTCAGCTATTCCCTCTAAATCGAATTTTAAATTATCCCAAGGATTTGCATTTGAAATCATATACCAACGTGTAGCATCCGGACCATATTCGTTTAAAGTTGTAAATGGGTCAACGGCATTACCTAAACGTTTAGACATTTTTTGTCCGTTTTTGTCTAAAACCAAACCGTTTGAAACTACATTTTTATAGGCAATCTTATCAAAAACCAAAGTAGCAATCGCATGAAGTGTATAAAACCAACCACGTGTTTGGTCAACGCCTTCGGCAATAAAATCGGCTGGAAAGTCTTTATTTTCGTCTATTTTGTCTTTATGCTCAAACGGATAATGCCATTGCGCATAAGGCATTGCACCAGAATCAAACCAAACGTCAATTAGGTCGGCTTCTCGTTTCATTGGCTTTCCGGAAGGGGAAACTAACGTGATGCTATCAACAACATTTTTGTGCAAATCGATTAAATTGTAGTTTGCTTCGGTCATATTACCGATTTCAAAACCGTTGAAAGGATTTACTGATTGGCAACCAGCCGAAATCGCTTTTTCAATTTCGTTGTATAATTCTTCAACAGAACCAATCAAAATTTCTTCGGTTCCATCTTCTGTTCTCCAAATAGGCAATGGAATTCCCCAAAAACGAGAACGGGATAAATTCCAATCGTTGGCATTTTTCAACCAATTCCCAAAACGACCTTCGCCAGTAGCTTTTGGTTTCCAATTGATGGTTTCGTTTAAATCGAACATTCGATCCCGAACTTCGGTAATTTTTATGAACCAAGAGTCCAGGGGATAATATAAAATAGGTTTGTCGGTTCTCCAACAATGCGGGTAACTGTGTACATATTTCTCTACTTTGAACGCTTTGTTTTCTTCTTTTAATTGAATAGCAATTTCCACATCAGCAGAACGTTCTGGTGCTTCGCCATCATTATAATATTCGTTTTTAACATACTTTCCGGAATATTCACCCAAACCTTGAATGAATTTTCCTTGTAAATCAACCAACGGAACAGGATTGCCATTTTCGTCTAAAACCAACATCGGCGGAACTTCTGGTGTTGCTTCTTTGGCCACTTTAGCATCATCGGCACCAAAAGTTGGAGCGGTGTGAACAATTCCAGTTCCATCTTCGGTAGTAACGAAATCACCAGTAATTATCCTAAATGCATTTTCAGTATTTTCATAAGGCAAAGCCAAAGGCATTAATTGCTCATAACGAATACCAACTAAATCAACACCTTTACATTCGGCAAGGATTTGAAAAGGAATGGTTTTATCACCTTCTTTGAAGTTTTCGAAATCGGAGGCTTCAGTACTTGCAAAAAAACCTTTTGCGAATTGTTTACCAACCAAATTTTTTGCTAAAATTACATTTGCAGGTAGAAAAGTATATTGGTTGAACGTTTTAACTAAAACATAATCAATTTTTGGGCCAACAGTCAATGCTGTATTTGATGGCAACGTCCAAGGTGTTGTTGTCCAAGCCAAGATATGAATATCACCAAAACCTTGAAAAAAACTAGGCAAAGTTCCGTTTAATGCTTTGAATTGCGCTACAACCGTAGTATCCGTAACATCACGATAACTTCCCGGTTGGTTTACTTCATGTGAAGACAAACCTGTCCCCGCTTTTGGAGAATAGGGTTGAATCGTATAGCCTTTGTACATCAAATCCTTATTGTAGATTTGTTTTAAAAGCCACCAAACGGTTTCCATGTATTTGGATTTGTAGGTAATATAAGGGTCTTCCATATCAACCCAATAGCCCATTTTTTCAGTCAAATCGTTCCACACATCAGTGTACCGCATCACCGTTTTTTTGCAAGCTTCGTTGTATTCTTCGATGGAAATGGTTTTTCCAATATCTTCTTTAGTAATACCTAAGGCGGCTTCTGTGCCTAATTCTACAGGCAATCCATGGGTGTCCCAACCTGCTTTTCGTTTTACTTGAAAGCCTTTTTGAGTTTTATATCTGCAAAAAATATCCTTAATAGCTCTTGCCATGACGTGATGTATGCCTGGTAATCCATTGGCAGATGGAGGTCCTTCAAAAAACACGAATGGAATATTGCCTTCGCGAGAAGTTACACTTTGTTCAAAAATGTTTGCTTCTTTCCAAAAAGCCAATACCTCTGATGCAACCGCTGGCAAATCAAGCCCTTTATATTCCGTAAATTTTGTACTCATTTTATCCTTTTCTAAAATCAATTTGCGAAAGTATGAAATTTTAGAGTAATAAGACAATAGGAAAAAGGCAAAAATGATGTGTAAGAATTATTTCTTGTACTTATTTTTGTTTCCTAAAGAATAGTCACAAAATAATATGCTTTTTAAAGATTAAAAATGAGAAAAAGCTTAGATAATCGCTATTTTAATTATCACGTTTTACTGAAAACAAAACAGATTGAAAAAAAGAAAGTATAATGCTGAATAAAAAGGCAGTAAAAAAGGAATGAATGGCAAATCCATCAACAATTCTTGCGCACAAAACAATAAGAATAGCATTGATAATCAGCAAAAATAATCCAAAAGTAAGTAGGGTAACGGGTAGGGTTAAAAGAATTAAAATAGGTTTAACAAACACATTTAATACCGCTAAAACCAAAGCAACTACAATGGAAGTAGTGAAATCGACGACAGCTACGCCAGGCAGAAAATGGGAGATTATTAATACTAAAATAGCTGTTAACAAGATTTTTGCTACTACATTCATATTTTTTTGTTACAAAATTAAATAATAATATAAGATGTTAAGAATTTTATTTATATTTGTTTTTATAATCTTTAAAATGAAAAAAATGAAAAAAATTTTACTTTTATCCGCTACTTTATTGCTTAGTGGAATTGTTACTGCGCAATGGGTTTCACAAGCAACCACTTTTACGGCTGTAAATAGAGGCGTAACAGACATTCACATTCTAGATGCAAATACCGTTTGGGGCTTAGGTTATGACGGTTCAGGAGCTGCTGCAAATGTGCAAGAATTTACTAAAACAAATGATGGAGGAAGTACTTGGACTTCAGGTGTAATTGACGTGTTTGATACAACATTGAAAATTACTAACATTTTTCCAACTAGTGCTACAAATGCTTGGATAGGTACTTTTGATAATACAAATGGGCTTGGTGGTGTATGGAAAACAGTTGATGGAGGTTTAACTTGGAATCAACAAAACTCAAATGCTTATTCTACTGCAGGAGAATCTTGGCTTGATGTAGTACATTTTTTTAATAGCAATGTAGGGTTGACTTTCGGAGATCCATTCGCTGCTACTTTGAAATTTGAAATATATAAGACTACTGATGGAGGAGCCAATTGGACTCCTATTAATACCGTTTCAGCACTAAGTGGAGAGTATGGCTATAATGGAGGGGTTGCTTATGCTGGAAACTCTGTCTGGTTTACTACAAATAAAGGAAAACTTATTCGTACTACAGATATGGGGCTAACTTGGTCAAAATTAAATACTCCGATTACAGATTTTGGAGGCACAGCTGCTGGTGGTACTGTTTACTTTGCAGATAACAATAACGGAGTTTTATTAGCTCGCGCTACAACCGGTACAGGAACTACTGCAGTTTCTACTTATAAAATCCATACTACGACAAATGGAGGGTTAACATGGAGTTCAGGTGTTGCTTATACAAAACCGTATAGATCTTTATCATTTATTCCAGGATCAACTACTCTTGTAGGGGTTGGTTCAGAAACTGTTGGCACCACTACAACTCAAAGTTCTGCTTACAGTACAGATTACGGGGTAACTTGGACTTTAATTGATTCTGGTGTTCAACGAACGGATATTGCTTTTTTAGATGGTTCGACTGGCTGGGCAGGAGGATTTGCAACTACAGCTACAACAGATGGAATATACAAATATACAGGACCAGCATTAGGAATGCCTAATTTCAATGCTACAAAAAATCAAATTTCTGCTTTTCCTAATCCTACTAATGGTGCAATGAAAATATCAGGTGCAACACCAATTAATGAATTTAAGGTTTTTGACTTACTAGGAAAGGAAGTTTTAACAGCTAAATTTAGTGCAGTAAACGAAGTAAATATAGATTTATCTCCTCTTCAAATGGGGACTTACCTGTTGAAAACTATTAATGTAGCTGGTATCACAGAAAGTATTAAAATTGTGAAAAACTAATTCTTTAAAAAATTATTTATAAAAAATCCTTTTCCAAACCGAAAAGGATTTTTTTATTTATATTTGTTTAATAATTTTAAATAAATAAAAATGAAAAAATCTTTACTTTTATCCGCTGCAATAATCTTTAGTGGAATTATTAGTGCGCAATGGACAGCACAATCGACAGGATTCGCTACTGCTTCACGTGGAGTTGAAAGCATTCGAATTGTAGATGCAAATACCGTTTGGGCTTTAGGCTATGATGGTGGAAGCACCACACCTGCAATAGTACAAGAGTTTACAAAAACTACCGATGGTGGTGCGACTTGGACAACAGGTTCAATTGCATTACCAGATCCCTTGTATAGTGTTAATGAAATATGTCCAATAAATGCAACTACTGCATATATTGGAGCAGTATACGACCCTTCTGGTGCAGGTCCATGGCCAGGTGGCGTATGGAAAACTACTGACTCAGGAACTACTTGGGTTCAAGAACCAATTGCTGGATTTTCTGACCCTGCTTCATTTATAGATGCGATGCACTTTTTTAACGCATCAACGGGTATTGCTTTTGGCGATCCTATAACTGCAACTGACTTTGAAATATATCGTACTATCGATGGCGGAGCTAATTGGACTGCAATTCCAGCTGCTTCTTTGCCAAATATTGCGTCGGGAGAAGCAGGTTATAATGGCGGAAATAGAGCTGTTGGAGATTCTTTTTGGGGCGTTACTAATAAAGGTAAAATATATCGAACTAAAGATATGGGCGCTACATGGAGTAAATACACGGGTCCTGTTACTGATTTTGGAGGAACAACTGTAGGAGGAACACTCTATTTCAGCGATGTACTTGCTTCTACTGCCGGAACTAACTATGGTGTTTGTATAGCAAGAGCAGGAGCAGTTGCTACTGCAACATATAAATTGCACAAAACTACAAACGGAGGTTTAACTTGGGATGCAGGTGTAACTTACACTGAACCTTATCGTTCTTTAGCATTTATTCCGGGCTCTACAATACTAGTAGGAGTTGGTGTTACTGGCACAGGAGCAACTGCTGTTCAAAGTTCGGCATACAGTACTGATTTTGGATTAACTTGGACTCAAATTGACACAGGAACTCAAAGAACAGAAGTTTCTTTTTTAAACGGAACCACCGGTTGGGCGGGAGGTTTTACATCTGCAACTGGCGGTGGTATATTTAAATACACTGGACCAGCTTTAGGTACAATTGTATTTAACACGACAAAAAATCAAATGGTTGCTTCACCAAATCCTACAAATGGTATGGTAAAATTGATTGCATCGGTTTCTGCTATTAGTGATGTTGCTGTATTTGATTTATTAGGAAAACAAGTTTTAGCTGTTAAATACAACGCTTTAAACGAAGTAAATGTTGATATGTCTAGCTTGCAAACAGGTGCTTACTTATTAAAAGCTACTAATACTGCGGGTAGTATAGATACCATCAAAATCATGAAAAACTAATTACAGTTTTTATAAATATCAAAAACCCTTTTCAGCAATGAAAAGGGTTTTTTTATGATTGATTATGCCTTAAGAAAACCAATTACAATTTCAAAAAAAGCATTAGGATTTTCGGCGTGAAGCCAATGTCCGACATCGGGAATAGTGATGATTTCTGCCTTTGGGAAATGATGCATAATAGCAGAATAATCTTTGTCCTTTATATAACTAGAGTTGCCTCCTTTTAAGAAAAGAGTAGGGTAGTTGTAGAAGGCATTTTCGTCAAGAGCGGTGCCAATTTGTTCTACTTTTTCATTGAAAACTTTCAGATTGAATCGAAAACCCAATTGCCCTGGAGTTACCCAATACAGATTTTTCATTAAAAATTGTCGGGTACTCGTTTCTGGAATGTATTTGATCAAAATAGTTTCTATTTCATTTCTTGAGGGTTTTACCGAAAAATCGATGGCATTCAAACCTCTAAGAATGTCTTGATGATGCGGACGATAATATTTTGGTCCAATATCTACAACGACCATTTTATGTACTTTTTCAGGATAAGTAGTGGCAAAAAGCATGGCTATTTTTCCACCCATGGAATGACCAATAAGAGTAACATTATCTAAATGTTGGGCTTGATAATATTCGAAAACGTCTTGAACCATCAAGACATAACTGAATTCTTCCGAATGAAAACTACGACCGTGGTTGCGCATATCCAGCAAATGCACTTCAAAACCTTCAGTTGCAAATTGTGTTCCTAGCGTTTTCCAATTGTCGGACATTCCCATAAAGCCATGTAGTATAAGTAATGGTTTGCCGTTTCCTTCTATTTTTGAGTAAAGCATTTTAATTATCTTGAAAATTATTTAAGTTTTTGTAAATACATATTCACTACATTATCCAAACCTAAATATATAGCTTCGGAAATTAACGCATGACCGATGGAAACTTCTAGTAATTCGGGAATATTTTGTTTGAAAAATTGAATATTCTCCAAACTCAAATCATGACCTGCATTGATACCTAAATCTAGTTTGTTTGCTAAAACAGCGGCTTCAGTATATCGTAAGATACCGTTTTTATCACCTAAATGATAGTGATGCGCGAAGGCTTCGGTGTAGAGTTCAATCCTATCGGCACCGATGCTTTTCGCACCTTCTATCATTGCCGGGATTGGATCTACAAATACAGAAGTTCGGATGCTGTTTCTTTGGAATTCTTGAATAATTTCAGTGAGAAAATCTTTGTTTTTTATTGTATCCCAACCCGCATTTGAAGTGATAGCATCATCGGCATCAGGAACAAGTGTAACCTGAGTAGGTTTAATTTCCAACACCAAATCGATAAATCGACGTTCTGGATTACCTTCAATATTGTATTCGGTATAAACGATTGGTTTTAAATCTCGCGCATCTTGGTAACGAATATGGCGCTCATCCGGTCGAGGATGTATGGTGATGCCTTGTGCTCCAAATTGCTGAATATCTTTGGCTACTTGTAATAAATCGGGTACATTTCCGCCACGCGCATTTCGTAACGTAGCAATTTTATTGATGTTTACACTTAATTTTGTCATTGTAAAATAGATTTTCTTTGAATAGAAAGTTACTGTTCGCAAAAATACAAAGTAAAACAAGGTATATTGTTTAAAAAAATGATTATTTTGCATCAATTATTCAGGTATCAAATATGACAACAATTACAGATTATATCACTAATGATTTTAAAGCCATTGAATCCGAATCGAATATTGAGCAGGTTCAGGATTTCTTTGTAGAAAGTCATTTTTCTCATTTCCCGGTGGTGGAAGAGTGTATTTATATAGGTTGCATTGCCGCAGACGATATTGAAACTTTTGACTTGGATAAAAAAATCAAACATTATAAATATGCTTTAGAAGGATTTTATGCCCGAACCAACATGATTTGGCTTGATGTTTTAGAAGTTTTTGCTCGAAATCATTCAAATGTGGTGCCTGTTTTAGATGATGGTAATGCTTATGTTGGTTATTATGAAATTGTTGATATTATTCGTTTTTTTAATGACACGCCCTTTTTGAAAGAACAAGGAGCTGTTCTGATTGTTGAAAAAGCAATTAATGATTATTCAATGGGGCAAATAATTCAAATTATCGAAAGTAATAGCGGAAAAATATTAGGTATTTTCGTTTCCAAAAGTACTATAGAAACCATTCAAGTTACAATAAAATTAACCCTTGGAGGCATAAATGAAATTATACAAAGCTTTAGAAGCTACGGATATGATATTATTTCCAATCATAACGAAGATAATTATTTGAACAATTTGAAAGAGCGTTCGGATTATTTAGAGAAATATTTAAATATATAAGCAACAATTCATGAAAGTAGCGATTTACGGGCAATATTATCAAAACAGCACAGAACCTATTATTAGAGATATTTTTGTTTTCTTTAACAACCACCATGTTGAGATGGTGATAGAAGCTACTTTTTTAGCAACCTTATATGAAAAGCAGATTGTAAAAAAAGAATATAAAACGTTTATGTCATACAACGAGTTAGACAACAGTTTTGATATGATGATTAGTATTGGTGGTGATGGTACCATACTTAGAGCTGCCACTTTGGTCAGAGATTCTGGCATTCCGATTTTAGGTATTAATGCTGGAAGATTAGGGTTTTTGGCCTCAGTTCAGAAAGAAAATATTGATTTATTTTTAAAATTTGTAATTGACAAAAAGTTTTCTATTTCAGAACGTACTTTAATTAGTATTACAAGTGAACCCGAAATTCAAGAAATGACAACACTAAATTTTGCCATGAATGAAATTTCTATCAGCCGAAAAGACACTACATCAATGATTACAATTGAAACCTATTTGAATGATGAATATCTCAATTCCTATTGGGCTGATGGACTTATAATTGCTACTCCAACGGGATCTACCGGTTATTCTATGAGTTGTGGAGGTCCTATTTTAACTCCAGACGTACAAAGTTTAGTAATAACCCCAATTGCACCTCATAACCTAAACGCCAGACCACTTGTAATTCCAGATTGTACAAAAATAAGATTAAAAGTTTCAGGCCGCGAACCTTTTTATTTGGTTTCTTTGGACTCAAGAATTGCTTCAGTAGAAAATGATGCCGTTTTGACCATAATGAAAACTCCCTACAAGATAAATATGGTTGAAATTACAGAAGAAACTTTTCTAAAAACACTTCGTCACAAATTGCTTTGGGGTGAAGACAAGCGAAATTAGTATTTTTTTATTGCCTTTATATACGATAACCCTTGTTTTTATCGTTAAATAACTATTGAATTCAAATTTTCTTATGTCAGTGAAGACTTGTAATTACTATAAAAAGCACATAATTAGTAATTTCTCCATTGATTAGTAGTCAGAATTAGTATATTTGCACGCTATTTTTAAACCAATGAATAGAATTTTTGTACTGTTTTTTTGCTTGGTTACGGTTTCATTTACAAATGCACAGATTCATGAAGTAGGTATATTTGTAGGAGGAAGTAATTTTATTGGTGATGTCGGGAAAACCAATTATATAAGTCCAAATGAAACAGCATTTGGTTTGTTGTATAAATGGAATAAAAGTCCTTATCATTCTTGGCGATTTTCTTATACACAAGCTAGAATTTCAGGACAAGACAATACTTCAACTTCACCGAATCGAATTGCTCGAAATTATGATTTTGTAAATTCGGTAAAAGAAGTTTCAGCAGGATTGGAATTTAATTTTTTTGACTTTAATTTACATGGTTTCGATAAAAAATTTACACCTTATGTTTATGGAGGTTTAAGCTATTTTAGATATAATTCGCTCTATTATGTAAATGGTGCTGCGCTTATAGATCAAAAAAATTATTCTGTTGCTATTCCAATGATTATTGGAATAAAATCGAATATTACTAAAAATATAATTTTAGGATTTGAAGTAGGAGCTCGATATACCTTTGCAGATGATATTGACGGGAGTAATCCAAAGAAAAATCAATTTAAAAGTCATAAATTTGGTGATTTAAATAGTAATGATTGGTATGTGTTTTCAGGGCTTACACTTACTTACACTTTTGGAAATAAACCTTGTTATTGCGCAGATTAAAAATGATTTCAGCAGATACAATAGATAAAGATAAATTACCAAAACACCTAGCAATCATAATGGATGGCAATGGTCGTTGGGCAAAACAAAAAGGATTTTTAAGGGTTTTTGGTCATGAAAGTGGTACGGAAACAGTTAGAGTTGTTGTTGAAAGTTGTGGGAAATTAGGCATCCAAAATCTTACCTTATATGCTTTTTCAACGGAGAATTGGAATCGTCCAAAACTTGAGGTACATGCAATAATGAAAATTATAATTAATTCTCTAAAAAAGGAATTAAATTCATTCATAGACAATAATATACAATTGAAATGTATTGGAAATTCAGATTTGTTGCCTAAATCCCTCCAAAAAGAATTGTCGGAAGTAATCAATAAAACCAAAGATAATTGTAAAATGACTTTGACTTTGGCAATCAATTATGGTTCGAGAGAAGAAATTGTAAATGCAATTAAAAACATTAGTGATAAAGTTAAAAATAATATAATTTCAATAGACACTATTGATGAATCAATTATTAATGAGCATCTTTACACGCAGAATTTACCAGAGGTTGATTTATTAATACGAACAAGCGGCGAACACCGTATTAGCAATTTTTTGCTCTGGCAAATAGCTTATGCAGAATTGTATTTTACAGATGTTTTATGGCCTGACTTTACAGAGCAAAATTTATATGAGGCTATCATTAGTTATCAAAAAAGAGAAAGAAGATTCGGAAAAACAAGTGAACAAATTAAATAATTTTTTAGTGTTAAATAAACGCATACAACTATTCATTACAGTATTGCTATTTGGATGTATTTCTCTAGTAAAAGCACAAGACAGGGTGCCT
This sequence comes from Flavobacterium sp., assembly GCA_040402815.1. Classification (GTDB taxonomy): domain Bacteria; phylum Bacteroidota; class Bacteroidia; order Flavobacteriales; family Flavobacteriaceae; genus Flavobacterium. The sequence goes on from JBBALV010000018.1 coordinate 47,901, forward strand.
TTTGATCAAGGAACGGATTACATTTTAGCCGATGTAAAAATAACAGGAAAAGTAAGTTATAATCAACAAACTATTGTAACATTTGCTGGTCTTGAAAAAGGTCAAAAAATTACTGTTCCAGGAGAAGAAATCAGTAATGCCGTAAAAAAGTTAGGTAAACTTGGGCTTTTTAGTACGATTGATTTTTTTACCAATAAAATTGCTGGAGATAGTATCTATCTGGAATTAAATATAGTTGAATTGCCAAAGTTAAACGAAGTTAAAATCGTGGGGGTTAAAAAGTCAAAAGTAGAGGCACTTATTAAAGACAATAATCTTACAAAAGGAAAAATTGTAAATGAAAATTTGATAACTACCACTCGAAATTATATTGAAAACAAATATAAAAAAGATGGTTTTTACAATACAAAAGTAAATATCAATACGATTCCAGATACTACAAATGGGAATCAAGTAAAAATGTTAGTTGATATCGAAAAAGGGGACAAAGTAAAAGTAAAAGAAATTATTTTTACCGGAAATAAAAAAATGCCCAAAAGCAAATTGCTTAATGCAATGAAAAACACTAAAGAAAGAAATGTTTTTCGTATTTTTAAAGCTTCAAAATACATTAAAGATAAATACAAAGAAGATTTAGAAAATATCGTTAATGTTTATAAAGAAAAGGGATATAGAGATGCTAGAGTTGTTTCGGACACCACAGTTTATGATCCAAAAACCAACAAAATTGCAATCAAAGTGAATCTTGAAGAAGGGAACAAATATTATTTCGGAAAAATTAAATTTTTAGGAAATACTATTTATACAGATGAAGGGTTAAACCGAATGCTTGGAATTAACAAAGGGGATATTTATAACGGCGTTCTCCTTGAAAAAAGAATTGCCGATAAAACAAAACCTGACGGGGATGACATTACCAATTTATACCAAAATAATGGCTATTTATTTTCGACAATTAATGCTGTAGAAACCAAAACTGCCAACGACACAATTGATTTTGAAATCAGAGTAATGGAAGGTCCTTTGGCTTATTTTAATAAAATTTCGGTTGTTGGAAACGATAAAACAAACGACCGTGTTATCTATAGAGAATTAAGGACTAAACCAGGTCAAAAATACAGCAAAGAAGACCTTGTGCGTACAATTAGAGAAATTGGAGCTTTAGGATTTTTTGACCCAGAAGCCATTGACCCCAAATTTAAAAACGTTGATGCGGCAGCCGGTACTGTCGACATTGAATACAATTTAGTAGAAAAAGGATCCAGTCAAATAGAACTTCAAGTAGGTTATGGTGGAGGCGGTTTTATAGGTACGCTAGGGTTGTCTTTTAACAACTTTTCTGCTAGAAATTTATTTAATAAAGAGGCGTACAAACCCTTGCCGATGGGAGATGGACAAAAAGTTGCTTTGCGTTTACAAGGGAGTAGCTATTTCCAAACCTATAGTTTATCTTTCTCTGAGCCCTGGTTCGGTGGCAAAAAGCCAGTTAGTTTTAGCACATCGTTATCATACAGTCAACAGTTTTTAAACAATTATCAAACAGGAGTTGTTGACAGAAGCAGAAGTTTTAATATTATGTCACTTTCTGTTGGATTAGCCAAAAGATTAACGGTTCCTGACGATTCATTTGTACTATCACAGTCTGTGAGTTTTCAATATTATGATTTACATAATTATAACACCGGTTTGTTTACATTTGGGAATGGTTCATCAAGAAATTTAGCATACACTATCGGATTGAGTAGAAGTGATAAAGGGACGAATCCAATTTTTCCAATGTACGGTTCAGATGTCAGTATTTCTGCTAAATTTACTCCTCCATACTCTATGTTTAATGGTGTAGATTATTCAAAATTGGGAGACCTTTTGGAAAATAAATTGCGTTATACAGCGGCATCAGGATTACAGACAACACACGAAGTTACTTTACCAGTAGTAGCCGAAGGCGATTTGATAAAAGAAACGTATGTAGGTTCAGGAGTCTATCAAAAAGTAGAAGAAGCAGATTATTTAGATGCTGCCGCCGATCGTTCAAAAGTGGATCAAAAGAAATTCAATTGGTTGGAGTATTATAAAATTAAAATAAAAGCCGACTGGTATACTAAACTTTATGGTAAATTAGTGTTACGTTCGTTAGCTGAATTTGGATTTTTAGGAAATTATAATGCATCAAGAGGAGATGTACCATTCGAACGCTTTTTTATTGGAGGAGACGGATTAGCTAATTTTGCATTAGATGGAAGAGAGGTTATCCAATTACGAGGTTATCCAAACCAATCCTTAACTCCAATTGACAAAAATGGCAGCCAAAATGGGGCAACTATATATAATAAGTTTTCTTTTGAATTGCGTTATCCAATAACATTGAAACAAGCGGCATCTATATATGCCTTAACCTTTTTTGAAGCAGGAGCTGGATATGATAATAATATTGCAAACAAACATTATAATCCATTCGTTTTACAACGTTCGGCTGGATTTGGTTTAAGAATATTTATGCCTGCTTTCGGATTACTAGGAATAGATTTCGGACATGGATTTGATCCAAAAGAAGGCGCAACACAGCCTAACGGATGGGAAACGCATTTCATTATTGGGCAACAATTTTAAATAATTCAAAACGATTTTTTTAATAAAATTTTTTAGTTATGAGAAAACATTTTATATTGCTAACTTTTATTTTTTCAATTTCTTATACTGCCTCAGCGCAATCGGGTAAAAGTATTAGAATAGGCTATATCGATATGGAGTATATATTGCAAAATGTTCCTGAATATGCTGAAGCTAATAACCAATTAGAGCAAAAAGCTCAAAAATGGAAGCAAGAAATGGAAGTTAAAAAAAATGAAATCACGAAGCTTGAAGATGCTTTTAAGTTAGAGAGGGTTTTGTTAACCAAAGAATTAATTATTGAACGAGAAGAAGCAATTGTTGCATTACAAACGGAGTTGGTTGAATATCAGCAAAAAAAATTCGGACCAACAGGGGAGTTAATTGTTCAAAAATCGGTATTAATAAAACCAATTCAAGATCAAATTTTTGTTGCAGTTCAAGATTTAGCAGAAGTTAAAAAATATGATTTTATATTTGACAAATCATCTGACTTAACTATGCTTTTCGCTCAGAAAAGATTTGATATTAGCGACCAGGTGGTAAAAAAAATTACAGCTGCTGCTCGTAGAAGTCAAATGAGTAAAAAACAGATTAAAGAAGAAGAAGCTAAAGAATATAAAGAAAATCTTGAAGACGCAACTCCAGGATTAGCCGAAAGGCAAAAAAGGCTAGAAGAACGAAAAGTGGCTAGAGAAAAAGCAATGGAAGAAAAAAAGTTAGCTGCTGAAGAAAAAAAGAATGCTGCAGAAGCCAAAAAGCAACAATTACTAGAGGAGAAAAATGCAAAGAAAAATGGAGTTGCCGCTCCTGAAAAAGTGGATGATAAATTAAAATTGGCGAATAAAACAACAAACATTCCAGAGGTTAAAAAAGAGGGGAATGAAAAAATGAATGCCGACAAAGAAGCAGAAAAAAAAGCGGCATTAGACGCAAGGACAAAATCGCAAGCGGAAAGACAGAAAGCAATAGACGATAGAAA
>JBBALV010000019.1:0-50608 GCA_040402815.1 Flavobacterium sp.
AATGTGCGACTTCAACTACAATGACGATTAGTGTAAATCCAATTGTAACCCCTGAGTTTGCTCAAGTGGCTCCAATTTGTTCAGGAGGATTTTTAGCGGATTTACCAACTACATCTAATAACGGAATTTCAGGAACTTGGTCGCAAGCAATAAATAATACGGCTACGACGACTTACACGTTTACTCCTACAGCTGGACTTTGTGCGAACACAACAACAATGACCATTACGGTTAATCCACTTGCAACTGCGCCAACTGCATCAGCTTCGCAAACTTTTTGTGCAAGTCCAGCGCCAACTGTTGCAAGTTTAGCAGCAATTGGAACTGCCATTCAATGGTATACTGCGGCAACGGGTGGAACGGCTTTAGCAAATACAACTGCTTTAGTTACAGGAACAACTTATTATGCATCACAAACTACAGGAACTTGCGAAAGTGCAAGAACGGCAGTTGCAGTTTTAATTAATGACCCACAAATTGCGGCTAGTGCAACGACGGTTTGTGCTGGAATGGCAGTAAATTTAATGGCTTCAACGTCGTCATCGGCAACGGGGGGTTCTGTTTTACCAGCTAACTTACAAAACGGTTTAATAGGATATTTTCCATTTAACGGTAACACAAATGATGCAAGTGGAAACGCACATACTGCAACAAATAATGGAGCAATATTAACAAACGATCGTTTTGGGAATCTAAATAGTGCTTATTCTTTCAATTCAAATTCTAGTATTATTCCAACCAACAGCGTTCAGAATGTTGTAAATACTTTTTCATATTCTGCATGGGTTAATCCTACATCAACTTGCCTTATACCTTTACAAGGTCAAACTTCAAATTCCGCAAGTAACTTAACTAACAATCAATGTGTAATTCATCCTATTCATGGACAAACTTTCAATAATGAGGCATTAAATGCTGGTTCTGGTTTATATGTAGGTACAAATGGATTATATGTTGAAGAACATACTGGAGGATGGGAAGCAGTTCCAATAAGTTATACAGGAAATCTACAAGGATGGCATTTCATTACAATTATTTATGAATCAAAAAGTCCAAAATTATATATTGATGGAAATTATATTTCAACAGGTATTTCAAGCGATAAAAATATTCATATCTCTTTAGGTCCTGACGCATATCCTTTATACACTAATTCAGGTTTTGGTGCAGGCTATAATCCACAAGCTGGAACTTCACAATTTTTTAATGGAATAATTGATGATTTATCATTTTACAACCGTGCTCTTTCACCTCAAGAAATAGTCCAATTGTACAACCCAGCACCAACTTATTTATGGTCCACAGGTGAAACCACTGCAACCATCAACCCAATACCGACAGCCACAACTACGTATTGGTGTGATATAACAACAAATGGCGTAACTTGTAGAAAAAATGTTACTATAACGGTAACTCCAAAAACAACACCAGCTTTCACGCAAGTGGCAGCGGTTTGTTCAGGAGCAACAATTGCGGCATTGCCAACAACTTCTAATAATAGTGTAACAGGAACTTGGTCGCCTGCAATAAACAATTTAGCAACGACAACTTATACATTTACGCCGACTCCTGGTCTTTGTGCAAATACTGCAACAATGACCATTTCCGTGAATCCGCTTTCTGCCGCACCAACAGCATCGGCTTCACAAACTTTTTGTGCAAGTCCAGCGCCAACCGTTGCTAGTTTAACAGCGACAGGAACAGCTATAAAATGGTATGCAGCTTTAACTGGAGAAGCGGCTTTAGCTAGTACCACCGCTTTAGTTACAGGAACAACTTATTATGCTTCGCAAACTGTTGGCACTTGCGAAAGTACAAGAACGGCAGTTGCAGTTTCGATTAATGACCCACAAATTACAGCTAGTGCAGCAACGGTTTGTGCGGGAACGGCAGTTACAATTAATGTGTCGAATTCTTCTCAATTTGGTAATAATTGTTTTTCACCAAAAGTAATAGGATTAAGTAATACAAACTTTGGGATTAATGCTACTTGTAAAGATACTAATGGGAACTTATTTGTTACTGGAGCTTATACCGGCGATACAAATTTTGAAAATACTACTCTTGCTGGAATTGGAGGAAGAGATGTTTTTTTAGTTAAGTATGATTCTTGCGGTAAACAAAAATGGGCAATTAGAGCCGGATCGACAGGCAATGAGGATTATGCAGGTGTAGGGACTAAATCTATTGCCACAGATGCTTCTGGAAATATTTTTATTGTAGGGAGGTACAATCAAACTTTTACTTTTTATGGCAGCAATAATACATCATTTGTTGCGCCATACACTTCCACAAGTAATGGTAATCATCAAGATGGATATTTGGTTAAAATAAACCCTAGCGGAGAAGTGATTTGGGGAGCGACATTACGAGGTGGCTCAAACGATGGGTTTAATGGTGTTGCCGTAGATAATTCTGGTAATCCAATTGTTACGGGTGGGTTTAATGGTTGCTGTCCGTCAACTTTTTCTGTTACAATTTACGGAACTAATGGCTCATTAGGAGTTTCCTCTTTTGGTTCAAATTATGGTTCTGGCTTGGTAGTTAAATTTGATGTTAATGGAAATATAGTATGGAAGGCAGCAGTATATAATAGAGATACTGATTTAAGTAGACTCGCAATTGATGGATCCAATAATATTTATTTGGTTAGTGCATTTCGTTCATGGAGCAATGGTACAGCAGCTCAGTTTATCGATGCAAATGGAACAAATAATAATTTATACAATCCAGGAATTGGATTAGGTTTTTTAGTAAAACTAAATTCAAATGGTATCTGGCAATGGGGAACGTCATACGGTAATACTGGTGATGGAGTAGGTTCATTAACATATGGGACGGATGTAGCAATTGATGAAAATGAGAATCCATGGATAAGTGGTTTTTATAAAGGAACAACAGCCACTTTTTATAGTACTTCAAGCTCCACACTTTCTTTACCTGCTTCAACAAATGATATCGGCTTTATAGCAAAATACAGTTCATCAGGTGTGCCTCAATTAGTAAATAGTTTACAACAATCTACTGGCGCAACATATTTCAGTAGTATAGCAATTTCTAATGGTATAGTTGGTGTAGCAGGCCATTTTGCAGGAAATAATTTATGTAGCGGCGATATGCTATTTGTTAAGTATAATAACAGTGCAGTCTTCCAAGGTGTTAATTTAGGAGGCGGTGCTGGAGATGACCAGGCTAATTCAGTCATTTCAAACAACACAGGTTTTGCCGTTTCAGGCACTATGGGAGTCGCATCGTTAATTGATGGAGTTAGCTTAAGTTCTGCTGGAACTTTTTTATGGAATAATATTATTTCTGGAGTTTCAACAAATTCATACCTATGGTCTACCGGTGAAACCACCGCAACCATCAACCCAACACCAACATCTACAACAACCTATTGGTGTGATGTTACAACTAATGGTGTAACTTGTAGAAAAAATGTTACTATAACCGTAACTCCTAAAACAACACCAACGTTCACGCAAGTAGCAGCGGTTTGTTCAGGAGCAACGATTGCAGCATTGCCAACAACTTCTACTAATGCAGTAACAGGAACTTGGTCACCAGCGGTTAATAATACTGCGACTACGACTTATACGTTTACACCAACAGCTGGATTATGTGCTAATAATGCGACAATGACGATTACAGTTAATATAAAAACAACACCAACGTTCACGCAAGTAGCATCGGTTTGCTCAGGTGCAACAATTGCGGCATTGCCAACAACTTCTACTAATGTGGTAACAGGAACTTGGTCACCAGCGATAAACAATTTAGCAACTACAACTTATACGTTTACACCTACTGATGCGGTTTGTAACAATGTTGCAACCATAACCATCACGGTTAATCCAAAAATAACCCCAACGTTTACTCAAGTAGCAGCGGTTTGTTCAGGAGCAACGATTGCGGCATTGCCAACATCATCAACGAATGCAGTAACAGGAACTTGGTCACCAGCGGTAAACAATACGGCTACGACAACATATACCTTTACTCCTACTGCTGGATTATGTGCTAATACGGCAACAATGACCATTACGGTAACTCCAAAAACAACACCAACCTTCACGCAAGTGGCAGCGGTTTGTTCAGGAACAACAATTGCGGCTTTGCCTACAACTTCTACCAATGCTATTACAGGAACTTGGTCACCAGCGGTAAATAATACGGCTACGACTACTTATACGTTTACACCAACTGCTGGATTGTGCGCGAATAGTGCAACAATGACAATTACCGTAACTCCTAAAACAACACCAACGTTCACGCAAGTAGCAGCGGTTTGTTCGGGTGCTTCGATTGCGGCATTGCCAACAACTTCTACGAATTCAGTAACAGGAACTTGGTCTCCAGCGATAAATAATACGGCTACGACTACGTACACCTTTACACCTACTGCTGGATTGTGCGCGAATGCTGCAACAATGACCATTACGGTAAATCCTAAAACAACACCAACATTCTCTCAAGTGGCAGCAGTTTGTTCAGGAGCAACGATTGCAGCATTGCCAACAACTTCTACCAATGCGGTAACAGGAACTTGGTCACCAGCTATAAATAATACGGCTACGACAACTTATACGTTCACTCCCACTGCTGGATTATGTGCTAATACAGCAACAATGACTATTACAGTAACTCCTAAAACTACGCCTACTTTCACGCAGGTGGCGGCGGTTTGTTCAGGAGCAACGATTGCGGCATTGCCTACAACTTCTACCAATGCTGTTACAGGAACTTGGTCACCAGCGGTAAATAATTTAGCGACTACGACTTATACTTTTACACCAACAGATGCGGTTTGTAATAATATTGCAACAATGACCATCACAGTGAATCCAAAAACAACCCCAACGTTCACGCAAGTAGCGGCAGTTTGTTCAGGAGCAACTATTGCGGCATTGCCAACAACTTCTACGAATGCGGTAACAGGAACATGGTCACCAGCGATAAACAATACGGCTACGACTACGTATACGTTTACGCCTACTGATGCGGTTTGTAATACTATTACAACAATGACCATTACGGTAAATCCAAACACCACACCAACATTTACGCAAGTTGCGCCAATTTGTGCTGGATCGATTTTAACTGCTTTGCCAACGATTTCGAACAATGCTTTAACAGGATCATGGTCACCTGCTTTGAACAATACGGTAACCACTGCATACACCTTCACTCCAACGGCTGGTGTATGCGCTACAACGACTACTATGACTATTACAGTACATCCTACATCAGCAGCTGGAACCGCTTCTGCAGCGGCTACTACTTGTTATGGAAGTCCTACAAGCGTGAGCTTATCAGGAAGTATAGGTGCAATTCAATGGCAAAAATCAGATGCTGTTAATACAGTTTGGTCTGTTATAAGTGGTGCTACTTCAGCTATTTTGAATACAGATGCAATAACTACTACAACTTATTTTAGAGCGGTAGTTACCAGTGGTGTTTGTAGTGAAACGGTAAGTAATACGGTCACAGTATCGGTGATTACAACTCCCGCTCCAACTGCTACAACGCAAACTATACCCTTAACCGCTACGGTGGCAAATTTGGTAGCAACAGGTACAAATTTAAAGTGGTACTCCGCTGCAAGTGGCGGATTGGCTTTAGCATCAACAACTGTTTTAGTACAAGGAAACTATTATGTTTCTCAAACATTGAATGGATGTGAAAGTACCGTTAGAGCACTATCAGTTGTAACATTATTTGCTATTCCGCTTACAAAAGTAGTTACTAGTCAATGTAGTGCTACATTAACGTCAATTGATGCTAACATTAATGCTGATGTTGTAACGGGATATCAAGCCTATCGTTTTGAGGTTTCCAATGGAACAACAATAAATACTATAGAAGTCAATAAATATAATTTTAGTCTCACGCAAATACCAGGCATCGTTTACAACACTACATATACTATTCGTGTAGCGGTAAAAATGGGTAATATTTGGGGTGCTTATGGAACTGCCTGTACCGTGACAACACCACTCAATGCAACAGTCAGTATTATTCCAGTTTTAGTGGCAGGCACGTGTGGTTCTACATTGCTGAGTGTGACACAGAGTATTTATGCAGAAACAATTACAGGAGCAACAAGTTATCGTTTTAAAGTAAATGATTTACAAGTTATAGAAACTTCTAATCGTTATTTCTCTTTAAATTCAATAACAGGAGGTGCTCTTTTTGGAACTGCTTATACAATAGCCGTTTCCTGTCTTATAAATGGCACATGGACCAGTTATGGAGTAGCTTGTTCGGTAACTACGCCTGGAGTTGCTGTTCCTGGTACCCAAATGGTACTATGCGGACAGACTGTTAGCGTTTTACGACAAAGTATTTATGCGAATGCCGTTAATGGAGCAACAAAATACCGTTTTAGAGTTAATGGAAATCAGGTAATTGAAACGGCAAATCGTTACTTCAACCTGACACAAGTTGGAGCCGTTTTGGGTGTTAGTTATTCTATTGAGGTTGCTTGCTTAATGTCGGGAGTTTCATGGACGCCTTATGGAACACCGTGTACTATTTATACACCAAATCCAACAACACGAGCTACAGAAACTTCAACTGTTTTTAATGTAATTGGTTATCCGAATCCATTTAACACCGCTTTTAAATTGGAGATTACCAATCCAAAAAAGGAGACGATATACATTAGCGTATTCGACATGTTGGGTAAACAAATAGAAAACCTAGACCTTATAGCTGACGAAATTAAAAACGTTACTATTGGACAAAATTATGCAGTCGGTATCTATAATATCATTGTTTCGCAAGGAGCAAATACTAAAACCGTACGCATGATGAAGCAATAATGAAAAGTAGTTAGCATTTTTACAAAAATTAAATTCCCTTTCCATTTCTAAATCGAATGGAAAGGGAATATTTAAAACGCTTAAGATACTTTGTCAATTGCGTTTATAGTAAAATAAAAAGGTAATTATGCAGCCCAAATAAATTCGCAATACTGTTGTGGTGAGATTCGCTAAAATAGAAAGCGATTAGCGAGCGGAATAGTGAGAAAAAAAGCAAATTCTACTTCAAAAAAAAAAGACAAACTTGAAATTAAGTTTGTCTTTTTTTTGTGGGCGATGAGGGGTTCGAACCCCCGACCCCCTCGGTGTAAACGAGGTGCTCTGAACCAGCTGAGCTAATCGCCCTTAATAGGAGTGCAAATATAGACTACTTTTCTGTATTTGCAAGGTATTTTACAAAAATATTATTTTTTTTTAATGTCTTTCAATAGTGCTTTTTCAGAATAGTTAACAACTTCAAGGGTAATTTTTTGATTGTTGCGCGTTTTACCATAAATAACATATAATTTACCTGAGCCTTCTTTTACATTACTTTTGTCAAAGTCAACATCGCCATAGGTTAGCGTTTTTCGAATATCACTAGTATCAACCCAATTTTGAGCTAATTTTTGGGTTGCTAAATCGGAATAGATAAAAGATTTACTTCTAATGTCTTTCAAAACTCGGGCATTGGGAAAATAACTGCAACTGGTATCTTTGCCATTTAGTAATATAACTAAAAAAAATATTCCCAGTCCAAATCCACTTAAATAATAAGCAAGACGTTGATAAAATTTCATATTCAATATTTTTGGCGAAGATAAGACAAAGTGATACTAAAATACAATTAAATTAATATCACTATTTGGAAGTCCAAACCAATCACCAATTGCTTTATTGGTCAAAATACCGTGATAGAAATAAATACCGTGTTTTAATCCCGAATTGCATCGAATAGCACTCTCAATTCCACCGTCTTCAGCAATCTGAAGTAAATAAGGCGTAAAAATGTTACTGATAGATAAAGAAGCAGTTTTAGAATATCGGGAAGGAATATTTGGAACGCAATAATGAATTACATCGTTTTTAACAAAAGTTGGCTTTTCATGAGAAGTGACTTCGGAAGTTTCAAAACAACCTCCAGTATCAATACTCACATCAACAATAATGGCCCCTTTTTTCATGTGTTCCACCATACTTTCAGTAACCACAATTGGACAACGGTCTTTTCCTCGCATAGCACCAATGGCTACATCGCAGCGTCGCAATGCTTTTAATACCGCTTTTGGTTGGATGGTTGAAGTAAAAATTCGCTGATTCAAATTATTTTGTAAGCGTCTTAATTTTGTAATGGAATTGTCAAAAACTTTTACACTTGCTCCAAGTCCAATGGCAGTTTTTGCAGCAAATTCTCCTACTGTTCCTGCACCAAGAATCACAACTTCTGTTGGAGGAACTCCTGTAATATTGCCAAATAATAGTCCTTTTCCTAATGCATTGTTAATCATCAATTCGGAAGCAATTAAAATGGAGGCAGTACCCGCAATTTCGCTGAGTGATTTTACAGCAGGAAAAGAACCATCATCGTCTTTTATAAACTCAAATGCTAAAGCTGTAATCTTTTTTTTACTCAAAGCTTCATAATAAGTCAGTTTTCTTGTTTTTAATTGAATTGCGGAAATAAGAATCGTATTCGGTTGCATCAATTCAATTTCTTCAATGGTTGGTGGTTCAACTTTTAGAATAATAGGACAAGCAAATACTTTTTTTGTATCTTGTGTAATTTCAGCTCCTGCTTCACTATATTCTTTGTCAGAATAACTGGAACTCAATCCAGCACCCGCTTCAAGCATTACTTTATGACCATGTAAAGTGAGCGAATTAACAGCGTCGGGAGTCAAACAAATTCTACGTTCTTGAAAACACGTTTCTTTTGGAATACCAATAAAAAGTTCACTTTTTTTTCGTGCTATCTCTAACATTTCTTCTTGAGGAAGCAATTGTTGCTTTGTAAAAGGAGTAATTGACATTGCTGATTAAATTGAAATTATTGTACTAAGTTATAAAAAAGTGTCAGATTTCCAAACGAATGGATTGACAATTATGATTCTTGTCTGTTTTTCAAAAATTGAAGTAACTTTTCAGTAGCCTTAGCTCTATGACTTATTTTGTTTTTAATTGTGACTGATAGTTGTCCAAATGTTTCTTCAAAACCTTCAGCAATAAATACTGGATCATAGCCAAATCCGTTATTTCCTACTTTTTCTGTAGCAATTTTTCCAGACGCAATTCCTGTAAAAAGATAGTGTTCACCATTTAAATTAAGTGCTATTACGGTTTTGAATTGTGCTGTTCTATTTGATTGATGATTTAATGCTGCTAATAATTTATCCATATTATCGGTGTCACTTCGTTGAGGCCCTGCAAATCTGGCAGAGTAGACTCCTGGAGCACCATTTAGCGCCGCAACTTCTAAACCGGTATCGTCTGCAAAACAATCAAAACCATATTTTTGAGTAACGTAATTGGCTTTCATAATGGCATTTTCTTCAATTGTAGCAGCGGTTTCAGGTATATCTTCCAAACAATTAATTGCTTCCAAACTCATTATTTCAATGGAACTCGGAAACAAAGCTTGCATTTCTTTTATTTTATTTTTATTGTTAGAAGCAAAAACAATTTTCATTTTTATTTATTTTTAAGAACCCAATTAATAAACTCCGTTTGACATAATAGTGCGATTAACCCATCTTAAAAACGGTTACACTTAATGGGGCTAAAACAATTGCTGCCGAAAAGGATCTTTCATTCCAGGGTTCGGCTACTATCTTTATCGCAGTTGAATTGTTTACACCACTTCCTCCATAAGCAACAGCATCACTATTGAATATTTCAATAATTGTTCCTGATCTTGGCAAACCGATGCTATAATTGTTGTGAACTACGGGAGTAAAATTACAAACTATGATTAAATCTTGTTCTGGGTTTGTTCCTTTTCTAATATAAGCCATTACCGAATTTTGATGGTCCGAATAGTTGATCCATTCAAAACCTTCTGGACTGAATTGTTTTTCGTGTAAAGCGGGATTACTTTTATACAAGGCATTCAAGTCCGTGATTACTTTTTTGACACCATCGTGATAACTAAATTGCAATAAATGCCAATCTAAACTGCCTTCAAAATTCCATTCGCTAGTTTGTCCAAACTCAGCGCCCATAAACAAAAGTTTGGTTCCAGGATGCGTAAACATAAAGCCATAAAGCAATCGTAAATTGGCAAATTGCTGCCACTCGTCACCCGGCATTCTTCCTGCAATCGAATGTTTACCATACACCACTTCGTCATGCGACAATGGCAACATAAAGTTTTCTGAAAACGCATAAGTCATGGAGAAAGTCAAATCATTTTGGTGGTATTTTCTATAAATGGATTCTTTTTGAAAATAATTTAAGGTATCGTGCATCCAACCCATCATCCATTTCATTCCAAAACCCAAACCGCCCATAGCTGTTGGCCGAGATACCATTGGGAAACTCGTGCTCTCTTCGGCTATGGTTTGAACACCTTCAAAAGTGCTATAAATGGCTTCGTTAAAATCTTTCAGGAAACTAATAGTATCGAGATTTTCTCTTCCTCCAAAAACATTTGGCTCCCACTCCCCTTCTTTTCGAGAATAATCCAAATACAACATTGAGGCTACGGCATCTACGCGCAAACCATCGACATGGTACTGTTGCAACCAAAAAATGGCATTGCTTATTAGGAAAGACCGTACTTCGTTTCGACCGTAATTGAATACTAAACTTTTCCAATCGGGGTGATACCCTCTTTTTCGGTCGGGATGTTCAAACAAATTGGAACCATCAAAAAATCCGAGACCGTGTGCATCATCTGGAAAATGAGAGGGTACCCAGTCTAGAATCACACCTATGCCAGCTTGGTGAAATTGATCCACTAAGAACATAAAATCTTGTGGTTTTCCGAAACGGGAAGTTGGAGCAAAATAGCCCACCAATTGATAACCCCACGAGGGATCGTAAGGATATTCCATAACAGGCATAAACTCGACGTGTGTAAAACCAGTTGCTTTGACATAGTTCACCAAATCGACAGCCAATTCTAAATAGGTTAGAAATTTTCCTTCAGCATTGCGTTTCCAAGAACCCAAATGCACTTCGTAAACCGAATAAGGTTTGTCCAAACCGTTGTGGTCTTTTCGGGTTTCCATCCATGATTTGTCTTTCCATTTGTAATCCAAATCCCAAACAACGGAGGCAGTATGGGGTGGATGCTCACAGTAGAGCGCAAAAGGATCGGCTTTTTCAGTACTAATACTGTTGTTATTCGATTGGATTTTGTATTTGTAACTAGCTCCTTTTTCAACACCTGGAATAAAGCCTTCCCATATTCCGGAGGCATCCCAACGCACCAGCAACTGATGCTCCCCTTGGATCCAATAGTTAAAATCGCCTACTACCGAAACCGAATGTGCTGATGGTGCCCATACAGCGAAGTAAACACCTCGAGTGCCATTCACTTCAATAAGATGCGCACCTAGTTTTTCAAATAAACGGAAGTGCTTTCCAGCTTTAAATAAATTAATATCGAAATCGGAAAATAGTGAATATGGTTGAACAGAATTCATTTTTTTTTATTTTAGTATTGACTCATTTGTAAACCCGAGCCTTTGCATTTAACTGTAACCAAATCGAGCCTTTCATTCGCACTGATGAAGACTAAAGTCTTTGACTATTCCCTTCAGGAATATTGTAATTCATCAACATACACTTTATCAGATCGTATTATCTTCTATACAAATGTAGATAAAAATAAATGTAAAGCTAAATTAATTTGAGTATCTTCTGCCTACTAGCTGTTATTTAAAACTCACTTGTACAACCAAAAAACCCAGTTTTCAAAAAAAATCGCACTAGTAACTGTTATGAATTTTTAAGGAATCGTTTTAGGTAAGGAATCATAGCATTGCTTTCTATTTTCAGCGATTTTATGCTTATTTTATGATTCAAAATGAAATAAAAAAAATAATATTTCCTATATTGCTTAAATTTTTTTAAAATGTCAAAAAAAATCAAAAAACCCGCTTCAACTCCAAAAATTTCGAAGTTAATTTTGATTTCAGTCCAGTTGTTATCATTTATTTCATCTAAATTAACAGTGCTATTTGCAGCAAAATTATTCACAACACCCATACAACATAAAATTCCTAAACGAGAATTTGAAATGGATGCCAAAAGTAAGCAACGAATGCTCTGGATAACTTCAATAAAAAAAGAAGTCGTAATGTATCAATATGGTGAAAGTAAGAAAAAAATACTTTTAGTTCACGGTTGGTCCGGTCGGGGTACTCAAATGGTTCGTATAGCAGATGAATTAATCAAAAACGGTTTTTCAACAATTAGTTTTGATGCCCCTGCTCACGGAAAATCACCGGGAAAAACTACCTTAATGCTTGAATTTATTGCTGTAATTTTAGAATTAGAAAGGCAATTTGGACCATTTGAAGCCGCCATAGGACATTCGTTAGGAGGCATGTCGCTTTTAAATGCTGTCCGAAAAGGATTTAAAATAAATCGATTAATAACGATTGGCAGTGCAGATATAGTAAAAAATGTAGTAGATCATTTTATTTCAAAATTAGAACTTAAACCTGAAATGGGCGACAAGCTTCAACTTCATTTTGAGAAAAAATATGGCGAAAAAATGGATGCACTATCCGCTTATATTGCTGCTAAAGAAATTGAAATTCCTGTTTTAATTATTCATGATAATGATGACGAAGAAGTGCCTATTAAATGTGCAATCCATATTCATAAGCACTTAAAAAAGGGACATTTAATGATTACAAAAGGGTTAGGACATAGACTAATCTTGGGCGATCAAAATGTTGTTGAAGAAATAATTCATTTTATTCAAAATTAAAGCCTAAAACTATGTTTCGACATAAAGGAGAAAAAAGAAATTTTATTCACAATTTACGCTTGGCAACTTTACTTTCCTTAGTTGCCGGCATTGTCAATGTCACTGGCGTTTTTGCTGTAAAAACACTCACAACTAATGTCACAGGTCATTTTGCTTATTTTGCAGAAGAAGTAATAAAGCAGGATTATCAAGCAGCAATTACTTTTTTTGTCTTCACTTTATTCTTTTTGTTTGGTGCCTTTACCTCTAATTTTTTATCGGAATTAATTTCCAAAAAGAAACCCGAATTATCCCATATAATCCCAATAGGAATGGAGCTACTAGTTTTAGTGGGTGTGGGTTTCTTTGGTTCTACAGCTGAACTTTCTGTTGTAGCAGGAAAATCAATTGCTTTTGCTATGCTTTTTGCTATGGGAATTCAAAACGCTTTGGTAACTCAAATTTCAAAATCAACGGTTAGAACGACACATTTAACTGGACTTTTTACCGACTTAGGGATTGAGTTATCGCAACTATTCTTTTATAAAACTCCAGAAGAAATAAAACGATTGAGAACCAGCATTTTCCTCCGAATTTCTATCATTATATTCTTTTTTATAGGATGTGTGGCTGGCGGATTTATATATAAAATACTAGAATTAAAAACCCTTTTTATCGCCGCATTCTTGTTAGTAATTGCGCTTTTATATGATTATATCCGTTTGCAATTTTTTGTTATCAGCCGTAAAACATTACATTAATTAGTTTTAGAAATTTCCAAAAATAAAATAAAGGAAAACCCCTTTCAAAAGTGTAAAAATTGAAAGGGGTTATAGTATTTAAGCTAAATAGTTTTGACTTTAAATCAATTCCTTAGCATTTTTACATTTTTGATCTGTAATAGCAATTGCCAAAACTTCACTCATTTCTTTTACATAATGGAAAGTTAAACCTTCTAGATATTCCGGTTTTATTTCGTCAATATCACTTTTATTTTCTTGGCAAAGTATAATTTCTTTGATATTGGCTCTTTTGGCAGCCAGTATTTTCTCTTTAATTCCGCCTACAGGCAACACTTTTCCTCTTAAAGTAATTTCACCGGTCATTGCCAAACTTTTCTTGATTCGTTTTTGTGTAAGCACCGAAACCAATGACGTTAGCATCGCAATACCTGCACTTGGACCATCTTTTGGAGTGGCACCTTCTGGAACATGTAAATGAATATTGTATTTTGAAAGTACATCAGAATTAAGCCCCAAAAGTGACGCATTGGCTTTGATATATTCCAAAGCAATGGTTGCCGATTCTTTCATTACATTACCTAAATTTCCCGTAATAGTCATAGTTCCTTTTCCCGGAGATACCAAAGATTCTATGAACAAAATATCACCTCCAACTGATGTCCAAGCTAAACCTGTTACCACCCCTGCCACTTCATTATTTTCAGATTTGTCCCGATTTAATCTTGGAACTCCAAGAATTTTTTCGACGTCTTCATCGCTAACTTTCTTGTTGTACCCCTCCTCCATTGCCACTGATTTGGCTGCATTTCTAATGACTTGAGCCAATTTATTTTCTAATCCGCGAACACCCGATTCTCGAGTGTAGCCTTCCACAATTTTTTCCAATTGTTTTTTACCAATACTCAACTGTTTGGAGGTCATTCCATGCGCTTCCAATTGTTTTGGAAACAAGTGTTGACGGGCTATTTCTACTTTTTCTTCAATAGTGTAACCTGACATTTTTATGATTTCCATTCGGTCTTGTAAGGCGGGTTGAATGGCAGCCATATTGTTGGAAGTAGCAATAAACATGACTTTAGACAAATCATAACCCAGTTCAAGGAAATTATCATAAAACGAATTATTTTGTTCGGGATCTAACACTTCTAGTAATGCGGAGGAAGGATCGCCTTGATGACTGTTGGACAATTTATCGATTTCGTCTAAAACAAATACAGGATTCGATGTTCCCGCTTTTTTCAAACTTTGTATAATTCGACCAGGCATAGCGCCTATATACGTTTTTCGATGACCCCGAATTTCGGCTTCATCACGCAAACCTCCTAATGAAATTCGCACATATTCTCTTCCTAATGCCTCGGCAATTGATTTTCCAATTGACGTTTTCCCAACACCCGGAGGCCCGGTTAGACATAAAATTGGAGATTTCATGTCGTTCCGCAATTTCAAGACGGCGAGATGTTCTATCATTCGTTTTTTTACATCTTCTAAACCAAAATGGTCTCTATCGAGTATTTTTTGTGCTCTTTTTAAATCAAAATTATCTTCAGAAAAATGATTCCATGGCAAATCTAAAAACAGTTCCAAATAATTTCTTTGAATACCAAAATCAGGCGCTTGCGGATTCATGCGTTGCATTTTAGACAACTCTTTTTCGAAATTTTGCTGCGTTTTTTCATCCCAAATTTTGGTTTTGGCTTTTTGACGCATTTCTTCGATTTCTTGCTCTTGAGAAACGCCACCCAATTCTTCTTGAATGGTTTTCATTTGTTGATGTAAGAAATATTCGCGTTGTTGTTGATCCAAATCAAAACGAACTTTAGATTGAATATCGTTTTTTAATTCAAGTTTTTGCAACTCTAAATTCATAAAACGAAGTGTTTCTAATGCTCTATCTTTCAAATTATTAATCATCAACAAATCTTGTTTTTCTTTAACCGAAAGATTCATATTAGAAGAAACAAAATTGACAAGAAACGATTGACTTTCTATATTTTTAATTGCAAATGTAGCCTCCGATGGAATGTTTGGACTTTCTTGAATAATTTGAATAGCAAGCTCTTTTAATGAATCCATTATAGCAAGAAATTCCTTCTCTCCTTTTTTAGGTCTTTTTTCTTGAACCTCCTTCACTTTTGCTTTGATGTAAGGAACTTCGGTGGTTACTTCATCAATTTCAAAGCGCTTTTTCCCTTGTAGAATAACCGTAATATTGCCGTCAGGCATTTTTAAAACCCTAAGAATTCTTGCTACAGTTCCCACTTTGTGAATATCATTTTGAGTGGGGTCTTCGTCTTCTTCGTTAATTTGAGAAACAACACCTATTATTTTTTCACCAGCATTCGCATCGTTAATTAGTTTGATAGATTTGTCTCTACCTGCCGTAATAGGAATGACTACGCCTGGAAAAAGCACCGTGTTCCTTAAAGGTAAAATTGATAATTCTAAAGGCAATTCTTCATTATTCATTTCTTCTTCATCCTCAAGAGATAATAATGGAATTAATTCCGCTTCAGAATCCAATTCATGTGATGACAGATTGTCAATTGTAAGTATTTTGTGGTGTGACATATAATATTTAAGTCATTTTGTCATTAAATTGGCGACAATTGAAAGACAAAGTTAATGTTTTGAATTCATTATTTTATTGAAAATCAATTACTAACACAATAGTTGTAAAAGAATTCAATTCATAAAGACAATCTTTGTGCCATTAAAAAAAGGCCACAGGCGGAATAATAGGGATAAAAACTAGATTTTAATTAGAATTAAATTTTACCATAGTACATCGCTTTTACAATTCCATCAGAAAGTCCAATTTTAGGCACATATATATTTTTTGCGCCACTCCATTTCATAGCATTGAGGTACACTTTAAGTGCAGGAATTATTACGTCGGCTCGATCTGTATTCAAACCCAAATCAGATACTCGTTGCTCATAAGACAAAGCCCCCAGGGTGTGGTATTGTGTATTCAAATACGAATACGATATGGGTTTGTCTTCTTGTTTTCCTGACATTTTAAAAATTTTGTTGATATTTCCTCCAGAACCTACTAGCGTTACACTATCAAAATTTTCAGTTTGCTGCTTTATCCATTTTTCAATTTCGGTCCATACAATATCACTTACCATATGGTTGATTAACCGTACCGTACCAATCTTAAATGATTTGGAAACAATCATTTTTGCATCAGAAAACAAAGAAAACTCCGTGCTACCACCACCCACGTCAACATAAAGATAGGTTTTATCGGTTTTTAATAAATGGTGTAAATCGGTTGATGCAATTATGGCGGCTTCTTTTTTACCATCTATAATTTCAATTTTAATATCGGCTTTTTTCTTAATTAGTTCTACCACTTCTTTGCCATTATAAGCTTCCCGCATTGCGGAGGTCGCAAAAGCCATATATTTTTCCACTTTATGCACCTTCATCAAAAGTTTGAATGCTTTCATGGCATCACACATTCGTTCTATATTTTCTTCGGAAATTTCACCGACGGTAAAAGCATCTTGTCCCAGACGAATTGGTACCCGAACAAGGGAACTTTTACTAAATTGTGTTTCTTTGCCTTCTTCTTCAATTATATTGGCGACGAGTAACCGTAAGGCATTCGAACCAATATCAATTGCCGCGTATTTTTTTATTTTAATCATGTTAGGTTTTGGCGTATTTTGAAATTAATGGTCGATTTTTGTATTGCTTTTATAATAATTATAGGTTTCTAATTGAGCTCTGAACACTGGATTTTCACCTCTTTCTCTGTATTTATTATCTAATTTCTCGGAATGCAATCGTGCTTTTACGTTTCCTTGCCATCCTACATCAAAACTGTCTATGAGTTCTTTTTTAACATCATAATCATAAATAGGACAACTAACTTCTACCCTGCCATCCAGATTTCGGGTCATGAAATCGGCTGATGAAATATATACTTCTGGGTTTCCGGCATTGGCAAATATATAAACCCTGGAATGTTCCAAATAATTATCAACAATGCTAATGGCTTCAATATTTTCACTCATACCTTGAACGCCGGGAATCAAACAACAAATGCCTCGAATCAGTAATTGAATTTTAACTCCTCCTCTACTAGCTTCATACAGTTTATCAATCATTTTAATATCAGATAGACTGTTCATTTTTAGTTTAATATAGGCAGGTTTTCCCAATTTTGCATACATAATTTCTTTATCAATCAGCCTATAAAAACGAGTTCTAGTATAATGTGGCGAAACGATCAAATGTTTGTAGCGGTGTAATCTATAATTTACTTCGAAAAAATCAAACACTTTTGAAACGTCTTTTAGAATCTGCTGATGTGCTGTAAATAGCGTCACATCAGTATATACTTTTGCTGTAGATTCATTAAAATTTCCTGTAGAAATAATTCCGTACCGTTTCATTTTTCCTTCTTCCATCCGTTCGATTAGGCAAATTTTACTGTGCACTTTCAAACCTTTTATTCCAAAAATCAATTCGATACCTTCGGTTTGCATTTGCTCGGAATATGAAATATTCGAGGCTTCATCAAAACGGGCTTGCAACTCAATTTGAACCGTTACTTTCTTGCCATTTTTAGCCGCATTTATTAATGAACTGATCACTTGCGAATTTTTGGCTAAGCGGTACAAGGTAATTTTTATTGAAATTACTTTTGGATCTAAAGCCGCTTCTCTCAAGAATTTAATGATATAAGAAAACGATTGATAAGGCGCATTCACCAAATAATCTTTTTCACTGATGCGTTCTAAAATACTCCCTTCAAGACTCAAACCATTGACTGGTAAAGCAGGGTTGGTTTTATATAATAAATCAAATCTTCCCAAATTGGGAAAATCCATATAATCGCGACGGTTATGGTATCTTCCACCCGGAATAATACTATCGGTTGCATCGATGTGCATTTTGCTTAAGAAAAATTTCAAAGTATCTTTTCCAATAGATTGATCGTAAATAAAACGAACTGGCTCGCCTATTCGTCTATCCTTTACGCTTGTTGCGATTTTTTCGAGCATACTTTTACTCAAGTCACTATCAATCTCTAATTGCGCATCCCGAGTAATTTTTATCATATGTGCCTCTACACTTTCATAATCGAAAATATTAAAAATATTATTCAAATTATAGCGAATGACATCGTCAAGCATGATTATATATTGCTTTTCGTTTTCACTTGGAAGGACTACAAAACGATTGATTGTTTTTGGAATTTCGATAAGAGCATACCGAATTTCAGCTTTTGGTTTTACTATATTTAACAACGATCCTTTAGTTTTGGGTTTCATGACCAACTTAATAGCCAAATAGCCCGAAGTGTCTTTTAACGTTGGAAATTCGGCCAAATCATTTAGTATAATGGTAGCCAAAGCGGGACTAACACTTTGTATATAAAATTCTTTTATAAAAATTTCCTGTGCTTGTGAAATTTCGTTTTCATTAACAACAAAAACATTTTGATTTTGAAGTTCCTTCTCAATGATGCTCAAAACCCTTAAACTTTCTAACTGTTGTTGGATGACAATGGCGGTAATTTCTCTTAGCAATTTTTCTGCCGAGATACCTCCAAGCACTTTTTCGCCATTAATTCCGGAAAGACTTAATCGTCGAATTGCGGCATAACGCACCCTGAAAAATTCATCTAAATTATTTGAAAAAATACCTAAAAATCGAAGCCGTTCTAGCAATGGAACATTTTCATCTGCTGCTTCTTGCAAAACTCTTGCATTAAAACACAGCCAACTTTTTTCTCTATCGATATACCTATTTTCTTCCATTATGTTATTAGATGTTTAGGAAATATTGTTTTATGGGTCGTTCCTTTTTTGATATCTTCCCAAAAATTAGTGTCAAAATTAAGAATAACTACTCCAGAAGTTGGAACGTTTGCTATAAAAATTGAGCCAAATTTATTAACAAAATCTGTAATAGCAGCATTATGACCGAAAAGAATAACACAATCATTACCATTTGTAAAAGATCTTATGATTTTTTCAAGTTGGATACACTCAAAAGTGTATAAATCTTTTTTAAAAAGAATTTCATCCAACGGAAACGACAAGTTTTGAGAAAAAATAATTGCAGTTTCTTTGGCGCGCGCTGCCGTACTGCACCAAATTGAAAACGCGTTGGGTACTTCATTTACTAATTTTAACGCAACAAGATGCGCATCTATAATACCTTTTTTAGTTAATGGGCGGTCTTTATCTCTTAAAGGGGCTTCCCAACTTGATTTTGCATGACGAATTAAAATTAATTGTTTCATTTTATAATTTTTTAAGTGCAATAGCCATTCCGTTGTAACTTTAATCCGTTGGGTACAGTTGAGCATGATGAAATCCTTTTGTCAGTTTGACTAATTTTCGACAAAAAAGGGCTTAAAAAACAGGGCAGAATTTCATTTAAAACGGATTTTTAAATATAGTCATTATTTTTTTATTACCAACCAATTAAAAAAACAGAAACGAACCATATCCAATCGAAAGCGTAATGCAGTAAATCAAAACAAATAAATAATTACTTACTTCACTACCATTTATTTCACTACTAAATCATATATAATTGGAGGTTTACTCCTACTGAGTCTATACTGACTCTATACTGACTCTATAATAAGTCTATAAGAAATTAAATTTTTATAGAGTCATTATAGATTTATTGTAATAACACTATACATTTTTATAGCCTTAAATAACAAATAAATAGCACTTTCTTATGGGAAAAGCATAACTTGTACTGTAACGAAAATTAAAAGTAGTTTCATTTCTTTGTCGAATGGTTTTAGATGGTTTTATTAGTAACACAAGACGCAGCAAACTTAAATAACGGTAGCACTCTGGCGGTAGTACTACTAGCATTTTATAGCAAGCAACTATAATTTGATAACATTAAATTAACATTGCGTCTTTATAAATACATTACATTTACAAATTAATTTAATGAGATGAAAAAAACAATTTTGTTCTTTGGTTTTCTACTACTGTTATCTGTTTCGTGTACTAAGGATCGAGAAATTCCTTTAAATACACTTACTATCGATGAAAATAGTGTTTTAATTTATTACTGGAACTTTAACTCTTTGTCGGGAACTTTAACTTCTGTCAGTCCGGATTTGACAAAAATTCCAAACAGTACTGCTGCTATTACTTATGAAGGCTCTGGAGCGGGAATAATGGATTCTTTCAGCCCAGGCTATGATTTAAACACTCAAAACAATGAAGTTTCTGGATCAGGATTAAGAGCACGAAATCCAAGTGATACTAAAACTTTATTGATTTCATTACCTACAACTGGTTACAAAACAATTGTCGTTCAATTTGCAACCGCAAAAACTTCGAGTGGTGCCACAACACAAAGCTATTCATACACGATAGACGGAATCAATTATACAACAGCCGATCTTACTACAACTGTATTTAACCCAACGGTCGATCCAGTTGCTTCTTTAGTGAGTTTGGATTTTTCTTCTATTACGGGTGTTGAAAATAATCCCAATTTTAAAATCAAAATCAATTTTTCAGGAGCAACAGCTTCTGGAGCAACGGGAAACAATCGTTTTGATAATCTTACCGTGAAAGGTGTTCCGTTAAGTTTAACTGCACCTCCAGCAAACTTAAGTTATAGTGTTCCAACCGCATTTTCATTAAACACACCAATTATTGATTTGAATCCAAGTGTTTCTGGAAATGTGACCAACTTTAGCGTTACTCCTAGTTTGCCTGCCGGCTTAGTTTTAAATCCAACAACGGGGATAATTAGTGGAACACCAACTGTTTTAAGTAGTGCTACCAATTATATAATAACTGCAACTAACCCTTATGGAAGCGCTACAACAACAATTCATATCACAGTTGCTGCCGCGCCCTTATTTTTAATCCACTATTGGAATTTCAATAGTTTAGCAACCGGAACAGTAGCAATTGTGAATGCAGATACTTCATTGGTTACGGCAACTACAGCCAATATCACATATACAGGAACTGGTGCTGGATATATGGATCAATTTACTTCTTTAACGACATTAAATGCACAAAATTCAGATTTATCGGGTTTGGGATTGCGTTTTAGAAATCCGTCTGATACTCGGAATGTTATTATTGCTGCTCCAACTACTGGTTATAAAAATGTGGTAATGAAGTTAGCAACGGCAAGAACATCTTCAGGTGCCTCTATTCAAAACTATTCTTACAGTCTGGATGGTGTTACATTTAGTACTATTGGATTAACAACAACTACATTCAATCCAAATATTGATCCTGCTTATGACCTAATAACACTTGATTTCTCTTCTATTTCGGGAGCGAATAACAATGCGAATTTTATTGTTAAAATAAACTTTGGCGGTCCAGAAGCAACAGGTACAACTGGCAATAACCGAATAGATAACGTAACCTTTCAAGCCAATCAATTATGATTTTAAAAAAACAAATTTACATCGTCATAGTGCTATTCTCCGTTGCTATTCATGCACAAAAAACAGGCAAATTAAAACCTACTAAATACATAACCGTTGCCGTTCCAGAACCGTCGGACATTTGCTATGACAGCAAAAACGATACTTTTTATATGGTTAGCGATAAAGGGAAAATTTTTGAAACCGATAAAGATTGTAAGGTATTACGAAAACACAAGCAAAAAGGTCATGATTTTGAGGCAGTCTATGCCGATGGAACTTTTGTTTATGCCATAGATGAGAGTAACCGCACGATATATAAATATAAATCTAAATCATTCAAATTAGTTAATTCTACTACAATTCCTTATTATGGTGCAAGAAACAAAGGATATGAATCTTTTGATTTTGACCCGATTAATAAAAAATTTATTTTAATTACAGAAAGCAATCCCATCATGCTTTTTGAATTAGATACCGATTTTAAAGTTACAGGACAAACCGATTTAAGTGGCATTGCCGAAGATATTTCTTCAGCACGATTTCACAACGGATTCTTATGGTTGCTGAGCGATGAAGATTCAATGTTGTTACAACTAAATGCTTCCACTTATGAAGTTATTCAAAAATGGAGTTTACCATTAATTAATCCAGAAGGATTGGTTTTTGATAAAGAGGGTAATCTCCTTATTGCTTGCGATGACATGCAGCGTGTGTATTATTTCAATAATCCTGAAAAAAATGAAAATGAAAAATAAGATATTCTACTTATTACTTGCTCTTTCAGCCAATAGTGCTTTTGCCCAATTTATTATTACAAACGGTACTAGTACTATGGAAATATCGACCAATTTTTCAGGTTTTTATAACAGTCGTTCGTTGAATTCTGGTGAAGTTGATCAATCCAAAAACCGTTTTAAACTTAGAGATGCACAATTAGGAGTTGATGGACGAGTTGGTCACGATTTTGAATACAGCTTTAAAATTGATTTTGCCGATATGGCTGCCAACAGCATTAATACGGTTATTGACCCTGAAAACCCAGGTTTATTGAATGCAAATGTGACGTATAAAGGTTTTGAGTTTGCAGACATTGAAATGGGATATGGCAAACTATATTACTCCAGAAACTCGATGGTTTCCTTCGACAATAGTGCCTACTGGCAATCCGCCGAAATCACAAGAGGTTCCGTTTTTTCTGTTCGTGACATTGGGGTCACTTTAATAAAAGATTTTTGGCACAGAAGAGCCAATGCCTATCTGGGAGCTTATACAGGCTTAGGTGAACTATCGCTAGCAGGCGACAATGATCCGAGCGGACATTTAGAATATGTGAGCCGAATTGATGTTTCATTTCCATGCCGATTTCGATATGCAGAAATCGATTTTAAACATTCGCCAATTCCAATGTTTCAAATAGGAGTTGCTGGTCGTTATGCCAACAAAAAACTACCTGTGGCAACTACTTTTCCAACCAATGCAACCAGTGTTTATGGAATAAAAGTGATTGATGGTGAAAGATACATTTACGGATTTGATGTTGCTTTTCAATATTTAGGATTCTCTGGTCAATTTGAAATGCATCAAATGAAATCAAAACCACAAAACCCAAATGATCCTTTATTTCAAAATTACACCGTTGACCAAACCAACGGCTACATTTTATCCGGTGGCTATATCGCTCAATTGAACTATTATGTAAAAGATTGGAGAACCATACTGTCTGCTCGATATGAAGAATTAGACTTGAACGATTTGGTTGCAGGAAGTGCTCGACGATTTTCTCCAGCAATTGGCTATCGATTAAAAGGAACAAATGCTTTGGTAAAATTTCAATATTTTAATATCTTGCGCGACGAAAGTATTGACTTGCAAACATGGAAAGAACAATACCGAATCGGACTTCAATTTCAATTAAATTAACAATTTACAATTTACAAAATGATTAAAAAATTACTTTTCAATTTAAGCCTGCTATTAGTAGCAACTGTGGGCTTTTCGCAAATTACAACTTTGCCTGCTTCTGAAGGTTTTGAAGCCACGTTTACCCAAGGAACAGCCATTGAATTTATTCCAAATTGGATCGGTTCATCTGTGGCAGCAAGCAACAAAATCTTTCAAGACATGACGGATTTTAATACGGGAGCAGCTGCTTTAAGTATGATTCCAACGAGTGCTTTTAACGGAGATGTACAAGTGAAGTTGAACCTAACTTCGTATCAATCGGTAGTCGTTTCTTTTAAGGCAAAATCGATGCTGAACGGCGCAGGAACAAGAGATGTGGTTTTGACTATGAGCACTTCTATTGACGGAGGAACCACTTGGATTGCATCTACTCCAATTGCTTCATTACCGAATGCCAATCAAACTACATTTACTTCATTCAGCTATTCATTACCAGTTGAAGCCAACAATCAAGCGAATGTTTTGGTTAAATTCTACGCTACTCGTGGTGCAGCAGGAACTTCAACTGCAGCAAAATTGGTTATTGATGATGTAAATATTCAACAGTCAACCACACCACAAATTACTTTAAATCAAACCGCATTAGCTTTTACACAAGTAAGTGGTGTTCCTTCTCAAAGTCAATCGGTAACTATTTCTGGAAGTAACCTCGTTGGAAATGTATCCATCACAGCACCAACAAATTTCGAAATCTCGTTAGCTGCAACAACAGGATTTACAAGCACTTTAAACGTAATACCAACGTCAGGAAATCTAGTTTCAACTCCAATTTATGTGCGATTAAACAGTGCTTCTAATGGCAGTTTTACAGGAAATTTAGTTGTTGCTGCAACAGGAGTTACTGCACAAAATGTTGCTTTAACAGGGAACTGTGTAGTTCCAACAGTTACAAATCCTATTCCTTTAAATGTTACTTTACAAACAGGTTATACTTTTACCTCTTGGGACAACACCAATACTGCCGGAACGTTTCCACCAAATATGGCATTATGGAGTCATGCCACTGCCGATCCTGATTTGAATACTTTATTTGTAGAAGATTGGAGTTGTTTGTATAACTTAACTTCCAGATCTCGTTTTACTGGTGAAGGCGTTAATGGCATCTCAATGATCAATACCGGTAATTCGCAATTCACAGGTGTTTGTGACGGAACAAATCCTACTCAAACTACAGGTACAACTGTGGCAAGTGGAAGAGCCGGGGCAATAGTTCTTGCTTTAAACACCTTAGGAGTAAATGCAATTGATAGTGCTGTGACCATTAGTTGGACAGGGAGAACCATCTTACAAAATCTTAAAGTATATGGTTTGAGAATGCAATACAGAATTGGTACTGGCAACGGAAATCCAAATGCAGACTGGGAGGAGTTCCCAACTATTCAAGAATATAGTAGCGGAGCGGACAATACTTTTGAAAATAAATTTACAACATTGCCTTTAAGCTGTAATAATCAACCGGTAGTTCAAGTGCGTTGGGTCTATTATTTCATTAGCGGTACAGGAGCTAGAGCACAAGTGGCGTTAGACGATGTTTCTGTCGGCGTAGTTACTTTAGGAAATGAGCATTTTGACTTAGCTAATGATGAATTTCAAATGTATCCCAATCCAGTTCATGGTGCAGTGATTCATTTTAATGTAGCTTCCGATGTTACGGTTTCTGATGTGAGTGGCAAACAAGTTTTGAGTGCCAAAAATGCAACAGAGCTAAACGTTAGTCAATTAAATTCAGGTGTTTACTTTGTAAGAAATGCAGCAGGAAAAGTGCTGAAATTGATAAAATAATTTTTACTAAATAATTTGAAGCGCCTTGAGATTTTAATTTCAAGGCGCTTTTTTATTGTTTAAAGCCTTTTATTGATGCTATTGTTTGCATACTACAAATTCATTGTTGCACTTGCGTAAATGATTCTTGACTGGTAGAAAATCATTCTTGACCGATAGAAAACAATAAGTTATCCAATAAAATGGCTTAATCAAACAAACTTATTTATTGCAAAAACTGCAACGGAGCTATGTTTTAGAAAGAATTAATTTCACTATTATCACAAGTATTTCCTTATCCTTAACAATATGGTAACAACTTTTTTAATGCAACCCGCGTATTATACTTTAATTTTGTGACGTTATTTTAAATCTAAAATGTAATACACACGCTATGAAAACTAAAATTACTAGCAACTTATCGGCCACTGAACGATTGATAATTAAAATGAAAACCTTTTTGATTCCAATATTACTATTGGTGGTTGGAAATGTTATCAGTTGGGGTCAAACATCCCCTCAAACATTTTCTGCTACAGGAACCTGGACTTGCCCAGCTGGTGTAACATCTGTTCAAGTGGAATGTTGGGGTGCTGGTGGAGCCGGTGGAAGTGCTAAAGGAACTTCTACGTTAAGAGCTGCTGCTGGTGGAGGAGCAGGAGGAGCATATGCAAAATCAACTATAAGCGTAACAGCCGGTGTAACATATACAGTAACCGTTGGAACAGGTGGAATTACATCTCTCACAAATGGTACCGCTTCTGCAGGAGGTGATTCTTGGTTTTCGACTAATTCGACAATACTAGCAAAAGGTGGTGCAGGTGCAAATAGTTTAGTTTGTTCAACTGCAGAATTAACAAGTTCTGGAGGGGCTGGAACAACAGTAGGTTCAATAGGCAGTCAGCTTTACAAAGGTGGTAGTGGTGCTTCAGGCTCAACTCCATCTGGTGCAGGATTTGCTGGAGGTGGTGGTTCAAGTGCTGGTACATTATCTGATGGTAATAGTTCTGCAAACTCTGTAGCCGGAGTTGCAGTTACAGGTGGCGGAATTGGTGGAACAGGACGTGCATCAAATGGAGGAAACGGTTCTGCTCCAGCAAGTGGAGTTGGAGGAGGTGGTGGCGGTGCATGGGCTGCCGCATCTACTACTCAAAGAAGTGGCGGAAGTGGTGCTAATGGTCAAGTTATTTTAACATGGTCTACTCCTACCCCAGTAATTTCAACAACTGGTACTTTAGTTGCAGTTAATACAACTTATGGCACAGCATCTGCTTCACCAACTTCATTTAGCGTTTCTGGTGCAAATATGACAGCAGGGATTTTAGTAACGCCTCCTGCGGGATACCAAGTATGTCTAACTTCTACAGGAACTTATACTTCTACGTTAACCGTTTCAGGTACTGGAACAATTGCGGCTACAACAGTTTATGTAAGATTATCTTCAACAGCTACAGTTGCTAGTTCTCCATATAGTGGAAATATTGCCTTGTCAAGTTCGGGTGCAACTGGTGTTAATGTTGCTACTGCATCTAGTACAGTTACTGCAAAAGCGCTTACTATTTCAGGGTTAACTGCCAACAATAAACTATATGATGGAAATACTTCTGCTACGTTAAGTGGCACTGCCGCTTTAGTTGGAGTGGTAAATAGTGATGTGGTTACTTTAGGTGGAACGCCAGTCGCAACGTTTGCATCTAGTGCTGCAGGAACAGGAATTGCTGTAACAGTAACTGGTTATTCCATTAGTGGTGCTGGTTCTGGCAATTATACTTTAACACAGCCAACAGGATTAACAGCAAGCATTACCTCTTCGCCAACGCCAGTAATTTCAAGTACATTAACGGCTTCTGGAACTTATGGTACAGTAGCTTCTACCTATACCATTACTGCTTCTGAAAGTCCAACTTCTTTTAATGCTACTGGATTGCCAGCAGGTTTATCCATTAATACAACAAATGGACAAATCACAGGAACGCCAACTGCAGTGCCAGGTAATTTTAACGTGACCATTTCTGCTACCAATGAAGGTGGAACAGGAAATGCAACGCTAGTTTATACCATTGCAGCAAAAACATTAACGATTGCTGGAGCTGCCGTAACTACAAAAAACTACGATGCAAGTACCGCTGCTACGATAACAGGAACACTTGCCACAATATATGGTAGCGATATTGTAACTTTTAGCTCTGGTACATCTGCTTTTGCAAGTGCTAATGCTGGGTCACTAATAACAGTTACTGCTAATTGTACCTTAACTGGAACAGCAGCTGGATATTATACATTGACCCAGCCAACAGGTTTAACAGGAACTATCAATGCTGTTGCGCCTGGAGCGCCAACAATTAATAGTATTTCTTCTGCTAGCCAATCATTAGCTATAAATTATACCGCTGGGACAACTGGAGGAACTGCGATTACCGATTATAAATACTCAACAGATAATGGGGTAACTTTTAAATCAGCAGGCACCACTACTAATCCGTTCACTATTACAACAGTTTCAACAGATGCTAATCCATTAATAAATGGAACCAGCTACAACATTCAAATTAAAGCTGTGAATACTGCAGGAGATGGAACCGCTTCTACTACAACTGCTGCTACACCTAATTTATCAAATGATTTATGTGCTAATGCCTTTACTATTACGCAAGACGGTGTTGCAAATAATGGCACATCTGTTGGTCGTACGTACACCACATTAAGCAATGAAACGTATACTTATGCTTCAGATGTTTGGTATACCTTTACCTCTACTTATTCAGGTTCTTACACATTAACTACTTCTAATGGTAGTCAATATCTAGATTTATATGTATTTACTGGAGCTACTTGTCCTTCTGATGCCTTAGCTGCGACATCAGTAAGTAATGGAGCTGCTAGTCTAACAAGTTCAAATACACTTAGCTTTACAGTAGTAAGCGGAACTACCTATTTAATAAGAGTTGCCTATTATGCTACAGGAAGTACTGCAAGTGCATTTACCATTAGCTTAGGTAAAACACCAGCTACCGTTTATACTTGGACGGGAGCTAGTTCTACCTGGTTAGCTGCCAATTGGGATGTAACAGGTTATCCTCAAACTGGAACCCATTTAGCTTACTTCAATAATAATACTAACGTATCAACTGGTATCAACATGAATACTCTTGTTGGTGCTTTAACCATTGGTGGATTTCAATTTGGAACTGGTGCTACAACTGCAAGAACAATCAATAACAGCTCAACTACAGCAAGTGGTATTCTTACTTTAGCAGGAGTTACTCAAAATAGTATCGATAATGTTATTATAAGAAATCAGTCGACAGGTAATCATACCATTGCAAATGGTACAAGTCAAGCATTGAATATTGCATTAGGAAATGCTACTAACATAGTTAATGTTGAAGGAACTGGAAACATAGTCATTTCATCAGCAATTAGTGGTTCCGGAAAAAACTTAACATTAAACGCTAATAGCTCTGGTGATTTACGATTGAGTGGTGTGAATAGCTATGATGGAGGTACTACTGTTAACGGAGGCACTGCAGGTGGTAGATTACGAGTTGATGCAGTTAGTGCTCTTCCCACAACGGGTGCGATAGCTGTCAATACTGGCGGTAGAATTACCTTAAACGTTGCTGGGACCTATGGTGGTGCTTCTCAATCGTTAACCTTTAATCCAAATCAAACAGCCAATCCTTCCTTAGATATTTTAAGTGGAGCTGCTGTTGTTTGGCAAGGTACTACTGCTATCAATGCAGAGACTAGAATTGAAGCAAGTGGCGCGACTGGCTCATTAACGCTTGCTGGAGTAGTTTCTGGTGCAGGAACTTTAAACAAACAAGCTGCTGGTAATTTAATATTATCCAACACTGGCAATACTTTAACAGGTGCTACCCAAGTGCGTAATGGAACACTTACTGTTAATGCTGGTTCAAAAATGGGAACTGGTGCACTAACTATGTATCAGACAAGTACCAATAATACTGCTTTAGCTTTAAATGAAAACCAAACTGTAAGTGCTTTATCAAGTAACTTTGTAGCAACTACAGGAACACAGACACAAGTAATAACAATTGCTTCTGGAAAATCACTTACCGTTGATCAATCTACAAACACTACTTATGGCGCTGGTTCAGTTTCGACTTTATCAAGTACTATCGAAGGTGCAGGAGGATTAACAAAATCAGGTTCTGGTACCCTTACATTTACTAGCCCGAATACCTATACTGGTGCAACTTCAGTTACTGCAGGTAGCTTAGTAATTACAAGAACTTCAAGCGTAACTTATACGGCTACCATAACCACATCAGGCGTGAGTGTTGTATTTGCAGCTGCTCCGGCTGATGGTGATTATACTATTTTAACAGGAGCTTTATCAAGTACTGCTACATTAGGAACCGTTACAGGTCTTTCAACTGGTCAAGTGGCTAGTTTTAATGCTTCAACAGGCGTTTTAAAGATTATTACTCCTAGTATTACAGGAGCTGCTACCGCAACCGCTTTCACTACTACTTATGGCACTGCTTCAACTCCTCAAACTTTTTCAGTTTCTGGTGCAGGTTTGACTGCTAATTTAGTGGCTACGGCTCCTACAGGATTTGAAGTGTCAGCAGACGGAACAAATTATGGCGCTACCGCTACTTTCACACAGTCTGCTGGATCAGCAAGCGGATCATTAAGAATTCGTTTAGCTGCAACTGCAACTGTAAGTGGTTCTTATAATGCACAAAATATAGCATTAACAAGTACAGGAGCTACTACTGTAAATATTACAACTGCAACTTCTGGAAATACAGTTTCTGCAAAAGGTTTAACTATAACAGGTCTTACAGCTTCTAATAAACCTTATGATGGCACTACTGTTGCTAGTTTGTCTGGTACACCTGCTTATTCAGGTTTAGTAAATAGTGAATCATTCTCAGTTTCAGGAACAGCAACGGCAACTTTTGCTTCCTCTAATGTAGGAACTGCAATTGCTGTAACTATCGGCGGATTTACTGCGCCATCAACGAACTATACTATAACACAACCGTCAGCTTCAGCCAATATTTCAGCTGTAGCCTTAACTATTACTGGCGTTAGTGCTAATAACAAAACTTATGATCGAACTACTGCTGCTACTTTATCAGGAACAGCTGCTTATAGTGGTTTAGTAAATGGTGAAGTATATGCAGTAACAGGAACACCAACTGCTACTTTTACATCTGCAAACGTTGCCAATGGCATTACAGTTGCTATTGCAGGTTATACCGCACCTGCAAACTATACTTTAACACAACCAAGTGCTACTGCAAATATCACTGCAAAAAACTTGACCATTGATAATGCAACAGCACAAAACAAAACTTTTGATGGTACTACGACTGCAACAATTACAGGTTCACTTGCTGGCGTAATTGCTCCAGATGTTGTTACATTAACTTTATCGGGAACTTTCGCTACCTCAACTGCTGGTACGGGCATTGCGGTGACTTCAACTTCTTCAATTGGCGGAGCAGCTGTTGCCAATTACGCTTTGACGCAACCAACCGGATTGACGGCTGATATTTCGGCTTATCCACTTCCAGTAATCACAAGTAGTTTAAGTGCAAGTGAAAGCTATGGAGCTACTGCTGCAACTTATACTATCACTGCTTCAAACAGTCCAACTTCATTTAACGCAATTGGTTTACCAGCAGGTCTGTCAATAAACACTTCAACTGGAGCAATTACAGGAACACCTACTGCGACACCAGGAAATTATAATGTAACCATTTCTGCTACCAATATTGGTGGCACTGGCGCTGCCATTTTGGTTTATACTATTACACCAAAAATTTTAACATTAACCCCAGCAACTGCTGATGCGACTAAAGTATATGACGGTACAATTGCTGCAACTGTATCTGGAGCTTCTATTTCTGGTGTTATTGGAACTGATTCAGTTTCAGTTAGTGCTAATGGGACTTTTGCAGATAAAAACATTGGGACTGCCAAAACAATTACCATCAACTATTCACTAAACGGAACAGATGCTGCTAAATATACATTAGCTTCAAATTCGTCAACTTCAAGCGGAAACATTACTGCTTTAGGCATAAGCACAACAGGAGCAACTGCACAACACAAGACTTACGACAACACTACTGCAGCTACTATTTCAGGAACTGCTTTAGTAGGAGTTTTAAATGGAGATGTAGTTACGATTTCAACCTCTGGAACATTTGCTCAAGCGACAATCGGTACAGGAATTGTAGTAACTTCTACACAAACATTAGGTGGTGCAGATGCTGGAAATTATACCGTAAGTTTACCAACAGGATTAACTGCAAACATTTCTTCAGTAGCTTTAACAGTTTCTGAAGCAAGTGCAGCAAACAAAGCGTATGATGCATCAACAACGGCTTCCATTTCTGGTGCAGTTTTAAATGGAGTAGTTGCAGGTGATACTGTTAATTTACTAACAACTGCTACTTTTGATAATAAAAATGTAGGAACTGGTAAAATTGTAACTATTGCTTATTCATTAAATGGCGCAGATGCAGCTAAATATACTTTAGCAACAACTTCTTCAACTACCACAGCAAACATTTCAGCATTAGGTTTAACTATTGCTGGCGCAAGTGTTACTGCGAAAACGTATGACGGAAATACTACAGCAACATTTACTGGTGGAACATTAAACGGAATACTAAGTGGAGATCTGGTTACTTTTTCTGGAACTGCGGCTTATTCTGACGCTAATGCAGGTATTGGTAAAACAGTAACAACTGCTTTAGTTTTATCTGGTGCAGATGCTATTAATTACACTTTGACACAACCAAGTTTAACGGGAGACATTAACAAAGCAAATCAAACTATTACTTTTGGTGCATTAGCGCAAAAATATACAACTGATGCTGACTTCAATTTAACTGCAACATCGCTAACTTCTGGCACAAACGCGATTACTTATTCAAGTGCTAACTCCGCGGTTGCTACTGTAACATTAGCTGGATTAGTTGATGTGTTAACTGCTGGTTCAACAACAATAACAGCATCGCAAGCGGCAAGTACCAATTACAATGCTGCAACGGCTTCACAATCATTGGTAGTTGTAGTTCCTTCATTTACAGCGGGACGATTGGTGGTAGCACGAGTTGGAACTGGCACAACCCTTTCCAGTGCAGCAACTGCTTTGTTTTTAGATGAATACACCACAACTGGCACAACTGGAATTTCATTTGCATTGCCAACTACAACCGTTGGAAATGTTAATAGAGTGTTAGGTTCTGGTACTGCGACATCCGATGCACAATTGAATTTATCAACCGATGGTCAATATTTAACAATGGGTGGTTATGATGCAAGTGCAGGAACAGCTACGGTTGCAACTACTGGAAGCAACAACAGAGTAATTTCAAGAATTAACAATTTAGGTAAAGTGGAAACCACTGTATTACCTGGAACTTCATTCTATGTCAACAATAATTTTAGATCTGTAACTACAGTGGATGGTTCACGATATTGGACTGGTGGGACTGGAGGAACAACTGGCGTAGCTACAGTAGTACACCAAGGAAATACCACACCAACAACTGCTGCTACCGTTTTTAATACAATAACCAATATAAGAACGGTTGCTATTTATAATGGTCAATTGTATTATAGTACTGGATCTGGAACAAATGGCGTTTACTCGGTTGGAAGTGGGTTGCCTACTACCACTAGTACTTCTACAGGAACCTTTTTATTAACCAATCCATACGCATTTTATATTTTAAATAGAGGTTCAAATAATTTCAATTGTTATGTTGTTGCAGCCGATGCAACGGGGCCTGTTTACAAATTCTCTTCTATAGATAACGGTGCAACTTGGACAGCAAGAGGTTCTATAGCAGCAGGGGCTGCTGCTTATGGTATCGTTGCACAAGTAAATGGTAGTACTGTCGATTTGTTTGTAACAACAACAGCCAGTAGTGTGAGTA
This sequence comes from Flavobacterium sp., assembly GCA_040402815.1. Taxonomy (GTDB): domain Bacteria; phylum Bacteroidota; class Bacteroidia; order Flavobacteriales; family Flavobacteriaceae; genus Flavobacterium. The sequence continues at coordinate 33,519 of JBBALV010000019.1, forward strand.
CCATTGTAAAAATTACCGACACAGCCGCATTCAATGCAACTATTGCAGGAACGCCATCAACAATTGCAACGGCACCCACAAATACAGCTTTTAGAGGTATTGCTTTTGCACCAGTTTTAATAACACCTGTTGTAACCAATACTACTTTAACTGCTTCAGGAACTGTTGATACTTTGTTTACAAATTATACTATAACAGCAGTAAACTCTCCTGAAACTTTTAACGCTACAGGTTTGCCAACTGGTTTAGCAATTAATACTGCTACGGGAGTTATTTCTGGAACACCAACCGCAGGAGGTACATTTAATGTAACCATTTCTGCCACCAACGGAGCTGGTACTAGTGCTACAAAAACTTTAGTAATTACCATTGCGAAAGCAAACCAAGTAATTACGTTTAACACTTTAGCTGGAAAAGACATCACTGATCAAGATTTTACTTTAAGTGCAACTTCAACTTCTAGCGCGAATCCGATTGTTTACACAAGTTCTGATGCTTCAATCGCTACCATTTCTGGTAATACGGTTCACATTGTTGGAAATACTGGTAACGTAACGATTACTGCTTCACAAGTTGGAAATGCCAATTACAACGTCGCAGTAAGTGTTGATCAGATTTTGACTGTTTCAAATGCATCGGCAGTCAACCAAACGATTACTTTCGATCCTTTAGTGAGTGTGAGTTATGGTGATGCTCCCTTTAGTTTATCTGCTACTTCGGATTCTGGTTTAGCAGTGACTTTTACAAGTTCAAATCCAGCTGTTGCTACCGTTTCTGGAACTACAGTAACAATTGTAGGTACTGGTACAACAAACATTACAGCTTCGCAAGGAGGAAATAATAATGTTAATCCAGCGCCAAATGTGATTCGACCTTTAGTGATTAATAAAAAACAATTGACCATAATCAATGCCATTGTTACGACTAAAACTTATGATGGTACCAACGTTGCAGCGGTAACTGGTGGAACCTTAAATGGAATAGTTGGAAGCGATGATGTGACTTTAGGTGCGAATCCAGTTGCTACTTTTACGGATGTAAATGTAAATACAAATATTCCTGTTACCGCAACTTATACGTTAAACGGTGCTGCTGTTGCAAAATATACTTTATTACAACCCAGTTTAACTGGAACTATATCTAAAGCAAATCAACTTATCGTTTTCACAACAGTACAACCAAAAACCACTTTTGATTTAGATGCTGCTTTGAGCTCATTTTCTGTGACTTCAGCTACAAATACTATTACTTACACAAGTTCAGATCCAAGTGTATTGTCTATTTTAAATCCATCGGCTGGAGTTTATAACTTGCACGTTGTTGGTGAAGGATTTGCGACTATAACTGCATCGCAAGCCGGAAGTAGTAATTATAATGCTGCACCAGATGTTAATCAAACAATTATCGTTAAAAAAGTGTTGTACCGCAATCAATTTGAAGGTGTATCTGCTTGTCCAACAAATGGAAATACAGCATTCACAGCAACCAATACAACCGGCACAGCAGTTAGCAGATCAACAATCACTTGTAATCCAACTGGTAATGTTTTAAATTCGACGACACTAAACGCAACTGCCAGCGTAAGCAACACCTCTTATTTAGAATTTGCTTTAACTAGCGCTGCTGGTTATGTTATGAATTTGGCTTCAGTATCATTCTTTAGACAAGCTAGTAATACGGCACCAAATCAATTAGAGGTTCGATACAGCACAGATGGTTTCGCAACTTCAACTTCATGGGGAGCAGCGCCTCTAACACCAAAAACGGATTTTGGTTCAATCGCTACTTGGGATTTTGCAGATTTCACGACTGCTATAGCAGGAACGGTTACTTTCAGAATTTATCCTTATGGTACACAAAGAGCAGATTTAGCAGGTACTTCATCTTCAACAGGCACTTTCAGAATTGATGATGTTACTATTTTTGGAACAATTGAGCCAACACCATCCACGATATGGGACGGTTCGGTTTGGTCGAATGGTGTACCAAATCTTTCAAAAAATGCTGTAATTGATGCTGCTTATTCAACTACTGCAAATGGGGTGTTTACTGCCAATGCATTAACAGTGAATGCTAATTATGGAATTACTGTAAATACAGGTCATAACCTTACCATTACCAATGAAGTAATTAATAATGGTACTTTTGTTTTGGAGAATAATGCCAACTTAATTCAAACTAACAATGTAGCTAATACAGGGAACATTACGATAAAACGTGACGCAAAAATGAGAAGATTGGAATACACGTATTGGTCCGCTCCAGTAGCGAATCAAAACTTGTTGGCCTTCTCACCAAATACATTGTCTAATCGTTTTTATACCTACAATGAACCAACTAACGCATTTGTTGCAGTAACCTCCCCTTCTACCGCTACTTTTGGTGATTCACAAAACCAAATTGCTGGTAAAGGATTCATGATTCGTGCGCCAAATACGTTCCTAGATGCACCAGCTGCACCTCAAACATTTACTGGTATTTTTACAGGTGTGCCTAACAATGGTACTTATACTACTCCTGTAAGTAATTCAGGAACAAACAAAGGTTATAATTTAATAGGTAATCCTTATCCATCACCAATTGATGCCAATAAGTTCCTAGCAGCTAATCCTGGTACCTTGTATTTCTGGACACATGCTAGTTTTGGAGCAGGTGCTAATAATTATGCCTCATATACTGATGCTGGATCTACTGCTGCAGCTTCCAACGGAGTGGCTTGTAACGGTACAATTCAAACCGGTCAAGGTTTCTTAATATTGACTACTTCTAATGGCAATGCTACGTTCACCAATGCAATGCGTGTTGGAAATAATGCAGGTCAATTCTTTAGAACAGCGACAAAAGAGAAACACCGTATTTGGTTGAATTTAAATTCTGCAACTACTGCTTTCAATCAAATTATGGTAGGTTATATGGAAGATGCTACTCAAGGAGTCGATACTTCAATAGATGGACCACTTCTTGCTTATGGTTCTAGTACATTGTCTAGTAGAATTTACAATACGGACTATGTAATTCAAGGTCGTGCCTTGCCATTCGCAACTGCCGACAGCGTACCGTTAGGATTTAATGCTGCTGCTGCGGGTGAATTTACCATAAGCATTGACCACGTAGATGGATTATTCCTTGGAAGTCAAGAGGTTTATTTACGAGATAATTTACTTGGAACTACCTCTGCCTTAAAAGATAGCCCTTATACTTTTACTTCTGCTTCAGGAGTATTCAATAGCCGATTTGAAATTGTATATACTAGTTCACCATTAGGTACACACAACCCAACATTTGATGCGGAGAGCGTTGTGGTGTACCAACAAGAACAAGTATTACATGTGAATTCAGGTACAACGGTTATGGCTAAAGTTCGTGTATTTGATGTAAGAGGTCGATTGCTATTCGAGAAAAACAATATCAACGCCACCGCAGTTCAATTAACCGACTTAAAAGCGGAACAACAAGTATTATTAGTTCAAATTACTTCAGATGATAACAGAATAGTTACTAAGAAAGTAGTGTTCTAAACAAAGATTTAAATAAAACAAGAAACGTCTCGAGCAATCGGGACGTTTTTTTTTTATAAGTATCGCTATATTTTTCTATAAACATAATATCGAATGTAAGAACGTAAAGTAAAAAACTCAAATCAAAAATAAAAACAACATTTGGATTCTATTTTATAATTTTAAAGAATTTTCACGCTTTTAAAATTAATAATGTATCTTAAAATATCCAATATATTACTTCTTTTATTTATTCTTTGGTAAAAACTTGCTTTAAAAATGAAATAATCTATCGAAACTTTTATTTATTATATGTTTAAATTTTTGGAGGTTATTGTTAAATATAAAGGTATAACTAAATAAACTTCCTTAAAGCAATATCTAATCGCAGAAAAAGTTCTTTTAATGCTACTAATATGCAACTAATAAAATATTTTTTAAACTAAAAATCAACAGATTAAGTGTTGAATTACGCTTTTTTAAAATTACATTTGCATTCTTAAAATTTTATAATTTTTTTAATATTTTAATACTATCTATTAATTATTTAAATCTAAATAATCTATTATTTATGAAAAAAATAAAAATCAGTTTGATTAGGTCTTTTTTTATCACGCTCTCTCTAGGTGTTTTAATACCAATACAAGCACAATGTATTCCTGGGCTCGGCACTGCTTCAGGATTTGTCATCTATACTGCTGGTGGAGCTGTTTCCAATACTGCTATTTCTACTGTTAATGGCGACACAGGTACCAATTTAGGTGCTATTACAGGTTTTGGAACAGCTGTAGTAACGGGAACTTTTTATAACGGTAATCCAATCACTCAAACCGCAGCTCAAGATTTGTCAACTGCTTACGGTGCATTTCAAAATTTAACTCCAACTGTAACGAATCATGCACCTGTTTTTGGAAATGGAGAAACAATAACTGCAGGTATTTATTCTATAGGTTCCGCGGGTGCTATAGCAGGGACATTAACATTAGATGGTCAAAACAATCCAAATTCCAAATTTATTTTTCAAATTGGAGGAGCACTTAATTCGTCTGCGGGTACTACAATAGTTTTAACCAATGGTGCTACACCAAATAATATTAGTTGGGTTGTATTAAACGCATGTGGTTTAGGTGCAAATACTACTTTTTTCGGGACTATTATGGCTGGGGCAGCTATAGCAGCCGGAGACAACTGTCAAATTCAAGGTAAACTTTTATCGGTTGCTGGCGCAATAGCTATAAATCACACCTGTTTATCTAATAATGGAAGTGCAATGTTTTATGCAGATGCCGACCATGATGGTTTTGGTAATCCAAATATTTCTTCATGTGTTTTTATAGCTGGATATGTCAATAATGATAAAGATTGTTCAGACAACAATGCGGCTTTCAACCCCGGTGTTGCAGAAATATGGGGTAATTATATAGATGAGAATTGTGACGGAATTATTTTTCGCCCACAAGAGCAATGTTTGCCAAGTGTTGGAATGGCTTCTGAATTTACACTTTTTACAGGAGCAGGAGCTATTACTCATAGTGCAACAGTTTCAAACATAACAGGAAACATCGGAACCAACTCGGGTGTAATCTCTGGTTTTCAATTGTCAAATGTTACTGGTTCTTTTATAAATGCAAATTTAATTACACAAACGGCTAAACAAGATTTAATTTCGGCTTATACCATGTTTCAAAATTTAGCACCAACTGTACTATATCATGCTCCTGCTTTTGGTAACGGAGAAACGCTTACTGCAGGTATTTACTCTATTGGTGGTGCTGGTTCTATTGCTGGAGTATTGGTATTAGATGGACAAAATAATTCCGAAAATAAATTTGTTTTTAAATTTGGCGGTGCTTTCACAACAGGTGCTGGATCTTCTGTGATTTTAATTAATGGCGCACTACCAAAAAATATTTATTGGATTGCAAATGGTGCTGCTGGATTGGCTGCAAATGTAGCCTTTAACGGAACGATTATTAATAATGCTGCACTATCTATTGGCGCTGAGTGTCAGCTAAACGGCAAGTTATATACTACTACTGGTGCCATAACCGTACTTGGTTCAAATTTATTTAACAGTGGCCCTGTTCAAAATACGTTTTATTCAGATAATGATAACGACGGCTACGGAGACGCCTCTATTTCCGTTTTAGATTGTAATTGTTCATTAATTGGATTTACATTGGATGGTAACGATTGCGACGATACAAATCCTAGTATTCATCCCAATGCTATAGAAATTTATGGCAATGGTATTGATGATAATTGCAATAGCATTGTTGATAACGATGCTGTTACGTGTTCATTTACCACTACTTGGGATGGAGTTTCATGGAATCCTTTTTTACCAGTAGAGAACCAACATGCTGTTATTGCTGGTAACTATTCTCAAAGTACTGATTTAAAATCATGTTCTTTAGATATTATAAACAATGCCATAGTTTCGATACCATCAGGATTTGATTTAATAGTTGCTGGTAAACTAAATGTTCAATCCGGAAGTTTAACAATTCAAAACAATGCCAATTTATTGCAAAGCGGAACAACCAATGTAAATAGTGGTGAAATCACCTCCAAGAGAATCAATTCTTCCATGAGAAGATTGGATTATACTTATTGGTCATCACCAACGACAAAAGCGGATTATTCATTGAAAATGTTCTCACCAATGACAATATCGCTAAGCTCTTTACCATCAGGTGGAGTAACTGGAGCAAGTCGTTTCTACTATTTAAAAGAAACAACAAATTTATTTTCAGCGGTTGTTGAGCCAACAGCAACCTACTTTGATGATGCCAACATTGCAAGAGGGTGGATGATTAGAGCACCAAACAATTTCCCTACAAACGGAACTACAGCAACGTTCAATGCGAATTGGATTGGAAAACCAAACAATGGTAATATTACTTTACCAGTTACATTTTCGGGAGTAGATAATGGATTTAACCTAATCGGAAATCCTTATCCATCGCCAATTGATGTTATGTCGTTCTTGGAATACTCACCAGATAACGGATTAACTAGACCAAATGCAGGTACCATTTATTTATGGACACATCATAATCAGGGTTCTGGTATAAATAACTATGCTTGTTGTAATTTATGTGGGAGTACAATGGCAAATGCTGTATTTTTTTCAGATACTGAAGCGATGATAGCTGCTACACCAAACGGAAAAATCCAGGTTGGTCAAGGATTCATATTGAAAAAAGTAGCAGCTTCAACAGTAGTTTTCAATAATGCTATGCGTGTTGGAAACAACCAGGGACAATTCTTCAGAACAACAACGGGGAAAAACAGAATTTGGTTGAACCTTGCGTCAGAAACTATATTGTTAAGTCAAATGATGGTTGCATATATTGAAGGTACAACATTAGGATTTGATGATTCTTATGATGGGAAATTGATTAACGATGCTAGTTCAATTTCAAGTATCATAGATAATGAGAACTATGTAATTCAAGCACGCCCAACACCATTTGCAAACACAGATGAAGTACCATTGAACTTCAAAGCAGATACTGCAGGAAGTTACACTTTATCACTTGACCATGTGGATGGATTGTTTTTAGGAAGTCAAGACGTGTATTTGAGAGATAATTTACTTGGAACGACCGCTAATATCAAAGCAAGTCCTTATACGTTTACCACTGCTTCAGGGGTATTCAATAGCCGATTTGAAATCGTATATACTAGTTCACCATTAGGTACACACAACCCAACATTTGATGCGGAGAGCGTTGTGGTGTACCAACAAGAACAAGTATTACATGTGAATTCAGGTACAACGGTTATGGCTAAAGTTCGTGTATTTGATGTAAGAGGTCGATTGCTATTCGAGAAAAACAATATCAATGCGACTACAGTTCAATTAAACGACTTGAAAGCGGAACAACAAGTATTATTAGTTCAAATTACTTCGGATGATAACCGTATCGTTACTAAGAAAGTAGTGTTCTAAACCAGTCATTTATCTTCATTAATAAAGCCTTCCAAGTCATTGGGAGGCTTTATTGTTTTGGCTTGTTGCGGATTAGGTTGTAGGTTGTAGGTTGTAGGTTATAGGTTTTTAAATCTTCAATGCTTCGCCAGTTTGTTATTGCTCAGGTCAGCGATTGACAAACAAGACCTTTAGAGCCAATTTAGAGTTGCTACAAGATTCCAATCCGTTCTAAATTAAAACTATAAGAAATAGGCGTCCCGTTTTTCTATGGGTACTGGTAAATTGTAATCCTAAACTTCTATTTCATTAAAAAAATAGTTGAATTTACAGGTAATAATTTGGATTTTAAAGTAGGGTAAATCCTTATTTAAAGGTTACATTATAAAAAAACATTTAATACACTATTTATCATGACTAGAAAAGATTTTTTTGCACGTGTCGGATTTGGAGCTGCAGTTGTATTATTACCTTCTTGCATTGGAGGATTGGCGACTAGCTGTGACAAAGATAGCAGTCCAACAGCAGCACCAACGAATGTTGATTTTACACTCGATGTGAGTACCGGTCAGCTTGCCGCTAATGGAGGTTTTGTTCAAATAAATGGTCTTGTTGTTGCAAGAACAACTGCTGGAACATTTTTGGCCGTTTCTTCATCTTGCCCCCATCAAGGAACAGATGTAAATTATAATTCTTCTTTGAATAATTTTGTTTGTCCCAACCATGGCGCAAAATTTAATAGTGTTGGTACGGTTATTCAAGGACCTGCCACGAGTAGTTTAAAAAAATACAATACCACCTTAACAGGGAATTCCCTCCGGGTTTATTCATAAATAAGAAAAATAAGCAGTATTTTTACATTTGAAAATTCGCTTTTTTTATAAAAAGATTATAAATTATGCACATTTTAATAGTTGAAGATGAAACTGGCATTGTTCAGTTTTTAAGACAAGGTTTAGAAGAAGAAGGATATATAGTAACAAGTGCTTCAGATGGTTTACAAGGTTTTGAATGTTCCCAGAACGAACATTTTGACTTAATGTTATTGGATTGGATGTTACCAAAAATGACTGGATTAGAATTGTGTAAAGCCATACGGTTGAAAAACAAAACAACACCCATTATTTTTTTAACAGCCAAAGACACCGCACAAGAAACCATTGAAGGGTTAAAAGCTGGTGCCAACGATTATATTAAAAAACCATTTAGTTTTGATGAATTAATTGAACGTATAAAAGTTCATTTCCGAACTCAAAACACGGAGAACTTTTTGACTCTTGGTAAAATAGAAATTCATGTATCGCAACGACTTATAATTGATAATGGTGTTGAAGTACCGATGACGCAACGGGAATTTGAATTATTTTATTACTTAGTAAAAAACAAAGGAAAAGTTTGCACACGAACACAAATCATTGAGGACGTTTGGGATATTCATTTTGATTACGATACCGGAGTTATTGATGTATTTATTAACGCAATACGAAAAAAACTAAATTTAAAAATAGAACAAGATTATATAAAAACAATTCGAGGTGTTGGCTATATTGCCAATGATTAATTTTAAAAATGTTTCGATTTTCATTTAAGGATAGGATTGCTTTCAACTATATCATAACCACTGCATTGTTAATTTTTGTGGTGTTTTTTGCTATATTTTCTATTGTAAAATATAGTGTATACAGTCGAATCAATAGCGATATTCTAATTGAAGTCAATAAACATTTGTCAGAAGTTGTAATAAAAGACAATTATATTGGGCTCAATCATGGTGATGAATGGAAAGAACGCGAGCACAATACCGTTGCTGTAAATCCAGTTTTTGTTCAATTTTATAATACCAAGGGGATAATTGCCGAAAAATCTCCAAATCTTAAAATACAAAGTTTAAAATTTCATTCTGAAATTAAGGATAATGCATTATTTGACACGCGATTAGTAAAAAATGCAATTCGTCAAATTCAAGTACCCTTATATCAAAATCAAATAAAAAAAGGTTATTTGTTAATAGCAATTCCTTTAGAAGATGCAAAAATGGTACTTCAAAATTTATTTGAAATTTTACTTTTTACCTATCCACTAATATTAATATTATTGTTTATTATTGCTAGAATAATTGCTGGAAGAAGTATAAAACCTATAAGTTCCATAATTGAAACTTCTAATATTATTACCAAAGACAATCTAAAATCTAGAATTCCGTTACCTCAAAATCAAGACGAATTGTATGTCTTATCGCAAACAATAAACAATCTTTTAGACCGTATTGAGAACACTATTGAGCGTGAAAAACAGTTTACATCTGATGCTTCACATGAACTCAGAACGCCTTTAACTGTCATAAAAGGTACACTTGAAGTTTTAATTAGAAAGCCAAGAAATCAAGAAGAATACCACAATAAAATTAATTTTTGTGTTTCAGAAGTCAATCGTTTAAATGATTTGGTCGATCAATTGTTATTACTAGCTCGATTTGAAAATCAGAAAAAAAGTCTGAAAATTGAAAAAACATACTTAAATGCGCTACTTTTAGATGCTATCGCGCGCTATTCTAATGTAATTTCTTCTAAAAAAATTGAAGTTTCTACTGCTTTCGCCATGGATTATTATGTAAATACCGATGGCTATTTGTTGACAATTATTATTACTAATTTGATTTCAAATGCAGTGAAATATTCTAATGAAAATGCCAATTTATTTGTTAATATTACCGAAAGTAATGGGATAATCGAATGTGAGATTTCGGATTCAGGAAGCGGAATTGCTGCGGAAGAATTGGATAAAATTTTTAATCCATTTTATCGTTCCAAAAGCATTGAAAGCACTGCCATTAAAGGAACTGGTTTAGGATTGTCAATAGTTAAAAGGTTGTGCATCTTGCTTACTATTGAAATTCAAATGCAAAGTAAAGAAAATAGTGGAACTAGCGTTTTTCTGCGATTTCATTAGTTGAAATCGTTTATTATTTTAGAATTAAAAAACTAATTTGATTGGTTAGCGTCCTAATATATTATGAAAAAAACCCTCATTAAAGAATTAATTCCGATTCGTTTGACTTCAAGCATGTAAAAAAGGATTTATAATCGGGTGCTATTTTATAAAAAATGTAGCCATTTGTTTTTTACTATATATTTGTTTCCTCTTTGTTAATAATTGTACTTTTGTGACCATTAGAAAATGAATATGAAAATCGAATTTTACAAATATCAAGGAACAGGTAACGATTTTGTTATGATTGACAATCGTAACAATAATTTCCAAAAATCGAAAAATGTTATCCAAGAATTGTGTGATCGTCGCTTCGGTATTGGTGCTGATGGTTTAATTCTACTGGAAAACGATACCGAAACCGATTTCAGAATGGTGTACTACAATTCCGATGGCAATCCAAGTTCGATGTGTGGCAACGGCGGTCGTTGCTTGGTTGCTTTCGCAAAAAAGTTACAAATTATTAAAGACACCACCACATTTATAGCAACTGATGGTTTACATCATGCCACTATTGACGAAAATCAATTGGTTTCACTTCAAATGAAAGACGTTACTTTTATAAAAATCGCCGAAAACTATCTGTTTCTCGATTCTGGATCGCCACATCATATTGAAATGGTGACTGATTTAAAAACGATAAATGTTAAAAAAATTGGTGCTGAAATTCGCTATTCAGAATTGTATGGTTCGGAAGGTAGTAATATCAATTTTGTGTATCAAGTTGCTAAAAATGAATTTGCTATCCGCACCTACGAAAGGGGTGTTGAAGACGAAACTTTATCTTGTGGAACAGGCGCTACCGCCGTTGCTATTGCAATGCATGCAAACAAAAAAACAAATGCCAATTTGATTTCCATACAAGTGGAAGGTGGAACACTAGAGGTTTCTTTTATAGAAAATAATGGAAACTACAGTTCTGTTTTCCTAAAAGGACTAGCTACGTTTGTGTTTAAAGGAACAGTAGAAATTAATTAGGAATTACAATTAATGGTTTTAATTTCAACCATTCAAAATAAATAAAAGAATGCTAACGCTAAAAGGAAAAAATTGTTATTTACGTGCTCTCGAACCGCAAGATTTGGAGTTTGTATATGCTGTCGAAAACGATGAAACGGTCTGGGAAATCAGTCATACACAAACGCCTTACAGTCGCTTTTTAGTAAAACAATACCTTGAAAATGCCAATCAAGATATCTATGAAGCCAAGCAATTACGCCTCGCTATTTGTAATTATGCTACTGAAATGGCTGTAGGTCTCATCGATTTATTTGAATTTGACCCAAAAAACAATCGTGCTGGAATTGGTATTTTAATAAAAAATAAGGACGACAGAAATCAAGGAATTGGCACAGAATCATTAGAATTACTGATCAAATATGCTTTTTATCATTTGAATCTGAACCAACTTTATGCAAATATTGATAGCGAAAATGGAGCTAGTTTACAGCTTTTTGTTAAATTTGGTTTCGAAAAAATTGGAGTCAAAAAACAATGGAATTTGGTCCATGGAAAATACAAAGACGAAATACTTTTTCAATTAATTAATTCACAATTCTAAAAAAATGAAACTTAAAAAAATTATAGTTATTCTTTCTGTTGTTCTTGTTTCAGCAGCTTCTATATATGGATTTATTCTCTACCGTCAAATTTTTACAGCAAATACCAATTTTGACAAAACCGAATTGTTTGTCTATATTCCTACCGGGTCTAATTTTGAACAAGTGGTTGAAATAATGCAACCTTATGTGACAGATATCGACAAATTTAAAATGGTTGCTGAAAAAAAATCTTATATTACCAATGTAAAACCAGGTAAATTTTTACTTAAAACAGGGATGAATAATAATCAGATTATAAATACGTTACGACAAAACATTCCTGTTGATTTGGCTTTCAATAATCAAGAACGATTAGAAGATTTTGCAGGAAGAATTGGATCTCAAATTGAAGCTGATAGTTTGTCTTTATTAACGGCTTTTAAAGACGAAAAATTTTTAAAAGATAATGGTTTTACAGCAGAAAACGTATTAAGTATGTTCGTTCCAAATTCGTATGAATTATTTTGGAATAGTAACGCACTAAAATTTAGAGATCGAATGGCAAAAGAATATAGAAAATTTTGGACTCCAGAACGAATAGCCAAAGCTGCGGCATTACATTTAACTCCATTACAGGTTTCTGCTTTGGCTTCAATTGTACATAAAGAAACCGTTAAAAAAGACGAAAGGCCAAGAGTAGCAGGTGTTTATCTCAATAGATTAGCAACAGGAATGAAACTAGAAGCCGACCCAACTGTAATTTTTGCCGTTAAGAACAACTCCGGCGATTTTAAACAAGTTATTAAAAGAGTATTAAATAAAGATTTAATTACGGATTCCCCTTACAATACCTATAAATATGAAGGTTTGCCTCCAGGACCAATTGCAATGCCTGATATTACCGCTATTGAATCCGTTTTGAATCCAGAAAAACACAATTATATTTATTTTTGTGCTAGTGTAACCCATTTTGGGTACCATGAATTTGCAGTTACACCAGCCCAACACGAAGCAAATCGACAAAAATATGTAGCTTGGGTAAACAAACAAGGTATAAAAAGATAATTTTGAATTGGCTTATACACAAGCTGTTTTTTCTTCTATTTTTCCTTTATTCAGGGATCATTTTTTCACAGTCCAAAATCGAAACGTATTTAAAACCGGCTGATACTTTAAATAAAACAAGACTAAAAACGGTTATTATTACGGAAAGTGCTTTAGCATCCGCAGCACTAATCGGTCTCAGTGAACTATGGTATAGCCATTATCCGAAATCAAGTTTTCATTTTATTAACGACAATTCTGAATGGTTGCAAATGGACAAGATGGGGCATGTCTTCTCGTCCTATCATTTGGGTCAAGCAGGAGTAGCAGCATTACAGTGGAGCGGCGTTAGTAAAAATAAACAATTAATTTATGGATCAACTTTAGGTTTTGCTTTTCTGTCCGTTGTAGAAGTATTTGATGGCTATTCCTCTGAGTGGGGAGCATCAAGTGGCGATATTGTTGCTAATGCAACTGGAACGACATTATTTGTTGCACAAGAATTACTTTGGAAGGAACAACGAATCATTCCAAAATTTTCATTTCACACTACATCGTATGCATCCTATCGCCCTAACGTATTAGGGAGTTCTTTAAGTGAACAAATTTTAAAAGATTATAATGGGCAAACGTATTGGCTTTCAGCGAATATCAATTCTTTTTATAACAATGAAATCCTTCCAAAATGGTTGAATTTAGCCATCGGATATGGTGCCGAAGGAATGATTTCTGGAAATGTACCATCAAATTCGACAAATTTTCAATTGGAAAACACAAGATTTAGACATTTTTACATCAGTTTTGATGTTGATTTGTCTAAGATTGAGACAAAATCACCGCTGTTAAAAACTTTTTTCACCATTTTCAATATGATAAAAATTCCTGCTCCCACCTTTGAAATCAATACGTTTGGAGCATCTCGATTTCAGGTATTTTACTTTTAGAAAAATTTAACAGCTTGATAATCAGGTTTGTTTATTTTATTGTATATTTGCAACGTAGTAATTTCTCGATGTGACAGGTCTTGAAGAAAAACAAATTATGATAAAAAAATGGATATTTTACACTAGCATTGCAACCATTGTAGCTTTTATAAGCGCTGGTTTTAAACCTTTACAACACGAAAAAAACCATTGGTTTTTCGATATCGAAAATGAAGAATTACTTCATTTATTTCCATCAACAGCAGTTACAGATTACACCAACTTCAACGCTCCACACACCGGAAAATCATTTACCGGTTTTAAAGAAGCTATAGCTTTCAAAGAATCTCAAGGGCAATTCAAATTAATAAATTCTTTAGGTTACATGGGTAAATACCAGTTTGGTATTGCTGCATTACGCACCATTGGAATTAATAATACTACTGCTTTTTTAAACAATCCCGGTTTACAAGAAATTGCATTTGTGGTTTTACTTGCAAAAAACAAATGGGAATTAAAAGATGAAATTGAAAAATATGATGGAAAAACAATAAAAGGCATAAAAATTACTGAATCCGGAATATTAGCAGCGGCACATCTTGGAGGCGCAGGTTCTGTAAAAAAGTTTCTAAAAGCTCAAGGAAATCGATCCATCAAAGACAACTATGGCACCTCTCTTAAAAGCTATTTAAAACGATATGGTGGCTATGATACTTCATTTATTGTTGCGGACAATGATGCAAATGTAAAAAACAAATAAACTTCATTTCGATTCTACTAAATGATGATACAACAAGAGGCTGTCTTTAATTAAGACAGCCTCTTGTTGTTTGAATTAAAAGTGGGGAGAGCAGGATTCGAACCTGCGAAGTTCACACAGCAGATTTACAGTCTGCCCTCGTTGGCCGCTTGAGTATCTCCCCTATTCGTTACATAAAAACATACATTTTTATTATAAACGGTTGCAAATATAACAACTGTTTTGGTGTATGGCAATTAAAAGTAAACTTAATTTTAATATATTTCTTAAGGTATTGTATTTGAAATAACTACCTACAATAATGACACATGGACCAATCAAAGCTATCTTAACAAGATCAAAATACCTTTTTTTTTTTTGAAATCTTCGAATTGAAGCAGCATTTAAATAACTGAAAAATTAGAAGTTATTACCTTATGTGCTTTTTTTAACATTCTTTTTTTTTAAACACTTGTATTATATATACAATTTGATTACTTTTGCACCTCACAAATTTTAAGAGACCTGCTCGGTTTATTAATCCTAATTTAAATGAATTATTCGTTTTAATTTTAATGTGAAATGTTCTTGTAAGCAATAATTGGTATTCCTTAAAAATCCACTTTATTTCTTATTTTATTGACTTCGGGGTGTAGCGTAGCTCGGTTATCGCGCCTGCTTTGGGAGCAGGAGGCCGCAGGTTCGAATCCTGCCACCCCGACAAATGGACGCATAGCTCAGCTGGATAGAGCACCTGCCTTCTAAGCAGGCGGTCGAAGGTTCGAATCCTTCTGCGTTCACAGAAAAACCTCGCTATTGGCGGGGTTTTTTGTTTTTATGTACATTTTGAGTATTTGTATTTTATATACACTATGCTACAGCTCATCCCCTTTTTCGTTTACAACATCTTTTTTATTGTAAATAATACTACTCGTTGTCCTTACTTGTCAAAAACATTTTAGTAATTTGTTTGTTAAATCAATTTTTAACGTAGCTTAGCAATGAGGAATTATTTAATATAAAATTCCTATTTTTAACGTTTTATAAAAACTATCTTTAAAATCATAAATGACAGCAGAACAACTCAAGCAATTAGAAACACGTCTTTGGAAAACCGCAGACGATTTACGAGCCAATAGTAAATTGACCGCATCGGAATATAGTTTTCCTGTATTAGGGCTTATTTTCCTTCGTTAAGCCTACAACCGATTTATCATTGCTAAACAACAAATTGAGAAATCTTTGCCTGTGCATCCTACACGTGGTGTGCGACCAATTAAAAAAAATGACTTCCTCACCGCCAAAGCCATTTTCTTAAACGAAACGGCACAATGGACTACTATAGCCAACCTTCCTGATAGTGCTGATTTAGGCGAATATATCAATGAAGCAATGCGAAATATTGAGAGTGAATATGAGAACCTTTTAGGTGTTTTGCCTAAAGAATATAACCTTTTCGACAAAGACCTCTTACAACGCCTTATTCGTGTTTTTAATGATGAATCTTTAAACGATGTTTCGGGCGATGTTTTCGGAAGAATCTATGAGTTTTTCTTGAACAAGTTCGCAATGATAGGCGCTCAAGAAGGTGGCGAATTTTTTACTCCACCATCATTAGTAAACATGATTGTAAAAATCATCCAACCCAATCACGGAATCGTTGCCGATATTGGCGTAGGTTCAGCAGGTATGTTTGTACAAACGGCTCACTTTATTGAAGAGGAAGAAGGCGTTGACCCATCTAACAAAGTGACGTTCTACGGACAAGAGAAAGCCGACACCAATACCCGATTAGCCAAAATGAATATGGCAATTCACGGATTGGAAGGCAGTATCTTGCAAGGAAAAAGTTGAAGTAAAAGATACGGCAAGAAAGTTGTTGGAACATTTAAAAAACAACGAGTTTAAAGTGGAGTATTGGTCAGAAAAAACACAGACAGCTTCGGCTGTAAAAAAAGCGATTAATGACCACCTATATACAAAATTACCTTTCCCTACATTTAGCGATGGAGATAGAGTAGTAAAAACAGAGATATTATTTGATTATTTTAAAACGAGGTATGCCAATTTTGGAAGGGTGGCTTGATGAAAAAAATAAATAGAATATTATATGCTTATTTAGGTATTTAATTCCTAATGTAAATTAGGTGATTCTTATATCTTGCTTTTTGGGAGCAGCCTAGTTTGAAACCTAGTTATAGATTACTGTATATTTTAGTCCATTTTAAACTGAAAATAAATATATGATCGCTGTGTGTAAGTGCAAAATTTTATAGCAAGTTTACTGCTACTTTAAAACCAAAAATCCCTCCAACTCCGAAAGGAATTGAAGGGATTTTTTA
Source organism: Flavobacterium sp. (assembly GCA_040402815.1). GTDB lineage: Bacteria > Bacteroidota > Bacteroidia > Flavobacteriales > Flavobacteriaceae > Flavobacterium. Next base: position 50,530 of record JBBALV010000019.1, read on the forward strand.
GTATTCAGTGGTTAGAATTTTAGTATTCAGTTTATAACCTACTACCTAAAATCTACTACCTTATCAATCTATTTTCTAA
>JBBALV010000020.1:0-48475 GCA_040402815.1 Flavobacterium sp.
GATTTAGTTCTCATTGAAATTTAAATAGTAAACTTTTTGATAACAAATGTTGAATCTCTTGCACCGACCAAATACTTTGTAATAATAATTTTATAACGGATTACCAAACATTCAAAATCGACTACTAATAATTCATTTGTAGCGCACTAAAAAACCAAATAAAGCTCAAAAACAACTGTTTTTGAGCTTTATTTGATAAAAATTTGAGCTTTAATCTTTATCCTACCGCGCGAGTTTGCTTTTAGATTTATTTTGCATTGGATTTAGTCACGGATTGAAAATCCGCGCGATCGGGGTCGGGGTTGAAAATCCGCGCGATCGGGAGGGCAGAAAATCCGCGCGATCGGGTTGAAAATCCGCGCGATCGGGGCCAGAAACAGTTGTTTTTGCGCTTTATTTGTAAAATCTTTGCGCTTTATTTTATAATATCAGTTGCTTTCGCAAAAAGCAACATTTCAATGATTGAAATATTTATTTTTAACTCTTTTGCTGTTGCATGCAATAATTCAAGATAAAAACTATAAAATTCTTGATTACTTGCTTTTTTCCATTCTTTAGAAATCTTTTTTAGGTTTCTATTTGCAGTTGTTATTTCATTATTTTGACTTGGTAATTTTGGAAATAATAACTTTTCTTTTGTTTTATTTTTAACCTGAAGATAATTTAACGAACACGAAACTCTAGCATCAAAAATAGCATATTTATTACAATCATGAAGAACTAATGCTTTTGACCATGACGAAACACCTTTCACCCCTAAATCAATTAATTCTTTAGCAGATTTTGTTTTATAAATATTGAGGGTTTCTGGCTTATTCCCTTTTATACCGCCCCACCTAACAATATAATATTCTATTAATTCCGCTTTTGTTTTATCATTTGATTTGCTCCATTTAGAGTGAAGTTGCTCTTTTAAACTGAGGTTTCTTTGAACTCTGCTCTCATCTAATAATTCAATACCTTTGGGTAAATACCTATCATTAATTTTCCAATGATACCAATCATTATCTGTATTAAGATTTGCTTCACAGAAATTTATGAGTATTTCTTTTAATTCTTTCATGATTATAAATAATAGTTTTAATCTTTAATACAACGCACGGAGCAACCATAATTTTTATTGCATGGGTCTAGCCAAGCAGTCGTGTAATTGTGATCTAACCACAAGTGCCAAGAAAATTCATATCCTTCTTCCGAATAACTCCACCACCAACCTTGACCTTCTGGGGGAGGGTAAAAACCACCTGAACTAAAGGTACCAAAGGCTTCTCTAAATCCTCCTGCAAGACCTCTAAATCCACTACTATTAGTTGCTCCTACATTAGTTGATCTCCAGTGTTCAACGCCTTTTTCTTTAATCTTACCACCAGCAATTTTCTTTCCTCCTAAAAAGGCAATCAGTTTTGCCAATTCACTATCATTAGGGATATGCCATCCTTGTGGAGCTAATTGTTTACGTAAAGAAGGATTTTTCAACGAAGCCTCGTCGTATATTCCTGCAACCGCATACCAATTATAAAGTTTGCCGTATATTAATCCATTTGCCGAGTCATTATTGAGATAACACCACGCTCCTGTTTTTAAGTATGCCCATGAGTGTGGATCAGTTACTTGAGGAATTATTGTACCATCTTGGTAAGTCGCTAAATCTAAATTAGTAGTTTGCCAAATTTGGCTACCAATTTTTACTGCTAAATTCCCCTTCGGAACTTGAGAAATTAAAGTTAGATGAAATATTAATGCTGATAACATAATAAGTTTTTTCATTTTCATTTTTTTATTTAGTATTTTATAACTTATGCTAACTTTAAATAGCAAATAATTTAAAATAATTAGTGAATATTAATTGTTCTAACTGCTCTTGAATTCCATTTGTTAGGCTTATCATTCACGTTCCAGGGCTTGGCGAAGGTTGCTATTTTCACTACAAATTTTGATGCGGAGTACCAAACTTTGATTAACCGCAAATGTGTCAGCGGAGCAATGTACCGCCACTTTTGCTGAACCCTTGTTAGTGGCTTCCCTTCTGTGTTTCAATATTGCCGTTTTTTCTTTAATGTTGAATAGATTTCCAATATTGTCTTTAACTCGTTTTTATTTTTTGCGTGCGCGAAAGCATGAACATTTTGTTTCCATTCTTCTCCTTTTTTATTCACCGTAATTGTCTGAATAAAATAGTCCTCTTGGCAATTGTAAACAGTCCAATCTTGCGTATTGTCAAGTATTTTTCCTTTTAGAGTTTCGGTTTTACAACTGTCATTGCCTGCTTCAAATTCATGTGTCTCCGAACCAAAATAAAGACCACCTCTTAACTTGTTAATGATGGTCGTGTCAGTTGGTGAAAAATAATAAACCGTGTAGTATGGCCCGTCAGATGTCTTAATGGAATAGTCAGCTGGAATTGATAACACATAACCGCTTTGTCCGATTGGTTTTTCAGTCAGTAAAATTTTACTGCTCTTGTCATCATTACCATTGTCCTTTATCTTTTTATTATTACAAGATGACAAGATAAAAATTATAGATGTCAAGAAACAGGCGTATTTTATATTTTTTTTCATTATTTATTAAATTTTAACAGTTTTTATAGTGTTGCCACTAACATAATAATCTCCGAACCCCACTCCCTCCAAAGTTAACTTTCCACACATAATCACAATAGACTTCTTTACAACTCGAATATATAAAATCTGTAAAATTTCCAATTTTAGAATGGTTTTTAAATAATACATTTAACTATTCTTTTGTTATTATACTCCTTACGGCACCTAACTTTTCACAATCAGATTTTATTACCAACCAGTTCATTTTATTAGTGAAATTATTTTGTGCATTTTCTATATTTCCAACTTTTATTGAGTTGCCGAAAGGAGTATTTTCAATATTATTTTCACTTTTAATGATATTTTTTTCTGATTTCGAGCTTTTTTTACACAACTTATTAGTGTTAAGAAAGCTATTAAAATTAGTGCATTTTTTTTTATTATTGTATGTTCTTAACACATTTTATATAAAGTCCAGATTCTTTATAAAATTCACGATGGTTATTATCAAATGAATTATCATTACAGATGATAACTGCCTGTCCAAAACCACCAATCTCAGAACTAGTCCAAAGGAAAGACTTATTTAAATCGTCAAAATCATAAAATTCACAATTACGGCCGCTGCGTAAAATGCCTGGCGGAATATTATAAAACTCAATTAATTTAGGATTTTTTGAAGCATTAGCTGCGCTTTTATTCATATTTTTATACAATGTATAATGTTCGCCTGCGTTTGCAACATGCCAACCCTTTGGCGCTATTAATCTTGGGTCATTCGCTGCATACCAGTTATACATTTTTCCTCTAATTTTATTAGCTTCATTAAACTCATAATAACACCAAGCTGCTCTTTTCTCATCTAAAGCCAGTATCCATTCTTTTTCATTTTTTGCTTGGAAAATTTTCTCTCCATTTTGAAATTCACTTGTATTTAAATTTGATATCAACCATTCTTGATTTCCTATTTTCACAGAATCCATTGACTGTTCCCCCTTGCATGATGTTAATATTAGAACACCAGAAGACAAAATAATTTGAAACATTTTTTTAATATTCATATTTTATTATTTTTATTATTATCACTTACTCTATAGGCTTTTCAGTATCCCCCATAATTATAATTTAAAAAAAATATTATTTTCTCTTTTAATAAATAACATAATAATTTTTGATTTCTATACTACTTTTAGCAGTCAAAAAAAACCAAAGCTTTACACATTCTACTGCTTTCTGGACATTTTCTTAAACCTAAAGAAAATGATTCGTGTTTTATAAGCTGAGTGATTACCTTACTGACCGATTGACAAGTATCTTTATATCTAAGAATATTGGGATGTGTTCTTATCCAAACATCGAGAGATTTTGATTTTCGATGCTCATTTAAAACTACTTTAGTTGATCCTATAATCATATAATCGAGATTGTATTTTATGAAATGCTTTATTAAATCTTCAACTTTAAACCTAGCATTATTAGCATGTGGTAATATTATTTCTTCCATTAAATATCTTTTTAAACGAGGATGTTATTAATTTTAACAAAAATATATAACTTTAACACTAAATTTTATTCTAAAAGTTTCTTTAAATGATTAAAAAGTTCTAATTTTGAACTATTAATTCTTATTATTATGATACAGCAAGCAGAAACCAAAATCAAACAAATTCGCGAATTGAAGAATTTCACGCAAGAATACATGGCACAAAAGCTAGGTTTATCTACCCGTGCTTATAGCAAAATTGAAACCGGCGAAACGCAGTTAACCATTAATCGGCTGAATGAAATTTCGGCTATTATGGGAGTACCTCCAATGGAAGTGTTGGGTTTTGATGACAAACAAGTTTTTAATAACTGCAAACAAGATGGTTATATCGGAATTAATCATATCAATATGCCCGAAAAACTAATCCAACAATACGAAGAAACCATCCAATCGCTCAAAGAGCAAATCCAGTTAATGAAGCTACTTCAAGATAAATAAATCGGTCCAACCGCAAGTATTTTTCAATTCATCAGGTTCAAAAAAACAAATCGTAGGTATCTTTTTTTAAAAAGATGTACGGCAATCTTCCAAAAGATGTACGGCAATTAAGTAAAAGATGTACGGCAATCTTCCAAAAGATGTACGGCAATTATACAAAAGATGTACGGCAATTAAGTAAAAGATGTACGGCAATCTTTCAAAAGATGTACGGCAATTGAGTCAAAGATGTACGACTTTTATAAATGAGAGCATTATGAGTAAGTTTTAGTATGCCTTCTACGACCTTTTACCTGCCTTGTCATTCGCTTTTTTTTAGGTATTATTTCTTCAAAAATTCGACGCAGCGTTACAAAGGTTTTTCGTGCGTTGTGGTCCGCAAGACGCCAAAAACAGCAACAATACTGTTACTGGAAAGCCATTCTTGATTTTACCGATTTACGCTAACCGACCTATTTTTTAATTGTTCCAAATAGTCTCTTTGGTTCGAAAGTCTAGGAATTTTGTGTTGACCGCCCAGTTTATCTTGGGTTTTGAGCCAGTCATAAAACAAGCCGGTTCGAGCAAAGTTGACAACGGGTGGATTGAGTGTCATATTGTTGTAGCGCTTGGCTTCGTAGTCAGAGTTTAAGGCTTGTAGCGACTCGTCTAAAACTCGGCAAAATAAGGCCTTGTCTTCTGGAGATTTTCTGAACTCTATCATCCATTCGTGAGCGCCTTTTTCTTTGTTTTTCATAAAAATAGGAGCCACCGTATAATCCATCATTTCGCTATTGGTCGCTTGACACGCTTTTGAAATCGCGTTGTCGGTATTTTCAATTATCAATTCTTCTCCAAAAACATTAATGTGGTGTTTGGTGCGTCCTGTCACCCGAATACGATAGGGGCTTAATGAAGTAAAACGCACGGTATCACCAATCAGATAACGCCATAAACCAGAGTTTGTAGTAATGACAAGGGCATAATTGGTATTTAGTTGTACTTCGGCCAAACGAACGATGCTTGGATTGCTGCTGCCAAAAGTATCCATGGCAATAAACTCATAAAAGATACCGTAATCCAACATCAACAGCAAATCGTTGGAATTATTCAGGTCTTGGATGGCAAAAAAACCTTCCGAAGCATTGTAAATTTCGTAATATTTAAAGTCGGTTTTAGGCAATAAATTTTGATATTGCTCCCGATAAGGATCAAAACTAACACCACCGTGAAAATAGACTTCTACGTTGGGCCAAACTTCTAATAAATTGGTTTTTCCTGTTTCTTCAAGGACTTTGTTCATTAAAACCAACATCCACGAAGGTACACCAGCAAAACTGGTTACGTTTTCATTTATGGTCCCTTTAATAATGGCCGTCATTTTGCTTTCCCATTCGCTCATTAATGAGATTTTGCTGCTTGGCGTGCTACTGAACTCCGCCCAAATAGGCATATTTTCAATTAGTATAGCCGATAAATCGCCAAAGAAGGTATTGTTGTTTTCGTAGATTTGAGAACTGCCACCCAGGCGAAGACTCTTGCCGATAAACATTTCGGAATTTTCGTTATTGTTCAAATACAAACACAATAAATCTTTACTCCCTTTGTAATGGCAACCTTCTAAAGCCTCAAAACTTACGGGGATGAATTTGCTTTTTGCGTTGGTAGTTCCGCTGGATTTAGCAAACCATTTTACTGGGGTTTCCCAGAACACATTTTGCTCTCCTTTGCGCGTCCGTTCAATCATGGGTTCTAAATCTTCGTAACCAGAAATGGGTATTCGCGCTGCAAATGTATCGTAGGATTTAATAGTGGCGTAGTCGAATTGTTTACCAACGACGGTGTTTTCTGAGGTTCTAATCAGGTTCATTAACAATTCTTCTTGAACTTCATTGGGGTATTTCAAAAACAGCTCGATTTGATGTATCCGCTGTTTTAGGAACCAAGAAGCAATAGAATTTATAAATGGTAAAGGCATTCTTTAGAATTACGAAATTTTTACTGTTTCAAAAATAGGATTTTTTTTGGTCTTCCATAACAAGTTTGGTATTAAATCGCAATTTGCAACTGTAATTATAGAAAATGACTGCTCTTTATACTTTAAAAGTTTTTTAGTTTTAGATTCTTAAAAAATTAATTTGTTATTCCAAACACATAAGTACCCCAATAATTCATAACGAGACTAATGGTTATTCCAGATATCACTATTAAAATGAGTCCTGGCAAGAGCATTTCTTTCATTTTAATTTGACCAGTAGCAAAGAGAATAGCATTTGGGGGTGTTGAAATAGGTAGTAAAAAGGCTGCTGATGCTCCAAAAGTAATTGGTATCATCAAAAACAGTGGATTGATTTTAAGCGAAATAGAAAGGGCAACACAAAGAGGCAATAACGCTTGTGCCACGGTTACATTGGCAATAAATTGCGTCATTAAAAGCGCAATAAAACAAGTAGTCAAAATTATTACAATCATTTCATTTCCGGAAAGCAATCCAATTTTTGAAGCAATCCAATGTGTCAATCCAGAAACTTCAAAACCTTTTTCTAAAGCAAATCCGCCACCAAAAAGTAAAATAATTCCCCACGGAATTCTATTGGCCGTTTCCCAATCCATAATAGTTTTTCCGGGATTGGTTTTTGCCGGAATAATAAAAAGCAAGATGGAAATGAAGACGGCAACAACGGCGTCAATGATATAATCGGAATGTTGGAATAATGAGCTCCATCCTGGAATTTGAAACGAACCAATGTCAATGTTCCCTCGAAATATCATTAGCACTGCAAACAAAAAAAAGACAAACAATACTACTTTTTGCTCATAGCTGGTTCTGCCCAGTTTCATGTTTTCAATTTTAAAAAAGGTGTTGTCAATAATTTCGAGTTTTTTTCGGGGTTTAAAAAATAAGTATAACACTATAATTGCAGTAACAATTAAAATAAGATAAATTGGGAAGGCAAAAAAGAACCAATTGGCAAAGTTGATTTTGACACCCGATTTGAAAGCGGATTCGTATATTTTCTTAAACACCAAGTTGGTAGGAGTTCCAATCAAAGTAGCCATTCCACCAATAGAACTAGCATAAGCAATGCCGAGAAGTAAAGCCGTTTTAAATTTGCCGAGTTCTTTTTCGCTATAAATTTCTTTAAGCTTATCTAGCACTGAAATCCCTATGGGAAGCATTAATAAAGCAATGGAAGTATTGGACATCCACATGGAAAGAATGGAAGTAACTAGCATAAATCCAACTAAAATTTGGAAGGTTCCTTGTCCAAATACAATTAATGTTCTTGAGGCAATCCGCTTATGAACTTCCCATTTTTCGATGGCTAATGCTAGCAAAAACCCACCAATATATAAAAAAATGACTTCATTGAAATACACTTTTGAAATTTCTTCTACACTTATAATTCCTGTCAAAGGAAACAATAAAATAGGTAACAACGAAGTAATTGCAACCGGAACAATATCGGTAATCCACCATCCAATCATCCAAATGGCAATGCCAATCATAATTCCAATTTTAGGATTGGATTCGCCTGGATTGAGAATAGTGCAAAAAAGAATAAATACAACAGGAAAAGAAAAAAGTTTTAGATATTTTTTGAGGTTATTGTTTTTCATGTTCAAAATTAATTAAAAAATAGGCTAACAGCATCATTTGACATTAAAGTCGCATCATGACCAGAGTTAGCAACCGTATGAAACTGCCAATTAAAAGTTGATTGCATTGTATTTGCATAGCTATGACTTTTTGAAAAGAAATAATTGGCGCGTTCGATTCGATTAAACCCTTGCAAATCACTTGCAGTATTGTGCCGAATAGAGGGATCTGAGCCATCATTATCTAATTCACCAACGGTTATGTATAATTTTCTGCTAAAATAACTATTTGGATTAATCGAGGCAATTGGGCAACTCAAAATGCCATAAGGAAAATTTGAAATGCCATCTGGAACAGTATACCAACCGCTATTTGCGGCAATGGCTTTATTGTATCTTGCGTTTGGCTTTATCAGTACAAATCGATGAACAAATTGTCCACCGCCTGAATGACCAAACATATTATAAGTAAGTGCGGAGCTTCCAGAATTAGTTTTAATAAAATCAAAAAGGGGTTCAATCACAGAAAAAGTCCAAATGCTTTCGTCGTTTAGCGTTTGAATTGTTGGATAATTCCCATCTTGATATACATTCCCAATATTATAAGAACTTCCACCCGGAAAATCAGCGTTATTAAATTCGGGAACAAATACCATAAATCCGAATTGGTTGGAAGCGTTAATCCAAATATTTCGATACTCTTCAGCATTTCGTTCTTCGCCATGAAACACCAATACAATTGGCATGTTGGCTCTATCTCCAGGCGGAATATTATAAAAAACATTGATGGGCTTTTGGGGCAAACCAGAATAAGTAAAAACGAAATTATTTGCACCGTTTTTAAAGTCATTCATTTGGCTTAAATCAGAACTATCTTTCCCGCAAGCTATGAAAACTACAAATCCAATTAAAAGAGTAATTGTAGTGATTAAATTCTTGATTAACATAATGATTTTATTTTAAAATATAATGCAAGATGTAATAAATAAAATACATTTCAAAAAAAATGTGTAGTTTAGCATCATCATTGAGACGAGGTCTATTGCCTGCTATTTGAGCTCACTGCAAAATACTATGTTTTCACTGCAATTTTCTTTGTTTTAAAGCCGAAAATCGATAAGTTGTTTTTTAAATAATAAAATACGTTTGACCTAAATGTTTAAATCAAAATATGCTTTATTTGTGTTTAAAAAAATTGTTTTTCAGTTTTTTTATTTTTCATTTATTTCAATAGTCTATTATGAATTAATCAATAGCAAATTAGTGTTTCAAAACAGGGCAACAAAGATTCTTCTAGTTGCCGAAATGTTGTTTTTTTGCTATGTGCTTTTTTTAATTAATGTTAAGTTTTTAGAAAAAGAACTGTTAATCAAGAAAAAATTTCTGAAAGTATTGTTTAAGAATGCAATCATAATTACTTTAATTGTTGTTTTTTTGCCCTATTGTAATAAGATGTTCCAATTCAATGCGGCAATAAACGCCAACCCATTTTTAGGGTATCATATATTGTTTTTATTGTTTACGCTAGCCGCCTCACTCTATTACATCGATTTTATTAATTATTTACAAAACAAATCGGCTATCTTTCGACTAATAAAAGAAAAAAACAAATTTGAAGTTGATTTGTTAAAAAGTCAGTTTACTCCCCATTTTTTGTTTAATACCTTAAATTCAATCTATTCAAAATGCCATAAATCAAGTCCAGAAGCCGCAGCAATGATTTACGATTTGTCCAATTTTATGCGCTATTTGATTTATGATTGTTCAACACATCGCGTATTAATTAATAAAGAGGTGGCTATGATTCAAGATTTTATTAAATTATATAAGCTCAATTATAATGGTCAAATTAATATCGATTTCAAACACAAACTCTATGACGAAAACCAACGAATAGCTCCACTGTTGCTGTTAAATTTTATAGAAAACGCTTTCAAGCACAGTCAAATTGGGGTATTTAATGAAGCATATGTAGTAATTGAATTGGCAACAGATCATGAGTTTTTATATTTTAAAACCAAGAACAACAAAATGCCGATTCAAAATAAACTTGAAAAAGGAATTGGGAATCAAAATACAATCAACCGTTTAGAGCTCGACTACAAAGACCAATTTACTTTTGAAGTAACGGATTTAAAAAACGCTTATGAAGTGTATCTCAAAATTAAGCTATAAAATCAACCAAAAAAACAACCTAAAACCATGAATACTGTAAAATGTTATATAATTGACGATCAAGAACCTGCTTGTCAATTAATTGAAGAGTATATTTCAAAAATTCCACAGCTTGAACTTATAGGAATTTCTCATGAACCAATGGAAGCATTAAGCAGAATTCAACAAAAGCAAGTTGATTTATTATTTTTAGATATCAATATGCCTGTTCTCAATGGAATACAGTTTCTAAAAACATTAAAAAATCCACCAAATACTATTTTTACGACTGCTTATTCCGAATATGCACTTCAGGCATTTGATTTAAAAGTAATCGATTATTTGGTGAAACCGATTCCTTTTGAACGTTTTGTAACGGCAGTAAACCGTGTGTTTGACTTAAAAATAACTGTTCCTTCGGATTTTATTCCTGTAGAAAATGAATTTCCAGAAGCCCAATTTACTGATTTTAGTTTCTTTAAAACAAATCAAAATAAATTGGAGAAAATCAACTTTAATGAAGTAATATTTATCGAAAGTCATGGCGAATATGCGCGTTTTCACACGAATAAAAAAATTAGTGTTTCAAGAGTTTCTTTAAATCGATTAGAAGAAATATTTCCTAAAAGTAATTTTTTTAGAGTTCATCGTTCATTTATTATTAATATCGACAAGATTGAAGCGATTGACGGAAGTCTTATTGAAATAGAGAGTTATAAAATCCCAATCAGTAAAAGCAGAAGAGATGATCTGAACAAATTAATACTTCATAATAATTTGTAGTTATTTTTTCACTTAAAGCAAAAAAAAGACTAATTACTGCGAAATTTAGTATTTATAAAGTTTTTATTAATATTTTTAAAAATATAAATTTATGTTTGTTTTTAATTAACCGTAAATTGTATTGTAATGAAAACTAAATTTTATTTATTAATAGTATTGTTATTTTGCTTGTGCAATCTAGGATATTCACAAACAGGAATTGGAGTATACTCTGTTCACGATGGCGGATTTGAAAATCATACTGTAGGAAACATTGCTGGAGGTTCTACTACTAATTTGGCTCTTAGTACAACAGCGTGGACAGCTAGTACTACATCAGGTACTGCCATTACTAGAGCAATTTTAAGCACGGGAGGTAGATCAGGTTCACAATGTGCCTCTTTTGGTTCATTATCTACAACTACAAAATCTTTCTATACTCCTCAAATTTCAGGCGCATTTGCTGCAAATACCAAATACCAAATACAATTTTGGTACAAACCAACAACAACAACTGCAACGCTCGCTTCAAGTTCTGTTGACCTTTATGTGGACAATGCATCAGCAACCGCAGCTCCCGCAAGTATCGGTACTAAGCAAACTGTTGCAGCTGGTTTGGATAAAACAAAAACAGACTGGACTAAAGTCGCTGTTGAAATCACCACAAATGCTACTGCAGCTGGAAGTTTTGGATTAGCTGCAATTTCATTTACTACTGCTGCAGCTTCTACAAATTTTACTGCTAGCTTTGACGATTTCGTAATATATCAAGCTGCGGCAGCAGATACTTCAGCTCCTAATTCTCCTGGAACAGTTACCGCTACTGGTGCTTCAAGTAGTACTGCAACTGTAAGCTGGGGTGCAGCAAGCGGTGGTGTTGACGGTGGTGGTTATGTAGTTGTGCGTTACGCTACTACTGCTCCATCAGCTTCTGATGATCCACTTCAAAATGGTATTTATAAATTCGCTAGTACAATAGGTGCTGGTGTAGTAAGATATATTGGAAGTAGTACATCTTTTACAGATACTAGTTTAAGTGCAGGTGTAGATTATTATTACAAAGTATATACTGTTGATAAAGCTTTTAATTACTCAAACGAAAGTACAACTAGCGCTTCAGTGCAGGCGTTGGCTACCACCTATTACTATAAAGGAACAGGTTTATTGACCGATGTTGCTAATTGGGGTACAAACACAAATGGATCAGGAACTGCTCCATCAAATTTTACAGATGTTGCTCAAGTATTTGAAATTAGAAACACTACTGCTGTTACACTAGACGGAGCCTGGACTGTTGGGACAGATCCTGCGAATGGAACGAAAGTCCGTTTAGGAAATACGGATCAAGGAGCCATTACTTTAACTTTAAACGCTGGCGCTTCAATATTACCTGCGGGAACAGGAAATCTTGACGTAATGACGCCAATATCTGGAAAACAAACCGTTATTTACAAAGGAACAACAGCAATTTCATTTGGAAATATTTTTGATTCCAACCTTGAAGTTATTTATGATGGTGTAACCATATCTTCGACAACCACAAAAAGTTTTGGTACTGTTACAATCAAAAATGGCGCAAATGTCACTTTTACAGCTACACCAATTATAAAAAACATCAGTGTTGACGCAACGTCAACGCTTGTGACGCCAACAAATGCATCATCTTATATTACCATTCCTAGTGGAGGTGTTGTTACAATTTATGGAACTGTGAAAGTTTTAAAATTAACTGGTTTTGTATCTAGCAATGTTGGAACAGCTGGATCTGCTGGTGGTGACTTGCAATTTATTGGAGCAGAAAATTTAACTTTGGGAGCTAACAGTATTGTTGAATATGCTAGAGATGCTGCAGGTGCACAAACTGTAACAGCAAGAACCGATTATAAAAACTTAACCGTAAGCGGAACAAGTCCTAAATCAATAGCAGGAGCAACTACTATTTCTGGAACATTTACGATCAATCAAGGAGGAACCTTGGTAACTTTATCTTCAGATACAACCGTTAACGGTACTTTAGTTTTCACAAGTGGAAAAATCGACACAGGAACTAACACATTAATTCTTGGATCTTCAGCAAGCATTTCGGGAGCTGGAACTAGCTCAGGTTGGGTTATAGGAAACTTAAGAAAAACAACTTCTTCGGGAGCTAGTCCTTCTTTTACTTACACTATTGGAGATGCTAATTATTATACACCTCTTGCTTTAACTTTTGCAAACAATACTTCTGCAACGGGAACTTTAACTGCAAAAACTGCTTCTGGTGATCACGCTCAAATTGCTACTTCAGGAATTACTGCTTCAAATAGTATCAATAGAACTTGGACATTAACAAATTCAAATTTGGCTGGTTTATCAACCTATAACGCATCATTTACTTATGCTACTCAAGACAATGACAGTAATTCTTCGCCGCAATTTTTTGCTTCTCGTTTGTATAATGGTTCTAGTTGGACTAATCTGACAACCTCTGGAACTCCAACTTCAACTAGTTTTTCAGCTTCCTCAATTTCAGGTTTTGGAGATTTTGCAATTGGTCAAGTTTGTATCAACCCAACCCTTGGCGGAACTGTAACTGGAACACAATCCATTTGTGAGAATGGAAATCCTTCGAATTTCTTGAGTACAGTTGCAGCCAGTGGAAATGTAGGTAATTTAGAATACAAGTGGCAATCATCTACAAATAATGTTAGCTTTAGTGATATAGTGGGAGCTACCTCAAGTACTTACGATGCTCCTGCAGGTCTAACAACAACTACTTATTATAAAAGAATAGCTCGTGTGGATTGCAAATCCGACTGGACTGGAGCTGCTGAAAGTAATGTTCTTACAGTAACCGTTAATCCAATATTGACACCAACGTTTACCCAGGTAAACTCAATTTGTTTTGGAAACACCTTATCGGATTTGCCAACAACTTCTTTAAACAATATTTTTGGAAGTTGGTCGCCTACTATTAATAGTGATGCAACAACAGTTTATACCTTCACACCATCTGATCAATGTTCGCTTTCAACAACAATGACTGTTGTGGTGAATCGTTCATTAGCCGGAACTATTTCTTCTAATCAAACCATTACTTCGGGTGCTCTACCTGCTGATATTTCTTTATCCAATAGTTCAGGAGCTGTGCAATGGCAATCTTCTTCCAACGGTGTTTCTTTTTCAAACATTAATGGAGCAACAGGAACTACTTTGTTAGGTTCAACAATTGGCGCATTGACAAACAATACTTATTTTAGAGCAATAGTAAACGATGGTGGTTGTGGCAACGTAACTTCTGGAACAGTGTCAGTAACTATTATTACTACAACAAATGTTAGACCTTCACAATGTGGAAGCACATTAAGTGCATTGGATACTCAAATTCTAGCGACAATATACCCAAGTGCACAAATGTATCGTTTTGAAGTTTCAAACGGAGCAACTCTAAATACGTATGACACGGCTAACTATAATTTTGATTTAACCAAAGTACCAGGAACTGCTTATGCCACTACTTACGGTATTCGTGTCGCAGTTAAAGTAAGTGGTGTTTGGGGTAATTATGGATCATCTTGTAATGTTTCAACACCAACACTTTCTAGTAATACAGTACTTACAACGACAGTACACTCTAATTTTTGTGGTGCTACTTTGAGTTCTTTAGATACTAGAATTGCTGCAGCACCTGTTCAAAGTGCTACAGGATATCGTTTTGAAATTATTGCTGCAGGTGTAACAACCGTATACAATTCGGCTAGCTATAACTTTAGATTAACAGAAGCAGGTTTAGTAGCGGCTTACGGCACTACATATGCTATTCGTGTAGCGGCTTTGGTTAATGGTGTTTACGGAAATTATGGCGCATCTTGCAACGTAACTACACCAACTCTTTCTACTACTAACATTCCAACAACTTCAGTTATACCAAGCTACTGTGGAACTACTTTAGCGACTTTAGATACGAAGATTGGAGCTATTCCAGTTCCGGCAGCTTCAGGGTACCGTTTTGAAATCACAACTGCTGGTGTAACTACGGTTTATGATTCTACTGTTTATAACTTTAGATTAGCAGATGCAGGAGTTGCCGCTTATGGAACAACTTATTCGATTCGTGTAGCGGCTTTAGTTAGTGGAACATACGGAAACTATGGGTCTTCATGTAGTGTAGCTACTCCGGCGCTTAATACTAATACAGTGCCTACAACAACTATTAACCCAATTTTTTGTGGGACTACATTAGCTGCTTTAGATACTAAAATTGGAGCGGTTATCGTATCTGGAGCAACAAAAGGTCGTTTTGAAATAACGATAGCCGGTGGTTCGCCAGTAGTATATGAAGTAGCGGCTTACAACTTTAAACTTTCACAAACAGGAGTTGCAGTATTGTATAACACTAATTATGCTATTCGTGTAGCAGCTTATGTAAATGGAGTTTGGGGTAATTATGGTGCTTCTTGCACAGTAACAACACCTGCAGCACCAGCGCCAGCAAGACTAAAAGCCAAATCGTTTGAAGTATCGGCTTATCCAAATCCATTTCATACGGCTTTCAACTTGAATTTAGAAACACCAAGCAAAGAAGAAGTGACTATCGCTGTTTATGACATGATGGGAAGACAAGTTGAAAACCAAGTTGTAAATGCTAAAGAAATTGAAAATATTTCTTTAGGTCAAAACTATTCAAATGGTATTTACAATGTTATTGTAAAACAAGGAAAAGATGTTAAAACTCTTAGATTGATTAAAAGATAAACAATTTTTGAAATATTCTTTTTAAACCTGTCCAAAAATTGGACAGGTTTTTTTAAAAGTCACATCCTTTTTATGTTAAGCGTTAGAATTTACTTATACTATAATAATTATCATTTACTGCTTTAAAATGTATTTACAATGCTTTTCTTATTTTATGTAAATGCCATAGGATATATTTGTTTTATTAAAAAAAATCGTTAAACATGAAAAACATATTTTATTTTGTCTTTATTAATTCTTTAATTGGATACTCACAAACGGGAATTGGATCATATTCTATGCACGATGGTGGATTTGAGAACCATTCAGCAAATCTAGTTGGAGGAAATGCAACTGCTGCCAATCTTTCTACAACATTTTGGACAACAAATACTTCAACGAACATCGTAAGGGTTTTAAATTCAACTGGGGGACGCAGTGGACCAAAATATGTTACACTTGGTTCTGCCAACGGGACTGCTAAAAATTTCTATACACCTCAAATAGCTGCCGCATTTGCTCCGAGTACAACTTATCAAATTCAGTTTTGGTACAAAACTGCTTCAACGACTGTACTCGATGCGAGCACCGTTGATATTTATGTTGACAATACTTCTGCAACGCAAGCACCTCCCATCGGAACGAAACAAAGTGTAGCTGCGGGTTTGTCCACCAACATAGCCGCTTGGACAAAAGTTGCGGTTTCATTTACAACTGATGCCACAACCGCTGGCAATTTTGGTGTTGCAGGACTAACTATTGATGCTGCTTCAGCAGGATACTCTGCAGATGTTGATGATTTTGTGATGTATCAAGCCAATGTTGCCGACACAACTGCTCCAAATGTTCCGGGTGCAATTACTGCAATTGGAACTTTGAACGGGGGCGCCGATTTAAGTTGGACAGCTTCAACAGGTGGTCTTGATGGAGGTGCTTATATGGTAGTGCGCTATGCAGGAGTTACACCAGCTCCTACTGATGACCCAAATCAAAATGGAATTTACAAATTCAATAATGCTGTTGGTGCAGGTACAGTTAGATATATAGGAACCAACACTTCATTTTCAGATACAAGTTTGAGTCCAGGGGTAGATTATTATTATAAAGTTTATGCGCTTGATAAGGCATTTAATTATTCGGACGAAAGTACAACAAGCACAGCAGTGCAATCACTAGCTACTACCTATTACTACAAAGGAACAGGATCGCTGGCAGATGTTGCTAATTGGGGATTAAATCCTAATGGAACAGGAGCCGCTCCAGCTAATTTTGCGGATGCCTCTCAAGTTTTTGAAATCAGAAACACCACTGCGGTAACACTCAATACTTTGTGGACAGTTGGAACAGATCCTGCTAATGGAACCAAAGTTCGGCTAGGAAATAACAGTCAATCAGCGGTAGTATTGACGCTAAATGCTGGCGCAGCAATTTTGCCAGCAGGATCAGGAAACCTTGATGTTGTTGCTCCAGTTTCGGGAAACCAAACCGTTATATATAAAGGAACAACTGCAATTTCATTTGGAAATATTTTTGACAGTAACCTTGAAATAATATATGATGGTGTAAGTATTTCGTCAGCTACTACTAAAAGTTTTGGAACGGTTTCACTCATTAATTCAGCTAATATTACTTTTACAGCTTCACCAATTATAAAACATATTAATGTTGAGCAAAATTCAACAATTATAGCACCTACGGCTGCCAATACCTATATTACAATTCCTGCAGGAGGTTCGGTCGTAATTAATGGAACGGTTAAAGTGCCTAAATTGACGGGATTTGTGTCAAGTGGAACCACCCCAAGTGACGCTGGAGGAGACTTTCAATTTGTAGGAACCGAAAATCTTACTTTAGGGACTAGTAGCGTTGTAGAATATGTTCGAGTTGCTACGGGAGCTCAAATTGTAACTGCTAGAACAGATTATAAAAACCTTATTCTTAGTGGTACAACTCCAAAAACAATTAACGGACCAACCGCCATTGCAAACACATTTACGGTAAATCAAACTGCTCCTGCAACAGCGGTTACTCTCAATGGAGATGTCTATGTAAGCGGAACACTTTCTTTTATAATGGGGAAAATTACAACTTCGATCAACAATTTGATTATAACAAGTTCCGGAAGTATTTCTGGTGCGGGATCAAATAGTGGTTGGGTTTTGGGTAATTTGAAAAAACAAACAAATGTTGGAGTTAATCCTTCTTTTATTTACGAAATAGGCGATGCTAATAATTACACTCCGTTGACACTAAGTTTTACAGGCAATACAACAGTAGCAGGAGGGCTTTCTGTTCGCACTAACATTGGAGATCATGTTGCCATTGCAACTTCTGGCCTTGACAGCACAAAAAGTGTTAATAAAAACTGGATATTGACCAATGATAGCTTAGCGGGTTTTGGTATTTATAATGCCATTTTTACTTACTCAACAGCCGATGTTGATTCAGGTTCTGTTCCAGCAAATTATTTGATAAAACAATATAATGGAGCAACTTGGAATCCAGTTCTAATAGCTGGAACCATTACTGATGTAGAAGCAAAAGCGGCAGGCATTTCAAACTTTGGTGATTTTGCCATCGGAGAGCCGGACCCTTTAGCTGTAAAATCGGAAAACAGTAATTTATACAGTATTTTTCCAAATCCAGTAACTACTGGTGTTTTATACATTAAAAATGAAAATAATTACATGCTCGCTATTGAAATATATGATTTGCTAGGTAAGAAAATTTTTAGTTCAACAAAAATTACCGAAAAGGTTATATTATCAAATATCACTACAGGAATGTACATTGCAAAAATCGTCTCAGAGCAAGGAGTTTCTTGCCAAAAAATAATGGTAAAAAACAATTGATTTCCTTCGACCAATCTTAAAATTTATAATTAATCACATGAAACATATTTTCAAATACTGTTTAATAGCTAATTTGTTTTGCCTATTATTTCTAATATCGTGTAATACAGAAGATGTAAAGCCACTTCCGAAAGATAACTCTGCAAAAATTGCCTCCGCTAATTTTGATGCAGCTGCAGGTTCAGCACTGACAGACAATGGCTGGGTTGCTCATAGCAGCGCTAGCACAAACCCGATTTTAATCACTTCACCTGGGCTAACCTTTCCAAATTATTATGGTTCAGGAATAGGAAATGCTGCGGCAGTAACAAGTACTGGCCAAGACGTTTCGTTACAATTTGCTGAGGTGACCACAGGAACAGTTTATGCTTCTTTTCTTATCAATGCATCTGCTTCACCACTTTGTGTTGACCAATATTTTTTTGCGTTTGGAAATAATAATATTACAGACACAGCTTATAGAGGTAAATTGTTAATTAATCAAGTTACGGGAAATCCAACTAAATTTAAATTTGGTTTTGCAGCTAATACTACTATTAAATCTTCACCTAATCTTTATGAATATGGAACCACTTATCTTGTTGTGATTAAATATAAAATAATAGATACAGCTACTGCTAACAGTAACGGAAACATCGGAAGAGATGAAACAAGTCTCTATATTTTTGATACCACTGCAGACTTTTTAACCGAACCAACGATTCCAACGATTGGAATTGAAGACACTGCATCTCTTGATATAATTCCCGGAAGAGTTGTACTTCGACAAGACAACACTAATTCACCAAATGTAATTGTTGACGGTTTAAGAGTGGATAGCACTTGGAATCTAAGAAATTAATAATAGCTATACAATAACAACAATGGCAAATCTTAAAAAGGCACTCATTTTATTGGTTGTATTGCTATCGGTGAATGAATATTCAAATGCACAAGAAATTAATCTTAGCAAGTATAAATTTGGTGAGGGTTTGTTTTTTTCAGGCAAAGACAACAATTATCAAATGGAAATTTCTGGTTACCTACAGCCCTATTCTGAAAGTAAAAAATATATAGACAATGACGATGGTTCTTTATACAATCGTTTTAGAATGAGAAGAGCACGTTTTGAATTAACAGGTAATGCAAAGAGAGAAAAAATAAGTTACCAATTAGAAATTGACCTCACTGGAGGTGGCGAAGGTACAGATGCCGTAGGCGGTTTGGTTTATGATGCTTGGATTGGTTATGATTATAATAAAAATATCAAACTATCTTTCGGTCAGAAATCGACTTCGACAGATAACAGAGAACTTGGGATGAGTTCAGGAACGTTGCAACTAGCCGATAGAAGTCCTATATCGGCGGCTTTTGGTTCTGTTCGTGAGTTTGGACTATTTTTAGAAACTAGCTATAAAATTAATAGAACAGCTATTATTCAACCTGAATTTGCAATAACAAACGGTGACGGAATCAATGTTGTTGGGAAAGACCACGGTGGGTTAAAATATGGTGTCAGAATTGATTATTTACCATTTGGAAGATTTAACAATTTTGGGCAGTTCCGACAAGCAGATTTAATGCGAGAACAAACTCCAAAATTTGTAATCGGGGTTAATTACAGTTATAATGTCGGAATTAGTGATCGCCGCGGAAGTCAAAGTGGAACGATTCTATATTTAGACAAAGACAATAAGGAATTGTTGCCAGATTATGCAAAATATGGTGTGGATTTTTTGTTTAAATATAGAGGTTTTTCATTACTTGGCGAATATGTAAAAACATCTGCAAAAGTTCCGATGGACATTACTCAAAGAATTCGTGTTGATGGAACAACATCTACAAATTTTGATGTTAATGGACTAAGAGATGTTGAAAATTATGTCAAAGGAAGAATGATGCTCGGTGAAGGTTACAATATTCAAGGCGGTTATGTATTTAAAAATCTTATCTCAATTGACGGTCGGTTTTCTTATTTAAAACCAGAGACAAATTCTTTTTTAAACAATCCCACTTTCTATAATCGTTCCAACTATTATACTCTAGGCGTTTCAAAATATTTATCGAGAGGATATGGAGCGAAAATTCAACTGGATTGCACCTATATCAAAGTAAAAGAGGGTTCTAATGATTTGAACGGAAACCCAATGATTGGAAACGAATTTTTAACTCGATTAATAACAACTATCTCGTTTTAGCATCATGAAAAATACTATCCTAATTCTTTTGTTGAATTTGATTTGTTGCGCAAGTTTTGGACAATTTAATCCACAAAATGATGAAATTACCAAACGGTTTTTTCCTGATGCAGTAATGGAAATTAGTACTCCTGCTTTTGC
Organism: Flavobacterium sp.; assembly: GCA_040402815.1. GTDB lineage: Bacteria > Bacteroidota > Bacteroidia > Flavobacteriales > Flavobacteriaceae > Flavobacterium. The sequence goes on from JBBALV010000020.1 coordinate 20,906, forward strand.
CAAAAAGGGATTTACTAATTACGACGATATGATGACTTACGTCAACAAATTAGTAGCTGAACATCCAAAAGAAATCAAACTATCATTTATTGGAGAAAGTCAGAAAGGAAAAAAAATTCCGATGCTTGTTTTGAACAAAGAAAACACTGAAGAAAAACTCAGAGTATGGTTTCAGGGGGGACTTCATGGCGACGAGCCAGCTGGAACAGAAACAATGCTTTATCTTTTGGACAAAATTTTGAATGATGCTGATTACAACTATTTGCTTGATAAAATTACGCTTACAGTTGTTCCGATGGCAAATATTGATGGTTATGAAAAACAAGATCGTTTTGCTGCCAATGGACTAGATCTAAATAGAGATCAAGTAAAACTTTTGGCCAAAGAAACCAATTATTTAAAAAAAGCATTTAGCGATTTTGGAGCTGAAGTTGCAGTCGATTTTCATGAATATAGACCATTTAGAAAAGAATTTAATTTACTCGGAACTCACGGCATTTGTTCTATTTATGATGCTATGTTTATGTATTCAGGCAACCTCAATCTACCAAAGAATTTAAGAGACTACACCCAAAACATTTTTGTTGGCAATGCCAAAAAAGTACTCGAATCGAATAATTTTATATTTAGAGATTATATTGCCAGCGTAAAACAGAATAGCGAAGTGCGTTTTAATCAATGCACCACCGAAGCTAGGTCTAGTACAACTTCATTTGCACTAACCAATTGTATTTCATCATTGATTGAAATTAGAGGGGTAAACCTGCAAAAAACTTCATTCAAGAGACGCATAAAAACCACATTCTTAATAGCCACATCTTTTCTTAAAACTGCATTTGATGACGCTTCAAAAATCAAAGATGTTTTAAAAATTGCGAATGACGCCAAACCAAAAAACCTTGTCGTGGTTTGTGATAAACCACAAGAAAATCAAACCATCAGGGCTATAGATTTGAACGATTATCAAGAAATTTCGTTGGATGTTAAAGTCAATAATGCTTTAAAATCGATTCCTGTCTTAGAAAGAGAGCGGCCTTTTGGCTACTTGATTCTTCCAGAACAAAAAATTTTGATAGATAAATTATCAGTACTTGGATTGAAAATTAATGTTTTGAACGAAGACAGAACAATTAACGTAGCAGCCTATAAAGTTACTTCCTTGCAAGTAAGTCCAGATGAAGAAGAGGGCTTCAAGGCACAAAAAGTAACAACCGATGTTTCGTCAATAAAAAAACAGTTTCCAAAAGGCACTTATATTGTCTATTTAGATCAAAAAAATGCAAAAATAGCAACAGAAGTTCTAGAGCCAGAAAGTGAAAATGGTTTTATAAAATTTGAAGTATTAAAACCGAGTTTGAATAGTGAATTACCAATTTATAGATATTTAACCAATGAGAAGTTATAATAGAAAAATGAAATTTAATGCGTTTGCATCTGCACTATTTATTTTAATAGGATATACTGCTATCTCGCAAGTAGAAATAAAAACCGATTCAAAAGTATTTCAGTTGGGCGATGGTTTGCGTTTTAATGTTAACGACGGAGAATATAAATTCAGTATTAATGGATTTGTTCAAGGGGTGTATAAAAATGAGAAAACAGATGGAACTCCCGCAGTTAATTATATGAATACTAGAAACGCTTATTTGTCAATTTCTGGTAGTATGTACAAAGAAAAACTATCTTTTTTATTGCAAAATAATTTCAGTAATGGTAAGCCACTTTTAGATGCTTGGATTGCTTATTCTCCAATTTCTAATCTAAAAATTAGTTTTGGTCAAAAGCAAACTTTTACAAATAACCGCGAAATGACGTTTTTTGAAGACCAACTTCAATTTGTTGACCGTGGTATTTTTAGTACAGCATTTTGTAATACAGGCAGAGAATTCGGAATGTTTTTTGAGGGACAATTGGGTAAAAATGCAGTTATTATAAAACCTAAATTTGCCATAACTTCGGGAGACGGAATCAATTCATTTGGTGCCAATTCGGCTGATGTTGATAAAGGAGGTTTGAAATATGGAGGACGATTAGATATATTGCCTTTAGGAAATTTCAAACCCGGAAATGATGGATATATAGTCGATTTGTTGCACGAAGATAAAGTTAAAATCCTTGTCGGAACGGCTTGTAGTTTGAATGTTGGAGCTAGTAACAAAATTGGCGAAGGACATGGTGATTTTACTTTTTACGACAATACCGGAAAAGAAAAACTTCCAAATTACAGAAAGTTCTATGGAGATATGCTTATTAAATATAAAGGATTTTCATTATTGACCGAATATATTAAAACTTCTGCCGCAGCGCTTGAAGGATCTTTTGTAAACGCTGCCGCAACATCACCATTAATTCCGACCGATGTTAGTAACTATTTCGTATTAGGAAATGGCGTTAACATTCAAAGTGGCTATGTAACAAAATCAGGATATTCCTTAGACATTAAATTTGAAAAATTAAGAAAAGAATTCAATAACAACAACTCTTTGTTAGTAAATCAAGATGCGTACACGTTTGGTTTGACAAAATATATAAAAGGTCATAACCTAAAAATTCAAACTTCATTTACGTCACTAAATCAAGAACAATTGAATGCTGTGTCAAATACTGTTGAAAAAATAAGAACAATATCTGGACAGTTGAGTTTTCAAGTAGTTTTTTAATTTATAGCATTTAAAAAAAAATGAACGCCAAATCGAAATCAAAAAAAATAGTACAATCGGTATTTTCAAACCTTACTTTTTGGGTATTAATTGCCATTTTACTCGGAATTTATATTGGTAATTTTCATCCAGCAACGGGCGTTCAGATGAAAATTGTCGGCGATGGATTTATTAGTATTATTAAGATTTTTATCATTCCGATAATATTTTTGACAATTGTTCTAGGAATTGGTGGAATGGGTGATCTTAAAAAAGTAGGACGCATCGGGCTAAAGTCGCTCCTCTATTTTGAAATTGTAAGCACCATAGCTTTAACAATTGGAATCATTGTGGGCTTTTTGGCGCAGCCCGGAAAAATCGACAAAACAGGTTTAGAAATTCAAGACGCAAGCAAATACACGCAAAGCACTAGCGAAGGATTTAATTGGCTTACTTTTTTCATGAACAATTCAACGCTTCAAGTTTTATTGCTTGCCATTGTTGTTGGGATTTTATTAAATTACCATTCCAAAAGAGAGAAGATTGTTGCTTTTTTATATAAATGTTCTTCGATTGTTTTTAAAGCATTAAAATATGTAATGTACCTCGCTCCGGTTGGCGCTTTTGGCGGAATGGCATATACAGTCGGAAAATTTGGTTTACATACCTTAATTCCGCTAGGGAAATTAATGCTAACGGTATATATCACTATGTTTATCTTCGTTTTTATCATCTTGGGAAGCATTTTAAAATACTATAAAATTAACATTTGGCATTTTATAAAATACATCAAAGAAGAATTGTTGATCGTACTAGGAACCTCCTCTTCTGAAGCTGCCTTACCCAATTTAATGGACAAGCTGGAACGAATGGGTTGTAGTAAATCTGTTGTTGGTTTGGTGGTTCCGACGGGTTATTCCTTTAATCTTGATGGTACTTCGATTTATCTTTCGATGTCGATTATATTTTTGGCACAATTGTATAATGTGCACCTTTCTCTGACCGAGATTTTTACCATCATCGGACTTTTAATGATTACTTCAAAAGGAGCTGCAGGGGTTACTGGCAGCGGCTTTATCGTTTTGGCATCTACTTTAGCAACTATTCACAGGATTCCGCTAGAAGGACTTGCTTTTCTGTTAGGCGTCGATAAATTCATGAGCGAAGCTAGGGCAATAACAAACTTTATTGGAAACGGCGTTGCAACTATTGTGATTTCTAAAAGTGAAGGTGAATTTATCGCTGTTGAAAATCCAAATACTATTGAAATAGAATAAATTGTTTTTCAAATATCTTTTCCTACAAAATAATATTAAGTTATATTCTAGCTAATATTAATCAAAAAGAACCAATTGATTATAGTCGAAATAGTTTTTTTAAGTAGATTTTTTCAATAAAAATTAAAGTAATTCACATTGAAAATTTGTTTTTTGAAACAGCGAATTGTTTATAATCAAATGGATATCTTACAAAATGTTTTCGGATGGGATCCACAAATTGAATATCAGCTGTAGTTTAATAAAGGTGCATTAAAATATAAATTCAAATGCACCTACTCTCAATTTTTTAATCTACAACCCATTCCTAAAAATCCAATTTATCAATTGAATTTAAGTTTTCAAATAATAATTTAGTTGTTTTATTTAAATGCCTTTACACCTGGAAAATAAGCAGTATCTCCTAACTCTTCTTCAATACGCAATAATTGGTTGTATTTTGCCATACGATCTGAGCGAGAAGCGGAACCTGTTTTAATTTGCCCACAGTTTAAAGCTACTGCTAAATCGGCAATGGTATTGTCTTCAGTTTCTCCTGAACGGTGAGACATTACGGAGGTATACCCCGCATTTTTAGCCATATTTACTGCCGCAATGGTTTCGGTTAAAGTACCAATTTGGTTTACTTTTACTAGTATAGAATTAGCAATTCCTTTTTCTATTCCTGTTGACAAACGCTCCACGTTGGTTACAAACAAATCGTCTCCAACCAATTGTACTTTATCTCCAATTTTTTCGGTCAACAGTTTCCATCCGTCCCAATCATTTTCATACATTCCGTCTTCTATAGAAATAATTGGATATTTAGCAGCTAAATCGGCTAAATAATCTACTTGTTCTGCCGATGTTCTGATTTTACCAGTTGGACCTTCAAATTTTGAATAATCGTATTTTCCATCGACATAAAATTCAGACGCCGCGCAGTCTAAAGCAATCATTATCTCGTCCCCAAAAGTGTATCCAGCCTTTTCAACTGCTAATTTTATGGTGTCCAAAGCATCTTCTGTACCACCAGGTAAATTTGGAGCAAAACCACCTTCGTCTCCTACTGCCGTACTCAAACCTCTATCGTGTAATACTTTTTTAAGATTGTGAAAAATTTCGGTTCCCATCTGCATAGCATGAGAAAAAGTAGTCGCTTTTACAGGAAATATCATAAACTCTTGAAACGCAATTGGCGCATCTGAATGTGACCCGCCGTTGATAATGTTCATCATTGGCACCGGCAAGGTATTGGCAGAAACTCCTCCGATATATCGATATAAAGGCAACCCTAATTCGTTGGCTGCAGCTTTTGCTACTGCAAGAGAAACCCCAAGAATAGCATTAGCCCCAAGATTTGATTTATTTGGTGTTCCATCTAATTTAATCATGGTTTGATCAATTAGATTTTGTTCAAAAACCGATGTTCCTAGAAGTTCCGAAGCAATACTAGTATTTACATTTTCTACCGCTTTCAAAACTCCTTTTCCTAGAAATGCTTTTCCTCCATCTCGTAATTCTACTGCTTCATGTTCCCCCGTTGATGCCCCTGAAGGTACCGCTGCACGACCTAAAACACCATTTTCGGTGACAACATCTACTTCAATAGTTGGATTTCCTCTGGAATCAAAAATTTGTCTTGCATGAATTTTAATAATAATGCTCATAATATGTTTATTTTAAATTTTAAATTTTGAAAAGCAAAGATAAGATTTCCAATATTATTATGCATATAATCTTATTAACTACATCGTTTTAATTTTTAATAATTAGTCAGCTTTTTTGATATTTTTTTAGTTTAAGGTAAAAAATTGCTTCTAAGGGTCGTCGCATTTGCAATGTCTTTTGCAAATCTTATCATGAAGTTGCCAACCAAAAATAAAAAAAAGAGCTCATAGACCTAAAAATAGGTTGTCTATCAAGCACTAAAAATCAATTAACAATTCATTCATAATGAATTGAAAGAAATCTTTATGTTAAATATTTTTAAAAGAAAGGTAAACAATTAGGATTAAAAAATAAACTTTACACCAATGTATCCAGTTAGAGTACAATCGTATTTACACAAATAGTTCAGAACAATTGGCTATTATGGATTAATGTTTTGAATTTTTTCTCTCAAATCACTGTTTTTATAGGAAATAACGACTGTCAAAATCTTTGGTTTTCTATTTTAAGTATTTCATCCGATTGAAAAACACTAAAACCATTGGTTGCTCATGGAGTAATAGATTGCCATTAACCCCGAAAATATTGCACTAGCAATAAATCGGTCTTTTAAAAGAATTTTGTTTTGAATGTAATAATTAACCAATATTGAAATGGGAATATTAATTAAAAAAGAGAAAAGACTAATCTTTAATATGTTGCAATTTATTTGCCTGAAATTTCCAGAGAAAATCAATAGCAAACACAAATGACGTGCAATCCACAATGGATTAAAATATAAAAGTACAATTGCCGCTTTTAGAATTTTTTTCTTTGTTTTTTGTTTTTTGTATCTCTTAATAAACTGATCTATCCATTTGAAAAAAAGCTGAATTTCAATAGCATATAAAAAAGCTCCAATTATAAAAACACAAAGGGCTCTAACTACTGTAAAATTGTTGTCTAGCAATGCAGCTATGGTATCACCAATCATAAAAACAATTCCGCCAAATATATTGCTAAAATATTTTTTTGTATTAAAAATCATACATTAGTTTGTATTGAAGCAACTTAATTTGTGAAAAAATAAGGCCTTTTTTTAGAGTTATAAATCGAACACAAAAGTATAAAAAAGGAGATAGGGACAATGCTAATTAAAAGATTTAAAACTATTTTAATTAATTTTTCGGATTTTAATAAATATCATATCTCAAAAGTTCTAAAATACTGTTGCTAAATTTTTTAATACTAAATGTCATATTGATAAAAGTAAAATTTATTTTTAAAAAATATTTTTATTAAATTTGTTAGAATTCAGAATATTTTGGAAAATGATTCCAATTTTATAAAAGAATAGATAAACATGAAAGAAGACTTTCTCCATTATCTTTGGAAATTCAAAAAATTCGATTTTTTGGATTTAAAAACTTCTAATGGAGAAGTCGTAACTATTATACATTGCGGAGAATATATACAAAAGGCAGGTCCCGATTTTTTTAATGCTCAAATAATAATTGGCAATCAAAAATGGGCTGGCAATGTTGAAATTCATATAAAATCTTCTGATTGGTATGTGCATCACCACGAGCGTGACGAAGGATATGAAAACGTTATTCTTCATGTAGTGTGGGAGCATGACACCGAAATTTATGCAAAAAATAATACCGAAATTCCTGTTTTGGTGCTCCAAAATTATGTTTCGAAAACCGTATTAGAAAATTATAAAGCATTGACTAATCCAAAATCATGGATTTTTTGTGAAAAACAAATCACGTTTGTAAACTCATTTGTGTTTAATAATTGGCAAGAGCGTTTGTTTTTTGAACGCTTGGAACGAAAATCAAAACCCATTCAAGATTTGTTACAATCGACTAACCAAGATTGGGAAACGGTTTTATTTTGCCTTTTGGCTAAAAATTTTGGTTTGAACACTAATGGCGAGCTGTTTTTCGAAATCGCCCAGAATATTTCTTTTGCCATCATTAGAAAAGAAGGTTTTGAGCTCGAAAACTTGGAAGCCTTGTTGTTTGGATTTGCTGGTTTTTTAGAAACCGAAAGAGAAGATACTTATCATAAAGATTTGAAATTTCGATTTTATTACCTTTTACAAAAATACCAATTGGAGCGCAAACACATCGATCCGGTTCAGTTTTTTCAGCATCGGCCGGATAATTTTCCAACGATTCGATTGTCGCAATTGGCAAATTTATATTTCAACCAACAAAATTTATTTTCTAAATTAATTGGCACAACAGCATTAAATACGATTTATGAATTGCTCGCAGTTTCCGTCTCAGATTATTGGCAAACACATTATCAATTTGATAAAATAAGCCCGAAAAAAAAGAAGGCCTTATCAAAATCCTTCATAGATTTAATTGTTATAAATACTATTGTTCCAATTCAGTTTGCTTATGCAAAAAGCAAAAACAAAGATATTTCAGAAGATTTAATTTTCTTATTGAGTCAAGTCGCTCCAGAAAGTAATACCATTATTCAAAAATTTGCTACATTTGGAATTAAATCCAAAACCGCTTTTGATACGCAATCACTTTTGCAACTCAAAAACGAATATTGCAATAAGAGTCAGTGTTTGTCTTGTGCCGTCGGTGCAGAATTGTTAAGTGGAAAATAGCGTAAATCGAAAATAAATAAAATATGTCAATTGTAATCCAACTCAAATATTTTTTTGAAAAGCATGGCTTCAATGCTTCCTCTCGATTAGCAGACAAGCTCGGGATGCGAGCCAGTAGTGTACGATTGTTCTTTATTTATATTTCTTTCGTAACCGTTGGCTTGTGGTTTGGCGTGTATTTGACTTTGGTTTTTTGGCTTAAACTTAAAGATATGATTCGTTCTAAGCGCACTTCAGTTTTTGACTTATAATCGTTACAAATGTTATTTGATACTATAAAATATAATTTTAAATTTACATCTTCACAACGAAGTGGTATTTTTTTGATGCTTTTCTTGATTGTCCTTTTTCAAATAGTGATTTATTTTGTTGATTTTTCAAAAGTTTATCCTTCAAATCCTAAAAATCAACAATGGCTTTCATTACAAACTCAAATCGACTCTTTGAAGCTAAACAGTCGCACATATACTACTAAAATCTATCCTTTTAATCCTAATTTTATTACCGATTTCAAAGGTTATAAATTAGGTATGTCAATTGCTGAAATTGACCGATTGCTCGCTTTTAGAAGAACCAATAAATATGTCAATTCCGCTAAGGAATTTCAGGAAGTAACAAAAGTTTCAGATTCGCTATTACTTGCAATTTCACCCTATTTTAAATTTCCGGATTGGGTTACCCATAAAAATACGAGTAACTATAAATATGAACGTAATTCGGATTTTATCAAAAACCCATCATTTGTAATGCTCGATATCAATCAAGCTTCACAAGAAGATTTGATGAAAATTAATGGTATTGGCCCAGCATTATCCGAACGCATTTTAAAAGAAAAAATCAAGTTCGGTAGTTTCGTTTCGATGGAGCAACTAAATGATGTTTGGGGTTTATCAACTGATGTAATAGAAAAACTGAACAATTCTTTTAAAATTGCATCGATCCCTATAATAAAAAAAATTAAAATCAATGAAGCATCAGTAAAAGAGTTGATGCAATTGCCTTATTTTAAATATGCTTTGGCTAAAGAAATCATCACTTATAGAAGTATGAATGGCGAAATTAAAGATTCTGCGGATTTAATAAAAATTTACGGCTTTCCTGTTGATAAATTAAAAATAATTGCCTTATATTTGGAATTCTAAAAAAATAACATAAAAAAAACAGCATAAGTTAGATGAACTCAATTTACTTTACAGAAGAACATGAATTATTTAGAGCGAGTTTAAAAGACTTTTTGCTAAAGGAAGTTGTACCTCATATTGAAAAATGGGAAAAAACAGGAACTATCGAAAGATTTATTTGGAAAAAATTTGGCGAAATGGGCTTTTTTGGAATTGCGTATCCAGAAGCCTATGGTGGAATGAATTTAGATCTATTTTATACCGTTGTTTTTCTTGAAGAACTTCAAAAAGTAAAATCTTCTGGTTTTGCGGCGGCTATGTGGGCAAATGCTTATTTGGCGATGACGCATTTGAATGCCGAAGGCGATGAACGAATCAAACAAGATTATTTAGCACCAAGTATTGCAGGTGAAAAAATTGGAGCTTTGTGCATCACAGAACCTTTTGGAGGAAGTGATGTAGCAGGAATGCGCACTACGGCTGTAAAAAAAGGCAATAAGTATGTAATTAATGGTTCAAAAACATTTATTACTAATGGTATTTATGCTGATTATTACGTGGTAGCTGCTAAAACTAGTCCAGAGCAAGGGAATAAAGGAATTAGTATCTTCTTAATGGATACTAGTTTAAAAGGAATTTCGGCAACCAAGTTAGATAAACTAGGCTGGCGCGCTTCCGATACCGCGGAAATTGCTTTTGACAATGTAGAAATTCCAGAAGAAAATTTGATGGGAGATGAAGGAAAAGGATTTCCTTATATTATGCAGCATTTCGCATTGGAACGATTAATCATGGCAATTAATGCCCATGCAAGAGCCGAGTACGCTATTGATTACACCATCGATTATATGTCAAAACGAGAAGCTTTCGGAACAACTATAGATAAGTTTCAAGCTTTACGACACGCCATAGTTGATCATGCAACAGAGGTGGAACATTGTAAAATATTTAATTATGCTGCTATCGCCCGTTTAAATATTGGAGAATATGTAGTAAAAGAAGCCACCATGGCAAAATTAAAATCAACCAAAGTAGCCGACGAAGCCATTTATAGTTGTTTGCAAATGCTAGGCGGTTACGGCTATATGGAAGAATATCCTTTAGCCCGCTTGTTAAGAGACAGCCGTTTAGGACCTATTGGTGGTGGTACTTCTGAAATTTTAAGAGAAATTTTGTCAAAAATGATTATTGACAAGCAAAATTATAAACCTGCGGTAAAATAAGAAAGCAGATTTATTGTTTAAAGCATAGTGCCAAGTTACATGGTTCATGTAGCTTGTTTTTTTATTAATTATTTTCTTATTTTAGTCTAATACTTAAAAAAGCAATACAATTTATTACACTAAAATAAAAAGAAGTCATCAATGTTCTATACATTTTTCAGATAGATAAAGACCATATAAAATAGCCGCAAACAATCGGTTTTAATAGCGCTACATTAATTTATCCAATAAAATAATATAACAATCATAAGGGTTTTTTATTTTTGTCCAAAATAAACATATCGTAAAGAATGAAAGATTTATTACATAAATTTGAAAATAAAGCTCCTGAAATAATTTTTAATTGGCGAGATGCTGAAACAGAAGCCGAGGGATGGACCGTAATCAATTCTTTGCGAGGTGGTGCTGCTGGAGGAGGTACCCGAATGCGAAAAGGATTAGATGTAAATGAAGTTTTGTCTTTAGCAAAAACAATGGAAGTCAAATTTACGGTGTCGGGACCAGCAATTGGTGGTGCAAAATCAGGAATCAATTTTGATCCTAATGACCCTAGAAAAAATGGTGTTTTGCAACGCTGGTACAAAGCCGTTTCCCCTTTATTAAAAAGTTATTATGGTACAGGAGGCGATTTGAACGTTGACGAAATTCATGAAGTAATTCCGATGACCGAAGAATGTGGCGTTTGGCATCCCCAAGAAGGTGTTTTTAATGGTCATTTTAAGCCAACCGAAGCAGATAAAATCAACAGAATTGGACAATTACGTCAAGGAGTCGTGAAAGTAATTGAAAATACTAAATTTTCACCAGATGTAACTTTAAAATATACTGTCGCCGATATGATTACGGGCTACGGAGTCGCTGAAGCTGTTCGTCATTTTTACTCTATTTATGGTGGCGATGTTAAAGGAAAAAAAGCCATCGTTCAGGGATTCGGTAATGTAGGTTCTGCAGCTGCCTTTTATCTTGCCAATATGGGTGTTAAAATAGTTGGAATTATCGATAGAGATGGCGGTATAATTAATGAAAAAGGATTTACATTTGAACAAATTAGAACTTTGTTTTTAAATAAAGACGGGAACAAATTGGTTGCTATCAACACACTTTCATTTGAGGAAATCAATAACCAAATTTGGTCGTTGGGAGCACAAATATTTACTCCATGTGCTGCATCAAGATTAGTGACGCAAAATCAAGTTGACAAAATGATAGCTTCGGGTTTAGAAGTTATTTCCTGCGGAGCTAATGTGCCTTTTGCAGACAAAGAGATATTCTTTGGTTCTATTATGGAACACGTAGATCAAAAAGTAAGTCTGATTCCTGATTTTATTTCAAATTGTGGAATGGCTCGTGTTTTTGCTTATTTTATGGAGAAAAAAGTACAAATGACTGACGAATCTATTTTTAAAGATACTTCTGAAATCATTAAAAATGCTATTGAAAAAGCATATAGTTTAAATAGCAAAAAGACCAATATTAGTGCCACTGCTTTTGAAATTGCTTTGAAACAATTGATATGATTTATTATAAATTAGAAATGCCGATAAGAAATGGTTCTTGTCGGCGTTTTTATTTTTAATTCAGCCAAAAAACAATTTATTTTAATTAATTTCGTTTTAATAATTTTAGAATGTAGTTATTAAGAACGTATGCAATATTCAGAAATCAATTATAAAAAGCAATCTTTCCTTATTACAAGCGCTTTGTTTGTTTTGCTGTTTTTGTTATTGTTTTATTTATCCTACAACAAACAGTCGATAATTCTTGATTTAGAAGGTGGCGGAGAAATTGCTGTGAATTTTGGGAATAGCGATTTAGGTTCTGGCGAAAACGCAGAATCTATGGAATTGACACAACCTACACCTGTGTCTAAACAACCAGAAACAGTTATTGAAGAAAAATTGGTTACAAATGCTGCCGATAATGAAGTTTCGGTTAATACTTTGGAGAAAAAACCGTTAGAAATCCTAAAAAAACCTATTGAGAAACCAATAGAGGTACTTAAACCCAAACCTTCAAAATCAACAACGGATGCTTTGGCAAACCTATTAAACGGAAATTCCAAAGGAGGAGATGGTAACGATAATGATTCTGGAAACAAAGGAAAAGCAAACGGCGATCCAAAAGCAACAGGTTATAATGGAGGCGGCGGAACAGGAACGGGAAGTGGCGGTGGAAATGGAAGCGGACAAGGAATTGGCACTGGAAGCGGATATGGAAGTGGCAATGGTTCAGGCTCTGGAAGTGGCAACGGCAATTGGAAATTAGACGGTAGAAAATTGAGCGCTAGCAGCAAACAAGTGCAAAAATGTAACGAATACGGAACAGTTGTGGTACAAATTACAGTAAATAGAAATGGAAATGTAATCGCTACCAAATATGCCAAAGGCACAACTAATACAAGTCAATGTTTACTCGAACCAGCTTATGCCACTGCGAAATCATACAAATGGCAACCTGACACTAACGCTCCCGAAACCCAAATTGGATTTATTACTATCAATTTTAAATTGAGCGAATAATTGGATCATTACTTCTAATTTTTTTATAAAATGACGTATCAAGAAACTGTAAACTGGATGTTTCATCAGTTACCGATGTATCAACATCAAGGTGCTTCAGCCTATAAAAAAGATTTAACCAATACCATATTATTAGCCGATCATCTTCAACATCCCGAAACAGCTTTAAAATGTATTCATGTTGCAGGCACAAATGGCAAAGGTTCAACTTCTCATCTTCTGGCAGCAATTCTTCAAGAAGCAGGTTATAAAGTAGGATTATATACATCACCACATTTAAAAGATTTTAGAGAACGAATTAAAGTAAACGGCACTTCCATTTCAGAGGAATTTGTCATTGATTTCATAGCGGACAACCTCACTTTTTTTCAAGAAAATCAGTTGAGTTTTTTTGAAATGACAGTTGGTTTGGCATTTGATTATTTTAAAAAACAAAAAGTAGATATTGCTGTAATTGAAGTAGGAATGGGGGGTCGATTAGATTCTACCAATATTATTACACCAATTCTTTCTGTAATAACTAATATAGGACTTGATCACACTCAATTTTTAGGGACAACTTTACGTGAAATTGCTTATGAAAAAGCAGGAATTATCAAGTCTAATGTTCCAGTAGTGATTGGTGAATATACCGCAGAAACGAAGAGAGTTTTTTTAGACAAATCATTTGCCATGCAATCGGAAATCTATTTTGCTGCTGACTTAATTCAAGAAACCTATCCTTCGGTATTATTGGGAAATTATCAAGTGCATAATAAAAAAACGGTTCTTCAAGCAGTTCGAGTTTTACAGTCGCAACAAGAATTCTTGATTTCAGAATTTCATATAAAAGATGGTTTTTTAAACATAATTAAAACAACGGGGCTTCAAGGGCGATGGCAACAACTCCAGGTAAATCCTAAAGTTATATGTGATACTGCACACAATAAAAACGGATTAGAAATTGTGTTAAATCAAATTCAGGAAGAAGTGTTTGACCAATTGCATTTTGTTTTAGGAGTTGTGACTGATAAAGATTTAGACGAAATTTTGCCTTTATTTCCTAAGTCTGCCAAATATTATTTCTCAAGACCCAATATTCCGCGAGGTTTAGCAGCTTCTAGTTTACAACAAAAAGCTAAAGATTATGGATTAATTGGAAAAGTATATAATTCTGTTTCAGATGCTTATCAAGACGCAATAAATACTGCTGCAAAAGCAGATTTTATTTATATTGGAGGTAGTACTTTTGTAGTTGCAGAAATTTTATAATTTTTAAATAATTTATTTGCAAATACAGAAAAGTAGTCTATATTTGCACTCCTATTAAGGGCGATTAGCTCAGCTGGTTCAGAGCACCTCGTTTACACCGAGGGGGTCGGGGGTTCGAACCCCTCATCGCCCACAAAAAAACCGTAATTACTTTAAACAAAGCAATTACGGTTTTTTTATTTCTTTTTTTAGAAAAAATTTCCAAGAAATTTTTAAAATATTTTTCATTAATTGAATAGCATTTAAATAAAAATCAAAAAGGCTATACTATTTTATTGTTTATATTTTATATTTTAAAAAAGAAAAAAAAGGTACTTTTTTACGAATACATTTTCATTCTTAATTCACGAACCCCTTCATTATCCAAATATTCATCAAAGGTCATGTAGCGGTCAATTGCTCCCTTAGGTGTCAACTCAATCACTCGATTTCCTACGGTTTGTGAAAACTCATGATCATGGGTGGTGAAAATAATGGAGCCTTTGTAATTCTTTAAAGAATTGTTAAAGGCTGTAATCGACTCCAAATCCAAATGATTTGTAGGTTCGTCAATCATTAAAACATTTGCACGCTGCATCATCATTCGCGATAACATACAACGCACTTTCTCACCACCTGAAAGTACGCGACTTGTTTTTAATGCTTCTTCACCAGAAAAAATCATTTTGCCTAGAAAACCTCTAATATTTACTTCGTCACGTTCTTCCTCTGTTTTAACCCATTGACGCAACCAATCGACAAGCGAATAATCGTTTTCAAAAAACGAATGATTGTCTACCGGCAAATAAGCTTGTGTTGTGGTCACCCCCCAGTCAAAATGACCAGTATCGGCTTGTTGCAATCCGTTTAATATATCATAAAAAGCGGTGGTTGCTCTAGCATCTTTTGAAAACAAAATAATTTTATCCCCTTTGGCCATGTTCAAATCGACACCAGTAAAAAGTTTTTCACCATCAACTGAGGCGCTTAAATTCTGAACATTCAAAATCTGATCACCCGCTTCGCGCTCTTGGTCAAAAATGATAGCTGGATAACGACGAGAAGAAGGTTTTATTTCGGAAATATTTAATTTTGAAATCATTTTTTTACGTGAAGTAGCTTGTTTCGATTTGGCCACATTCGCAGAAAAACGACGGATAAATTCTTCTAATTCTTGTTTCTTTTCTTCGGCTTTTTTGTTTTGTTGTGCTCGTTGTTTAGCCGCTAATTGACTGGATTCATACCAAAAAGTATAGTTTCCAGAATAATGATTTATTTTACTGAAATCGATATCTGAAATATGGGTACAAACCGCGTCTAAAAAGTGTCTGTCGTGTGATACCACAATCACTGTATTTTCGTAATTGGCTAAGAAATTTTCTAACCAAGCAATGGTTTCAAAATCCAAATCGTTAGTAGGTTCATCCATAATCAACAAATCGGGATTGCCAAAAAGGGCTTGTGCTAAAAGGACACGCACTTTTAATTTCCCTTCTAAATCCGCCATTAATGTATAATGACTGTCTTCTGAAATGCCTAAGCTAGAAAGAAGAGAAGCAGCATCGGACTCGGCATTCCAGCCGTTCATTTCTTCAAATTGCACTTGTAACTCTCCAATTCTGTCTGCATTTTCATCCGTATAATCCATGTACAAAGCGTCCATTTCTTTTTTTACGGCAAACAAAATTTTGTTACCCATCATCACCGTTTCCAAAACCGTATGTTCATCAAACATGTTGTGGTTTTGGTTAAGTACTGACATTCTTTTTCCGGGTTCCAAATGCACATGTCCCGAAGTGGGATCCATATCGCCTGAAATGATTTTTAAAAAAGTAGATTTTCCAGCACCATTGGCGCCAATAACTCCGTAAATATTTCCGTTGGTAAAGACCGTATTTACTTCATCAAACAAAATTCTTTTTCCAAATTGTACGGATAAATTATTTATTGATAACATGAATGATTTATTTTTATTTTGTTGCAAAAGTATAGAAAAATAGTCAAATTTATACCATTTTAATTGGTTTAAAAGTGCTTGTTTTTGTCAATTCTATAAATTTTAAAAAATGGAAAAATAGTAATTTCGTAATCTTGAATTGTCTAAAATGTAAATTTTGAAATTATTACGGTTCTAATTGTTGTATTGGTAAAAATGAAATGAATATCTGTAATCTGTAATTTATTTGCATTGAAATACTTATTTTAGTAAAAAATTAGTAATAATGAAAGTCGAAGCACAAGGTCTATACTTACCCGAATTTGAACATGATAATTGTGGAGCAGGTTTTATTTGCAATTTAAATGGAATAAAGTCTAATGACATTATTCACAAAGCGTTAGATATTTTAATAAAATTAGAACATCGTGGTGCGGTGAGTTCCGACGGAAGAACGGGTGACGGTGCAGGAATACTGTTTGATATTCCTCATGATTTCTTTAAAAAATTGTGCCCTTTTGAATTGCCTGAACCTAGAGAATATGCCGTTGGAATGCTGTTTTTGCCTAAAAGTAAAAATCAAATTGTTTTTTGCAAAACCACTTTTGAAACCGCTATAACAGAGCAAGGTTTGTCAATCATAGGTTGGAGAGATGTTCCTGTAAATCCAAACAATCTAGGTCAAATTGCTGCCGAAAAAGAACCATCAGTAGTGCAAGTATTTGTCGGTAAAAACGGGTTAGATTTATCCGAAAAGGCATTCAATGCCAAACTATTTGCAGCCCGAAAAATATCCGAGCATGCGGTTATAAAATCCAAAATTTCGGAAAGTTTTCGGTATTATTTTGCCAGTTTATCCACGAAAACTATAATTTACAAAGGTCTTTTAATGCCCGAAGACATCAGCCGCTATTTCACTGATTTACTTGATGATGATTTAGTGACACGATTGGCTTTGGTTCACCAGCGATTTTCAACGAATACATTTCCTTCTTGGGAATTGGCACAACCCTTCCGATACATATGTCATAATGGCGAAATCAATACACTTCGAGGCAACATCAGCCGAATGAAAGCGCGTGAAGAACTAATGAAAAGTACCGTTTTTGGTGACGATATCAAGAAACTTTTTCCAATAATTCTAGAAGGGAAATCCGATTCTGCTTCCATGGATATGGTAATCGAATTGCTGTTAATGACTGGTCGTTCATTGCCCGAAGCCATGATGATGGTCGTTCCGGAAGCTTGGGAAAAACACCAAACCATGTCTTCAGACAAAAAAGCATTTTACGAATTCAACGCTTGCATCATGGAACCTTGGGATGGTCCAGCTTCTATTCCTTTTACCGATGGAAACGTAATTGGAGCATTATTAGACCGAAACGGTTTGCGCCCTTCAAGATACACCTTAACTAAAAGTGGTTTTGTTATCATGTCGTCAGAAATTGGTGTTTTAGATATTAAACCCGAAGATGTAGTAAAACATGGTCGATTAGAACCTGGAAAAATGTTTTTGGTTGATATGAATGAAGGAAGAATTATTGAAGATGATGAGGTGAAAAATACCATTGTGACCAAACGTCCTTATAAAAAATGGCTTGATGAAAATTTATTACATTTATCTGAAATTTCCTATACAGATAACCCAATTCCAGAAGAAAAAATAGATTTTGAAACCAGACAACGACTATTTGGTTACACCGTCGAAGATTTAAAAACCATTATAAATCCAATGGGAGAAAGTGGTGCGGAAGCCATTAGTTCAATGGGAAATGACACGCCTTTGGCCGTTTTATCTGATCAACCGCAATTGCTTTATAATTATTTCAAACAACTTTTTGCCCAAGTAACCAATCCACCATTAGACGGAATTCGAGAAGAAATTATTACGGATATTAGTTTGGCAATTGGAGGCGATTTCAATATTTTTGAGATAGAATCTAAACATTGCAAGAAATTAAAGATTCAAAATCCTGTAATTTCCAACGAGGATTTAGATAAAATAAGAAACATCAATCATCCCGATTTTAAATCGGTTACCATTTCTACATCATACGAAATTGAAAAAGGCGTAAATGGTTTGGAGCGTGCGCTTGAAAAATGCGTTATGGCAACTTATAAAGCGGCAGAAGAAGGTTGTAATATTGTGATTCTTTCTGATCGTGGCGTTAGCGAAAAAATGGCTCCAATTCCAATGCTGTTGGCTTGTTCTTACATTCATCATTCGTTAAATAAATTGAAAGCGCGATCTAAATTTGGAATCATCATTGAAACTGCAGAAACGCGTGAACCCCATCATTTTGCATTACTTTTTGGATATGGTGCAAGTGCAATCAATCCGTATATGGTCAACGAAATCATTCACGACCAAGTAAACAAAGGGTTTATTACAAAAGTAAAAGCCGATTATGCTGTAAAAAATTACAACAAAGCTATTGCGAAAGGAATTCTCAAAATCATGAACAAAATCGGAATTTCAACCTTGCACTCTTATAGAGCCGCACAAATTTTTGAAATTATTGGTTTAAATAAAACATTTACCACTAAATATTTTCCAAATACACCCTCAAGAATAGAAGGAATTGGATTAATGGAAGTTGAAAAAGAAATCAAAAAAAGATACCAAAAAGCCTTTCCAAAATCTGAAATTTCAAACTTATTACCTTTAGAAATTGGTGGCATTTACCGTTGGCGTCGCACTGGTGAAAAACACATGTTTAATCCAACAACAATTGCAAAATTACAGCAAGCTGTTCGATTAAATAGTCCTGAAAGTTATGCCGAATATTCAAAAATGGTCAACGATCAAAGTGAAAATTTGATGACTATTCGTGGGTTATTTGAATTCAATAATTTAGATCCAATTCCAATAGATGAAGTCGAACCTTGGACTGCTCTTGTACAAAAATTCAAAACTGGTGCTATGTCCTATGGTTCTATAAGTCAGGAAGCACATGAAAATCTAGCTATTGCAATGAATAGAATTGGTGGAAAAAGCAATTCAGGCGAAGGAGGCGAAGACCCAAAACGTTTCCAAAAAGAAGTGAACGGCGATTCTAGAAACAGTGCCATCAAGCAAGTAGCCTCAGGACGATTTGGTGTTTCTATCAATTATTTATCGAATGCCAAAGAAATTCAAATCAAAATGGCACAAGGAGCAAAACCTGGTGAAGGCGGACAATTACCCGCAGAAAAAGTAGTTCCATGGATTGCCGAAACGCGAAATTCAACACCCTATGTTGGCTTAATATCTCCACCACCACATCATGATATTTATTCTATTGAAGATTTATCACAGTTGATTTTTGATTTAAAAAATGCCAATCGTGAAGCACGTATCAATGTGAAATTAGTTGCAGAAGTGGGTGTTGGAACCATAGCTGCTGGAGTTGCTAAGGCCAAAGCCGATGTTATATTAATATCAGGTTACGATGGCGGAACTGGAGCAGCACCATTAACATCGTTACAACATACTGGTATTCCGTGGGAATTAGGTTTAGCAGAAGCCCAACAAACCTTGATATTAAACGATTTAAGAAGTCGTGTTGTTTTAGAATGTGATGGGCAACTAAAAACTGGTCGCGATGTTGCGATTGCAGCTTTGCTTGGTGCAGAAGAATTCGGTTTTGCTACAGCACCATTAGTAGCTTCGGGTTGTATTATGATGCGCGCTTGTCATTTAAATACGTGTCCAGTTGGAATTGCAACCCAAGATCCAGAATTGCGAAAAAACTTTAAAGGAACACCAGAACACGTCATTAATTTTATGTATTTCATTGCAGAAGAGTTACGTCAAATTATGGCTCAACTTGGTTTTAGAACTTTAAAAGAAATGGTGGGTCAATCCCAAAAACTGAACGTAAATAAAGCCATCGATCATTATAAAGTCAATGGATTAGACTTATCTCCAATATTGTACAAACCAGAAAAAGCAAAAGCAGTTCCAAATCACAACACTACAACTCAAGACCATGATTTGGAAAAAGTATTGGATTTTGAAATAATAAAAGCGGCAATTCCATCGATTTATAGAAAAGAAAAAACACGAATTAATTTTAAAATTAAAAATACAGATCGTTCTGTTGGTGCTATTCTAAGTAATGAAATATCCAAAATATATGGAGCGCAAGGCTTACCTGAAGATACCATTCTTATCGATTTTGAAGGTTCGGCAGGTCAAAGTTTTGGCGCATTTGCAACCAACGGATTATCGTTTAAAATTCACGGAAATTGCAATGACTATTTAGGAAAAGGACTTTCTGGCGGAAAATTAATCATCAAAGTACCGCCATCGGCCACTTTCAAACCAGAAGAAAATATCATTATTGGCAACGTTGCGCTTTATGGTGCGATTACCGGTCAAGCATACATCAACGGAATTGCAGGCGAACGATTTGGTGTGAGAAATTCTGGCGCAACAGCTGTTGTAGAAGGTATTGGTGATCATGGTTGCGAATACATGACTGGCGGAACAG
Source organism: Flavobacterium sp. (assembly GCA_040402815.1). Taxonomy (GTDB): domain Bacteria; phylum Bacteroidota; class Bacteroidia; order Flavobacteriales; family Flavobacteriaceae; genus Flavobacterium. Next base: position 41,590 of record JBBALV010000020.1, read on the forward strand.
TTGTTGTTTTAGGAAAAACAGGCCGCAATTTTGCTGCAGGAATGAGTGGTGGCGTGGCTTATGTTTTTGATGAGAAAAAACAATTTGAAAACGGATTGTGTAACATGGAAATGGTGGCTTTAGAAAAATTAGAAGATGAAGACGAAAAGCGATTGAGTCGATTAATTAAAAATCATTCGCTATTTACAAATAGTCCATTAGCAAAAAGAATATTAGATGATTGGAACAACCAAAAACTACATTTTATCAAAGTAATGCCAACAGATTATAAAAAAGCATTGCAACGTCTTGCTGAAGAAAATAAAATTAATGAATTGTTAGCCGTATAATCATGGGAAAAATTGGAGGATTTAAAGAATACAATAGAACTGATGAAAGCACTATTGTTGTTGTAGAACGAGTTTCAAATTATAACGAATTTACAATTCCGTTAAGCAAAGAAAAAATTATTGAACAAGGCTCACGATGTATGGATTGTGGCATTCCTTTTTGTCATAGCTCATGTCCTTTGGGAAATTTGATTCCCGATTTTAACGATATGGTGCATCAAGAAGAATGGAAAAAAGCGCTTGAAATATTGCATTCAACAAATAATTTTCCTGAATTCACAGGAAGATTATGTCCAGCACCATGTGAAAAATCATGTGTTTTGGGAATTATAAAAGAACCTGTAGCCATTGAAAACATTGAAAAAAATATTGTAGAAAGAGGTTTTGCCGAAGGTTGGATTAAACCACAGCCACCTAAAATCAGAACAGGAAAAACAGTAGCTATTGTAGGTTCTGGTCCAGCAGGTTTAGCTGCAGCACAACAATTGAATCGTGCGGGACATTCTGTTACTGTTTTTGAACGAGACAATGCTATAGGCGGATTATTACGTTATGGAATTCCGAATTTTAAATTAGAAAAAGCAATTATTGATCGACGTATTGCTATTCTTGAAGCCGAAGGAATTGTTTTTAAAACCAATGTTAATGTCGGTGTAAATTATGATGTAAACAAATTAAAATCATTTGATGCCATTGTATTATGCGGTGGTGCAACCGAAAAAAGAAGCTTGCCAACTAAAGGAATTGAAAGTAAAGGTATAGTTCAAGCAATGACTTTTTTAACCCAACAAACCAAATCACTTTATGGCGAAGCTATAGAAAATCAAATTTCTGCCAAAGGCAAGAATGTAATTGTGATTGGCGGTGGCGATACCGGTTCTGATTGTGTTGGAACATCCAATCGTCAAGGCGCAAAATCGGTAACTAATTTTGAAATTTTGCCAAAACCACCAGTTAGTAGAAGTGAAACAACTCCTTGGCCTTTTTGGCCATTACAACTCAAAACTTCATCCTCTCATAAAGAAGGTTGCGAAAGAAATTGGCTCATCAACACCAAAGAATTTATAGCAAATGACAAAGGGGAATTGATAGCTTTAAAAACGGTCGAGGCAACTTGGAAAATAAAACCTGGACAGCGACCAGAATTAGTAGAGAAAGAAGGTTCAGAAAAAATATGGCCTTGTGATTTAGCCTTATTAGCATTAGGATTTACGGGTCCAGAAAAAACTATTAGCGAACAATTGGGATTAGAAATTGATGCTAAAAATAACTATAAAGCCAACAATTATCAAACTAACATTCCGAATATTTTTACAGCTGGTGACATGCGTCGAGGACAATCTTTAATTGTTTGGGCCATTTCTGAAGGACGTGAAGCAGCAAGAACAGCCGATTTATTTTTGATGGGATACACCAATTTACCAACAAAAGGAAAAGGCGATTTACCAGCTTTGTAAATAAACAGATTCAAATCTGTTATGCAGTTAGTATAAAGTCAATGCACCAAGGATTTCCTTGGACAAAAAAGGACCACCAGGATATTTGGCAGTATAATCTAAATTAAGCCAAATCTCTCCCCGTTCATCGATGTGGTAGTGAATTGTTTTTCCGTTGTTTTCTTTTTTAAATAATATTTCTTTTACTAAAAAATTAACAGCTTCAAAATCGCTTTTTGAACCAATCAAAACCTCCGGATAGAGATGGTTTCCTGTATTGATAATTCGAGGTGTTCCTCCAATAGCACGAACACAAGCCGCCATTAAAATGGCATGATCTTCGCAATCGCCTGAAAAATGTATTATAGATTCACTTGCATTGGCAATGTATTCGCGTTCCTTTGGGTCATTTACATAGTTCCAATTTCCTTTAATTTCTTTAAAAATAGCAAAACATTGAATTAAGGTACGGTATTTATGAAACCCATTCACATTCCTAAAATATTTAGTTGTTGTCATTAGAGCAAAGTTTCTAACCTTAGGATTGTCATAATCTATTGCTTTTATAATTTTTGACTTATTTGGAAAAGGCAAAAGTTTTGAAATAATAATATCTTCAGGATTTGGATTATCAGCCATGGTATAAAGCATGGAGCGATAATCTTCGGTAACGTTAGAAAATCCATAATTACTGAAAAGACTCCCGTAGATTAGTACAACAAAATAAAAAAACACACAGAGTATAATAATGGTTTTCAGTGCTTTTAATAGTATTTGAATCAAACCAATGATTATTGTAAATAGTATAATTCTGTCCAAGTGGAATTTCCAATTCAAATCAACTATTGTATGATGCACTATTATTAAGACAGGTGTTGCAATTAGAAGATTTAATATAAAAACAATAATGTTCTCCCAAGGTTTTTTAACTTGGAGTCGCTGTTTTATTTTATTTACTTGGATTGGCTTTATTTGTATCATTCTTCTAGAAAACGGAAAGCTGCATACTTGAACTATGGAGCAAATGTACTTTTTTTATCAATATTTTTCTGATTATTGATTTGATTTTGAATTTTGTTTAACGTTTCTAGTTTTTTATGTTTATTTCAAAAATCAGTTATTAATTTAGATGTTAAAAACTATTTTATAAAATTTAAATGTGATTTATTGGTAAGAAAAAATAATAAACATACATTTGCAATTGAATTCATTAATTCGGTAAAAATATGTTTGGATTTACACAGTATTTAGGTTTTTTACTTTTCTTAACCATCCTGACAATGGGATTTTGGTTGATGTTTTTCTTGGTTGGTTTTGTGACTTATTGGGTTGGAGGAGCAGCAATCGAAAGAATGAAAGAGAAAAGATCAAAAAAAGAGTAATATCAATTGCTATTGATACAAAAGGAAACCCAACGGTTTCCTTTTCTTGTTTAACTCAATTCCCGAAATATACCATATTAAAACTGTAATAGAGTTGGAGTAAGAATCAAATCCAAAAACTATTTTTCAACATCTTTTAGTGTACCACCGCTTTATAGAGTGCACCAGTAATAGAAAAATTTAATTTGTCGTGTTAATAGTATATTCACCAATAATTAAGCAACAACTAAAAGGTTGAGGTGTCGATTTTATCTAATAATTTTATAGATTTGAAAATAATTAAAGGGTAAACAGGCGTATAACATGCCAAATTGGAATAAAAAGAAGCAATTTTATACGTGTATAATATAAGTTACAGCAAGTGTAAAGCGACAACACACGCTAAAATAAGGCAACAGATAAAATAATAAAATGGCAAAAAACATTGAACCTTCACTGAAACTAATTAGCGGATATTTTAAAATGGAAAAATTATTATTATTTGTAGTATTTTTTTTATCCACAAACTTTGTTATTGCTCAAAATACGATTCTTTGGTCTGTCAAGCAACGGAATTCTGATAAGGTATCATATATTTTGGCTACGTTCCACCAAATGGGCAATTCGTTTATTGATGAAAAACCGTTAATTAAAGAATTAATGAGTAATTCTAAACTTGTATTTTTTTAATCTATCGAAGACAAAAATAAAAATGTGATTAATGTTATGCTAAGAAGAACAGATGATTTTTCATATCGAAAATTGTTACATAAGGAAGATGTTGTTTTTTTAGAAAGCTATACCAAAAATTGTAAAGTGCCTTCAAGTAAACAAAAACCAAGAGAATTGATTGCTAAACTTCAACAAGAAATTGTAAAAGAAAAATGCGGATCAATAAAACTAACAGACACTTCAGACCACATGGACGACTATCTTCAGCAATTAGCTGATAAACAAAATGTTCAAATTTTTGGATTAGAAAGTTATTCTGACCAAATTGATGCTATAAATAATAACAAAGAAGAATTATCTTGGGACAAAGCAAAAGAGATTGTAAGTCTTTATATTGTTGATGCTAAAACTGAGGAGAAAAAACGTCTTAAGCAAATTTGTGCTTTATCAACAGATTATATGAAAATGAAATTAGATTATCAGTTGAATATAAAATGTACAGAAAATGATGAAATGTTGTCTAATAGAAACGAAAGATGGATGCCCAAAATAAAACAATCAATTGAAGAAAATAGTAGTGTTTTTATTGCTGTTGGATTCTATCATTTATTCGGAGAATGTGGTATTATTTCTCAACTAAGAAAAGAGGGTTACGATGTAAAGCCCATAAAATTGAAATAAAAGAGTTACAGCAAATAGCTTTTGTAGTCGCTGCATGGCTTGGAGTTTTACCGAATCTTCTGCGAAGATTTTACGAAAAGTTTTATACTTGGAAGAATCACTGATAAACTTATATCAATTGTTTACAAATCGCCAAACGTTAAAAATGCACCCTATCTCACCTAAAATTATCAACTTTGATAATTTAAAAAAAATAAATCTCTATTAATAACTTCAAATTCAAAATTAATAGTTAATTTCGCACCCTTAACGAGAGGAGGTGTCAATATTATGTTAATTATACCAATTAAAGACGGAGAAAATATAGATAGAGCTTTAAAGCGCTACAAGAGAAAATTTGATAAAACAGGAACTGTTCGTCAACTACGAGCTCGTACTGCTTTTATAAAACCATCTGTAACAAACAGAATGAAAATCCAGAAAGCGGCTTACATTCAGAACATGAAAGACAATTTAGAAAGTTAGAAATAACTTTTCGAGATACAACCGTTAGTGATCAAAGTTTAGTACCTTTGATGCTAACGGTTTTTTTTATGGAAAAAAGTAAAATAGCTTTTATCGATTATCTTCAAAAAGAAAAAAAGTATTCCCAACATACGATAAAGGCTTATTCCGCCGATTTGGATTCCTTTCAGGATTTTATTAAATTCGAATTTGAACAAGACACTATAGTAGAAGTAAACTACAGTCAAGTGCGTTCTTGGGTTATTCTTTTAGTAGAAAATGGCGTGTCAAACACTTCAGTAAATCGCAAAATAGCCTCGTTAAAAGCATTTTATAAATTTTTATTAAAGACCAAACAAATAGAAGTAAGTCCTTTATTAAAACACAAATCCTTAAAAACACCTAAAAAACTTCAAATCCCATTTTCTGAAAAAGAATTAGATAATGTGTTGCATACCATTCCGTTTGCCGAAGGTTTCGAAGGTATAAGGGACAAGCTGATTATCGATTTGTTTTACACCACCGGAATTCGTCGATCCGAATTAATCCAATTGAAAATTAGCAACATTGATTTTTCTAATCAAACGTTAAAAGTATTAGGCAAGCGAAATAAAGAAAGAATCCTGCCGATTTTGCCAATTATTTCTCAACAGATACAATTGTATTTAACAGAACGTGCTTATTTAGAGCAAATTAAAGATTGTGATTATTTGTTTTTAACTACAAAGGGAAATTTAATGAACGATTCGCTTGTATATCGTTTAATTAATGACTACTTTAGTACTGTTTCCGTAAAGGTAAAAAAGAGTCCGCATATTCTAAGGCATACATTTGCTACTCACTTACTTAACAATGGAGCCGATTTGAATTCAGTGAAAGAATTATTAGGCCATTCTAGTTTGGCGTCGACACAAATATACACACACAACAGTTTAGCTGAACTTAAAAAGGTATATGGAGCTGCACATCCTAGAAATCAAAACCAAGAATAAAAATGTTTAACCAATAAAAATTTCGACTATGAAGGTGAATGTGAACGCAGTTAATTTTACTGTTGATGGAAAACTAGTAGATTTTGTTCAAGAAAGAATAGGAAAATTAGAAAAGTATTATGACAAAGTTGTTTCTTCCGATGTTTATTTAAAAGTAGAAAAAACAAGCGATAAAGAAAATAAAATAGCCGAAGTTAAAATTCAAGTTCCTGGGGATGAATTTATAGTAAAGAAACAATGTAAAACTTTTGAAGAAGCAATAGAGCAATCGGCAGAATCATTAGAGCGATTGTTGCTTAAAAGAAAGGAAAAAATCAAAACACATATTTAATGTAAATTTTTTATCAAAAATGTTTTGATTAAAAAACAAAAAGATATACATTTGCAGTCCGTTAGAAATAGCGGACTTTTTTTATTTAAATTGCCAGTGTAGCTCAGTTGGCTAGAGCAGCTGATTTGTAATCAGCAGGTCGTGGGTTCGAGTCCCTCCACCGGCTCAATAGATATAAGATTTTAGATTAACGATTTTAGATTTCAGAGTGTTTGAAGTATTAATTTTGCTGTATTTATTGAATTTGCAAGATTGTTTGAGAAATAACAGCTTTTAAATCAAAAATCGTTAATCCTTAATCCAAAATCTGAAATTTAAAAAGGGGGGAGATACTCAAGCGGCCAACGAGGGCAGACTGTAAATCTGCTGTGTGAACTTCGCAGGTTCGAATCCTGCTCTCCCCACAAAATTTCAAAATAAGGATTTATCCGAAAATGACTTTCGACTAAATTCCTTTTAAAATTTTGACTTAGGCACCGCCTTGCAGAATTATTAAACGAAAGGGAGATAATTCACAAAATGAAGTTTGAAAGTTTCAAGTTTCAAGCATATTCTTGGAACGTTTAAACTGAAGCTAAAATTTCTCTGCCGACTTAGCTCAGGGGTAGAGTGCTTCCTTGGTAAGGAAGAGGTCACGGGT
>JBBALV010000021.1:0-48045 GCA_040402815.1 Flavobacterium sp.
TGCCCTGGAGTAGCAGATCCAGGGGCTATAATAGTAAGATTAGCTCACGAAAAAGGAATTCAAGTTATTCCATTAGTAGGACCTTCTTCTATATTATTAGCATTAATGGCTTCAGGTATGAATGGACAAAGTTTTGCTTTTAATGGTTATATTCCGATTGATGCCTCCGAAAAAAAACACACTTTAAAAGCGTTAGAAAAACTTTCTGTTGATAAAAACCAATCTCAGTTGTTTATTGAAACCCCGTATAGAAATAATAAAATGTTAGAGGATATTTTGCAATCTTTGAACCCAGCAACTCATCTGTGTATTGCAACAGATATTACTTTACCAACAGAATATATTAAGACTAAACGTATTTCGGATTGGAAAAAAGTAAAAGTTGATTTGCATAATAGACCTACAATTTTTATTATACATAAAATGTAGTTAAGCTTACAAACCATCTATCGCTATAATTAATTTTAAAGCCTTGATTAACTTTGATTATAAATTTTAATAATCAAAACAACCAAAAATATATTTAGTTATAACAAAAAATGGTTTTACTCTAGTATCATTTTTTCTAACTACTTTATCAATAAATGAACTTCATAAACATCAATTATTAAAACCAAATCTTAAGAAAAACTGAATTTTTTAAGGCTATTTTTATTTAAATTTGTTGTTTTAATTTTAACTATATCTGACGATCTTTAAAGTTTTTATTTATTAAAAATCATGAAAAAATTACTGTTGACGCTACTTTTTCTGAATCCAATAATCCTACTTTATAGTCAAAGTCTTAAAGAAGAATATAAAGAATGTGCTTCTCAAAAATATTACAATCAAGAATACAAAGAAGCTATAGAATATTACAATAAAATTATTGCAATAAGTCCCACAGATTCTACAGCTTATAATGATAGAGGATTAATAAAAGAAATTATCCACAATTACACGGGTGCAATTGCCGATTATACCAAACAAATTGAAATTGACGCCAACTTTGCCGACAGTTATTTTTTTAGAGCCATGGCAAAAGATAAACTAAATGATAGAACAGCTATTTTGGATTATTCAAAAACTATTATTTTGGAACCTAACAATTCGGATGCCTACTATTTTAGAGGATTAAATTATTTTAAACTGAAAAATTATAAAAATTCGCTTCGTGATTATTCGACTGCCATTCAGAAAAGAATTAATAATTCTAATGCTTATGCTGATAGAGGTTGGTTCAAATCTAATTTTAAAAATTATAGAGCGGCATTACTAGATTGTAATTTAGCCATTAAATTTGATTCATTAAACAGAAAAGCCTTTTTTTACAGCGGTTGGATTAATGCACAACTCAAGAATTATAATCAAGCAATTCATGATTTTGCGAAAGCTATTAATCTTGACCCTACAGATGAAAGTGATTATTTAAGTATAGGTAACACTAAACATAATTTAAAATTATATGATGTTGCCTTGCAAAAGTATAATCTAGTCGCTTATTTATCCCCAAAAACGGATACCGTTTATTGTAATTTAGGCATTCTGAATGCTTATTTACAACATTATAGTGATGCCATAAAAGCGTTTGATAAAGCAGTTTTGATTCAACCTAAAAATGCTTTAGCCTTTTATCGAAGAGCTATTGTTAAAGAGAAACGAAACGATCTTTCGGGAGCTTTATTGGATTATTGTAATGCGATGAAACTTGCTCCAAAAAATGATAAAGCTTTTCAGAGAAGTGCCGTATTGAAAATTATAAAAAACGATTTTGAAGGGGCATTAATTGACATCAATAAAGCTATAGCATTGGACGAATATAATTATGATTATTATTTGATTAGAGGAAATTTGAAATTAAAGTTAAATCAAGTCGAAAGTGCTTGTTTCGATTTTAAAACTTACAATTTGTTATCAGGAAAAACGATTTCTATTGCTTGTAACTAATAATTCTTAATTTTTTTTTAATTCAAATGCTCTATTTTTTATGAAAATATATTTACTGCCCTTTTTTCTTTTGTTGTTTTTTTCTAATAATTTATTTGCACAACAAGAACCCATTAGTGTAGAAGGTGAAGCACAAGGTACTTTCTACCATATTACCTATTATGATTCAAAAAATAGAAATTTTCAACCTGAAATTGACAGACTTCTAAGAGATTTTGATTTATCGGTTTCGACATATATTCCAAATTCTATAATTTCAAGAATTAATTCAAATGAGAAAAATATAAAAGTTGATAAATACTTTATTCGCTGTTTTAACAAAGCCAAAGAAGTATGGAAAAGCACCAATGGAGCTTTTGATCCAACCGTTTATCCATTAGTAAATGCTTGGGGTTTTGGACCTGGGAAGAAACAAAAAATTGAAAAAATAAAAATTGATAGTATGTTGCAATTTGTTGGTTTTGATTTAATTCAACTTAAAGGCAAAACCGTTATTAAAAAAGATCGAAGAGTTGCACTGGATTTTAATGCCTTTGCACAAGGCTATTCCGTTGATGTGGTTTCTCAATTTTTAAAATTAAAAAAAATAACTTCCTTTATTGTTGAAATTGGAGGAGAAGTATATGCCAATGGAAAACACCCTAATGGAACATTTTGGAGTGTAGGCATAGAAAAACCGATTGACAATAAAGAAGATGTTAATCCGCTGAAAGCAGTTGTAAAACTTCAAAATTTAGCGGTTGCAACATCGGGCAATTATAGACGATTTGTGATTGAAGACGGCATAAAATATGCACATCATTTGGACCCAAAAACAGGATACCCAACTAAAAATAATTTGCTTAGTGCTTCCATTTTTTCAAAAGAATGTATTACATCCGACGCTACAGCAACAGGAGTATTAGTTTTAGGACTTGAAAAAGCGAAAGTTTTCTTAAGTCAACATCCAGAAATAGAAGCTTACTTGATTTATTCTGATGAAAATGGCAATTATCAAACATACCAAACACAAGGTTTAAAATCAATTCTTATGGAAGAAAAATTAGAATCAAAACCTTTTAGTTTATTTAAAAATTAAAAAAAAAAGCTAAAAAAAAACCTCTCTAAATTTTAGAAAGGTTTTAATAAGTTTAATTTGAAATATTATTTATTAACAACCACTTTGTGATTGGATGACGCTCCAGTATTATTAGAAACATTTACAATATACATACCGTTTGAAAAGTTAGACAAATCAATTTTTTTTGTTGTTACCCCATTTTCTACATCTACTTTTTCATCAATAATAACAGCACCTAGTAAATTAATTACTTTTATATTATTTACCTCATTTTTAAAGTCGATTGTAAAAACACCACTGGTTGGGTTTGGATAAATGACTGCTTCTGGATTTGTTGAAAAATTAGTTGTTGCCAAACTCGGAGCCCAAATTAATGAAATGGCTGTAAAGTTGGTGTCCGCCGTAGGTGTTTGCGAATCCAATGAAGCTCCTTTTGTGAATGGGAAATAACGGGTCGCAGTACCACCACCATGGCCCCATGTTTCTTGAATACAAACTCTATAATTACCATCAGGTAAAAGAGCTGTTTGTGCCGCATTTTTACCATCCCAAGTAATATTTTTAGCTCCAAAATTCGATAAAGTAGCACCTGTAGTTGCATTTGTTGTACTACTTCCTGATTTTGAAACCCATGCAGGTAGATGATCACTAGTGTTTCCTCCCCAATTTCTTATTTTTGTTCTTACAAAGGAGGAGGTACCAACTGTAGTTCCTGAACCACAAGTAGTACAGCTTTCAATCCAAACGGCTAAAGCAAATCTTCCATCGGAAGCATAGTTCCCTGAGGTGTGTTTAGGAGTTGTGAATGTAAAAGTTAAGTTACCAGCCGTTTGAGCAAAAACAGGAGTTGATAAACAAAGGAGAAGAGCGATAACTACTAGTTTAAGTAAAATTTTTTTCATTTTTTTTTAATTATATTATTTTTAAAGTTAAACAAGTTAAATAAAAATTACCCTACTAGCTAAGTTTAGTATTTCAAATTAAATGTTCTACAATTGTAAAATTAATTAAAAAAAGTAATTGTGCATGAAATAATTGATGGAATAGCTAAATTTTAAGCTATTTTTAAGCTAAGAATAATCGAAACCGTTTCATGATTTTTTTATTCTACAGTGAATTAATTTATTTAAATAATATTGTATTTATATTTGAGTTATAAGACTTATAAATATTTTATATTTGTAAAATTAAAAAGTAAATAATTTAAAATTAATATATTTTATGGAAAATCAAAAAAGTAATTCAAGTTTAAAAGCCATTATAGTAGTTTTGGCTTTACTTCTTATTGGTAGTTTAGTTTATATTTTTAAAATGACAACGGATGCCAAAGCGCTTCATACAGAATTAACTTCAGTTAAATCAGAAAAAGATAATTTATTGGATTCATTGGCAATTCAAAAAACTATTTATGACAAAGCAATTGATGATAAAACTGCTTTATCTGACGATTTAATTGCAGAGCGGGAGAAAGTAATGAATTTAATTGCTGATTTAAAAAAATCAAAAGGAGATGTAGCTTCCATGAGCAAGTTCCGAGATCAATTTAAAAAATTACAAGTGAACATGAAATCGCTAATGGCAGAAAACGATGCGCTTAAAAAAGCGAATGAAACTTTAACCTTACAACGTGATAGCACAGTAGTAGTTCTTGGGCAACAAAAGAAATTTAATGATACGCTAGTAGTTCAAAATGAAAATCTGGCTAAAACAGTCGAAAAAGGTTCTAAATTGGTAGTAATGAATTTACGAACTCAAGCGATTAAGCAGAGAAGTTCTGGAAAACAAATAGATACAGACAAAGCAAGCAGAGCTGATAAATTGAAAGTCTGTTTCTCTATTGCAGCCAATTCAATTGCAAAATCGGGGGATAAAATTTACAATATTCAAATTATTGATAGTAAAAACAATGTTTTGGGTGATAAAAAAACAGAAACTTTTGGAGAAATTTCTTTAACTTATAGTTTTTCTACCAAAGTAGCCTACGACAATCAATCGGTTGATATTTGTGAATTTCTTAATGCAAATGGAAAAAATTTTGAAAAAGGAATTTATTTTGTCAATATTTTTGACAAATCAGAATTGGTTTCTAAGACTAGTTTTACTTTGCGATAGACAGAAAAAATAATTCAAATGAACCGTCTCCTTTCAAAATGGAGATGGTTTTTTCATTTTATATCATTGACACATTTTTTTTATGGTGCTAAATTCTTATAGAATGTTCAGGAGGAATTTAAAATTTAAATAAATATAGTGGTAAGTTTCCAAATTCAATATCTGAATTGTTTTCTGTGTTCATTTGTAATGAAATTAGCGCCAAGAGTGCAACTAACTATTGGTAAATGAGTAAAATAAAATGGATTACGAAGTCTTGGTTGTTAATAATAAACGAGGTTTATCGGAAAAATAAAATCCAATCACCTTCAATTACTACTGCATTTTGTTTTACAAAAATTTAAAACGAACTCTCAAGATTACTCGATTTAAAGCAGCAATTAAAAATCTATTTGGTTTCTGTAGTATCTATAGGTTCGTCGTAGCCTACTTTTCCGTCTCCTACTATCAAATCAATTCTAGAGGATTTCAAGACTTTATCACCTGGTTTTAGTTCTTTACCGTTTTGCAACATTTTCAGCACCATGTCTTTGCCTATATAGGGTTTATAGGTAATTTCGCCCAATTCTAAACCAACAGATTTTAAAGAAGGCGCGGCTTGTCGCAAAGTTTGTTCTACTAAATTTGGAATCCGAACGGCCGTAAATCCAGAAGAATTAATTTTAATATAAATTTTTCGCCCTTTTTTTACTTTATCACCTGCCAATGGGTCTTGTTTTACTACCGTAAATTTTGGATAATCAGGGTTGTAATCGGTAGTATCGAGTAATACATATTCTAAATCTACGGCGTCCAATTTTTCTTCGGCTTGCTCTACCGTTAGCTTGCTGATGTTAGGTACAGTGATTTCTTCCCCATGATTGGTGGTAAAACTAATCCATTGCAACAACAAAAAACAGATTCCTAAAACAATACCTATAGCGATGGCCAATTGCTTAAAAAAAACTTTACTAGAAAGATAATTGCGTAAACTCATATAAATTGTATTTGGGACAAAGATATAAAATACTAAAGGCAAATCATTTCAAAAAAAATGATAATTTTGTTACCTAATTAAAATCTTATTTTAGATGAATGTAGCAGTTGTAATGGGCGGATATTCTGATGAATCTGTAATATCTTTACGAAGCGGTCAATTGATTTTGAACCAAATCGATCAATCTAAATATCACCCTTATGAAGTTCATATATTGTTATCCGAGTGGTATTGCTTGATTGACAATAAAAAATATCCTATTAATAAAGGTGATTTTTCGTTTACAAAAGAGGACAAAACCATTAAATTTGATGTGGCTGTAAATACGGTTCACGGCACTCCAGGCGAAGACGGTCATTTGCAAGCCTATTGGGAATTGATTGATTTGCCTTATACTGGCTGCAATTATTATCAATCGAGTTTGACATTTAACAAACGAGATACGCTTTCTGTTTTATCAAAATTCAATATTCCAAAAGCCAATTCCATCTATTTAACTAAAGGAGCCGTTATTGATGGCGAAAAAATTGTAACTGATTTGGGTTTGCCTTTTTTTGTAAAACCGAATCAATCGGGTAGCAGTTTGGGAGTTTCAAAAGTAGATACTATGGATCAATTGAACAAAGCACTCGAATTTGCCTTTGCCGAAGATCCTGAAATTCTTATTGAATCCTATTTGAATGGGAAGGAAGTTTCGGTAGGTGTTTTTAAATATAAAGGAGAAACAAAAGTTTTGGGCATTACAGAAATTCTTTCGCAAAACGATTTTTTTGATTATGAAGCCAAATATTTAGGTAAATCGAAGGAAATTACTCCTGCTAGAATATCCGAAACTATTGAAAATCGGGTGATAAAAATGGCAAAAAAAATCTATGAATCCCTAGGAATGAGCGGCTTTTCACGTACTGATTTTATTATTATGAACGATATTCCACATTTTATAGAAATCAACACCAATCCAGGCTTATCACCTCAAAGTATTTTTCCCCAACAAGCTACTTTTGCCAAAATGGACATGACCGATTTAATAGATAATGAGATTCTATTGGCTTTACAACGAAAATCCATTTGGAAAAAATAATGCATTATATGAATAAAAATCGACTGGAAGCCTTTAGCGATGGCGTTTTAGCCATAATCATCACCATTATGATGTTGGAAATAAAACCCCCAAACAGTAACAATTTGGAATCGTTAAGCTCGTTAATACCTGTTTTTTTTAGTTACATATTGAGTTTTGTTTATGTGGGTATTTATTGGAACAACCACCATCACATGTTTCAAGTCGTAAAAAAAATCAATGGTTCGATTCTATGGGGCAATCTTTTTTTATTATTTTGGCTATCACTTATTCCGTTTGCTACTAGTTGGATTGGTACTCAAAAATTTTCAACCATTCCAATGAGTTGCTACGGATTCGTTTTATTGATGTGTGCGATTTCCTATTTTACCCTTCAAAAAAAAATAATAAAGCACGAAGGCAAAGATTCGTTGTTATATCGTGCCGTTCAAAAAGATGTTAAAGGAAAAATATCTTTATTTTGCTATTTTATTGCAATTCCTTTAGCATTTTTATCACCATGGATATCGGGACTATTATACACGCTAGTAGCGTTAATGTGGATTGTTCCCGATAGGAGAATTGAAAGAGAAATAAACAATTAAAAACCTTAAAATGAGAAAAGCTATATTTCCAGGTTCCTTTGACCCCATAACTTTAGGGCATTACGATATTATCAAAAGAAGTATTCCTCTTTTTGACGAAATAATTGTGGCGATTGGAATTAATGCCGAGAAAAAATACATGTTTTCATTAGAAGATAGAAAACGTTTTATTGAACAAGCTTTTTCCGATGAACCTAAAGTTTCTGTAATGGTTTATGAGGGGTTGACCATCGAACTATGCCGTAAGCTAGATGCTAATTTTATTCTTCGAGGTCTAAGAAATTCAGCCGATTTCGAATTTGAAAAAGCCATTTCACATACCAATCGATTACTCTCTAAAATTGAAACTGTTTTCCTACTTACTGCCGCCAAAACATCCTATATCAGTTCAAGCATTGTTCGAGATGTGATAAGAAACGGAGGCGATTATACTGTTTTAGTACCTGAATCGGTTCGAATAATAGATTGATTTTTATTTTAATAAGTTCTAAATTAATTTGTAGTAGAATTAATTAATTCTAATTTCACCGAAAATTAAAACAACTTTCAAATAATGGAAAGAACGCTTCATAAACGCAGTGATTCAAAATGTGAATTGTGTACAGCAGCAGAAAATTTAAAAGTATTTGCCGTTTTGCCAACAAAAAAAGGAGGCATAGACGAAAATATATTAGCATGTAAAACCTGTATTGACCAAATTGAAATTCCTGGAAACGAAGATTTAAATCACTGGAGATGCTTAAATGACAGCATGTGGAATGAAAATGTTGCAGTTCAAGTAGTGGCATGGAGAATGTTAAGCCGATTGAGTAAACACGGTTGGCCAAAGGAATTGGTAGAAATGATGTATTTTGATGATGATACTTTAGCTTGGGCACAAGCCACTGGTGAAGGGGAAGATGACGAAAACAAAATCATTCATCGTGATGTAAATGGGGTAATTCTAAATACAGGAGATTCCGTTGTTTTAATTAAAGATTTGAAAGTTAAAGGTTCAAGTATGGTTGCTAAACAAGGAACTTCAGTAAGAAATATAAGACTGGACCACGAAAATGCCGAATATATTGAAGGTAGAGTAGATGGTCAAACGATTGTGATTATTACCCAATATGTGAAGAAAATATAATTTAAAGTTACAAGCTTTAAATATACTTAAAACCCTCGTTTCAAAATTTGGAACGAGGGTTTTTGAATTATTGAAATTCTTATAATTTTTTACAAAGAATTAAACTATTGTATATTAAATTTACCATTTGATTATAGCACTTGCCCATGTAAAACCACTTCCGAATGCTGCTAATACTAACGTATCTCCCGATTTTATTTTTCCTTGTTCCCAAGCTTCTGTCAAAGCAATAGGAATGGATGCTGCGGTGGTATTTCCAAATTTTTGAATGTTATTAAATACTTGATCATCATTCAAACCAAATCGTTTTTGAATAAATTGAGAAATTCTTAAATTGGCTTGATGCGGGATGAGCATATCGATATCACTAACTTCTAAATGGTTTGCTTCTAATCCTTCATTTATAACTTCAGTAAAGCGAATGATGGCATTTTTAAAAACAAATTGTCCATTCATGTGTGGAAAGTAACTTTCATCATCAGCATTGTTTTCTTTTAAAATATCGGTTACCCAACGACCGCCCATTCCAGGCGCTACAACAGCTAATTCTTTGGCATGTTCTCCTTCGGAATGCAAATGGGTAGATAAAATTCCTTTTGATAAATCGGTTTCACGGCTTAAAATTGCTGCTCCTGCACCATCTCCAAAAATTACGGAAACACCTTTCCCGCGATCCGTCATGTCCAATCCGATAGATTGTAATTCAGATCCTACAATCAAAATATTGCTATACATTCCGGTTTTTATATATTGGTCAGCAATAGAAAGGGCATATATAAATCCCGAACACTGATTGCGAACGTCTAATGCGCCAATAGTTTTTAAACCCAATTCTTTTTGTAAAGTAACTCCTGGACCTGGAAAATAAAAATCAGGAGAGATGGTAGCAAAAATAATAAAATCGATGTCGTAGTTGGAGAGTCCAGAACGTCCTATAGCTATTTTTGCAGCCTTAACTCCCATGCTACTCGTAGTTTCCCCGCTATCTTTAATAACGTGTCTGCGTTCTTGAATGCCAGTTCGTTCTTGAATCCAATCATCATTGGTGTCCATGATTTTGGACAAATCATTATTGGTGACTCTATTTTCTGGGACAAAATAGCCAAGTCCCGTAATTTTTGAATGGTACATTATTAAATATAATTTCGTTTAAAGCAACTTGCTTATTTTTTCAGACTCAGAAAAAAAGAATTACAATATAGTGATTATATTTATACTTATAATATTTTGATAGTTTTTTTATGAAACAGCCATTCTCATAGCAATTGTATCTATAGCAACGGTAAGACAAACGATATCATTATCGGTTAGGGCATAGGGATTTTCGAAAAAGAGTATTTTATGTTCAAATACGGCTTTAATTAAATAGGTATTTCCCTTGAAATAACTTTGTTTGACAATGACTACTACATCAGAAATATCGGTTAGAAATAACTCATTTGCATACAGTAAAATTGTTTTTTCTTTATCTTCTGAATCTATTAAATAATGAATTTTTATCTGATTAATTTCGCCAAATAAGGAGGCTACATATTTGTTTTTGGGTTGCAAATAGACTTGTTTCGATGATCCTTGATGTTCTATTTTACCCATTTTCATTACAATGGTTTCATCAGAAAAAGACAAGGAATCGATGCTGTCGTGAGTAGCAATAATACAGGTTATTCCTTTGTTTTTTAGATAAGAAAATAAATTTCTACGCAGGGCACCTTTTCTAAAACTATCAATATTACTGAAAGGTTCGTCTAATAGTAGCACTTCGGGTTCTAATGCTAAAACTCTTGCCAAAGCCACTCTTTGCTGTTGGCCACCACTTAAATTTTTTGCTTTAGTCGTTGCAAAGTCTGACATTTCGACCATATCTAATAATTCTTGAATTCTTTCTGATTTGGCTTTTCTATCGGTATTTGATAAGAATTTACCAACGTTTTCGGCTACGGAGATATAGGGCATCAAATCAAAATCTTGTGCTAGATATTTCATAGCTGCAGCTCCTGGAACGAGATTGAATTTAGGCCCTAAGATGTTTTTATTATCCCAAAAAATAGTACCCGAATTCAAATCGTATAGTCCATAAATCAATTTTAATAGCGTGCTTTTTCCACAACCGCTTTCTCCGATAATTGAAAGATGTTGTCCTTTTTGAAGATCGAAACTGAGGTTTTCAATCACTGTTTTTGTATCGTAAGAAAAAGAAATAGCATTAATTTTTAGCATAGTTTGTAGCTGGATTGTTTGGAAATTGCAAATGTCAACATTACAAATTATAACGCCAAGAAAAACTGTTTTAAACTTTTTGTATTGTATAAAATTGATATAAAGTCTTAGTTTTTTTTATGATGAAATAAAGTTAATTTTACATTCATTTCAAGTAAAATTCTAATTTTCAACATCCCGTTCTACTCGACTACTGAAAAATTGAATTAGACTTGAAAGTATTATAGTTAAAACCGCTCCGATGAAATTGAGCCATAAATAACCTAACTTTTCTTCACCACTAGGGTAAATGTGTATGGCAAAATAATAAATAAAAAAGATGGTAGTTTGGCTTAAAATAGCTCCCCAAAAAATAGGGCTAGCTTTGATATATTTAAAATAAAAACCAACCAAAAATATGCCTAAAACAGTACCATAGAATATAGAACCTACAATATTTACTAACTGAATCAGGTTCTCGAATAATGTACCTACACAGGCAAAAAGAATGGCTATCACACCCCACATCACCGTAAAATATTGAGTGGCGTTCATAAAATGTTTTTCGGACTTTTCACCTTTTGCATTTCGTTTGTAAATATCAATGACTGTGGTTGAAGCCAAAGCACTAATACCCGATGCGGTGGATGACATAGCCGCTGAAAGAATGACCGCCAAGAGCAATCCAACCAACCCTTTCGGCAAATAGTGCATAATGAAATGAATGAAAACATAATCGGCATCATTGGTTTTATCTTTTTTATCGGCTTTGCCAATTAGGGTTTTGGCTTGATCTCGAATGTTCTTTTCTTTTTCCGATAAAGCAACAATTCGTGTTTTAAGCACCTGATTTTCGCGGTCTATATTCAATTGCATTGCATATGCAAGCGTAACTTCTTTTTTTTCAGAAGAAATAGCAACTAATTTTTTTTCTAATTCTTTATATTCATCTGCATATTTGGAGTTTTCAATAATCGCTTTGCTATTTGGATTGAAATTGATGGGTACGGTTTCAAATTGAAAAAAGACAAACACCATAACTCCAGTTAAAAGTATAAAAAACTGCATTGGCACTTTTAACAATCCATTAAAGAGCAATCCCATTTGGCTTTCACGAATTGATTTTCCGGAGAGATAACGACCCACTTGGGATTGATCGGTTCCGAAATACGATAGCATTAAGAACAAACCTCCCGTTATACCACTCCAAAAAGTATATCGATTTTGTGGATTAATGGAAAAATCCAAGATATTCATTTTGTCATTGGCTCCTGCAATTTTCATAGCGTTTGAAAAAGTCACTTCTTTGGGCAACCCTTTTAGAATCAAATAAAATGCGATGAACATTCCGGACATTATCACAAACATTTGCTGTTTTTGGGTTACATTAACGGCTTTTGTGCCTCCTGAAAACGTATAAACAATCACCAATGTGCCAATGATGATGTTCATTTTAGTTAAATTCCATCCAAGAATTGAAGATAAAATGATGGAAGGGGCATAAATGGTTAAACCTGTCCCTAAACCCCGTTGTACTAGGAAAAGTATGGCTGCTAAAGACCTAGTTTTTAAATCAAAACGTTGTTCTAAAAATTCATACGCCGTAAAAACTTTGAGTTTATGGTAAATAGGAATGAAAGTATAACAGATAATTACCATGGCCAATGGCAATCCAAAATAAAACTGCACAAAACCCATTCCGTCATTAAAGGCTTGTCCTGGAGTGGAGAGAAAAGTTATAGCGCTGGCTTGTGTTGCCATTACAGAAATACCGACGGTGTACCAAGGCGTTTCATTATTACCAAGAATATAATCATTTACGTTTTGGCTGCCTTTGGTTTTCCAAACGCCATAGATGACGATAAATACCAACGTTAGCGTTAATATAATCCAATCAATTTGTTGCATGTTTTACGAAAAATAATTCATTAGAAAATAGAAAAATAGGAGGTAAAGCACGTTGGCAATAAGGACAAATGTGTAGCTTTTTTTCCATGAATAAATTTTATTTTGCGTCATTATTTTTCTTTGTTTTTTGATCCAACGGAAATCATATTAGCAAATAATCGGTACGCACCTTCGACGCCGGCAGGCAATTCTCTAAAGAAACTCAGTCCTGTGTAAATGTAATGTCCTTTACCATAGTTCGCAATCAATAAAGCGCCTTTTTTAGCAGTTTCACCTTTATCGTTGGAGGATAGGATAGGAGTGAAGGCATCATCCCAAGTATCGGGATAATACAAACCTTGCTCTTGAAACCAACCTTTAAAATCGTCGGTGGTAATTTTATTTGGATAATTCAAAACGGGATGTGTAGGCGCTAAAAACGCAATGCTTGCTTCTTCTTCGGTAACGCGATCGCGTGAGATTTTTAATGGAAAAGGCGCTAGTTCTTTAACAACCAAATCGTCCAAAGTATTGTATTGTACAATCATGGTATGGCCTTCTTTTACATAATTAAATAAAAGGTTTTGTTTGAAAACCAGTGCATTAACCACATTGTACGCCCGAATTCCCATAATGACTACATCAAATGGATTTAAATTTTCTTTTGAAATAGCTTCGGGTTTTATAATAGTAACACTGTATCCCATTTGTTGTAAATACGACGGCATCTCATCGCCAGCCCCCATAATGTAGGCTATTTTTTCGCCACCCATTTTGATGTCTAATTTCATGAATTTAGAAACCGCGGGTTTTAAAACTTCTTGAGCAGTGATATGATTGTAATTAATGCTGATTTTTTCTTTGTCATATACCATTCCATCAATTGTAACAATGGCTTTGGCATCAATTTCAGAAGCGTTTTTAGGCGGTGTGATTTCGAATGAAACCGTTGTAACGGCATCTTTTTTGTCTAAAACAAAAGGAATTGATTTTGGAGTTACTTTCCAATTTTCAGGAATATCCAAATGGATATCCCCTTGAACGTTATCTTTTCCAGCAGTGATTTTAACCGCTACCGTTTTGGTTTCGTTAGCGTTAAATAGTTTTACTTTATCTATAAATGCAGTACTCACAATTGGAATTATGGTAAACGGCATATAAACTTCTCCTTTTACGTCGTCATTGTATTTGTAAATAATTGTTCTTTCATACGGAATTAAAACTTGGTTAATCTCAATATTGAAAACGACTTTTAGTGCACGAATAATATCGGGTTTTCCAATATTCAATTGTTCATCGACGCGATACATTCCTAAAGTGCCTTGATTTTTGAGCCAATAGGGTTCGGTATAATCACAGTTTTCTGGTATTTGCATCGAAAATGAAATGCTTTGGTTGCTATTGTTTTTTAAATCTAAATTTTGAGGCACTAGTTTGTTTTCAGGAAGGAGCTTTAGTTGGAATAGCTTCATTTCAACTGGGCTTCTATTGATTGCTTCTGCATTTATAGTAACCAAACTGCCTCTTGTAGCTTCCTGTTTTTCAGCAACAGCTTCCAAATATAATCCTGCACACGAAGCAATTGTATTTTTTATAGCTTCTGTTTTAATGTTTTTCCAATGGGATTCTTCGAGATTTTGAAGGGCTACATATGCTTTAACCAATTCAGGAATACTGGCTGCCGGATTTTTAAAATCAAAATCTTTTTCTACCCGTTGTAAGATTTCACCAATGGCTTTGCCACCTTTTATTCGATTCCAAGTAGTGTCAATGCCGTCAAAAATACTTGATTTTTGGGCTGTATTTTCACCTTTGATGAATTCTAGAAATTCCAAATCTTCGCCGCGCGTTCCAGTACTTCCAAAGCCTTGAGATTGATGACGACTTCTACTTAAAGCAGCAATTTCTTGATTGGATTTTCCTAAAGACCTATAGTAAACCCCTGTATTGATGGAAGTCAAATTGGTTTTGTCGGCTTTTTCAAATTTTTCTTTACTACCATAAAACCACCATGAAGTATTGAAATACATCCTTTTGGGTTGCCATGGGGTTACATATTCCAATTGATTGCTATAGGCACTTGGATCGTTTGCTTTATCAAAAGCAGCCAAACTTAACAATGCTGATGAGGTGTGGTGTCCGTGCGTTGTACCGGGAGTTCGATGGTCAAAACGATTGATAATCACATCGGGTTGAAATTTTCGGATTACCCAAACGACATCGCTAAGCACTTGGTCTTTATTCCAAATGTTCAAGGTTTCATCGGGGTTTTTGGAATAGCCAAAATCATTCGCTCTCGAAAAAAATTGTTCGCCCCCATCAATTTTTCTGGCTTCTATCAACTCTTGTGTTCGAATGGTTCCAAGAAGTTCTCTTAGTTCGGAACCAATTAAATTTTGACCGCCGTCTCCACGAGTCAAAGACAGATATCCAGTTTGCGCTTTAGTATCATTGGATAAAAAAGAAATTAATCGTGTGTTTTCGTCATCGGGATGCGCCGCAATATATAATACGGAACCCAAAAAATTTAGCTTTTGAATTTGATTATAAATATCAACTGCATTGGGTTTTATGGGTTGTTGTGCGAAACAAATTTGAACAATAAAAAAAAATAAGGGTAGGAAGATGTTCCGTTTTTGCATGGTTTTATATTTAAATTGCAATAAATTCAAATGTACTAAAAAAGGGATGCCATTTCTGATTTTATATTTTGTTTAACAAATGATCTTTTAAAATTTCACTATTTTTTTAAATAAATATATAAATTAGCGCAAAATAAACCGATATAATTATGGCAGATTTAGCTAAGGGTAGCAAGAAACTTTTAAACGCATGGGCTTTTTACGATTGGGCCAATTCGGTATATCCATTGGTGATTTCTTCGGCAATTTTCCCAATATTTTACAATGCATTATTCGATAGCGATAACCCTTATATCTCATTTTTAGGTTATAATTTTAAAAATTCGGCATTAATAAGTTTTGTAACAGCGGCAGCTTTTTTAATGGTAGCATTTATTTCTCCATTATTATCAGGTATAGCAGATTATTTAGGCAATAAAAAATCATTTATGCAATTTTTTTGCTATTTAGGAGCGTCTTCTTGTATTGCATTAAATTGGTTTAGTTTGGAAAATATTTACATTAGTTTGCTTTTTTATTTTTTAGGATTGATTGGTTTTTGGGGAAGTTTAGTATTCTATAATTCGTATTTGCCCGATATCGCTTTTCCTTCGCAACAAGATAAAATTAGTGCTAAAGGCTTTTCGTTAGGTTATCTTGGAAGTGTTTTCCTATTGATTATAAATTTAGGGATGGTAATGAAGCCCGATGTATTTCATATCTCTGGAGCTCCTGTTGAAGCGGCCATGAAAGCGATGCGCTATTCTTTTGTTATGGTGGGCATCTGGTGGATTATATTTAGTCAATATACGTACTATTATTTACCAAAAGGAAATAGAACTAAGACAAGAAAAGTTACAAAATTGCTAATCTTTAATGGGTTTAAAGAATTGAAGAAAGTATGGATTATACTAAAATCTCATACTATTTTAAAAAAATACTTACTCAGTTTTTTTGTTTATAGTATGGCAGTGCAAACAGTAATGCTCATTGCTACTTATTTTGGTTCGCAAGAAATACAATGGTCTAGCAAAGAAGAAAGCACTACAGGATTAATTATTTGCATTTTAGTAATTCAACTGGTTGCTATTCTTGGAGCAGTATTAACATCTAAAGCATCAGCGAAATTTGGAAATATTCCTACATTAATAGTGATTAATTTTTTATGGGTAATACTTTGTATTATGGCTTATTTTATACTACTGCCCATTCATTTTTATGTCATGGCAGGTTTAGTTGGACTAGTAATGGGAGGGATTCAAGCGTTATCGCGCTCCACGTATTCAAAACTTTTACCGAATTCTGAAGACACCGCCTCTTTTTTTAGTTTTTATGATGTTTCCGAAAAAATTGGTATCGTAATCGGGATGTGTGTTTATGGAATAATTGATCAAATAACAGGGAGTCCACGATTTGCAATTGTATTTTTAGCTGTATTTTTCATCATCGGTTTGATTTTGCTTTTTAAAGTACCAAAAAAATGATATCATCTGAAAAAAGAAATTATACCGACTAAATGACTTAATGGTAAATATAGTGTTACCATATTTTGAATATTTGTAAACCCTTATTATGATAAGCTAAAAAAACAAATTTTGACCACTTAGCGGACAGTCATGTAAAATAATTATATTTGTACCATCAAAAGCAAATAAATTAAAATGAAAAAAATAAAATTAGTTTTCAAAATGCTAATACTAATACTGGCTTTACATTCGATATCGTCTTGCACAACTTCTGTAGATTCAATAGATCCGACTCTTATCAATCCTATAATTAATTCTACATTTAAAGTTGATTTTAATGGTGAAACTTGGAATGCAACGTCTACCCAAGCCATTGTAAATCCAAATTTTATTATTTTAAAAGGGATAAAAGGTACGCAAGATGAAAATTTTCAAATTGCTATACATGGAACTACAATTGGTACTTATAGCGGCGAAACTAATATAATGGCTTATTCGCCACCTGCTTCCAATTTTGGATACAGCTCGGCGGTAATTGGAAGTGTGAATTCTTATCCAGGTTATGTGAAAATTACCGCAATAGATGAGATGAATAAATTGATTTCTGGAACTTTTACTTTTAAAGGAATTTGGTCTGATGCCTCAGCTACCATCCCCAAACTACCTATTTATTTTTCGTCTGGGATTTTTACAAACATTCCTTATTCTGTTAATTCAAATGTTGTAGAAGATTCGTTTTTTGCAAAAATAAATGGAACCGAATTTGTTGACACCAGCATCGTAAAAGCGGCAATGACCGTAAATAGTATAAATTCAACGGCTTTAAATGCTTTAGATGCCAATCAGAATAGAATTGCTATAACATTTGAAGATGATTTGGTTGTTGGAACCACTTATACTTCAACGTCGAATCCATTAGTTGATAAATTCAATATAAAATATCATGGAGCTTTAGGTACAGTACCTTTTTTAACGGCTCCTAGTGCAACACTTAAAATTACTGAAAGAACAGCGCTTAGAATAAAAGGAAGTTTTACTTTCGATTGTAGCGATCCTGCTACTCCATTGGTTATCAATCATGTAACAGAAGGTGCTTTTGATATTGAAATTCCCTAAATAGTGATATAACATAATTTATTTATTGGAAATAAGTTATAAATAGAATTTTTCACATCCTTCTGAAAACGGGTGGGTTTTTTTATGAAACATTTTTATCATTTTTAGTGCTAATTTTCTACATTTACCAAAATCTAAATTACGAATGAGCAATATCCTAGAAGTGAATAAAGTTGTGAAGCAATATGGCGACTACACAGCACTTAACGAAGTTTCAATTACCGTTCCAAAAGGGAGTATTTATGGGCTTTTAGGTCCAAATGGAGCAGGAAAAACTTCACTTATCCGAATTATTAATCAAATTACGCTACCTGACAGTGGCGAAATAATTTTCGATGGAGAGCAATTACAACCCAAACATGTACAATACATTGGTTATTTACCTGAAGAAAGAGGGTTGTACAAAACGATGAAAGTGGGCGAACAATGTTTGTATTTGGCGCAAATGAAGGGACTCTCTAGAGCAGAGGCCAAAAAACAATTGGAATATTGGTTTGATAGACTTGGAATTCAAGGTTGGTGGAACAAAAAAATCCAAGAACTATCCAAAGGGATGGCGCAAAAAATACAATTTGTAGTTTGCGTTTTGCACAAACCAAAATTATTGATATTTGATGAACCTTTTTCAGGATTTGATCCGGTCAATGCCAATGTTATTAAAGATGAAATTTTAGCTTTAAAAGAACAAGGTTCAACCATTATATTTTCTACTCACCGAATGGAAAGCGTAGAAGAATTGTGCGACCACATAGCACTAATTCATAAATCAAATAAACTGATTGAAGGAAAATTAGAAGATGTGAAAAAACAATTTCGTACCAATAGTTTTGAGATTGGTATTCTTACCAGCAATGTAGAAGGCTTAATGTATGATTTGACTCAAAAATTTACCGTTGGACAAGCCAATTTCAAATCTTTAAATGACGAATTAAAATTAGAAATTCAATTAGGGACTTCAACATCCAATGAACTACTTCATATTTTAACTCAAAGAGGTCAAGTCACTCATTTTGTTGAAAAAATTCCGAGTGTCAATGATATTTTTATTAAAACAGTTTCAGCTTAAAACTAAATTTTATAATTCCTTTTTAATTCAAATATGAGTATATTAACACTAATTATAAAACGAGAATTTATTGCTAAAGTCCGCAATAAATCATTCATAGTAATGACTTTTTTAAGTCCTCTTTTGATGGTGGGTTTGGCCACTTTTGTAGGATATCTAGCCACTATGAAAGCCGATGTAAAGACAATTGCAATTCATGATGAATCAGGCATTTTTGCACATGAATTCAAAAATTCTGATGAATTCAAATTTGTTGATTTTTCCCCAGTTGATTTGAAGATACTTAAAGATAGCATTGTTAGAGAAAGTTATGAAGGTTTAATTTATATTCCAAAGCAAAACCCGGTTGCTTCATTGGAAAATAAAGTAGAATATATTTCTAATGACAGTCCTAGTCTCGATTTTATTGAAGATGTGGAAAACGTTATTGCTAATAAAATTACAAAAGAAAACTATATTAAATCAGGTCTAGATACTGTTGCTATTAGAAAAGCATTGGCTAAAGTAACCATTAATCTAAAAAAGTCTTCAGGAGAAGAAACGGTTAAAGGTCTTAACGCTATTAAAGTTGGTATTGGTGCTGGTTTTGGCTATTTAATAATGATGTTCATTATTATTTATGGCAACATGGTGATGCGAAGTGTGATTGAAGAAAAAACCAACCGAATTATCGAAATTATCATATCATCAGTAAAACCATTTACTTTAATGATGGGTAAAATAATTGGAACATCAATGGCAGGATTGCTTCAATTTACAATTTGGATAACTATTGGAGGGTTATTATTTATTGGTGGTTCGTTGTTTTTTGGAATTCATTTTGGTGCAACAGCTGCTATCCAGCCTCAGATTATGGCGGCTGCCCAGTCAGAGTTGCAAACTACAGCTCAACTTTACATTAATGAATTACTTTATTTACCAATTGCAACAATAATTCTATCGTTTGTTGTTTATTTTATTGGGGGTTATTTTTTATACAGTTCCATTTATGCAGCCATTGGTGCTGCTGTCGATTCTGAAACGGATTCACAACAATTTTTATTGCCAATTATATTGCCGTTAATGTTGGGTGTTTATGTAGGTTTCTTCAGTGTTTTAAACGATCCACACGGAACAGTTGCCACTGTATTTTCAATGATTCCTCTTACTTCTCCAATCGTGATGATGATGCGTATCCCATTCGGAGTGCCGTGGTGGCAAATATTGATTTCATTGATTACACTATTTGGAACTTTCCTATTTGTAGTTTGGTTTGCTTCTAAAATTTACAGAGTTGGAATTTTAATGTATGGTAAAAAACCTACTTGGAAAGAATTATATAAGTGGTTAAAATATTGATTTTTATTTTATTTCTTTATTTTAAAAACAAATGTAACATACCCTAAAGTTTAAAAGGAATGTTACTCTTATGTTACAAAAAGTAACATTCCGTTTTAATAAAACAGTATTTTTTTTGCAATTTAGAATTTAATTAAAAGCTAAATCATTAACTATTCTTGACTTTTTGTATAAAATAAATAGGAATTCCGATTAGCATTATTGCAACTCCCCAACCACAAGTGCTGGTTTTAGTTATCAATAAAGCTATGGAAATCAAACTTGCAATTACCATATAAACAGCGGGTAAAAACGGATAGCCAAAAGCTTTATAAGGACGTTCTGCTTCGGGCATATTTTTGCGAAGAATAAAAATACCATAAATAGTCAAGATGTAAAATATCAAAACAATAATAATTACAAAATCTAATAAATCACCATATTTTCCGGTTAAACATAATACCGATGCCCAAAAACATTGCATCCACAAAGCCCATTCCGGAACACTAGCCGAATTTAATAGGGCTGCTTTTTTAAAAAATAAGCCGTCTTTTGCCATCGTATAATAGACTCTAGCGCCAGCCATAATCAGTCCGTTGTTGCAAGCAAATGTTGAAATCATAATCATTATTGCAATAATATAGGTGCCAATCGCTCCAAAAATATACTGTGAGGCTACTACAGCAACTCGATCCGATTTTGCAGTTGCAATTTCATCAAAAGGAATTACGGCCAAATACATTAGATTGGCCAAAATATAAATCACGGTAACAATCAATGTGCCCAGAAACAAACTTAAACCTACGTTTTGTTTTGGATTTTTTATTTCACCAGCAATAAAAGTAACCCCATTCCAAGCATCACTAGAAAATAACGAACCTACCATTGCGGCTGCAATTCCAGAAATTAAAGCCATTCCTGAGATTGGAAACCAAGAATTACTATCTTTTACAAATGCTTTTGTAGTCCACGTATCGACCCAATTGGCTTGCCAAATGTCTGCTTTTGCGGCTAATATAAATCCGAAAACTATTAATCCGATAAGGGATAAAATTTTAATAACTGTTAAAACGGTTTGTACTGTTTTACTGTTTTTAATCCCTCTGCTATTCAAATAAGTAAGGAAAATAATGGTAATAATGGAAACGATTTGTGCCGCATTGAGTTTAAAATTACCCTTTTCAAACAAAACATTTTCGTCACTTACAGCTGGAATCAAATAAGCTGCAAATTTTGAAAAACCAACACCAACAGCGGCAATTGTTCCTGTTTGAATTACGGCAAAAAAACTCCAACCGTAAAGAAAAGCGATTAATTTCCCATAAGCTTCTCTTAAATATACATATTGACCTCCTGCTTTCGGAAACATAGCACTTAACTCGCCGTAACTTACCGCAGCAATCATGGTAATCAATCCTGAAATGACCCAAATAAGTGTCAACCAACCTGCCGAACCTACTTGTCTAGCAATATCAGAACTTACGATAAATATTCCTGATCCTATCATGGATCCTACTACGAGCATTGTCCCATCGAATAACCCTAGTTCGCGTTTGAAATTTTCTTGGTTATTATCTTGCATAATTTTTCTTATTTTTCAATTCGCTAAAGATATAAAATTGAAAATTATTTATTTCAACTATTTTTTGATAGGAATTTTAGTATTCTTTTTTGACTATATTTACAGTATAAATAAAAAATGAATTTTGACATTTTTCTTAAAAAGATTCCATCTATTATTGATGAAGTGCTTCCTGGGGATAGCGCTCATGTAATTATGGCACCATTGGAACGCAGGGAACTGATGTTAAATTTAAAATTAGAGGTTGTTAATCCAAGAATAGCAGCGGTAATGATGTTGCTATATCCTAAAAATAGCCTTACCCATCTGGTTTTGATTATCCGTAATACCTATCCGGGCGTTCATTCTTCTCAAATTGCATTTCCCGGAGGAAAAGTAGAAAAATTCGACGCATCCCTTCAGCAAACGGCACTTCGTGAGACTTGGGAGGAAATTGGAGTTAATCCAGAAAAAATAAAAGTGGTTCGCTCTTTTTCAGATGTATATATTCCGCCTAGTAATTTTTTGGTTTATCCATTTTTAGGAATTTGTTCTGAAGAATTAATTTTTACTCCCGAACCTAATGAAGTAGCTGGTATTTTAGAAGTATCATTAAATGATTTTTTAAACGAAAAAAATGTAAAATCAAAGGTTATCGCAACTTCTTATTCAAAAGAAACAGCAGTTCCCGTGTTTATTATGGGAGATTATGTTGTGTGGGGCGCTACAGCAATGATGCTTAGCGAACTTAAAGAAGTTTTGAAAAAAGTGTTATAAATTAGAAGTTTTTGTATGTTTGCCGTTCGTTTTTTAGAAAATTACAATTATGGGATTATTTAAAAGAAATTCTTTTGGACATATTTTATTCATTAAAAAATGGTTAATTCGAATTTTTGCTGTTTTGACCCATAAGCGTTATCGAGGTTTTAATGAATTGCAAATTGACGGTTCAGAAATTATTAAAACACTGCCTGATACCAATGTGCTATTTATCTCCAATCATCAAACTTATTTTGCCGATGTTGTTGCAATGTTTCATGTTTTCAATGCCAGTTTGAGTGGAAGGCAAGACTCCATAAAAAACGTTGGATATATTTGGCAACCCAAAATGAACATTTACTATGTAGCCGCTAAAGAAACCATGCAAGCTGGATTATTACCAAGAATTTTGTCCTATGTAGGTGCCATAACTGTTGAAAGAACTTGGCGTTCAAGCGGTAAAGATGTTACAGAAAAGCGAGAGGTGAATCCGAATGATACTGAAAACATTAGAATAGCTCTTGAAGAGGGTTGGGTAATAACATTTCCACAAGGCACAACAAAGTCGTTTAAACCCGTTAGAAAAGGAACTGCTCATATCATAAAAACTCATAAGCCAATTGTAATTCCTATTGTTATTGATGGTTTCCGACGTTCTTTTGACAAAAAAGGATTGCGAATGAAAAAGAAAAATATTCTACAATCGTTTATCATAAAACCTCCTTTAGAAATTGATTATGAAAACGATACCATTGAACAAATTGTAGAAAAAGTAGAATTTGCCATTGAGCAACATCCTTCCTTTCTGAAAGTAATTTCTGTTGAAGAAATTGCTGCACAAGAAGAATTAAATCGCAAGAGAGAATGGGAATGTTAATTCAATTTTAGAAATCTAATTTCCTTAATTCTTCGTAGTTTTTATTCAAATGTTTTAGTAATATACCATAAATAAGTTTGTAAATCAGCCAAAAAGCAAATGTAAAAATTGTTGTAACAAGAATTAAAATTAGTAAACTAATTATGGCGGTAGTCAAGGGCATTTCAGGATGTAAGTCTCCTTTTTTAATTGCTGCATCTATAAATCCTTTATAGCCAGAATAACTTCCAATTATAATAAATAATATAGCAAAAGCAGTCAAATTAAATGCGATATATTGCTTAAGCACTTTTCTAGTTTTTAAAATCGTCGAAATTAATTGTTTCGTTGTATCTACGACCGAAATTTTTTGGTAGATGCAATAAAACTTATATATAAAGAAAAACACAACTCCATACATCAATAATGTTGAAGCGATGTAATAATTATAAATCCCCCATTCCTTAATTTTACTAATACTTTCCTCATCCCATTTTGTAAACGATAACAGTAAACCTAAAACAAAACCTAGTCCAAGTTCAATTATGCTTATTACAAATATCCACCTTACAATCGAAGACGATTTCTGATGTAACATTTTGTAAATCTCAATTTCTGAAATTTGATCAAATGTAAGTTCGCTATTTTTCCAATCTTTTTTTAATAAATCCAGCTCTTTCATGTTTTTTACCTTATGGATTCAATATTTTTTTTAATTTCCCTTTTATTCTATTCATTTTCACTCTTGCATTCACTTCACTTATTCCTAAAGTTTCTGATATTTCCGTATAATCTTTGTCTTCCAAATACATAAAAATCAATGCTTTTTCAATATCGTTCAATTGATAAACTGCTTTATACATTAATTTCAATTGTTCTTCTTCTTCATAATTATATTCTTCTTGACTAAGAAAATATTGTTGTTTTTCGTAATCAACGGTTTTAACCGATTTGGTGCTTTTTCGATATAATGTGATAGCTGTATTCAAAGCTACTCTATAGGCCCAAGTTGAAAATTTACTATCCCCGCGAAATTTTGGAAAAGCTTTCCATAACTGAATCGTGATTTATTGAAACAAATCTTTATGTGCATCGCTATCATTTGTATATAATCTACAAATTTTGTGGATTATATTTTGATTGTTCTGCAGTTGCTGCACAAATGATTGTTCTAAATTTGTATTCATGTTTCAATTAGTAATCAAATGATTTATTTTGTTACAATTTAATTTTGTTTTTTACTGCGAATTGTTGACGTTTTGTTTTACTTTTTGTACTTCAAAATTACGTTTTAAATCGATTAATCAAATAAGAGGTATTGGTTTAAAATTTAGTAGGTACAAAAAAAAATGACAATTTGACATTTTGCAACAATTGGCAGTACTTTTGTAGTTAACGTTGATGTTATGAAATTTAAAAATATATTCAAAAATAAATCAAAGATGACTACTGAAAATACTGAAATGGATAAAGAATTAGATGAAACTACATTAGAAAACAATGCCAATGAAGAGCAGCTGATAGTAGAAGAATTAAGTATTGAAGACCAATTAGCCAAAGATTTAGCAACCGAAAAAGATAAATTTTTGCGTCTCTTTGCTGAATTTGAAAATTATAAAAGAAGAACTGCAAAAGAGCGTTTGGAGTTATTTAAAACGGCTAATCAAGAAGTACTGCAAGCCATACTGCCAGTTCTTGACGATTTTGACAGAGCCATTATTGAAATCAATAAATCCGACGACGATTTATTAGCAAAAGGAGTTGCCCTAATCCATGACAAACTTAAAAGCACTTTAGTTTCAAAAGGTTTGGATGAGGTAGAAGTGAGAGCAGGCGATACATTTAATGCTGATTTTGCGGAAGCCATTACACAAATTCCTGCCCCTACTGACGATTTAAAAGGAAAAATTGTAGATGTTCTTGAAAAAGGATATAAACTGGGGGATAAAATTATTCGTTTTCCAAAAGTAGTAATAGGTAATTAAAAGTCAGTCCTCCCAGAGAGGAAAAAGGAAGTACTATGAAAAAAGATTTTTACGAAATATTAGGCATTACTAAAAATGCCGATGCTGCCGAAATTAAAAAAGCGTATCGAAAAAAAGCAATTGAATTCCATCCAGATAAAAATCCAGGAGATGCCGTTGCCGAAGAAAATTTCAAGAAAGCAGCCGAAGCTTATGAAATATTAAGTGATCCACAAAAGAAAGCCAAATACGACCAATACGGGCATCAAGCCTTTGATGGCGGTGGAGGCGGCGGTGGTGGATTCCACGGAGGCGGTATGAACATGGATGATATTTTTAGCCAATTTGGAGACATTTTTGGCGGAGGAGGATTTGGCGGTGGATTTGGCGGTGGTGGAGGCCAACGTCGAGCAAAAGGAAGTAATCTTCGTATAAAAGTGAAATTGACCCTAGAAGAGATTGCCAATGGAGTAGAGAAAAAAGTGAAAGTAAAACGTAAAGTTCAAGCCGCTGGTGTATCATATAAAACGTGCTCTACTTGTAACGGTCAAGGACAAGTAATGCGTGTTACCAACACTATTTTAGGCAGAATGCAATCTGCTTCAACTTGCCCAAGTTGTGGCGGAACGGGTCAAATTTTAGATAAAAAACCGTCCAATGCTGACGCGCAAGGGCTAGTTCTTGAAGACGAAACAGTTGCTATAAAAATTCCCGCAGGTGTAGTTGATGGTATGCAATTGAAAGTAGCCAACAAAGGGAATGACGCTCCAGGAAACAGCATACCCGGTGATTTGATTGTAGCTATTGAAGAAATTGAGCATGAAACCTTAAAAAGAGAAGGTGAAAACCTACATCTGGATTTATATATTAGTTTTGCTGAAGCGGTTCTCGGCATTTCCAAAGATATTGATGCAGTAAATGGTAAGGTTAGAATTAAATTGGAAGAAGGTATTCAATCCGGAAAAATACTTCGATTAAAAGGAAAAGGAATACCGAGTGTTAACAGTTATGGAACTGGCGATTTGTTGGTTCATGTTAATGTTTGGACACCTAAAACTTTAACTAAAGAGCAAAAGCAATTCTTTGAAAGCAATTTATCTGATGATAATTTTACTCCTAGACCTGAAAAATCAGACAAATCTTTCTTTGAAAAAGTAAAAGATATGTTTTCATAAAATTATTTTTTCAATTCTTAATGGGCTTTTCGCTATGAATCTAATAAATTTATTTTTTAACGAAAAGCTCAATATATTAAAACCCCCTTTGTCTTTTTGCTTCAAAAATTAAAATGGCTGCAGCAACGGATACATTCATGCTATCTATAGCGCCTTGCATTGGAATTATAATGTTTTGTGTGGCAGCCTGACGCCATTCTTGAGTTAATCCCGAGGCTTCTGTTCCAACTACTAGAGCCGTTGGTTGTTTATAATCTTGAGTGTGATATGCATTCGAATTTTGTAAAGTAGCACAATAAAAATTGATGTTTTTTTCTTGCAAAAAATCAATGATTTCTGATGTTGTTCCCGTTGCGATTGCATTAGTAAACAGACAACCCACACTGGATCGTACAATATTTGGGTTGAATAAATCGCCTTTTGGATTTGCAATGATTACTGCATCGAGTCCTGCGGCA
Organism: Flavobacterium sp.; assembly: GCA_040402815.1. GTDB lineage: Bacteria > Bacteroidota > Bacteroidia > Flavobacteriales > Flavobacteriaceae > Flavobacterium. The sequence goes on from JBBALV010000021.1 coordinate 27,308, forward strand.
TCAGCAGTTCTTAATAAAGCACCTATATTTCCAGGCTTTTCTGGAGATTCAGCTATTAAAATTAATGGATTGTTGGATAGTTTTAGATTGGAGAGCGATAAACTTTTGGTTTTTGCAACACCAATTACACCTTCAGTTGTATCTCGATAGGCCAATTTTTCAAAAACTTCTTTATTGATTTCAATAAATTCAGCATTTTTAACCAACGATTTTGCGTTACTTTCTGAACAAATTTCGGGATAAAATAAAATGGTTATTACGTCATATCCTCCTTTTTGGGCTAATGTGATTTCTCGTTGTCCTTCAATCAAAAAAGTACCCGATTGCTTTCTAGCTTTCGCTTTTTCTTGTAAAAGTACCAACGATTTTATATAAGGATTTTGTATGGAAGTAATTTGTTTCATAAAAGAAGTTTACAAGTTTAGAATAATTCATAATTCATAATTCATAATTTTTTTAAAGTATTCCTCTAGCCTTAATTTCAAGATATTTATTGATGGTGTCCAAAGTTAGGTTTTCTGGTTCTGTTAGCACAGCATAAATTCCGTATTTTTTGAGTTCATTAACTATTAAACGTTTTTCAAAAGCAAATTTTTCGGCAATTACTTTATCATAAACCTCTTGAATAGTATAAGCTTTTTTATCTATGAGTTCATTCAGTTCCGTATTGTTAAAAAAAACAACAACCAACAAATGATTTTTGGCGATGCCTTTCAAATAAGGTAATTGTCGGAATAAACCGTCTAAGGTTTCAAAATTAGTGTATAATAAAATTAAACTTCTTTGATTGATATTTTTTTTAATATCTACATACAATCGGCTGAAATCACTTTCGAAAAAATCGGTTTTTATATGGTATAAATTTTCTAGAATTTTATTCATTTGCGAAGAACGTTTTTCGGCAACCACACGATTTTCAACTTTTTTAGAAAAAGTCATCATTCCAGCTTTGTCTTGTTTTTTCAAAATTATATTTGACAAAACCAATGAAGCATTTATAGCATAATCGAGTAAACTTAATCCATTAAACGGCATTTTCATTACACGACCTTTATCGATAATCATATAAATAGATTGCGATTTTTCGTCCTGAAATTGGTTAACCATCAGGGCATTTTTCTTAGCAGTTGCTTTCCAATTTAAAGTTCGAATGTCGTCTCCTTGCACATATTCTTTAATTTGTTCAAATTCCATAGAATGTCCAATACGTCTGATTTTTTTCATTCCGTATTGGAATAAATTATGGGAAAAAGCCATTAAATCGTATTTTCTCAATTGGATGTAGGAGGGATAAGTTGGCACCATAATATTACCATCAAAAATGTAACGTCTCGATATCAATTGCAAAGGCGAGGTCACATAGATATTCAAATTGCCAAAAATATATTCGCCACGCTCCGTTGGACGCAAAAAATACTGCAATTCTGTTTCAGACGAAGCACTGATTTTCTTTTTAATTTCAAAATCACGAACCTGAAATTGAATCGGTATTTCGTCAATTATTTTGACTGAAATAGGAAAAGTAAAGTAATTTTTGATATGGAGTTGAATGACATTTTCATCACCATTTGAAAGTTTTTCGGGAGTAGTTCGTTTTGCTTCTATGCCATTTTTTGATAAAAATAAAATCAGTATATCCAATACCAAAAATGTGATAATAACCAATAATAAATACAAAGTTGCACTAAACAAAAACGGATAAATAAAGGCAAACAATAACAACCCTATAACACCTATAAGTGCATAGAAAAAGAAATTGTTGAGATATAGATTTTTAATAAATTGTTTCAAATTTTCTTTGTTTCAGGATTCAAGTTTCAGATTATAATAACTTTAAACTTTTCTATCTAGGAATTTCCACTGTTTCAATGATTTGTTTTATGATTTCAATACTCGTTATCCCTTCCATTTCGCGTTCTGGCGTAACAATAACGCGGTGTTGCAATACAGGAATAGCAGCTTCTTTAATGTCTTCGGGAGTTACAAAATCACGACCACGAATAGCAGCAAAACCTTTGGCTGCGTTCAAAATAGCAATAGACGCACGAGGCGATGCTCCCAAATATAAAAACGCATTTTCACGCGTATTGATCACAATTTTAGCAATGTATTCCAACAGATTTTGCTCTACAATAATTTGTTTCACCAAACTTTGATATTTTTTGATATCCGCTGAGGAAAGTATTGTTTTTATATGCTCTAATTTACCATGATTTTGTAAAAGATGCTCTCTTTGAATAATCGTGATTTCTTCCTCCAATTTTGGATAATCAATCGAAATTTTGAATAAAAAACGATCCAATTGGGCTTCAGGTAATCTATAAGTTCCTTCTTGTTCTATTGGGTTTTGTGTAGCAATCACTAAAAAAGGCGTGTCTAAAATATAGGTTGTTCCGTCTATTGTGATTTGACGTTCTTCCATGACTTCAAAAAGTGCTGCTTGAGTTTTTGCCGGTGCACGGTTAATTTCGTCAATCAAAATTAGATTAGAAAAAATTGGGCCTTTCTTGAATTCAAATTCTGATTTTTTTAGATCAAAAACCGATGTTCCCAAAATATCCGATGGCATCAAATCGGGTGTAAATTGAATTCTTCCAAAGCCAATTTGCAACGTTTTTGCCAACAATTTTGCCGTAATTGTTTTAGCTACGCCAGGCACACCTTCAAGTAAAACATGTCCGTTCGATAGGATAGCAACCAGCAATTGGTCTATCATTTTATGTTGCCCAACAATTACAGTGCTTAATTCTGCTTTTATAGTAGCAATGCTTTCTTGTAATTTTGATACATCCAAACGCGATTCAAAATTGATGTTTTCGTTTGTTGTTTCCGAGTGGTTTGTCTCTTCCATTTTTTTATTTTTTAAATTCCTCTATTTTTCAAGGAAAGTTATTATAAGGTTTTTTATAATTCATAAATCAAAAATCGTTATTCTTCAATCAGAAATCTAATTTATAATTCTTTCCATTACTGCGTTTATCTGAATCAAATCGTCTTCAATACAAGTGAAATGATTTTTTCGATGTTGATGAATTAAATAAACTACTCTTTCAATATCTACGAGTTCTTTTCCTGATTTTTGGTGCAATTTTTTTATAAAGAAACCATCTAAAACAGTGGTGTCAAGCATATAATCGTTTCTGATTTTTTCTAAGAAATAAATTATTTTTTTATCGATTAGATTGCCGTGATCGCCTTCTTGAAAATACAAATTTCCAATCGTTTTGGCAAATTCAATAGTGGTGTTAGACAATGGTTTGACGATAGGCACAATGCGTTGTCTGCGTTTGGCATTGAAAACCATAAAAATCAGCATGCCTATCAAAAACAAAAACCAAGCCGATTTTAGTGCTAGTTGACTAAATATATAGCGTAAAGGAGAGTTAGAAATCACATCACCATTTTGATCTTTCACATACCAAAACACATCCGTTTTTGGAAGATAAGAGAGCACGTTTTCGGCATACTCGAACTGTTGCTTTTTTAATAAATGGACATTTACAAAAGCAGCTGGTTGTGTATGCAAATAGAAATTCCCCGATTTATAAGGCACTTTTATATAATTGATACGAGTAGAATCGCCACTTTGATAGCCTAAAACGCTTGTGTTTAGCGTGTCGATTATAGAGAAATAACTGTTGCCAATCCCTTCCACTAAATTGTATTTTGTTGTACTCAATTTTGGATTTGCCATCCAATTATAAATGCTATCTGAAAATTGAAACTCCGATTTGACTTCTAATTTTAAGCTATCCAAAATAGATTTTGGGAAGTTTTTCATGCTTAAAAAAATGGTGTTGCCTTGATCTGCAAAATAAAAAAGCTCCTTAGTTGATTCATTATCTAAAATTGGCACATCTGAAAGTACTAGAAAGGTACCTTTTATTTTATAACTATTCACTAAAGTATCGTAGTTATGCAGCGGTTTTAAATATTCATAAGGGGTTACAGTTACTTTTTGAATTTTCTGATTTTTCAAAAGTGTTGGCAACTCTTCATTAAAAACATACATACCCATCGGAATTTTGTCTTTGAGACCATACGTTGGCGACCAATCTATTGGTAAAGGTTTATTCATGTCAATAATAACGATGACTGTCAAGAGCAATACCAAAATAGAAATGTATATTTTGAGCGATTTATCCATTGTTAAATTGATTGTATCGTTTTTTCAAAAGCGGTTTTTGCTTTGTCAAATGTGTTGACATCGAGTTCAAATTCTCCGTACCAAATATAATTGTAGAGGTACGACAAATAGGCAAAATCGGCTTTTAATTCTTCGTTTTTTATTTCATTACCATAATCGGAATTGGTTTTCTCCAAATCCCAAATAATAATCTCTCTTTCGGACATTTTTTTGAGTAACCACAAATAATAATAGCGAATACACAACCTGTTTTCGCCAGTATTTAGCGTTTCTTTTATCAGTTTTTCAAAATCAATCAAGCGAAGGTTTTTTTCTAAATCGTCATAGCGAATCAGTTTTTTGTCGGAATTTTTCCCAAAAACCCATTGTCCTTCCTTGTTCATAATGCTTTTTACTATCAAATAAATCACAAAAATGATAATGGAAATCGCAATGATTTTCATTAAAATGGTTACAAAATTCATCGAAGCTTTTCGGCTGGTAAAACTAAATAACCTAGTAAATAAATTTGCCAACCATTCTTTAAACCGATCCCAAGCATTATTTTCTTGCTTTTTCACGTCATAAATAAAAGCGTCGTCCTTGTACTTCGATTTGAAATTGGTTTCAAAATGCTTTTTAGACACAGAATCGGAGTCAATTTTGATTTCAGATTCCTTCCAAACTACTTTTGTAATGATTGGTTTTTGTACAATTACAGCAGTGTCTTGGGCCTTTAATTGGAACAAAGAACAAAAGAGAAAGAGGTAAAAAAGCGTCTTTTTCACGATACCGTTTTTTGAGCATTTATTTTTTTATTCACCAAAAATGGATACACCAAATAGTATAACGAAATTAAACATAGCGTAGCAAGTATGATAGAAATATTCGCCCAATTGGGCATTATAATAGAATATCGAGTGATAAAACCTTCTAAAAAACCGGCGCTAATAGTAAAAGGAACAGTGCTTAAAAATATTTTTAAACTGTTTTTGAAACCTATTTTAAAAGCATTTTTCCGGGATAAAGTTCTTGGGAATAGGAGGGAAGCACCTAATATAAAACCGGCTGCTGATTCAATTACGATACCGAAAATTTCCATAGCACCATGAATCCAAATACCTTGAACGCTCTGCCAAAATACACCTTGTTGGTAGAAAAAATATTGAAAAGCACCTAGCATTAATGAGTTTTGGAACAAAGCTATAAAAGTACCAATACCTCCAAAAACACCATTAATATAACATTTTGCCCCTACAAACAAATTGTTCATTGTAATGCCAATAAAACTGCCCCAATTACTCCCCGATTTATAAACGGCAACTGGATTGCCCTCTTTGATATTTTGCAATGTCATATTAACATATTCGTCGCCCATTATCAGTCGAACATAAGTCTCATCATGGCTTGCTGACACCACACCGATGCCAACAGATAGGAAAAAAAGCAGAAAGGCATACAAAAGATACCTTCTGTAATCATAAACCAGAAGTGGTACTTCGGTTCTAAAGAAACTCATTATCCGATTAATTTCTTGTCTTTTGGTCCTGTAAATTTTTTGGTATATTTGTGAGGCTAAATAATTGAGATAGACAACTGTCTTGCTTTTAGGATAATAAGTTTGTGCATAGGATAAATCATTGACTAAATGTATGTACAAATTAGCCATTTCATCAGGATTTTTTTTAGCTTTACCAAAAATAGCATGTTCAAATTCAAGCCATTTTTCTTTATTTTGTTTTATGAATGCAATTTCTCTCATCGAATGCTAAAATATAAAATATGACGCAATTATCAATAAATACAACGCAAAATGTGACTATTAATTTTACAGCCGCTTCAGTAGGCGAGAGATTATTGGCGGTATTAACCGATATACTGATACAAACTGCCTATTTAATAGTTATTTTTTGGGTTATTTTTTATTACTTAGGTCTTGGAGACCTCATAGACGACTGGGATAATTGGTCTCGATTTGCAGTTATCATTATCTTTATGGTTCCTGTAATGTTCTATACCCTTTTACAAGAAAGCATTTTTGAAGGGCAAACTTTCGGTAAACGATTATTGAAAATAAAAGTGGTAAAAATTGACGGCTATCAAGCCAGTTTCGGTGATTATATCATTCGGTGGTTGTTCCGTTTGATTGATGTCATGTTTGCAAGTGGAGTTATAGGTCTAATCGCTATTGTAACCACAAAACAATCCCAACGATTGGGTGATTTGGCGGCTGGAACATCGGTAATTACATTAAAAAGTAAGGTAACTATCAACAGCACCATCCTACAAGAAATTGACGACGAATATGTGCCAACCTACGCCTTGGTCATTAAGCTTTCTGACAATGATATCCGAATTATTAAAGAAAATTTTGACGACGCTAAAAAGAACAACGACTTTGAGAAAATTAATAAAATCCGATTAAAAATCGAATCCGTAACTGGTATCAAAAATCAATCAGGCAATGCCCCCGATTTTATAAACACGATCTTGAAAGACTATAATTTTTATACTCGGAATATGTAGTCACAGCTATTCTTTATTTTTTAATTATAGTTTTTAATGATTAGCATCTTTTTTCGTAACGAAAAGTAACCAGATAATCATGATAAAATATAGCAAGTGTTATAAATTCAAAAACCTCTATTTTTTTAAATGCAAAAATCCATTCAATGGGTTGGGATAATCAGGGTCGTTGAGTTCTAAAATATAATAATAAGTACCATCAGGCAATTCGTTTCCTAGCAAATGAGTGCCTTTGGTTGAAGTGCCATCCCAGTCTTCGGTTGAATTATTTCCTTCCCAAACTAGTGTTCCCCAGCGGTTGTATATGGATAGTTTGAAATTCATAAATATATTTCGTAAACCATCTATTTGAAAAGTGTCGTAAAAATTATCAGCATCGGTGGCAACCAAATTATAGACTTTTGGAGGACAATTTTGAATCTTTAAATTAAAAGAGGTCGTGCTAAAACAATGGTGATTGTCTTCAATTCGAACAAAAATAGGTGCTGGAAATGTAGTTGTAGTGTAGTTAGTTATATTTGTAATGGGGCTGCTTGCTGCATTAGCTTCATTTTGAGAATGATAAAATGTTACCACATCAAGCGGGTTGGTTTTTACTAATTGTTCTTGATTTGAAAAATCAAAAGTAGCTTTACCAAAACCTTCGTTACAAGCGATTAAATCGCCTAATAGATTAATTGCTGGCGCAATCCAAAGTAAAATATTTAATGCAGCTTCGTTGTTATTTTCGTTAATTTCGGCAACTGTTCCAGATGCAGTTGCTGTGCTATCAACTACAAATTTTAATGTGAACGTAGTAGGTACATTACTCGGAATCACTATAGTAATTGTGTTACTTTCGCTTCCACCAATAGGAATTGCAGCCAAAGTAGCAGTAGATTGTATATAAATACCATCGGCAAAAATAGCAATAGGCACATTTGCAGGCAATGGATTGGTTGCAGTGGCTAAATTTGAAACGGTGTAATCCACCACTATCGTTTTCGAATCACAGGATTGTTCTACATTATTAATTGCAATCACAGCATCGGGAACCTGACTGTTTAACTTGGTAACAACCGTATTGACCATTACAAAATCTCGAGTAGATGTTAACTGAATTTGTGCCGTTTGGTCACCGACTTGAATGTTATTTTGAATGTCATATACATCCAAATCCATATTATACAAATTAGTTGCTCCTGTAAAAGAATTAGTGCCATTGAAAGCATTATCTTCTGGATTTTGTGTATTACTCAACACATTTCCGTTAAAAATAAGTGATTCTGTTGCTAAAGCGTTATCTCCTTCCCAAGCAATAAAACCAATTTTTGCCCCTACATTATCGATAACATTCAAACTATTAAGTGTAATGTTGATGGCATCTGGCACGCCTTGAAGTCCATCATATACATTTAGCTGATTTAGCGGAAGTGAATTGTTTTTAAAAACTATTAGCATTGCCCAACCTCCAAAATTGGTTCTGTTAGCACAATAATCAGAATCAAGTATCACTGCATTTAAATCTATATCTGAAAACGTATAAGTGCCATTTCCTGAGTTTTGAATTATATTTGTAATATCTGCAAAAGCACTGAAAAAGGGAATGTCCCAATTAAGTTGCATCAATCCAAAAGTGCGTTGGGCTACAATATCAATGCCATTAAGTTTTACATTAAAATCCCCTGTGCCGGATCCTGCCCAATATAAATAGGCTTTTTCTACCAAATCATTCGGATCTAAATTCAAATCTGCAGTAGCCGTAGTGAACATATAACAATCTTCTGAGGTATTATTTTCGTTTGGATTGAGCGTGTTTCCAATCATTGTAAAATCATATCTTCCATTGAATTGTTGCAATAGTGTAATGCTCTGTCCAAAACTAGAACAGGAAAAAAGTAGCATTACAAGACAATAAAAAGTGACTATTTGTAGTTTCACTTGAAATAGTTTATATTTTTAATTCAATAAAGATACAAAATATTTATAAAAGGTGCTGTTTTTTGAAAATGTCAAATATTGAGTAAGGGATTCTTGTAGTAACAAAAAAAAGCAGTAATTTTCCAAAGTTTTAATTATAACATGAAAAATTATACCGTTCGACTTTATGAAGCCAAAGATTTTGACATTTGGAATACTTTTATTAGTACTGCAAAAAATGCGACTTTTCTTTTCCATCGTGACTTTATGGAGTATCACAGCGATAGATTTCAAGACTATTCTTTATTGGTTTTTGATGAAAAAAAATTAGTAGCGATATTGCCGGCAAATAGAATAGAAAACACCGTCTATTCCCACCAAGGATTAACTTATGGAGGATTGTTGTTAACTCCAAAATCAAAATTTTCGAATACAATTTATATTTTTAAAGCAATTTTAAAAATGTTAAATGATAATCAAATAAGTAATTTATTTATAAAAGAATTACCAACTATTTACAGTTCCTATGCATCAGACGAATTGGATTATTTGATTCATATTTGTAAGGGAAAATTAAAAATGAAACACGCAATTTCAATTATTAACTTAAATAGAAAATTAATTATTTCTCGATCTAGAAGCAAGTGCATTAAAAGAGGGAAAAATAATAATTTAGTAATTAAAGAAGAAACTAATTTAGCAGCATTTTGGAATACTTTATTGATACCAAATTTGAATGATAAATACCAATCCAGACCTGTTCATTCTTTAGAAGAGATTTCATTTTTAATTCATAAATTTCCATTAAACATTCGTCATTTTAATGTTTATCAAAACGACAAACTTGTTTGCGGGAGTACTCTTTTTATTACTAAAAACGTAGTGAAACCTCAATATATTGCCGGAAATGATTTCAATAATGAATTAGGAAGTATTGATTTTTTATATGATTTTTTAATTACGACAGTTGCAAAAGAAGTTGATTTTTTCGATTTAGGACCATCACATGTTAATAATGGATTGCAAATAATTCAAAATATTAATTTTTGGAAAGAAAGTTTTGGAGCTCAAACGCTAAGTCAAAATTTTTATGAAATGGAAACCGAAAATTATTATTTATTAGATACGGTACTGATATGATAAAATTTCTAGACTTACAAAAAATCAATCAACCTTATGAAGATGCTTTTCAATTAAAATTGGAAGAAATGTTTCATAAAGGCTGGTATATTTTAGGGAATGAAGTCCAAACATTTGAAAATAACTTTTCGCAATATACAGGACACAAACATTGTGTTGGTGTTGGTAATGGTTTGGATGCATTAGTATTAATTTTTAAAGCCTACATTCAACTGGGTAGATTGCAAAAAGGAGATGAAGTAATTGTGCCTGCTAATACTTATATTGCCTCTATTTTAGCTATTTTACAAGCTGATTTAGTGCCAGTTTTGGTAGAACCCAAGATGGATACATACAATATTAATCCCAATTTAATCAATGAAAAAATTACATCAAAAACTAAGGCTATTTTAGCTGTTCATCTCTATGGACAATTGGCAGAAATGCAACTAATTAATGCTATTGCGCAACAACATAGCTTACTGGTAATTGAAGATGCTGCTCAGTCTCATGGGGCAATTTTCAATCAAAAATCAGAAATCAAAAGTCAGCAGTCAAGCATAGCATATAGTTTTTATCCCAGCAAAAATTTAGGTGCATTAGGCGATGCAGGTGCAGTTGTGACCAATGATGATAATTTGGCAAAAACCATTCATTCGCTGCGGAATTATGGGTCTAAAGTAAAATATAAAAACGAATACGTTGGTATAAATTCCCGATTAGACGAATTACAAGCTGCTTTTTTGAATGTAAAATTACCTCATTTAGATACAGAGAACGCACATCGTAGAACTATTGCTAAACGATATCTATCCGAAATAAAAAACAATAAAATTACTTTACCTTACTGGGATTTTTCTAACAATCATGTGTTTCATGTATTTGTTATTCGAACTGAAAATCGCTTGCAGTTGCAAGAATATTTACTTTCCAAAGACATTCAAACCGTCATACATTATCCGATAGCACCACATCATCAAAAAGCACTTTCAGAATGGAATTCATTATCATTTCCAATTACAGAAAAAATTCATAACGAAGTACTAAGTTTACCCATGAGCCCTGTATTGACGATGGAAGAAGTAGCTGCAGTAATTACTATTTTAAATCAGTATTAGAAATTAATTTTTTAATTTCTTAAACACATAAATATATGAATTCGTTGGATCAAATTTAAACATATTCACTATATTGCAGTTTATTTTTTAATACAATGTTTTCAAGAAACAAAATACATTTCGAAATTTCAGAGCGAAAAGTGCTATTGAGAATATTTGATATTGCTTCAGTTTTATTAGCTTTATATTTGGCTGATGTATTATTTAATTTTAGTTATTTTCATATTTCGTTACGAAATTATTATTGGACAGTAGTACTAGGAATTTATATTTCAGTGTTAGGGACTGTTTTTGAGATGTATAATCTTCAAGTAGCGAGTAATCAGTTTCAAGTAATTCGAAGTATTGTATTAACTTCTTCAACAACAGTGCTTTTCTATTTGCTTACGCCAATTTTCACCCCAATTCTTCCATTAAACAGAATTCAAATTCTATATTTTTATATTGCAATATTTTTATCCTTATTGATTTGGAGAATGTTTTATCAAAAATTCCTGGCTTCCTACCGTTTTGAAAAAAATGTAATTCTAATTTGCGATAATGATCAAGTAAAAGAATTAGTAACTGTGCTTGAAAATATAGATCCGCATTATAAAATTTTAGGATATTTTAATACGGATGGGATAGAAAATTCAGAGTTCAATTATCTCAAAAAACTTTCAATACTTGATTTTGAAGAATTTATTAAGAAAAATAATATTTCTGAAATTGTAATAGCTTCTCAAAAAGCAGAAAGCATTTCGGTAGATTTATACAATCAGCTTTTGGAATTATTAGAAAATGGTTTTATCATTCGGGAATATGCTCAAGTATATGAGCAATTCACACAACGAATTCCTATTCAACATTTTAACAAGGATTTTTACAAATATTTTCCTTTTAGTAGGAACAATCAAAATAAATTATATTTACTAATTATTAAAATTACAGATACACTAATGTCAACTTTTGGACTTGTATTATGCACATTTTTTATTCCAATTATAGTAGTTGGAAATGCAATTGGCAATCAAGGAAAGTTATTTTACAAACAAACTCGTGTAGGGAAAAATGGAAAGTCATTTGAAATATTTAAATTCCGAACGATGATTAAAAATGCGGAAGTAGATGGGGCTGTTTTTGCTACATTAAATGATAATAGAATTACTCCATTTGGAAAATTTCTAAGAAATACGAGATTAGATGAAATGCCACAATTTTATAATATTCTCAAAGGGGAAATGGCTTTTATAGGACCACGTCCAGAGCGTCCTTTTTTTGTAAATGAATTGTCAAAATCAATGCCTTTTTATGAAACGCGCCATATCATTAAACCAGGAATTACGGGTTGGGCACAAGTTAATTATGCTTATGGTGAAACTAGAGAAGATAGTTTGAAAAAACTTCAGTATGATTTGTATTATATTAAACACCGAAGTGTTTTTCTAGATATCAATATTATCATAAAAACTTTTAGTACCGTATTGTTTTATCGTGGACAATAAAATGAACTAATTGGCTAGTTTTTTGCGATTTGCTAAAATAATTCGAGCAAGTAGAATAAGATTGGTAGCAATTATTGGAGAAAATAATAGAAAATGTGGTTTATCTGCCATCAAGACAATATAAATGAGTATAAAAAAACAATATAAATAGGCTATTTTCAGAACCAATCTAAAATTATTTTTAGCAATAAAAAAGACCAAAAGCAATAGTAATGGGTTGAATAATAATATATTATAATTTAACGATAATTCTTCATGCAAAGAGTAGAATCCTGCCCAAAACAAGAATATTCCTAACAATCCATTGACTATAAAATAAATTATATTAACTGATTTTATGTTCAATAAAATAATTAAAACAAAAACCAAAAGGTAAGAATAACTATTATTCCATATCGAAAATGGGAGTTTAGCGGCACTATTTATATTTAAAATTTTAGTATCATTGCTTATGGGAAGCTTGTTGTTTTTGGACATTGTTAAACTTTCCATCAATTGTAATGGAAGATAAATCTTATCAAACTTTCGATCCGTTTTAGCGCCAAACATGATATTAATTCCTAAATTTTCATAAAAATGAGAGCTCAAATAACCGTAAAGTATAGTTCGATTTGTTTTGTCGGAATCCTTTACATTATTAGAAATCGGGCTATTGATGTTTTTATTGATTACATCAACAACCATTGAAGTACAGTTTCGGTCTATAAATTTATAAGTATAAAAACGATTCTCAGAAGTCAACACAGCAGTCAAATCATCAAATATTTTTTGCTTTTGAAGTGGTGTAAGATTTAATTTTTGTTCAAAAACACCTCTTTGTTCATACACATATTCGGCTAAAAAATCATTGAAATTATCGATTGCCACAAAATACTGCAAATCGCCTTTGACAAATTTTAGATAGAAATTAGGTGTTCTAAAATCAAAATAACCATAATTATAAACGGCATCAACGGCGTTAAGTTCATCTTTTATTCGCAATGCCGTATGTCCAAATAAGGAATACAATTCATTTCCAGAATCACAAGTTAAAATACTTATTTCGGCTTTGTCCGATAAGACAAGATGCTGCGCATTTATTTTTGAAAAAGGGAAAAGCAACAAAAGCATTCCCAGAAAAAGTATCGATTTTAATTTTTGTAACAACATTTAAACTTTGTTTATCTTTTAAAAATGCCTAAATCAATTTTTAACGAAAAAATATTAGAATACAAAGCGGCACTTTGATCCCCTAAATCGGTCAATGCATAATCAATTTGAATACCTTTATATTTAAAGCCTAAACCAACATTGGGTTGAAAAGTGATGCTGTTGGTATTATCGATTTGTGTAGTGCTTTGAAAATTTCCAACACCAGCTCTTAAAAAAACCAAATCAGTGTATCCGTATTCAAATCCTAAAGCAGGGTCAATGCCTACTCCATTTGTCGAAAAAACATCATTTGTATGTTCAAAACGCATATTCAAATTAGCCGCTGCAAGAAGACTAGTTTCGTTATGAAATTGAAATTTTTTAGACATTCCAAGTTGCGCTTTTGGCAATGTTATCTCAACATTTTCAGGTAAAGTTTGATTTTGTCCAGGAATAGCATTTGACACTTTTGCGTATTCTTCCTCGTCAATATTCCATACATTATAAGTAGTTGTAATGTCGCGAAGCATTAATCCAAATTGCCAATCATCATGATTAAATTGAAGTCCTACATCAAATCCAAAACCCCAAGAACTGGCAAATTTACCAATTATTCGGCGTATCACTTTGGCATTTATACCATATTGAAATCCTTGAAGCGGTAATTTTTTGGCATACGAAAAAGTTACACCATAATCGGCTGTAGAAAATAAACTAATTCTATTGTAATCTATATTACCTTGATTATCTATAAGTTGGGTTGTATTTAAAATGTTATCAACACCAAATCGAATGAATGAAATTCCCCATGCGCTTTGGTCATCAATTCTTTTTGCATAGGCAAAATAATCATATTGGGCAATGTTAGCAAAATAACTAGCGTGCATTAATGCGACTTGTTCTCCTTCTAAATTCATCAATCCTGCTGGATTCCAGTAAACCGAATTTACATCATTGGTGCTTGCAACGGCAGTATTCGACATGCCTAATGCAGCTGCATCAACTCCAATATTCATAAATTCATTAGAATATTTTCTAACAGACTGACTATAAGCTATAGAACACAAAAGTAAGAAGCTAATAAAAAGTGCTTTTTTCAAATCAAAATATTTTTACAAATATCAAATAAAAATCTCTAATAAAAAACGCCGTTGTCTTTAACTTATTGTATTAAATTTGTTTTTTAAAACAATAAAAATGAATATAAAAAAACACATTCCTAATACAATTACGCTACTCAATTTATTTTGTGGCTGTATAGCTATCACTTTTGCTTTTCAAAAAGATTTTGAGTTGGCTTTTTTATTTGTATCCTTGGGTATTTTTCTTGATTTTTTCGACGGCTTTTTTGCGCGATTGTTTCAAGTTTCAAGTCCGTTGGGTTTGCAATTGGATTCTTTGGCTGATATGGTTACTAGTGGAGTTGCTCCGGGAGTTGTAATGTTTTTTATGTTTTCTAATACAATAAAAGATCATGAAATTTCAATTGAAAATTCTTCGATTTGGATTTGTTTTCTCGGTTTTGTAATTAGTATGGCTTCGTGCTATCGATTGGCCAATTTCAATATTGATACTCGCCAAACGGATTCTTTTATTGGTTTGCCTACGCCAGCAAATGCACTATTTATTTTAAGTTTACCGTTGATTTTAAAAAATTCAGATTCGCTTATTGTATTGGAATTGTTGACCAATCCCTGGGTTTTAGTTGTGATTACTTTGCTAAGTGCCTACATTCTTAATGCTGAAATACCATTATTTTCTTTAAAAATAAAGAAATTTAATTTAAAAGATAATCTTTTACAAATTTGTTTTATTACTATGTCTTTGATCTTATTACTCTTTTTTCACTATTTGGGAATTGCATTGGTGATTCTGATGTATGTTTTATTGTCTGTTTTAAATAATAAATTGTCCAAAAACAAAGCATAGTCTAATGAAAAAAAAATCTTCTAGAGCCAAAATTTCATCTAGGCGGCGACCTTTGCTAAAGAAGAAATCTGTTTTTAGAATAGCATTTAATTATTTTACTACTATTTTATTTTTTTTGGCATTTCTATTGGGTTTGGTCTATCATTATCGGGAGGGTTTGGCTTATTATTTTAGTTTTAAAACAAATAAAACCTTGAAAGAAATAGCTGAAGAAAAACGAATTTCAGATATTCGTAATTTTCAAGTTTTATCTAAAAACAACAATACAATTGCTGGCATTGATGTTTCTGAATACCAATCCAAAATCGATTGGTCTTTAATTGAAAATGTGGAACACGATTTTCCAATTCAGTTTGTTTTAATTCGCGCTACAGCTGGTTGCGATCGAGCAGATCGCCGTTTTAAAGAAAATTGGGATAGTGCGAAAAATTATAACTTCGTTTGTGGTGCTTATCATTATTATCGTCCGAATGAAAATTCGTTAAAGCAAGCAGCATTGTTTATGGCAACGGTTTCATTGAAAAAAGGAGATTTGCCACCTGTTTTAGATATCGAACATTTGCCTAAAAATCAGTCTTCGGATAGTCTAAAAGTGGGATTAAAGAGATGGTTGACTGCAATTGAAAAACATTATAAAGTAAAACCTATAATTTATACAGGAGAAAAATATGCTTCTGATTTCTTGCACCAAGAATTTAACGAATATTCGTTTTGGATTGCCAATTACAATGTATTTGTAGAAAAAATAAAACCCGATTGGCTCTTTTGGCAATTTACCGAAAAAGCAAAAATCAACGGAATTAAAGGCAATGTTGACGTAAATATTTTTAATGGAAATTATGGTGATTTAGAAAAATTGACGATTCAATAAGTTTTAAAACTCTAATTTTTTCTTTCTTAATTCAAAGTTTTGACCAAGATATACTCGTCTAACCATTTCATCTTGAACCAATTCTTCTGGAATACCAGCTTTCAGAATTCCACCTTCAAACATCAAATAGGTTTTGTCTGTAATGGCTAATGTTTCTTGAACATTGTGATCGGTAATTAGAATTCCAATATTTTTATTTTTTAAACGTGCAACAATTCGCTGAATGTCTTCTACGGCAACTGGATCTACTCCCGCAAAGGGTTCGTCAAGTAAAATGAATTTTGGATCAGTAGCTAAACAACGTGCAATTTCGGTTCTACGACGCTCACCTCCAGAAAGTAAATCGCCTCTATTAGTGCGAATATGTTGTAAACCAAATTCATCAATTAAGGATTCCATTTTGGCTTCTTGCGCAGCTTTTGACAATTTAGTTAATTGTAAAACACTCAAAATATTGTCTTCAATACTTAATTTTCTAAAAACGGAAGCTTCTTGAGCCAAGTATCCAATACCTTGTTGGGCTCTTTTGTACATTGGATAATCGGTAATATTTAAATCATCTAGGTATATATTTCCAGAATTGGGTTTAACCAAACCTACAATCATATAAAAGGAAGTAGTTTTTCCAGCACCATTAGGTCCTAATAATCCAACAATTTCTCCTTGATTAACCTCAACAGAAATTCCTTTGACTACGCTCCGCCCTTTGTATGTTTTTACTAAATTATCGGCTCTTAATATCATTTTTAGACTGGGTGATGTGTATATTATTGTATTAAATCATAAACCTTAAATGAGGTTTTTAATTTTTTAAACAAATAAAAGGATAAAAAACAATCTAATAAAATAATTAACAAATTGTTTGAAACATTTTTTACTATTCGAATGGATTTGAAGTTTCTTAAGATAATCATTCGAATTGAAATAATCTTAAATAGAAATTTAGAAAATTCTCATTTAAAAAAAGGTTTAAATAAAATACGGAATCTGTTTTTAATCTATTTGATTGAAAAAATTACCTTAATAATTGGGTATCATATATTTTTAATAGCGCGTTCCTTAAGAAAAGCAAATAATAGCGTCTTTTTTTATTTATTAATTGATTTTGGAGTATAATAAATATGTAGGAATTAATACAATTAAACCTTCTAATATTTGGTTTAATCGTTTTTTGCTCTACGATAACTAAATCAACTCTGAGTTTTAGAGATTCATAACCAACAACTTTAACCAAAAAAATAATTGATGAATATTTAAGGGCTATTATTCTTTACTTTTGTAAATTTGTTTTTAAAAATCTTTTCTACTAATAGTAAAGTAGTAAAGATTAAATCAGTTCATCAACCACTTATTTTTTTAATAAAACATTACTACAAATGGCGATAATAATCAGAAATGCTACTTTAGACGATGTGCCATCAATTCTAGTTATTGTTAATCACGCCATACTTTTTTCGACGGCCAATTACAATTATGAAATTCAAACTTTAGCCACTCAAAAACAATGGTTTCAGAATAAACTAGCATCAAATTTTCCAATTCTGGTAGCGGAATTTGATTCTGAAGTTATAGGTTTCGGCACTTATGGAACCTTTCGAGAAAAAATTGGCTATCAATTCACTGTAGAGCACTCCATTTATGTAAGTGATTCTCATATTGGAAAAGGCGTTGGAAAATTAGTACTGTCTCATCTTATTTCTAGAGCAAAAAAAGAAGGGTATAATGTTATGATTGGCGCTATAGATGCCGAAAATAAAGATAGCATTGCCTTTCATGAAAAATTTGGATTTATCGTTTCAGGTACACTAAAAGCTGTTGGATATAAATTTGATAGATGGCTCGATTTGGTGTTTATGCAATTAATTTTGAAATAGTTAAGTTTAAATATGTACTTTCATTGGTCTCTTTTGGTCAAAATTTCCAATTTGCCAATTTTGAGGTGCAATCTATAAATTCTACTAATTTTAATATTAACTAGAATAGGTAATTTATTTATTTTTAATTTTGGTTTGCATTTCTTAACTATGGATGGTACGATACAAATTTGCCGTTATTGTAGAAGATTACAATTTTTTCGATACTGTCTTCGTCAGATAAAATAGGCTTATTCTCTGCAGTGTCTATTTCTTTTTTTGCAGTAGTAATTTCTTCAATCGGCACTTTGATTTCTGAAAACAAATTATTTTCAAAACTCGAATTAGGAATTGGAGTAGGAGCAACCTTAATTTTATCAGTAACAATTATTTTTTCTTTATTGCTTTCTGTATTTGAAAAACTTCCTTTTCCAATTAATATCCAATGCAAATCAATATCCGGAAATACATCTATTATTTTTAGAATAAAATCCAAACTTGGTTTGTTTCTGCCAGATAATAAATGCGAAATACTTGAGCGTTGAACATTAATTTTATCCGCAAATAAGGAGGCATTTAGCCCATAATAATCCATTATTATTTCTAATCTTTTCACAAAATCTTCCGAGTTTATCATTGTAAATTAAGAGTTTATTCATTGAGTTACAAATGTAATCAATTAATACTAATTTATAGTTAATTGTAAATTTAAATTTGTAAAAACAAAGTAATAGTATTAATTTTAAAAATGAAGTAAGTTCTATTAAATATTTGATTTTTAATATTTTAATAATTAATACATCTAAAATAAAAAAACAACTATTCATACTACTTTCCTTATGTAGATCACCATCGATTTATTGATTACAGATGTAAATTACTTTCTACTTTTGATTGTTTACATTTGTAATCATAAAGATGTTTAACTTTGTAAATCGAAAAAAATTAGTATGGATTATTTGAAATTATATTTTTTATGCAAAGAAAAAGCTTTGAATGGAAGGTATATTACGTTACAAGATATTGAACCATTATTGAATAAGCTTAATGTAAAAAATGAATTACAAATCATTGGAAAATCAGTTCTTGGTAAACCTATTTATGGTTATCAAATAGGATTTGGAAAAACTAGAATTTTGCTTTGGTCACAGATGCATGGTAACGAAAGTACAACTACGAAAGCCCTTTTTGATTTATTTAATTTTCTGAAAGTAGGATCTGATTTACAAGTTAACATACTAGAAAATTTCACATTTTGCTTCATTCCTATGTTGAATCCGGATGGAGCAGTACTTTATACACGAGAAAATGCTAACAAAATAGATTTGAATCGTGATGCGCAAAATTTATCGCAACCGGAAAGCGTTTCTTTACGGTCTATATATGAGCAATTTAAGCCAGATTTTTGTTATAATCTTCACGATCAGCGTACTGTTTTTGGAGTTGGAAATACGAATATGCCAGCTACGGTTTCTTTTTTGGCACCATCGTATAATGTAAAACGTGAAGTGAATGATGTGCGTTTAAAAGCGATAAATGTAATTGTAGCAATGAATAAAACACTTCAATGCTATATACCGGGTCAAATTGGTCGTTTTGATGATGATTTCAATTTAAATTGTGTTGGAGATACTTTTCAAGCTATGGGTACACCAACCCTATTATTTGAGGCGGGTCATTTTCAAGATGATTATCAAAGGGAAGAAACTCGAAAGTATATTTTCATTGCATTATTATCAAGTTTTATTTCGATTAGCGAAAACGTTATAGTTAACAATGAAAAAGAAGAATATATGAATATTCCGCAAAATAATCCTTCTTTTTATGATTTTGTATATAAAAATATCAAAATAAATTATGATAGTTCGAAAAAATATATCAACTTTGCAGCTCAATATAAAGAAGAGTTAATAAATAAAACTATTTTTTTTAACGCTTTTATTGCTAAAATAGGAGATTTGGATGAAATTAATGGTCATTTTGAATTTGATGCATCAGGTAAAACCTATTCAAATAACAATCAGATTGTTCCTGAATTAAATCAAAAAGCATCCTTTTTTTTAGATGACAGTATTGAAATTGTAAATGGTCGAGTTAAATTGATTTAATGCTACCTAATTTAGTTGATTAATTAAGAATATAAAAATATAAATATTATGAGTAAATTTCGTTTGGATGAGGTAGATCATCAAATTTTAGACATGCTGATTGATAATACGAGAGTTCCATTTACCGATATTGCAAAAAAATTATTAATTTCTGCAGGAACAGTACATGTACGAGTAAAAAAAATGGAAGATGCAGGAATCATAATGGGCTCCTCTTTGGTTTTAGACTACGATAAACTAGGTTATTCTTTTATTGCGTACGTTGGAGTATTTTTAAACAATACATCACAAACTAAGTTTGTTTTAGAACGAATTAACGACATTCCTTTTGTAACTGTTGCTTCTGTAACTACAGGTAAATTCAACATTTTCTGTAAAATTAGAGCTAAAGATACTAAACATGCTAAAGATGTAATCTTTATGATTGATGATATTGAAGGTGTTTACAGAACAGAAACTATGATTTCATTAGAAGAAAGCATCAATGACAAAAAACGTTTGATGCATACGATTTTCAAAAACATGTAATTCTATTGAATGTATTATAAATAGTACCTCAAGTGAATTCTTGAGG
>JBBALV010000022.1:0-46900 GCA_040402815.1 Flavobacterium sp.
ATAAAAAACATCAAACAGCTCCTTTTTAGAGCTATGATTTTGCATTCAGTGAGATATAAAATTTAATTTTTTGTTAAAATTAACTTTTTTTAATTTAAAACAAGTTCGACAACTCATAAAATTTAATTATTTTTGAAAACATGAATATTCAACAACTTTATGAATTTTGCCTTTCTAAAAAAGGTGTTACGGAACATTTTCCTTTTGATGAAGATACTTTAGTATTTAAGGTTGGTGGAAAAATGTTTGCCCTTTCGTCTTTAAAGCAGTGGGAGAAAAGTGAGCCTTCAGTAAACTTGAAATGTAATCCTGATCATGCCGAACAATTAAGGGCACAATATGAGGACATTAAACCTGGATGGCACATGAGTAAAACCCATTGGAATACTGTTGCTATTAATCGAGATGTATCGGATTCTTTGATAAAGAAATTGATTGACGATTCCTATAATTTGGTTTTCAAAAGTTTGACTAAAAAAACTCAAACAGAAATTATAGATAGAGGCAGTTGAAATCATTTGATTTACAATTTATTTATTGCATTCTATTTTCTGTAAGTTATAATACTAAATCAACTTTACAGGAATCCAAATTTCTTCTTCTGATTCGGAATTATTGAATTTATATCTTGAACCTAAAATTTCAAATTGAGGCCGACTGTCTAATAGATAATTTGAACTTGGCAACCATTCAGTATAAATAGCATTAAAGAATGCTAGAGCGTTCGATTGATCCCCTTTATAATTAAAAACGGCATATAAGCTCTCTTGAATTTCTAACGTTTCCATTCCTTCTGGAACAAAATCAAAATTTGAAACGGGGATCGCGGCCCATTTTATAAAAGGTTCATGCAATCCAAATGAAAACCCAATCGTATTGATTTGGATATTATAAAGATCTGTTCCAATAGCATTTTGAATTTCTTTTCGACGAGGCATGAAACTGCTCCACAACTCAAAAACGCGATAATTAGAATAGGTTATGGATAGCTTCTTGCCTATCAATTTTGTGGTTGGAAAAGTTTTAATGGATGGGTTCATTTTAAAAATAAAAAAATGAATTACATATTTCTTCTATATTGTCCACCCACTTCAAACAAGGCATTGGTTATTTGTCCTAAGGAACAAACCTTGGTAGCATCCATTAATTTTTCAAAAATATTTTGATTGTTGATTGCTGCTTCTTGTAAAATAGCAATATGCTCTGCTACTTTTTTGGCACTGGTTTTTTGCAAATCGGTCAACATATCAATTTGGTATTTTTTCTCTTCTTCTGTAGCTCGAATAACTTCTGCAGGAATTACAGTTGGTGATCCCTTCGAACTCAGGAACGTATTCACACCAATAATTGGAAATTCTCCCGTATGCTTCAAAGTTTCATAATACAACGATTCTTCTTGAATTTTAGAACGTTGGTACATGGTTTCCATTGCTCCTAAAACTCCTCCACGTTCTGTGATTCTGTCAAATTCTTGTAACACAGCATCCTCAACTAAATCGGTTAATTCTTCAATGATAAACGAACCTTGAATTGGATTTTCGTTTTTTGCCAAGCCTAATTCTTTGTTAATAATCAACTGAATGGCCATTGCTCGTCGTACTGATTCTTCTGTTGGAGTTGTAATGGCTTCGTCATATGCATTCGTGTGTAATGAGTTACAATTATCATAAATGGCATATAAAGCTTGTAACGTAGTACGAATATCGTTGAAATCAATTTCTTGTGCATGCAAAGAACGACCAGATGTTTGAATATGGTATTTCAACATTTGCGCTCTTTCGTTAGCACCGTATTTATTTTTCATGGCTTTCGCCCAAATTTTACGAGCTACACGTCCAATGACAGCATATTCTGGATCAATTCCGTTGGAGAAAAAGAACGATAAGTTGGGTCCAAAATCATTGATATTCATTCCGCGACTTAAATAATATTCCACGTAAGTGAACCCATTTGAAAGTGTGAATGCCAACTGTGTAATTGGATTGGCTCCCGCCTCAGCAATGTGATAACCCGAAATAGAAACCGAATAGAAATTACGAACATTTTGTTTGATGAAATATTCTTGAACGTCGCCCATCAATCGCAAGGCAAATTCAGTAGAGAAAATGCATGTATTTTGTGCTTGATCTTCTTTTAGAATATCGGCTTGAACCGTTCCACGAACTTGAGCTAACGTTTTAACTTTAATGTCATTATATACGTCCAAAGGCAATACTTGGTCACCTGTTACACCAAGAAGCAGCAATCCTAAACCAGTATTACCTTCTGGCAAATCGCCTTGGTATTTTGGTCTAGCTGTTCCTTTTTTCTTGTAGATTTCGTTGATTTTTTCTTCAACTTCAACCTGAAGATTATTTTCAATAATATATTTTTCGCAGTTTTGATCTATGGCAGCATTCATAAAGTAGCCCAACAACATAGGAGCAGGACCATTAATTGTCATCGAAACCGAAGTCATGGGATGGCTCAAATCAAAACCAGAATATAATTTTTTAGCATCATCTAAACAACAAATGGACACTCCAGCATTACCAATTTTTCCATAAATATCAGGGCGAATGTGTGGATCATTTCCGTATAAAGTTACCGAATCGAAAGCCGTTGAAAGCCTTTTGGCGGGTAATCCTGCACTTACATAATGAAAACGTTTGTTGGTGCGCTCTGGACCACCCTCACCAGCAAACATTCGACTTGGATCTTCACCTTCCCGTTTGAATGGATACAATCCAGAAGCAAAAGGAAATTCACCGGGCACATTTTCTTGCAAATTCCATTTTAAGATATCGCCCCAAGCTTGGTATTTTGGTAATGAAATTTTTGGTATTTGAGAATGAGATAAACTCTCGGTATGGGTGGCAATCTTAATTTCCTTATCACGAACTTTAAAAGTATAAAATGGATTTTTGTATTTATTTATTTTATCTTGCCAAGTTAGAATAACTTTCCAATTGTAGGGGTCTAAATTCATTTTTACGCGGTCGAATTCTTTAACTAAAAGATGCAAAAACTCATTTCTATTTTCGTCTTTTGAATGCAAAATAGTTTCTTCAATTCCCGCTTTTGTTAACGATGGCTTGCTTCCAAAAACAGTTTCTATCGTTTTGAAAATTCCGTATAATTTTTGAGCGACTTCTACCTGCGTCAACGCGGTTTCGTCATATTTTCTATTGTTTTCGGCAATCTCCGATAAATATCGAGTACGATGTGGTGGAATTACATATATTTTCTCACTCATTTCACGAGTGATTTGAAACGTCGATTTTAAATCGGCACCTGTTTTTTCTACAATTTTATCCATAATGGATTTGTAGAGCGTATTCATTCCTGGGTCGTTGAACTGCGAAGCAATCGTTCCGAAAATCGGCATTGAATTTACATTTTCATCCCATAAATTGTGATTGCGTTGGTATTGTTTTTTCACATCGCGAATCGCATCTAAAGCACCGCGTTTGTCAAATTTATTTAAGGCTACTAAATCGGCAAAATCCAACATGTCGATTTTTTCCAATTGCGTAGCCGCACCAAATTCGGGAGTCATAACATATAAAGAAACATCGGAGTGATCCATAATCTCAGTATCACTTTGACCAATACCTGAAGTTTCCAAAATGATAATATCATATTTAGCCGCTTTCAATACTTCAATCGCTTCATTCACATATTTTGACAAAGCCAAATTCGATTGACGTGTAGCCAACGAGCGCATATAAACTCTAGGATTGTTAATAGCATTCATACGAATTCTATCACCTAAAAGGGCACCGCCAGTCTTTCTTTTGGATGGGTCAACCGAAATTAATCCGATAGTTTTTTCAGGAAAATCAATCAAAAATCGTCGCACCAATTCATCTACTAAAGATGATTTTCCGGCACCACCCGTTCCTGTAATTCCTAAAACCGGAATTTTATTAGTTTCGTTTTTCTTGTGAATAGTATCAAAAGCAGGTTTTGCTATTTCTGGAAAATTCTCTGCTGCTGAAATTAATCTCGCAATGGCAGTAGGATTTTTATCTTCAATATGTTCTAATTCATCTGTCAATTTATCCCCAACAGGATAATCGGAGCGTTGCACCAAATCGTTGATCATGCCCTGCAATCCCATGGCACGTCCATCATCTGGAGAGTAAATTCTTGTAATTCCGTAGGCTTGTAATTCAGCTATTTCCGTAGGAAGGATAACTCCACCACCACCACCAAAAATCTTAATATGACCTGCTCCTTTTTCCTTTAATAAATCGTGCATGTACTTAAAATACTCATTGTGACCACCTTGATAGGAAGTCATTGCAATAGCATTAGCATCTTCTTGAATAGCCGTATTTACTACCTCTTCAACGCTTCTGTCGTGACCAAGATGGATGACTTCAACACCAGTTGCCTGGATAATTCTACGCATAATGTTGATAGCCGCATCGTGTCCGTCAAAAAGGGATGCAGCAGTAACAATTCTTACTTTATTTTTAGGAATATAAGGCGTTTGTGGTTCCATTGGTAATTTTTATTCAAATTTGAGTGCGCAATTTACGAATTTAATAATTTTATATGATTTAATTCCTGTAAATCTTTAAAGCTGAAAAAAGATGTATTCAAAATTATAACATTTCAAATCAATTCTGTTATTTTTTTATACTTTTGGGAACGATTAAAAACGACTACAAAATGAACTTCGACAGAAAAAGCCTTACAGACGAGAAATTACTGGATTTATACAATCGTCTTCTGAAACCGCGATTGATAGAAGAAAAAATGTTAATACTCATACGTCAAGGAAAAGTATCTAAATGGTTTTCAGGAATAGGTCAAGAGGCTATATCAGTTGGTGTTACGGCTGTTTTAGATCAAGATGAGTATATTTTGCCGATGCACCGAAACCTGGGTGTTTTTACAGGAAGAGATATTCCGTTGTTCCGTCTTTTTTCACAATGGCAAGGAAAAGCGAATGGTTTTACCAAAGGTCGTGATCGTAGTTTTCATTTTGGAACACAAGAATATAAAATTATAGGAATGATATCCCATCTTGGTCCACAATTGGGGGTAGCAGATGGTATCGCTTTAGCAAATAAGTTAAAAAATAATGGTAAGGTTACGGCAGTATTTACGGGTGAAGGTGCTACTTCTGAAGGTGATTTTCATGAGGCATTGAATATTGCTGCAGTATGGGAATTACCTGTACTTTTTGTTATTGAAAATAACGGCTATGGTTTATCAACCCCTACAAATGAGCAATATCGTTGCGAAAATTTGGCAGATAAAGGGGTGGGTTATGGAATAGAAAGTCATATCGTTGATGGTAATAATATTTTGGAAGTGTTTAATTTACTATCCGAATTAAAAGCCTCTATGAAAGAAAATCCACGTCCTGTTTTGTTGGAATTTAAGACTTTCCGAATGCGTGGACACGAAGAGGCGAGCGGAACGAAGTATGTGCCTCAAGAATTAATGGATGTCTGGGCAGCAAAAGATCCTGTTGAAAATTTTAAAAAATATCTTTTACAAATTGGGGTTTTAACGCCCAATTTAGATACCGCATTTAAAGCGGAATTAAAAAAAGAAATAGACGAACATTGGGCTCAAGTGCAATTGGAACCTGAAATAGAAGCTTCTTATGAAGCCGAATTAAACGATGTTTATAAGCCTTTTCAATATATTGAAGTTACTCCTTCAGCCGAAAAAGAAAACATTCGTTTTATAGATGCTATTTCAAATGCATTGCGAGAATCGATGCAACGACATCCCAACTCGGTTATCATGGGACAAGATATTGCAGAATATGGAGGTGCTTTTAAAATTACCGACGGTTTTGTTGCCCAATTTGGAAAAGAGCGTGTGCGTAATACACCCATTTGCGAAAGCGCTGTAGTATCGGCAGGTATGGGACTATCAATTAATGGCTATAAAGCTATTGTTGAAATGCAATTTGCTGATTTTGTTTCTACAGGGTTCAATCCAATTGTGAATTTGTTAGCAAAATCGCATTACCGTTGGTTAGAAAATGCAGACGTTGTTGTGCGAATGCCTTGTGGAGGCGGCACACAAGCAGGCCCTTTCCATTCTCAAACCAATGAAGCATGGTTTACCAAAACACCTGGGTTGAAAGTGGTTTATCCTGCCTTTCCGTATGATGCCAAAGGGTTATTGAATGAATCTATAAATGATCCAAATCCGGTATTATTTTTTGAGCACAAGCAGTTGTACCGTAGCGTATATCAAGAAGTACCAAAAGATTATTATATATTGCCTTTAGGAAAAGCTTCGTTATTGAAAGAGGGTAGTGCTGTAACCATAATTTCATTCGGAGCTGCGGTGCATTGGGCATTAGCTACCTTAGAAGCACATCCTGAAATCAGTGCCGATGTTTTGGATTTAAGAACTTTACAACCATTAGATACTGAAGCTATTTTTGCATCAGTTAAAAAAACAGGTAAAGTGATTGTGTTTCAAGAAGACAGTCTTTTTGGAGGTTTAGCTAGTGATATTTCGGCATTAATCATGGAAAATTGTTTTGAATATTTAGATGCTCCCGTACAACGTGTGGCTAGTTTGGATAGTCCTATTCCATTTACCAAAGCACTAGAAGACCAATATTTGCCAAAAGCCCGATTTGAAACGGCATTATTAGCACTTTTGGCTTATTAAGTAAAGTTTTTATTTTATAGCTTTTTCATACAAAAATAGGAATCCCCAATGGTTTTTGATCATTGGGGATTATTTATTTCAAAAAATGATGCGGAGTAATTTTTATGGAAAGTGAAATTGCTTTTTGGCTGTTTTTATAGTAAATTGATTTAGAATTAAACATGTTAATCATATAACTTTTTTACATTGAAGTGTAACAAATTACACCCCATAAAACCTCAATTTTACAGTATTAAATCATACTTAAAAAAACAATCTTATGAAAAATTCATCCCGCTATTTTATGATACTAATGGTATCGTTAGTAACATTTTCGACTCCAATTTTGGCAGCTGAAAAAACATCAACTCCAAACGAAAACACAACCAATGCTATTCCAATTGAGGTAAAAGTGAAGCTGAATCGGCTAGATGAAATTAATGCAATGGATAAATCGGAGTTAAATTCATCTGACAAAAAAGCACTTCGAAAAGAAGTAAGAGCAATTAAATCGAGCTTAAGAGCTTCAAATAATGGGGTGTATTTATCTGTTGGAGCAATTATCATCATTATACTGTTATTAATTATATTGTTGTAACCAAAACGTATTACTAGGTTTTATAATCGCGTATAAAATCAATCAACAGTAAGTTCTAATTTGTAACGAATAGAAATTAATAATGGAAATGATTAGAATAATTACAATAGGAATATTCGTTGTAGTAACATCGGTTAGTAGGGCTCAATTTAGCATACACGTAAATATAGGAAACCCGCCATCATTGGGCTCTACAAGCAAATCTGATGCCGATTATTATTATCTGCCAGAAGTTGAATCCTATTAGGATATAAGAGCGACACAATTTATTTTTATTAGAAATGGAAGATGGATTCGGTCCCGCTATTTACCGAGACGTTTTCGAAATTATGATTTAAAACAGGGTCAGAAAGTAGTACTTAGTGAATATCATGGTAAAAAACCATATGTATTTTTTCACAATCATAGCCGAAACGAAAATAAGGGTTATAGAAATAGTGATGAGCCCCAAAGAAATATTGGAATTCGAGAAGAAAATCATGGATATGGGAGCAAAAATAGCGTTGTACTCGCACGAAGAAAAGGAGGCGACTAAATATGCATTTGAAATAGTATCAATTAAAATTTTGGTTAATTTTAATTCTGAAAGAGCATCCTTTATTTTGGGATGCTTTTTTATACTCTTTAACCTTTTAGCACATAAAAATCATGGATAAATTAAAAAAAAGCAATGCTGCTATTCTGAAAAAGATATTGATTATCAATGAAAAATATCCAGAATTATCAAAATATTTATCGGAAATGCCAATTACAGTTCCAAATGTGGAGCATCCCGAAATCGACTGTGAGGCTTTAAAAGAATATTATGATTCGTTGTGTATTCTGGTAAAAAATTATGATTCAAATTATAAATAATTCTTCTTTACTATTTTAATTTACTATTGGCATGAATCGATTTTATAGTTATACCGAACATATCTTTGAAAAGCTCACTTCATTAGCTACGACGCTTTTAGGGAATTCTATTACTTTCATTTTGGCTTTTTGTTTGGTGATTTTTTGGTGGATTAACAATTTGTTCAATCATCCGGATATTGACACTATAATTGGTAATATTATTTTTGGAATCACTTTTTTAAGCCTTTTTATTATTCAGAAATCATTCAATCGTTTTTCGAGTTCTTTACATTTAAAAATTAACGAACTGGTTTCGTCGAATGATTCCGCAAATAATGCTGTTATCAATGCAGAAGAAAAAACAGAACGTGAAATTAGTGAATTATCAAAGGAATATACAGAAATTGCCTCACTCATTTTGAATGAGGAAAAAACCGTCGTCAATAGTAAAAAGTAGGAATTTTGTAAACTATTACTTTTTTTATATAACGTTTCCTAGTCGCTTCAGTGGCATCTTTGTAAAGTGAAAATGAATTCACAAATCAAATATAAAAAAATGGACACTACAGAACTTAAAGGTACTTGGGAAGAACAAAAAGGGAAACTCAAACAAAAATTTGCAAAATTGACGGATAATGATTTGATGTTTATTGATGGTAAAAAAGAAGAAATGCTAGGAAAACTTCAAATTAAATTGGGTAAAACCAAAGAAGAATTACACAAAATAATTAAAGATCTTTAATCTTAAATAAAAAAATATGAAAAATTCATTCCTTTTTCTTGCTGTTACAGTGTTAATGGCTGGAACCACTGCAACAAGTTGTAAGTCCAACACAGACAAAAATCAAGATGCCGTAGAAAATGTAAAAGACGCCAATTCAGAATTGAAAGAAGTGCAAAATGAAAATACCGCAGATGCAGTTAAAAAAGCTAATGATATGGAATGGCAAACTTATAAAACGGAGATGCTAACCACAATTAGTTCTAACGAATTGCGTATTGCTGATTTGAAAAAAGCTTCAAAAAAATCAGGCGCTACATTTGACAAAACCTATCTAAAAAACATTGACGATTTGGAACAAAAAAACAATGCTCTGAAGATGAAAATCACCAATTATGAAAATAATCAAACCGATTGGGATTCCTTTAAAAGAGAAGCCGATTCAGATTTAGACGACTTAGGTAAAGCATTTAAAAACATAACGGTTAACAATAAAAAATAAAATTGCTAAAATGAAAAAAGTATTGATTGCATTAGATTACAGTCCTACTGCAAAAAAATTGCAGATATTGGCTTTTCAATTGCCACATCAATGGGTGCTGAGGTCACTTTAGTACATGTCTTATCCAATCCTGTTTTTTATTCGTCTGCAGTATATGATCCGATTATGGGTTTTACCGGTTATCCAATTTTTGACCCTAACATGTTGAATGTTAATGATATGTTGAAAAATAGTTCCCAACTCTTTTTAGAAAAAACAAAAGAACACCTTGGCGACAATAAAATAAAAACAATTGTCGTTGAAGGTGATTATGCAACAGCTATCTTAAAAACAGCAAAAGACATCAAAGCGGATTTAGTAGTAATCGGTACACACAGTCAAAAGTGGTTAGAGAAAATTCTAATAGGAAGCACAACTGAAGATGTATTATATAATGCTACTATTCCGTTATTAATTGTTCCTACAAAAAAATAGCATTAAAAAAACCGTCTCCAAAAAACAGAGACGGTTTTTTTTGCTCACCCGACAACGGTGCGAAAAATTAATAACTCATTTCAACGATAGCCTTCACTTTTTCAGGAGTAATGTTTTGTCTTTCTCCTAAGCCCAACCAACCTCTTTCGATAAAACGTTTTTCTATAAAATCAGCCGTTTTTTGGTAATCATTGGTGTAATTTGACAATTTTGTATCCATTCCCATGGTATGAAAAAAGGCAACCGTTTTTGCAATAGCTTCATGTGCAATAGCTTCATCTGAACCTGTTAATTGGAATACGCGTTTGCCATATTGTGCCAATTTCCCTTTTTTAGTTTCAAACATAACCTTGTAGAGATTCGGTGCAATTATAGCTAAAGTTCGAGCATGATCAATTCCGTACAATGCCGTTAATTCATGTCCAATCATGTGGGTAGCCCAATCCGAAGGCACGCCTTTTTGAATTAATCCGTTCAAAGCCATGGTACAACTCCACATATAGTTGGATGCCAAAGCATAATCGGTTGGGTTTTCAACAACTTTAGGGCCTATTTCTATTAAAGTTTGTAAAATAGATTCTGCCAATCGATCTTGCAAAAATCCATCGTGTGGATAGGTTAAATATTGTTCTAAAACATGTGTATAAGCATCAATAATGCCATTTTGTATTTGTCTTTTCGGCAATGAAGCAATAACGGTTGGATCGCAAATTGAAAATTTAGGAAACATTGCACTACCTCCAAAAGCCAATTTTTCTTTTGTAGCTTCTATAGTTACTACTGAACCCGAATTCATTTCACTTCCTGTAGCAGGTAATGTCAAAACGGTGCCAAACGGAACTACTTTTGACACATCGGTTAGCAATATTCTTTTTTGTAGAATGTCTAACGGATTGCCTTCAAAATGAGCTGCTGCTGACATAAATTTGACACCATCAATAACACTTCCGCCACCAACAGCAAGAATAAAATCTATTTTTTGGGTTTGAATAATGGCTACGGCTTTCATCAAAGTTTCAAAATGGGGGTTGGGTTCAATTCCTCCAAATTCAATAACCTCAAAGCCCGCTAGGCTTTTTATTACTTGCTCATGAACACCATTTTTAAAAATGCTTCCACCTCCGTAGGCGAGCAATACTTTAGCACCTTTTGGCACTAATGTTGCTATTTTTTGCATTTGTCCTTTGCCAAAAACAAGGTTGGTCGGATTGTATAATTCAAAATTTAACATAACACTATTTGTTTAAGTTTTTACCTTTTATAAGGTTTGTCAAATGTACTTAGAAGTACTGCAATTAAGTGATAAAGAAGTGCTAAGTTATTTGATAAAGCTTCGATTTTTATCCACAAAAACTTTTACTAGAAATATAACTTTAGAAATAAAATTGGTTTCAGTAATTATGCAATTCGGGAATTATTCTTTCACAATTCGTTTTACGATTGTTTTATTTTCTATGCAGAAAATAATGAAATATAAACCTGTACGCAAGTCGCTAATGTCATAAAAATCTTGGTTTGAGTCCAAATTTTTAACCGAACGTCCTAAACAATCCGTAATTCGAATTGATTTTGGCGCAGTACGCATCCCAGTAATACTAAATGTATTGGAAGTAGGATTTGGGCTTATTGCTATTTCAGGGGTAGCTATTTTAGGGTTTTCGTTAGCGAGATTTGCACAAAAATTAAAAACATCAAATACGGGTAAAGGGGTGTTTGAAGCATTAAAATTAAAGAAACTCATATTTTCATAACAAGAACCTTGTCCCCATTTATCGCATAAAGTTGAGCTGATAAATCCGGGTTCCCAATATAAAACGCCCGTTCCACCACTGTTATAAACCATAAGCGACAAATCGGAGAAGAAATTCTTCTGTCCAAGTGGCGTAATCGGATAGTTCAAATTGCCATAACTGTTTATAATGTTGTTGTAATTATCGGCATACGCAGTTGTCCATGGTACGCCAGTTTCAAAAACCATAATTTCTTTATTGTAGGTAGTGTGGAGTTGTGTAACCAAATTGCCAAATTGTTGCAGCGAAGTAAAATTGGACCAAAACGGATAAAAGGATAAACCTAGAATATCAAAATTGACAACGTTATTACTATAAAAAAGGCCTGCTAACCAAGCAGCGGAGTTGTCGGTAAAATGCAATGCTTTTTTTATGGTCAACGAATGCAACCCATTAAAATTATCAATAGCAGTAAAAGCAATATTAAATTTATCGGCATCTTCTGGCCAAGTCCAACCGTTTGTAGTAGCAGTAGCGTCAATAAATCCCCAAGTGGTTTCGTTGCCAACGGCTACTATATCTGGAGTAACGCCATTGGTTCGTAGTTTTTCGAGGGTCGAAAAAGTATAATTGTAGATAGAATCTAAAAGCACCGCGTGTGAAAGTCCTATCCAAGCTTGTGGCCTTTTCTGAGTGTTTGGATCATTAAAATAATCACCATAATGAATTGCTAAATTCAGCTTCATGCCATGCAATTTGGCTTGTTGAAAACCCTGTATTACATCATTTATAGTATTTTCAGTAACTGGATTTCCGCAACTGTTGATGATGTTGCCAGGCGTATGCCATAAACGCATTCGAACCATATTGGCTCCTTTTTGTGCAAAAAGCAAATAAGGATTGATGACGTTATTAGAGGCATCGCGATAAATACCACCATGCGCCAGCACCGAATTGGTATAAGACAAATCAGCGCCTACCGTAAAACATTGGGATTGACTACCATTTTGGAATAAGAAAACAAAAACTATAATTGCAACTATTTTTTTCATTGTGGAATGGGTTTTATGTGCTTTTTGTTCTAAAGATTTTTTCTAATCTAATTGTTAACTATAAATACACTCAAGCATTTTCAACATTCTACCCAAATAGTGAGTTGAAATTCTCGGCTGATGAATATCATTATTTTATACTTTTTCTGTTTTTTATAATCTTGTAGTTCAAACGACATCTCTTTTCCATTGATTTTAAGGTTGGGTTCATATCCCCATCCTTTTAATCCATATTTAATTGGAATTATTACATTTGCACCTGACTCACTCTGTATTAAATTCCCAAAAAACAAATTATAATCACTTATGCTAGCATTAGGAAATCCTACAAACTTATCTTTTACGTCAATGATAATTACAGGAATTCCGTCATATTTTTTTAAATCTCTAAGATATAGGACGAGATAATCATTTTTTTGTTTGTTATAAAAGTCAGAATTAACATGAAATAATTTTACTTCGGATTTCCTTTTACCATTTATATAAACCTCGTTTTGTATTTCTTTTCCAATTAATCTAGCCGAACCAGTAATCCACTTTGCGATTATAGGATTAACTATTAGAATAAAAATAATTGTACAAAACAGTAAAAATAGTATCAATACAAATTTGCGCATTTTTATTTGGTTTGAAGATGTAAAATTAATTTCTTTAATTTAGGTCCAACTTGTTTTTATTCAATAAACATTCTACCTCAATTTGGGTTTATAGCCTCATATCTATCCTTCTTTATTTTCCCCTCAAATATATATAAAACAAACCAATGAATTTTGAATTCAATTTTTTTATAATCGTTTGTAGTAATGAAATTTTAAGAGACATTAGGGTGATAACGGTTTGGAATTGATTAAATTGCAAGGAAACATTTAAGGTGTTTTTTAAAATACTAACTATGCAAAAAATTCCCTCTACAGTTGGTCTCAATGAAAAAGAAGTGCTTCAATCGAGAGCGAAAAACGGAAGCAATTCATTAGAGCATCAAGACAAAAATCATTTTATAAATTCGTTGCTCGAAATGGTGACAGAACCGATGTTTTTATTACTGTTTGCGGTTACGGCTATATATTTTATAACCGGAAAATGGGGTGATGGATTATTTATGACGGCGGCTATTGTACTGGTTTCGGCTATTTCATTGTATCAGGAATCGAAAAGTAGAATTGCCATTGCAACCCTAAAAGAACTTTCACAACCCAAAAGCAAAGTGATTCGAAATGGCGTTCTGGTTGAAATTTTAAGCGAAGAAATTGTAGTCGGCGATTCTTTACAAGCCGAAGAAGGCACATTTATTCCCGCTGATGGCATCATTATACAATCCAATGATTTTTCGGTAAACGAATCGATTCTAACCGGCGAATCGATGTCGGTTTTGAAAAGCACGACTACAGAGAACAAACAAGTTTTTCAAGGAACTATCGTTTCAAGCGGTTTGGCCATTTGCGAAGTAACCGCCATTGGTAACCAAACCCAACTGGGTAAAATAGGCGATAGTTTAGCCGCTATTGTTGAAGAAAAAACGCCTTTGCAACTTCAGATTACCCATTTTGTGAAAATAATGTCGATTGTAGGCATGGTTATTTTCATAATGGTGTGGATTTTCAATTGTATGAATTCAAATGCTGTTTTGGACAGTTTACTGAAAGCATTAACACTAGCCATGAGCATTATTCCTGAAGAAATTCCGGTTGCTTTCACCACTTTTATGGCTTTGGGCGCCTGGCGATTACTAAAAATGGGCATCATTGTAAAACAAACCAAAACGGTAGAAACTTTAGGCAGTGCCACAGTAATTTGCACTGACAAAACAGGTACGATTACAGAAAACAAAATGAGTTTGGCACAATGGTACACGCTCTCTGATGATTCGATTGCGAATGATAGTACAACAATAAGTGAAGCTTCAGCCGCATTAATTCGCCTTTCGATGTGGGCAAGTGAACCTATCCCTTTTGATACAATGGAACTTGCTTTGCATGACGCCTACAATAAAATTTCGCCAAAAGAGGAAAGATCAGACTATAAACTGTCACACGAATATCCATTAGGCGGTAACCCACCAATGATGACGCATGTATTTAAAGATGCAAATGGCAATCGCATTATTGCTACCAAAGGTGCTCCTGAAGCCATTATTGCTTGCTCTAAATTGAACGCAACTGAAATTAAAAAAATTGAAGCGGCAATGCTAACCATGACAAACGAAGGTTTTCGAATTTTAGGCGTTGGAGAAGCGCTTTTTGATGGTGACAATTATCCAGAAACGCAACAAGAATTTTCCTTTGAATTCAAAGGGCTAGTTGCTTTTTATGATCCACCAAAAGCGAATATCAAATCGGTTTTTGAGACTTTTTATAAAGCGGGTATTCAAGTGAAAATTGTCACGGGTGACAACGCTGCAACAACCGCAACAATTGCCAAACAGATTGGATTTAAAGGCATAGAAAATAGTCTAAACGGTGACGAATTGATGGCAATGGACGAAGCTACTCTAAAAGTTAAAGTGATGGAATCTTCAATTTTTACTAGAATGTTTCCAGAAGCTAAACTAAAAATTATAAAAGCATTAAAGGACAACAATCAAATTGTAGCTATGACAGGCGATGGCGTAAATGATGCCCCAGCATTAAAATCGGCACACATAGGCATTGCAATGGGCAAAAAAGGAACCGAAACAGCCAAACAAGCAGCCAACCTGATCCTGATTAATGATGATTTTTCTAAAATGGTAGATGCTATTGCTATGGGTAGAAAAATTTATATCAATCTTAAAAAAGCAATTCAATATATTATTTCTA
Organism: Flavobacterium sp.; assembly: GCA_040402815.1. Taxonomy (GTDB): domain Bacteria; phylum Bacteroidota; class Bacteroidia; order Flavobacteriales; family Flavobacteriaceae; genus Flavobacterium. The sequence continues at coordinate 15,325 of JBBALV010000022.1, forward strand.
TCCACATTCCAATAATATTAATAGTGCTAATTCCTTTAGCTTTAGGCTGGATATATCCGACGATTTTCTCGCCAGTGCATATTATTTTTTTAGAAATGATTATGGGACCAACGTGTTCTATTATTTATGAAAACGAACCCATGGAGCGTAATTTGATGTTGGAAAAACCACGCCCTTTCACTACTACTTTTTTTAATTTAAAAGAAATTATTAGAAGCATCGTTCAAGGATTGCTTATTACAGCAGGATTATTGGTGCTTTATCAATATTGTATCAGCGAAAATTATTCTGAAAAAGCCACGAGAACACTTATCTTTTTGACTTTAATTCTTTCTAATGTCTTTTTAACTTTAACCAATCGATCTTTTTATTACTCTATCTTCACAACAATTACGTACAAAAACAATTGGGTCACTATGATTGTAGGATTGACACTTTTTGTTACTGCAATGTTGTTGTATGTTCCTGTTTTTTCGAATTTCTTCATGTTTCAAAAAGTTACTTTGGTACAAATCGGATTATCTACCGCCGTTGGATTTGTTAGTGTAATGTGGATTGAAATCTATAAACTATTTAAAAGGAGAAAAGATAGTACTATAAATTAAAAAAAATTAATTTCTTAGGAGTAGGCAAAAAAAAACCATCTTCAGAAGATGGTTTTTAATTTTAGAGCCGGTGGAGGGACTCGAACCCACGACCTGCTGATTACAAATCAGCTGCTCTAGCCAACTGAGCTACACTGGCGGTATTAAGGCTGCAAATATAATATTGAAATTCAATTATCCAAAATAAATTTGCACTTTTTTATTGTTTTTTTAACTACAATTCGTTGATTTTTCCAATCAATTGATTTGCAACTTGTTCCAATTCTACATTAATTTGTTTAAAATGTGCCTTTTTATTTTCTACTTTTTTAGCATTAACTTTTACAATTAAAGCATCAAATGCAGCAATTGCTTCATCAATTAATGCATTGGTTTCTGGAGTTGGTTTTCCAGTTGTTGAAATTTCAAACAAGTAAACTGCTTCAATAATATCACCTAAAACATAGTTGATGTCTTTTTTTAAATTTTTAACGTTTGCCATTTTTATTTATTTTTTTTAATTTTTTCTACTATAGAATTTTAAAATTCGGTGCAAAAGTACATATAATCTTTATATAACGAACTATGAAATATAAATTTCTAAAATGGAAGCTTTTCCCTCTAATTTAAAATATTCCAAAGCGGCTGGTAACAATACTGTATCTCCTTTTTTATAACAATAATCGCAATTATTAGCAGCTAAACTAAAAGCACCGTCAACACACATATAAACTTTAAAAGAATCTCCGTTATTTTGTATTGTGATTTTACCTTCTAAAGGGATAAGATTGGTTGTAAAATAGCGGCAATCTACCACCGTGTTGGACTCGTTAGTTATAGTATTGTATTTTTTAATCGTATCTACTTTGTCATAATTGATTGCCTCCAATGCTAAATCGATGTGTAATTCACGTTCCTTTCCATTAGCGTCTTTTCTGTCAAAATCATAGATTCGATAGGTTATGTCTGACGTTTGTTGGATTTCCGCCACAACCAATCCAGCACCAATGGCGTGAACAGTTCCTGTTTCTAAAAAAAACACATCGCCCGATTTTACTTTCACTTCATCAAGTATATCAAGTAAGTTTTTATTTTTTACATGTTCTAAATAGTCATCGGCATTCGATTTTTCTTTAAATCCAACAATAATACTTGCATTTGCATCGGCTTGCATAATATACCACATTTCAGTTTTCCCAAAAGAATTATGCCGCTTTTGCGCCAATTCATCATTTGGATGCACTTGTATAGACAAATCCTCCCGGGCATCCAGATATTTAAAAAGCAATGGAAATTGATTTCCAAATTGCTGATAAACTCTTTTTCCTAAAATTGCTTCCGGCATATCGTCTATTATTTCTGATAGTGATTTCCCTTGTAATCCGCCATTTAATACTTGGCTCACATCGCCTTCAACTGTTGAAATTTCCCAACTTTCGCCTGTAGTTTTAGAAGAAATGGGTTTGTTTAAAACGGTTTTTAGTTTTTCTCCACCCCAAATTCGCTCCTTTAAAATGGGTTGAAACTGTAATGGATATATTTTTGAATTCATTGTAATTAATTTAAGAATGGAATTTCTTTAAAGTCGCGCACTCAATTTTATATTAAAAACTCTAGTGGTTAGATAATTAGGTATTCCATATTGTGTCTTGGTGTATACATCTCTAACCCAGGTATTAGTAATCGCATTTTGATTGTCAAAAAGATTAAAAATTTCAAAACCAACAGACAAATCTTTGAATCTTTTTAACCAATGCGTGTCGGCTCTTTGGCTGTTGTTTTCAGTTAAAACATAGGAAAAGCCAACATCGGCTCGGCGGTAATCTTTCAATCGATTTTGATAGATATAAGGGTCAGCATAAGAAGGGGAACCTCCGGGTAATCCCGTATTATAAACCAAATTCAAATACAATTTTACACTCGGAATCTTCGGCATAAAATCCTGGAACAATACCCCAAATTTTAATCGTTGATCGGTCGGACGCGCAATATAGCCTTTGTCATCAATATTTTCTTCGGTTTTCATGTAGCCAAAACTCAACCAAGACTCTGTCCCGGGCACAAATTCACCATTCAAACGCATATCAAATCCCTGTGCGAAGGCTTTGGCATTATTCTCGGCAGCATAACGAATTCTTACATTTTCTAACGTGTACGGATTGACATCAGTCATCGATTTATAATAAATTTCAGAAACCAATTTAAAAGGACGAGTCCACATTTTAAAACTATAATCATTACTAAGTACAAGATGAATCGATTGTTGTGCCTTGACATTGGGCTGAACAACACCGTTTTCATCTCGCAACTCTCTATAAAATGGCGGTTGATGATACCATCCTCCAGAAATTCTAAAAACCATGTCTTTTTCCCAATCGGGTTGTATCGAAAATTGTGCTCTTGGGCTAAAAGTGATTTGATTTTTACCGTCCAAATTTTCGCCAGAAACGTTCCAACTGTGTGCTCTTAATCCAAAGTTATACCATACTTGGTTTTCTCCAATTTGGTCTTTTCGACTCCATTGTACAAAACCTGAAAAACGATTAATGTTGACATAATTGGTTGCACGTACATTTTGGTAAGGCACTAAAGGACCAGTATAGGGTTGGTAAGGTTGGTCATTACGAGGCAAAATAAAATGTGGGTTCACAGAAAATCCAGCAGAATCAATTACATGCCATTCAACAATTCGATCGCGAATATCCTCACGCGTGTATTTAAGTCCCCATTCGATTTTATTTTTTTTGAAATCATGAATTCCTTTTACTTCTCCATTGAAAATTAGAGCATCTAAATCATTTCTGGCATGGTTCAATTCCGTTCCAATGCGGGTTACGAAAGTCACATTTCCAAGATTACTAGAACCAATAGAAGTGTCCAATTGCCCAAAACCATAATCAGCAAAAATATCAAAATATTCTTGTTCTAACGTGTGATAAGCGGAACCAATGAATTTTAAAGTAAAATTTTCATTCACTTTAAAAGTTGATTTTAAAGCGCCAAAGTATGTATCATAGTTATCTTTTTCTTGTCCTTGATAATCGACAACTAAAGCGATAGGCTGATCAATGGTTCCAAAATTAGTTTGACGTGTTAAGGGACGATTGTTGTATTTATTTTGCGAAATATTGCCCAAGAAATTCCATTGCCATTTGGTGTTTGGCGTATAGGTTAAATACGTTTGTACATCAGCAAATGTAGGATGAAAATCGGTTTTGGTTTCCTGGCTCTTTACCAAAAGACTATTGTCTCTGTATCGAACTCCAGTAATCGAACTCCATTTTTGATTCTTTGAAGTAGCATCAACTGTTAAACTTCCGCCAAGAAAACTCGCATCAAAGGCAGCTGCAAATTGTTTTGGGATTCTATATGTAATATCCAAAACCGAAGATAATTTATCGCCATATTTTGCTTGAAAACCTCCTGCTGAAAAATCCACATTTTGAATCATTTCGGAATTCGTAAAACTCAAACCTTCTTGCTGTCCGGAACGAATTAAAAAAGGTCTATACACTTCTATTTCATTGACATAAACCAGATTTTCATCGTAATTTCCGCCACGAACGGAATACTGAGAACTCAGTTCATTATTGCCACTTACGCCACCAAAAGATTTTAGGATATTTTCGACGCCAGGATTGGCTCCAGGAATTCTTCGAATAGCCGCTGGATCAATCGATACAATGCCTTCGGCTCGTTTATGTGACCTAGAGTTAATTACAACATCAGTGAGTTGTTCTTCATTGGCTTTCAGAACCAAATTTAATTCTAAATTTTCATTGGGTTTTAATAGTATAGGTTGTGTTGCCGATTTCAGAGTTATATGGGAGAAAACAAGCGTAATTTTTACCTTCGCAGGAAGGTTTAAAATATAGTAACCATTTGTATTTGTTGTTGTTGAGCCATTGGTGTATTTTACATTTACGTTGGGAATAGGTGTGTTTTTTTCATCTAAAATGATTCCTTGAACTCGGGCTGTTTGCGCAAATGTGGTAAGACTTATAAATAGTAAAAGTAATTGTATGAAGGTATATTTCATTTTTTATTTGGCTATTTTTATAGTTTTTTATAAAAAAAATAAGTGTCAAAGATAGTAGAATTTCCAACATTATCTACAACTTCAATTTTCAAATCGTTTCTTCCTTCTATCAAAAAATCACTGTCGAGTTCATGAGTGATTTTTTTGGTTTTATAATCATACTCAAATAAAACCCATTTTCCATTTAAAAAACCTTTATATTCTTTAATTCCAGAAATCAAATCAGCTATTTTCAATTGAATGTTGGTTTGCTTCTTTAAAAGTGTACCTTCTTTAAAATTAAGAATAGCAATTGATGGTGCTACAGTATCTTTCGCTAAAACAAATTGTCCTAAGTTTTTTGTGTAAGTAATAAATTCCTTGCCCTTAATTTTTGTGTTATTATAACGCAATTTTGTACCATCAATTGTGGCAATAAACATTTTTAATCGTTCTGTTTCGGTAACTTTATCATTTTGAAATGTAATAGTTATCGCGTTTTGTAATGCTACGGTATCGTCTTGAAAAGTAAGCGTGTCATTTTTAACCTCAAAATTTAAATATAAATCTTCATAAAAACTTTTGGCAGGAACAAAAACCGATACATTGTCTTTCTTGTAACTGGCATCATTTTGTGATTTTAAATAATAATTGGTTTTCTTATCTGAATTTAAAATTTTTGCAGCTAAAGTCGAATATTCAATCGGAATATTTACTGTAATTTTATTATTATTAAAATCAGCGAGTTCTATTCTATAATTATTTGTTATATTGGGTAGCACATTCAAAATCCCATTACTTTCATCGGTACGAATTGGACTAAAAGGATAAGGATTTTTCATAAATAATTTTTGAACTCGCATTCCGGTTTTCATCAATCGAGGGTAATCCAAAAGGGCGTTCACAAAGCGTGTTTCGTCGAAGCCAAAGGTGTCAAACTGATAACCAAAATTAGGAGTACCGTTCAAAAACGTTTGAACATTATACAAACCATTTTTACTGTAATTAAAATCATATAGGTCATAAGCGGAGATGCCAAAGCCAATTTTTCCGGCTGCTACTACTTTTTCTGCAAGATAGGATTTGTTTTTTTGTAAGGAAACATTGATTAGTATGGGAATCTGAGATTCGTTTACAATACCATTTTTGTCGATTGGATATACAACTAAAGACGTCATTACAGGTAATTTGGTGTCAATTATCTTAGTGTTGAACCCAAAAAGCATAGGATTAATGATTTTTTCGGTTGGGGTATCTCTAAATTCAAAATGCAAATGAGGGCCGCCTGAACCACCAGTATTTCCAGAAAAAGCGATGATATCTCCAAGTTTAATGGGAAATTCTTCAGGTTGGGGAAACATCTCGATTTCATAAGCTTGTTCTTTATAATGTGTAGCTTTAATATAGGATTCTATAATGGAATTGGCTTTAGAAAGATGACCATAAACTGTTGTGAATCCATTCGGATGAGTAATGTAAATGGCTTTTCCATAGCCAAATGCCGAAATTTTTATTCTCGAAACATAGCCATCAGCTGCTGCATATACCTTCAATCCTTCTTTTTGATTGGTTTTAAAATCCAAACCGGTATGAAAATGATTGTATCGCAATTCGCCGAAATTTCCAGCCAAAAAAAGTGGAATATCTAATGGCGATCTAAAATAATCTTTAGGGTACTCCTTTTGAGCTAAAAGTAAAAATGGAAAAAACAGAAAAAAAAGGAGGTATTTCATAAAAAAAACGTTTTGGCTAATATAAACAAATTGATTAAAAATAAAAAATGGATTGACTTATATTAACTGCTTATTTATCATTGCATTACAAATGAAATTTGGAATCGGAATAAAAATATAAAAAAATCATTGCTAAAATAAAAAGGAATACTAACTTTGTAGATTATAAGTAATGAATATTGACTCTATGAGTGAAATAGCAGAAATAGTTGATACTCTTGAAAATAGACTCTTAAAAATTGTAACTAAACTAGATGATTTAGGTAAAAATAATGAGGAATTAAAAGAGGAATTAAAACGCGCTGTAAAAGTAATTGCCAATCAATCGGAAGCGTTTGAAGATTTAAAAAAGCAATACGACACACTCAAAATAGCCAATTCGTTACTTGGCAGTGATGATAATAAAAGAGATACGAAGCTAAAAATAAATTCATTAATTCGGGAAATTGATTACTGTATTGCACAGTTGTCTGATTAATAACTATGGACGAAAAGCTTAAAATCAAAATATCAATTGCAGACAGAGTGTATCCTTTAACGGTAGATATGTCTCAAGAAGAAGGACTCAGAAGTGCTTCCAAAAAAATTGATGTAATGATTAAGCAATTTGAAGAAAATTATGCAGTGAGAGACAAACAAGATGTTTTGGCCATGTGCGCCTTACAATTTGCCTCACAATTGGAACAAAAAAAAATCGATAAATCAACAGATAATGTTGAAACAAACGAGAGATTAAAGAAAATTAATAATTTATTAGCACAATATCTCGACAAATAAACGTTCTTTACAAAAACTAAGATACTGCCTACATTAGTTCACATTTGGTAAACTCAACACTAACAATTTAGAATGAGCAAATCATCGTTACTATAGCACGCCAATTCAATTTGGAAGCTTGAACAACGAGTTAGCTCAAAACTTGTATTTCCGAGTTTATACAAGCAATCTAATGTAGGCTTTTTTTATATAATAAATTTTAATAACTATGGACAGTAATTTAATACTAGTTTTCGCAGGAATATTAGGCGTTGCAGGAGGTTTTTTTGCAGCAAAAATGATGGAAAAAAGCAGTGTTTCCAACCTAATTAAAAATGCAAATAAGGAAGCAGCTTCGATCTTAAAAGATGCAAACTTTGAAGCAGAAAATATCAAAAAAGATAAAATTCTTCAAGCAAAAGAAAAATTTATCGAATTAAAAGCCGAACACGAACAAGTCATTCTTTCGCGCGATAAAAAAATGGCTGAGGTTGAAAAAAGGGTACGTGACAAAGAATCTTTAGTGTCAAATGAATTAGCTAAGGCTAAAAAAGTCAACGATGATTTTGAAGCTAAAACAGTAGAATATACGTCTAAAATCGAAATTCTTGATAGAAAGCATCAAGAAGTAGAGAAAATGCACAAAAGCCATCTCGAACATTTGCAAGTGATTTCAGGTTTGTCCGTAGAAGAAGCTAGAAATCAATTGATTGATGGTTTAAAAGCGGAAGCTAAAACCAACGCAATGGCCTACATTCAGGATACACTTGAAGAAGCAAAATTAACAGCGCAACAAGAAGCCAAAAAAATCATTATCAACACGATTCAACGGGTAGGTACTGAAGAGGCAGTTGAAAATTGCGTTTCGGTTTTCAATATTGAATCCGATGACGTTAAAGGTAGAATTATTGGTCGTGAAGGTAGAAATATTCGAGCTTTAGAGGCAGCGACAGGAGTTGAAATTATTGTTGATGATACACCAGAAGCGATTATTTTATCCTGTTTTGACCCTGTTAGAAGGGAAATTGCTCGTTTGGCTTTACACAAATTAGTTACCGACGGTAGAATTCACCCTGCTAGAATTGAGGAAGTAGTTGCTAAAACTACCAAACAAATTGACGATGAAATTATCGAAGTTGGTAAACGAACCGTAATCGATTTAGGAATTCATGGATTACATCCAGAATTGATAAAAGTAGTAGGTCGAATGAAATACCGTTCTTCTTACGGACAAAATTTATTACAACACTCCCGCGAAGTCTCTAAACTTTGTGGTATCATGGCTGCTGAATTAGGATTGAATGTTAAACTTGCCAAAAGAGCCGGTTTACTTCACGATATTGGTAAAGTCCCAGATGCAGAAAGTGATTTACCACACGCACTTTTAGGAATGCAATGGGCAGAGAAATTTGGTGAAAAAGAAGAAGTATGTAACGCCATCGGTGCGCATCATGATGAAATCGAAATGAAATCATTGCTTTCTCCAATTGTACAAGTTTGTGATGCTATTTCTGGAGCTAGACCTGGAGCTAGACGTCAAGTTTTAGATTCGTATATCCAACGTTTGAAAGATTTAGAAGAAGTTGCTTTTGGTTTCAGCGGTGTGAAAAATGCGTATGCTATTCAAGCCGGTCGTGAGCTGCGTGTGATTGTTGAAAGTGAAAAAGTTTCTGATGACCATGCTGCCACTTTATCTTTTGATATTTCACAAAAAATCCAAACAGAAATGACATATCCGGGTCAAGTCAAAGTTACTGTCATTAGAGAAACGAGAGCCGTAAACATAGCGAAATAGTTTTCGATGTTATTCTACCCTTACAAAAAAACACTTTAGGTTTTCTAAAGTGTTTTTTTTATGAATCGATATTGATGTACCTATTCGAATTCATTTTTTTTATTTCTTGCAATTTTTTTTTTGCGAAGAATAACTTTTTTAATTTTGTTTGGTCTTTATCCCTTATTTTTGCTAAAAATAATTCGTTTGAAACCAAAAATACTCCTCCTTACGCCGCCTTTTACGCAGTTGAATACACCATATCCAGCAACGGCTTATATTAAAGGGTTTCTAAACACCAAAAACATTCTAGCAGCTCAAGCTGATTTGGGTATTGAAGTGATACTACAATTATTTTCTAAAAGGGGTTTGGAACATCTGTTTCGACTTTCAAGCAGTATAATTGATAAGAAGCGGTTAACCCTGTCCGACAATGCGCACAGAATTTTAGCCTTACAAGAAACGTATTGCAATACAATAGAGGCGGTTATTGCATTCCTACAAGGAAAAAATCCTACTTTAGCTTTGCAAATTTGTCAAGATGGTTTCCTGCCAGAGGCTTCTCGATTTTCGCAAATAGACGAAATGGATTGGGCTTTTGGAACAATGGGAACCCAGGATAAAGCCAAACATCTTGCAACATTATATCTTGAAGATATTTCTGATTTTATAGTAGAATGTGTCGATGAGCATTTTGGTTTCAGTCGATATGCAGAGCGTTTGGGCAGAAGTGCCAATTCGTTTGATGAATTATATATAGCCTTGCAACGCGACACTACTTTTATAGACGACATCCTTCTTTCGCTATTGAAAGATAAAGTGGATACTATCGAACCTAGTTTGGTGTTAATTTCAGTTCCTTTCCCAGGAAATTTATATGCGGCATTTCGATGTGCACAATGGATTAAAAAAAATCATACCCACTTAAAAATAGCGATGGGCGGTGGTTTTCCAAATACCGAATTACGCTCGCTTTCTGACCCCAGAGTTTTTCAGTTTTTTGATTATATAACATTAGATGATGGCGAATTGCCAGTGGAATTATTAGTCGATGCTTGTGCTTCGAATGATATAAAAGAACATAAGTTAAAACGCACCTTTTTATTGGAAAACGGAGTAGTTGTTTATAAAAATAACACTACAAAAAGGGATTACAAACAAACTGAAGTGGGCACACCCGACTATTCGGATTTGTTTTTAGACAACTACATTTCAGTAATCGAAATTGTAAATCCAATGCACCGAATGTGGAGTGATGGGCGATGGAACAAACTCACAATGGCGCACGGATGTTATTGGGGCAAATGTACTTTTTGTGACATTTCATTAGATTATATTAAAGTTTATGAACCGATTGCTGCTCAATTATTGTGTGATCGAATGCAGGAAATGATTGCCCAAACAGGAGAAACCGGCTTCCATTTTGTTGACGAAGCTGCACCTCCTGCTCTAATGCGTGCTTTGGCTTTAGAAATTGTGCGAAGAAAGATGGTTGTAACTTGGTGGACAAACATTCGTTTTGAAAAAAGTTTCAGTCAAGATCTTTGCCTTTTATTAAAGGCATCCGGTTGTATTGCTGTTTCAGGGGGACTAGAAGTAGCATCGGATCGATTGTTAAAGTTGATAGACAAAGGCGTAACCGTTGAACAAGTGGCTAAGGTAACTCGGAATTTTACCCACGCAGGAGTTATGGTTCACGCCTATTTAATGTACGGCTATCCGACTCAAACCGTTCAAGAAACAATAGACAGTCTCGAAATGGTGCGCCAATTGTTTGAAGTCGGCGTTTTGCAGTCGGGTTTTTGGCATCAATTTGCCATGACCGCGCATAGTCCTGTTGGAATGTATCCTGAGCGATTTGGCGTTGTAAAAGAAACGGAAGCTATAGGAACTTTTGCCAACAACGATATTAATTTTAAAGATTTGACAGGAATCGATCATGGTCAATTTAGTTATGGATTGAAAAAATCGTTATATAATTTTATGCATGGCAGCTGCTTTGACTTGGAATTACAAGATTGGTTCGATTTTAAAATACCGAATACAAAAATTCCAGAACATTTTATAAGCGATGCTTTGCAAGAAGATACCGATTTTAATGTTAAACCCAATGCTAAAATCGTTTGGATAGGAGGGAAGCCTTCTGTAGCCTATTTTGTAAAATCGAAAAAAGGCAGTTCATGGGAAATGGCAACTTTGACTTTTCATGATAATAAAGAAAGTTTTTCCATTCAAATCGCTAGGAAAGAAGGGGAATGGCTTCTGAAAATGCTAGATAAAGTTGCTGTAAGTACCAATAAAACCTATACATTTTCAGAATTAAAAGAAGATTTTGAAACTCATTTTGAACATTTTGAATTATTTTGGCATGCCAAACCCATACAAACTCTTACTAATTTTGGGTTGCTCGTTTTGTAGCGCGAAATAAACCTTAATTTCCAAAAGGATGATGTAGAGTTTCTGCTAAAAAATCGTACTTTATCAATTTGTAGCAATTTTACATCTTTTTTTTATAATGAAAATAGCTAAACGGATTGACAATTTTTTAAATAATAGTCTATACCGATGAGATCCCCAAAAAGCTACGCGCCGATTTTTATAAAGTGTTTCCGTTAGTAGAAAAATAACTTTTAATTGTAGAGCATTAATACCTTAAAAAGAAAACGTATTTTCTTTAGCTATTGCTTTGATACTTTTTTAAATAGTAACTGTTTTTTTAGGTTTAAGTGTTAATTCATTGCTTATTTATATATTTGCCTCAGTATAAATAATCAATTCTTACTGAAATTGGATTTCACGATTGTATTTTCTTGTTGGCTCACCATCTTTTATCCAATGGTTTTCGTATATCATAAAGTTTTTTTTACTTTTTTTTGTAACCAAATGGGGAATAATAACTATGGCTACAAAAAAATACTTAAATGGCATACAGAAAAAAATAAAACAAACAAAATTAACCCGTTTATGAATTTTATATTGCGTTTGGGTAGCCATACAAACAATAGTATTGTTGCAATCGTTTTATTTTTCATGTGCATTGCTTCAAACGCTCAAATAGAGCCGCTCACAAAGACGGACCAATATATTATTACCAAGCGCTATCTTTCGGTTGAAGATGGTTTAGCCGGTAGATCTGTTATGTGTGCGGTTGAGGACAAAGATGGATTTATGTGGTTTGGCACCAGTAATGGATTGAGCCGATATGATGGCAATTCCTGTAAAACATTTACCAAACAAAATTTCGGATTACTGACGAATGAAATAGCAGCACTTAATATTGATGAAAATAACCATTTGATCATTACATTTAATAATAAAAATTTAAATGAAAACGATGAGAGGACATCAAAAACGAATGCCGCGAAAACAGTACCAAACAACTTATTTTTTTAATAAATCAAATAGAGCATAAAACTTAGATTGATGAATGTAATGGAAACTACCCCAACTAATTTTATAAGAAAATAATGAAAAAATTATTAAATTTCAGATACAAATTAGAAAATAGCGTCTATTTTTTCAGTGAAAAAATGAAGAAAAACATAACTTGTTTTTGGAGTATAATTGCACCAAACAAAAATAAAAAATAAAAAAAACAGCAGTAACAAGCATATAATAATGTAGAAATGCTCAATAAAAAAGGGCTGTAAGTACTTAAAACCTATAGATTTTCAGACGTAAAAGTAGATTTCAAACCCATGAAACGTCTCTGAATTTTAGTTCGCTAGCTTTAAGTGTGAAAAAAAAGGTGATTATAAAATGAAAAAATAATGAAGTCCATTGCACATCCCAAAAGCTTCAACTGAACTATGATCGTATTCAATTTTAACGTTTCAAAGTGAAATGGGATTTAAAAACTTTTTTCTCGCCAAGTTCTATATAATCAACGGTAAACCAATAGTCATTTGACGGAAGGGCATATCCGTTAAGCGTGCCGTCCCAACCCAAACTCTTAGGCAAAAGGACATGAATCATTTTTCCATAGCGGTCGTAAATACAAATTTTTGACGAAGCATCCAATCCAGAAATAGTCCAGGTGTCATGTATGCCATCGCCATTTGGAGTAAAATATTTAGGATAGCCAATTATTTTTACCGTTTTAGATAAATGAGTACAACCGGTAGTATCTGTAACAATAACAGTATGTAAACCCGGTTCAATAGCACTAAAAATATTGGATTGCTGGTAGGGTCCAGTATCTAAGGAATAAAGATAAGTGCCATTGCCTCCTGAAACAGAAACAATCAAAGACGCAGTATCACTAAATGCTGAAGTTTGAATGGTATCAATCATTAACCCAGGAAAGGTAGCAATTACTTGTGCTGAAGTCAATTGGGAAACACAACCTGTTGCTGAATTTGTTGCTTTTACCCCATAAGTCCCGGAATGTGTTGCCTCATGTGTACTATTATTTTCTGTAATTAAATTGCCATTCCAATACCAAACAAAATCATAGCCCGTAGTACTTAATTGAGAATCCAATATATAGGTTTGAAAAGGTACATTTGTGGACTGATTCACGCATATAGCACCGTCTGAAAGCGTGGGAATGGGTTCAGGATTTACGGTAACGATACAACTTTTTGCAGCACCAGAACAATTATTCGCTGTAGGAGTAATACTGTAAGTAGCCGTCCCAACGGTGGTCAATACACTTAAAAAATCATGTATGGATGCGCCTGTTCCTGAAACAGCACCCGTAACGCCGCTTTGAACTGCTGTCCATGCAAAGGTAGCGCCAACGATACTACTTGACAATGAAATTGCAGTACTTGTTGACGAGCAAATGGTCTGCATACTTGGAGTTAGGGTTACAATTGGCTCAGGATTTACGGTGATAGGTACAATCAGGTTGGGGATTTGACAGGATCCTACACTAGCTTTTATGGTGTAGATAACCGTATCAGGTACAATTCCCAAATTAGAAAGATTTTGTGTGATAGCATTTCCGTTTCCTGCCGAAGCACCCATTACTCCAGAAGGGGAGACGGTCCAGCTATAACTTGTGTTTATGGCGGTACTGGACAATGTTATTCCTGTAGATTGTCCCGAACAGATGGAATTCGAAGCGACATTCGCATTAATGATGGGAATCGGAATGACCGAAATTACTGCAGCACCCGTTAGCATTTTTTCACAAAACGGTATTCCAGAATCCGTTATTTTTATGAGTTGGTAGGTGGTATCAGCAGTTAAATTACCTGTCAAAACAGCCGCTATTCCAGTATTGTCTAACAAAACGGTTTGATTGGAACCATTATTAATAGTATACGTTAGGGTTGCATTTGGATTTCCTACAAAATGAACCGTACTTGATGTTCCCGAACATAGTGTTGTTGTTCCAGTTATTGTAGCGGATAACAAAGGATTCACATGAACTGTTGCAACAATAGTATTTCCAGTACAGCCCAATGCTGACGGAATAATGGTATAAACAGCTGATCCTAATTGCATCCCTAGATTGCTAAGGGTTTGGTTTATTGATGTCCCGTTTCCATTTGATGTCCCAGAGACACTATTGGCGGCAACTGTCCAATCAAATGTAGTTCCTGAAAGAGTACTGTTAAGGACTATATTTATAGCATCTCCAGAGCAAATTGCTGCCAATAAAGGCGTGGCTGATCCTACTGGGATTGGATTGACAGTTATGATTTCATCAATTGGCAAGCCAGCACAACCATTTGCTGTTGGAGTAATGGTGTATTTTACAGTTCCTGAACTTGTTCCAGTGGTACTAACCAATTGATTTATTATGTTTCCACTATCAGAAATGGCTCCAGAAACGCCCGTTTGTGCTGCAATCCAAGAAAAGGTTGTACCTGGGGTTGAACTTGTTAGATTAATCGTCGTATTTGTTCCTGAACAAATTGTTGATGAGGTCGGACTTGCAATAACAATAGGGATTGGCTTAACAGTGATAACCATTGAATTTGTTAAATTTTGTGTACAAATAGTAGCACCTAAAGCATCGGTACTTGTAACTTTTGTTAGCCCATAAGTAGTGGTGGTGGTAAGGGACTGAATTAATGTAAATACACCTGTAGCATCGAGTACGGCGGTTTGAACATTTCCTGCAACTGTATATTCAATAGTGGCGTTTGGTGAACCAGTAAAAGCGATTGTAGCAGTATCACCTGCACAAATGGAGGTACTTGTGGAAGTCATCGCAACTATTGGAATGGTATTAACAATCAAATTAAAACTAGAAATAGCATAACATCCGGAACTAGTATCGGTAACTCTTGCATAAACCACTTGAGGATTTGTAGCATTATTCATCAAATTTGACAATGGCGAAAGCTGATCGATAGCTTTAGCTAGTGTCGGATAGTAATCTATAGTATTTGAAACTAAATCGGGATTTATTTGTGTGCTAACGGAAGTTAAATCAAAGATACTCACGTTTGGCGTTGTACTACAGGATTTATAATCGGGAATAGTATTGGCTAATGGAGTTGGTGGAAAAGCACCCGTCCCTAAAGTAGCCGAACCAGTCCATTGTAATGTAAATCCTCCGTCACCAACAGGCCGATCTACACATATATAATAAAATTGGCCAGCTGTTACTGTCAACCATCTAACATAGCCATTACCTCCAGCAGCTCCAGGACCTATCTGAGTAGCGGTGGTCGAGACATACATGCCAGTATGATTATCTGAAGCACCGGATAAATTGGGATTGGTTGTGGCACATCGAATCGGAGAGCCTAAACCCGTTCCACACGTTTTATTAGGGCCAAAAACCCAAAAATCATAGTCAACTAGAATGCTTGGATTATTCGGAATAAGATCAAATCCTAAAGTGCCACCTTGAACAATAGTAATTTTTAACCAGATCGAATTATGTTCAAATCCGCCACATCCACTCACTTCTTGTTTCGTTCCAATTCCAGTGGCATCGGAAATAAAGTTATTATTTCCACAAACGATTATTGCATTGATACAATCATTTGGTTCTTGTGCAAAAACTAAACTAGTATAAAATAGTATTGAAAACAACGCTAAAACCTGCTTCATTATTATAGTTTTTATAAGCTTAACTATTCTCAAAAATAGGGGTAGAATGGCTATGTTTTTTAAACTTTATTTTTAAAATTCCAATAAACTATTTCTTCACAATTACAAACTCGGAGCGGCGGTTTTGGGCATCTTCTTCCGCTGTGCAAGTACTGCCACACATAATTTTAGGTTCTGAGTTTCCATATCCTTTTCCAGTAATACGATCTGAGGCAATACCTTTGGAGATTATATATTGAACTGTTGCTTGTGCTCTTTGTTCTGAAAGCGTCATATTGTAAGGGATATTCCCTTTAGAATCGGTATGCGATTTCACAAAAATAACCAGCTTTAGATTTTCAGTCATTACTTGAACTAATTTGTCCAATTCATTCGCCCCTTGACTGGTAATATTACTTTTATTATAATCAAAATAAATAGTATTCAGAATAACTTCTGTATCGGTAATTATCACTTCAGCTGGCGTTAATTCGGCTTGTACTGAAAATTCACCTTTTTTTGTTTTTGGAACTGGAAAAACGGCGGTATCAAATTGGGATGCCGTTACTTGCATACTGTATTCCATGTCGCAGGCAAGATCACAAGTTGCTTTTCCCTCTTCATTTGATGAGAATGTTGCAATGGTTTTTCTTTTAGCATCCAATAAAGTAATTGATGCATTGGCAACCACTGCACCTGTTTTTTTATTGGTTACGATAATATTTATTTTGCTATTACAAACAGGTAATGCCGTAAAAATGGCATCTGTACCATTTCTATTGGATGAAAAATAGCCAACGTTATTTTTCTTATTGAACGAAAAAGAAAAATCATCTTTTTCACTATTGGCAGGTTTTCCAATATTTTGTGCATCATCGGATGCTGCTAAATTAATTTTATAAATATCAAATCCTCCAAAGCCCAACAAGCCCGAAGAGGCAAAATACAATTCGTTTTCATCAGTTATAAAAGGAAAATTCTCTTTTTCAGAAGTATTTATTTTTGCTCCTAAATTTACGGGTTTTCCATAACCACTCGCCTCAATCGAAACTTTCCAAATATCAGACATACCGTATCCTCCCGGCATATTTGAAGCAAAAAAAAGTGTTTTTCCGTCTTTACTAATACTTGGACAAGTAACAGAATAATTTAAGCTGTTAAAAGGTAGTGCTTCAATTTGAGCCCATTTACCATCAATTTTTGTTGCTTTATATAATCCTTGTTGTCCTATTTTTGCATTGTTGCTTTTTATTTTTTCAAACGACCCACTGCTGTTGCTATCTCTAGCAAAATAGATACTATTTCCATCACTACTTATACTTACAGGACCATCATGAAAAGGAGTGTTTAATTCTTTTACAGGAGTTGGCTCTGAAAAAGTACCATCTTCAGTTCTAATACTACTATAAATATCTAAAAACGGTTGATCATTCCATTTGTCCGTTTTCCTTGCTGTATTTCTCGTACTTACAAAATAAAAGGTGTTATCATCATTTAAAATGGCACCAAAATCGCTTTTATCAGTATTTCTTAAATTGACTGCTGCTACCGTAAACTTTTTCGATTGGTTAAGTAAATTTGAAATATAGTTTGGATTGGATTTGTAGTCTTGACTTCGACTATCATTAGGAGCCAATTTCGCAAAAATATCCATCTGCTTATCGGCCAGTTTGTATTTGTTCGCACTTTTTAGAGCTTGTGCATAACGGTAATAACTTTCGGGTTTTGCTTTGGTTTCAACAGCTCTAGCATACCATTTTGAAGCGTTTTCCATATCAAAAATAGTATAATAGCTATCCGCCAACTGCTCAAAAACATATTGATCGGCATGATTGCTTTCAGCGACTAACAAATATTCTTTTATTGCACTTACATATTGATAACTGTTAAACAATTTATCCGCTTTTTGTGTGTACTTATTCTGACAATAACCTATTGATAGTAGCAATAATAGATGTAATGTGAAATATAATTTTTTCATTATTTATTTTTTAAATTAGAAGAATCTCGGAGAAACAGACACTTTTTTAGGCAAATTGATATCGAAAAGCATAATAATTTCGTGTGAGGCAGGAGTAACCACTTTTAGATCGGAAATAATATGGTCATAAGCATAGCCAATTCGAATGGAGGGCGATACGGCAAAATTAACCATCGCTCCAAAAGAATCCTCTAGTCGGTAACTAACTCCTGCTTCTAATTTTTCAAAAAACAAGAAGTTAGTGGAAATATCAATGGATTTCGGCGCTTTAAAAGCTGTTTTTAACATAAAAGAAGGTTTGAATTTTGTATTTTCTGAAAGTTGAAAAACATAGCCACCGGTTAAAAAATAATGCTGCGTATCGCTGCCATATTGGTATTCTTGTCCGTTTTTTGTAATATCCAGGTGTTTACTGTTGAGCATATTCGGAACAGAAAAAGCGATATAATATTTTTCTGAATAATAAAATAAACCTGCCCCAATATTTAACTTTGCATTGCTAGTATTTTCACTAAATGCCTGGTCACCTGATTGTTGCGTAAACCCATTTCCAATTTTATCAAACAATCCAATTTTATGAAAAGTACCACCCGCTTTTAATCCAAAAGCAAGGCGCTGCTCTCCTTTTAAACGTAATGTGTACGAGAAATCAGCATAAATATTGTTTTCTTCAATTGGACCAATTTTATCTGAAATGGCAGACAAACCTAAACCAACATTTTTTCCGATTGGACTATGAATAGAAAAGGTGGCTGTTTTTGGTGCACCTTCCAATCCTACCCATTGTTGTCTATATAATACACTTCCTGATATACCTTCCTTTGAACCTGCATAGGCAGGATTCATTATATTCATATTATACATATACTGCGTATATTGTGGGTCTTGTTGCGCTTGAATGTCTATTGCGAGCATTACAAGTAAAACTAAAAATATTTTTTTCATAGTATGCTTTTTATTTTTTTTGAAGTCGGAATCTAATTAAAATCAGACTTATGCTATTTTACATGTTAATACCTATCGATTTATATAAACCCACCCTGTAACAATGACACCGTTATCTTTTTGTATATTATAAAAATAAGTACCATCTGGTAACTCGTCCCCAGAATTAGATAATCCATTCCATTGATTCGTATAAACACCACTGAATGAATATACTTTTGTACCATAACGATTAAAAATTAAAATTGAGGTAACACCAAATCCAGTCAAGTCAAAAGTGTCATTCAATTGGTCATTGTTGGGAGATATCCCTCTAGGAATTAATTCACAAGGGTTATTTGCTACTGTAAATGTTGAAGGAATACTACACCCATTTAAATTTACAGAAACAGTAAATGGCAGTGGCAATTGTAAAGTTGGATTTTGAGTTAAATAGTTATCTACATTAAAATGATCGGCATTGGTTCCAACCACTGTACCCGATGCATTCGTCCAAATGTAATTGGCATCGATGGTGTTGAAAGAGTTATTTGTAGGATTCACTTGCAATTCTAACATTTGATTTTGACAAACAGCTTCTATAGTAAAGCTAAAAGCATTTTTAATTGTAATCGCAAAACTACTTGTTCCTCCTAGATTGCAATTGGCAAGATCGGGTTGTACGGTATAAATAATGGTATAATTTCCAGATGTACTTTGATCAATAGTAATTACACCAGTAGCTGCATCTATAACTAAACCTGGAGTTGAACTAAATACACCACCGGTATAAAACTCAAAATCTTTAGTAGGTGAAGCATTTGGAGCATTCGCACAATAAGCAGGCGCATAAGTAAATCCAGTAATTGGAGTTATTCCTGAGGTTAATACCACAGTAGCAGTGTAAGTTCCTCCTGCAATACAATTAGCCGAATTGGAAGCTAAAGTATATAGAACTTGATGTGAACCAACAGTTGCAGTTGCTAAATCGATTGCCCCAGTAGTTGCATTGACCGTTAAGGTTGTGGAACTATATACACCTCCGGTAACAAAGTTACTTGTTGGTATTGGAAGTGGACTAGTAGCTGCATTAATACAACTTTGAGCATAACTAAAAGTAACATTAGGTGTTGCTAATGGAGTTATAATTGCGGTTGCATTTGTTTGACAGCCTTTGCTATTACTATAGGTTATTGTTGTTGTTCCTGCTGTTAATCCAGTAACTAATCCGGTTGCGTTTACCGTCGCAATAACGGAATTAGAAGAAGTCCAAGCATTTGCTGCTGCTGTTCCACTACCAGTTAATTGACTTGTTGTGCCAACACAAGTGGTTAACGATCCTGTAATCGTAGGTAAAGCATCTACAGTGACAATTGCCGTTGCAACACAACTATTCTCATTAGTATAAGTGATTGTAGCATTTCCTGAACTAATTCCAGTAACCAAACCTGATGAACTTACTGTTGCTACTCCTGTATTAGAAGAACTCCAAGCATTGGTTGTTATAGCTGTTCCATTTCCAGTCAATTGTGTTGATGATCCAGCACAAACCGCTAGGGTTCCTGTAATAATTGGTAGGGGAATTACAGTTAGCAAAGTTGTTACACTACATCCATTACTATTGGTGTACGTAATTGTTGCGGTTCCAGCAGTAACTCCTGTGATTAATCCTGTTGTGCTAATCGTGGCTACTCCAGTATTTGAAGAAGTCCAAGCATTTGTAGTGGCAGCTGTTCCACTTCCGGATAATTGGTTTGTCATCCCAACACAAGTTGTTCCAGAACCTGTTATTATTGGTAATGCATGTACAGTTAAAACGCTTGAAAAACTACAATTATTGGAGTTGGTATAGGTTATTGTTGTTGTTCCTGCTGTTAATCCTGTAACTAAACCTGTAGCACTTACCGTCGCAATAGCTGGATTAGAAGAACTCCAAGCATTTGTAGTAGCAGCTGTTCCACTTCCAACCAGTTGTGTTGTTAATCCGGAGCAAACAGTTAAGGTCCCAGATACTGTAGGTAAAGCATTTATGGTCACTGAAAGTGTACCCGCAATCGCACAAGATTGCCCTGGCAATGAGGTATTCGGAGAGAAAGCATACAATGTAGTTCCGATAGTATTGGAGTTAATAACACTTGGTGTCCATGTTCCAGTTATATTCTCGATGGAATGTGATGGGAATGCTATGATATCATTCTGGCATGCTATTATCGGTGCAAATGTTGGTGTAATTTGAGATACAACAGTTACCGTTGTCGTTTTTGTACACCCGTTGTTATTGGTATAGGTAATGGTAGTTGTTCCAAAAGCGATACCGGTTACTAAACCGGTTGCACTTATAGTAGCCACTGCGGTATCAGATGAAGCCCAAGCATTTGTGCTTGCAGCTGTTCCACTACCAACTAATTGTATCGCTAGTCCAACACAAGTTGTTCCACTTCCTGTAATCGTAGGTAAATCATCAACTATAACGGTAATTGCCACACGAGGACCTTCACATCCATTGGTGTCGGTAGCACAAACATAGAAAACTTGTGAGTTTCCAACTACTGCAGTGCTTGGTGTTGGAGCATTTGTACTTCCAACACCTAATGTTGGAACAGTATACCATTTTAGAGAATAACCCGCCCCAACCGTAGCTGTTAATGGCTGTGCAATTGCATTTAAACAATAGTGTACTGGACTTGTTACTACAGGTGTTTCTGAAATACCTTGAAAAGTTATCGTAATGGTCTTATCACAATATCTTGTTTTCCAATGATAGATGTATATTCCAGAAGATGTAAATCCTGAAATAGTAGTGTTTTTATTATTTGGTGTTGCAATAACAGTTATTGCAGGATTACTAGTATCGGCTACCCATTGACCTATACCTTGAGCTTCAACAAGAATCGAATTATTGGTACAGTTTAATGTCGTATTGGCTGTAATAATAGCGTTGTTTGGTTTAAAATTAGCCGCATCGAGAACATGACCTATTTCATTATTTTTTACTCTAAAAATAAATCGTGTTGTATTTTGACCCGAAGGAATCATATATTTTCCACTAATAATTTGCCAAACGAGACTGTTAGCAAGATGCTCTGTCACCAATGTAAATGGTCCTGAAGGAGGACCAGCATACAGCTGAAGGGTGGTTCCATTAGATCTTGAAGCACTAGCGAAACTGTAATCCATTTGAAGAATTTCGGAGGTGTCAAAATCTTTGTACAAGCCTTTAATATTCGGGTCACTTGGGTTCCATGCGGAGGCATTATCTTGAACTAATTGGATACATTGTCCTCCAGAATAGGGAATTACTCCAGGAGAATTCGATCCTTCTTGATAATACATTTGACCTGCATCGGTATTTACGCGCCAACCGGGTATAACTCTAGCATTTAAAATTGTTGGTATTCCAGTAACACTTTGCATGACTAATTTTTCAAAATCATAATTAAAGGAATCTAAATTGCACAGGTCATTTGGAGTTGTGATACAAATATGAAATTTTTTGTCATTTGGAGTGGTATCATTTAACTTCAAGCGGATTTTATACGTGTTGCCTACTACTAATTCTGTTGAATACATTGTAACTAAAGAATTGTTTTCACTACATCCTTTTTCAACTAATACCCCTCCTGATTGGACTTCATACAACGACATTATTATTTTAGGCCAAATTCCTGCATAGGACGAAGCATAATAACTCCCGGGTGAAAAATCACTCAATTCTATATTGTGTATTTTTGAAGTTGCTACAAAATCAAACCAGATATCCCCACCATTAATCCCTGCGCACGTTGTTGGCGTAGTCGATGCAGTAGCACCAATAAAGGAAGCATCTTTACCAGAATTTACACAGTCAAGACTAGCATTTGTGGGAAGATGAATTGCCGTTGTAGGTTCATCATTTCTAATAAATACCTTAGGTCCTGACCAATAACTCGTATTTGTTGCACTACAAATTGCTCTTACAAAATATTCATAAGTCCCAGAGGTTGAATTAACAAAATCGGTAGCGGTTGGAGTATAATTTATTGCATTTACTAGGTGTCCTGATTGTGGCAAAGTACCGTTACCATAGGGTTGTACAAAGACCTCCCATTGTGTTTCTGAACCTCCAGCAGTCCATGAAAGTACGCCTTGATTATTTGTTGTTAAATTTTTAGGTTGAGGACAAGTTATTGCTGTACAACTTGCAAAACCAGTATAAATATCGCTATTAACAGTTCCTAAACCCAAAGGGCTCGTCCAAACAACAGCATTTGCTTCGTTTTTAATTACAATTTGAGCTTGTGAATATTGTATTCCACTACCCATTCCATTCCAGTACAGTTTATATTCTACTCCACTACATAAATAAACTTGAAAATCGACAATACCAGAACCTGATGATGGAAAATTTAAAGATTGCACTACAATTCCATTTTGAATCACATCAACACTTCTAGTGACATGACCAGAGGTGCCATTTGTTACCGACATGGTGTATTGACATACATTTGTAAGATCACATCTTGTTGTAAATTCATAAGGACCCATCCATGCACTCGGAGAAGTTGCACTACAAATAGCGCGAACATAATACTGATATTGTGTGGCTGGAGTTAATCCTGTTATGATTTTTGGATGCGTCGTTGTCGTTGTTAAATATTGCGGAAGCGTATTTCCAATAGGTGCTGCAGTTCCAAAGGGCTGAACCGATATTTCCCAAGCAGTTTCATTTCCGATCACGTCCCAATCAATTTTTGCAGTAGTATCAATAATATCGGTTGCAGTAACATTTGTAATTGTTGGACATACCGGAATATCTTCCACAATCACGTTGTCAATAAAGAGATATTGCCCTCTATATGCCCACGGATTGGGTGGAAAAAATGGAATTTGAAAACCAATATTAATAGGTGTTGGAGCCGTGATATTGGTTAAATTAATAACCATTTCTTTGTATTCCATATTTTTTATGGTTGCATGCGTAAATACAACATCTTGAATACCTGCTTGCGTTAGTGTAGCATTGGCCGACATCGTAATTACATTTCCTGAAATATTGGTTACGGTTGTGCCATAAGGAAAAGGCCAACCCGTAATATAGAAAGTATCGCCTAATTTTATACCCAAACTTGACGTTACAGTTAGTGTATTCGTACCTGTAATAGTGCCAGTAGCGGCAGTAGTTGTAGAAAAACTAGTTTCATATAAAAGCGTAGAAAATTGACTTGTTGCAACGCCATTTACAGATAACTTAATTTTCAAGTCTTCTTCAAAAGAATCATCCATTACTTTGTAGTAAAAACGCAATCTTTGGTTGGGTTGAGCCAATAAAGTAGGGGTAATCAACCAATCGTTATTGGCTCCATTACTTCCTGTAAACATAGCTGCCATTTGATTACCAGCTATCGGATTTACCGTTTGGTTTAAATTCCAAAAATGACCATCAGTGTTTTCATTTACTGTTGTCCAACAACTTTCTGTAGTTGAATTGGAATCAAAAGTTTCAAAAAAAGGAGTAGGTAATGGGTTACAAATGGTCTTGAATAAAAATGGACCAACCCAAACACTAGCATCGGTAGCATTACAAATGGCTTTTACATAAAATTCATAAGACGTATCGGTGGCTAAGCCACTGACATTAAAAACGGGCGTTGTATTGACTAGAGTTCCCGTAGTTGTAGGTACACCTGAACCTGCAGTTTGAAAAACCACCCGCCATTGCGTTTCTAAATTTCCAGCAGTCCAACTGAAATGAGCCGAATTTGTAGTAATGGCACTAACCGCTAAATTAGCTGGTGCTGGACATAAAGGCGCATCTTCTATTCGTACATTATCCAACATAATTATTCCCGAATTGGAAGGATTGGTCATCGTTGGAGGTATTCGAAACGCAATATAAAAAGTACCCGTTGCATTAAATAATACGGAATCTTCTAAATAATTTGAATTTGTAAAATCATGTGATGGCATCAAGACCGTGTAGGTACTAAAATCAGGTGTTGCCGACAGTAATACTTCTAAATTTCCTCGTGAAGTTGGATAATTCCATTGGGTTGCAGCTCTATAATCAAAACGAAGTCTTTTTTGTCCAACAGCAGTTATCGGAACACTGATTAACCAATCATCGAAAGAGGTAAATGGAGTAGTAAAAGTAGATCTTCCTTGTATGGAAGCTTCAGTGCCTGTAATGTCCCATTTAGTAACATCTGCGCCGGGATTATTTACAGTCCAACAAAATTTCTTTGTGGCAACATCGTCATCATTAAAACTTTCATAATAAGGTGCGAATTGAGCAATACAAACTGTGTTGAACGTAATTGGACCGACCCATTCACTTTGGTGTATAGCGTCACAATAAGAGCGTATATAAAATTCATATCGAGTTGAGGGTAGTAAACCGGTCATCGTATAGGGATTGGTTCCTACCAAAAGCCCACTAACAGTTGGAATTCCAGAGCCTAAAGGTTGTGCAATGATTTCCCATTGCGATGTGTTGTAGCCATTAGTCCAAGTTAATTCTGCTGATGTACTTGTAATTGAACTTGCCGTCACAGCAGGATATAGTGGTGTAGAGCACGCAGGCAGATCTTCAACATACACATCATCAAAATAGGTGCCTATTCCGGTTTGTGTTGCGCCAGCAGGTAAAACCCATGCAATGTTTATATTACCTGTAAGTCCCGCGGGTAAAGGAATTATTTTTTCAATAAAATTATAACCGGTAATATAATCTTGTAAGGGTGCGACTATTGTGGTAAAATTATTTGGACCCACACCTGTTGTTGATAGCCGTACTTCAAAAGCACCAGGACCAGGCGTTGGATTAACTGCCAGACCCCAATTGCCATAAATATTATACTTAAATCGTAGTCGTTTTTGGGTAACACCATCAAAATGAAATTGTGGAGAAACGAGCATGTCATTTGAAAAGGCAGGACGAATTTTCGCTACGGGTTCACTGTTGGCGCTATTTCCAAATGTAAAAAAGTAAGCATCATTATTGATATTGATCTGCGACCAACAGGCAGTTTCGGCTGTATTGGTGAAACCGGTATAATAGGGCGGTTGAAGCACGGTACACAATGTTGTAAATGGAAGCGGTGCAGACCAAGGTCCTGGGGTACCGTTACAAACGGAACGAACATAGAAATTGTATGCAGTCCCTGCGATAAGACCAGACAAGGGGTTGTTAGTATTAGTACTCGTAGTTGTTAGCGTTTCTGAACCTGTAGGAGCACCTAAAGATGCCGGTATGGCAACATATTGCCAGGAACTCACTATGTTTTGCGGATTAGCCCACGAAAAAGAAGCACTATTTTGCAATAAATTGTCATAAGTCAAATCAGAAGGTTTCGGACAAGTAGGAGCCGATATTGTAAATTCAAAACAGATACCTGCTCCAGGAGGCCCATTGGATAGATAAGGTGATGAAATTAAAAAGATATAGGTATGATTGGCTTGAACATAGAAATTATCAATATGAGCTGAAATTACTGATGACGGAGTTCCGGTCGTAATAGCCCCTAGGCAGGAGGCATTGGTACCCACTCCAGTACAGCTATCAAAAATAAAAACAGAAGAAGAAGTATTACCAAAACAGCCTCCTCCAGTTGAGGGATTAATGACCTGAGAAATATTAATCAATCCAGAGGTTGTAGGTGTATACGAAAGAAAAGCATGATCGCCAGAAAACCAATTCCAAGTTGAAGGCGTATTCGCCGGTTGACAACTTAAACCAGCACTAGAATAGGAAGTATAATTGGTTTGATTATTAAATGAATTCAAATTCGCCCCAAGAACGTAGGGCGCTGTACTGAGGTCTGAAGGGATAATAATAGCGGTATCACAAGTAAACCCGACGGGGTTGGTATGAAATGTAAAAGGTCCTGCCCAAGTACTTAATGTGGTGGCATCACACCGTGTTTGTATATAAAAATCATAAGATGTATTGGAAGCCAATACTGGTGTAGTATAACTCGTGCCGTTAACAATCGTTCCAACAGCACCGTGACCAGCACCTAAAGGCACTACATCAACACCAAATTGAGTTGCAAAAGGATGCGACCAATTGATCACAGCACTTGTTGCTCCGGGAACTGGAGTAACAAGGGTTGCTGGAGAACACCCACCAATGACTCTAACGTTGTCTATAAACCAAGAGTCCCCACTTGTGTTTGTTGTACCAGTTTGGTTCGTTACCTCTACAAAAGCAATGTAAACCGGTATGCCGGAATTAATTGTAGCAATGGACACTACTTTTTCTTCATAGGTAGTTGCGGCAACATTGAGTTCCGCTTCTGTCCAACTGCCTAAAACAACATTAAAACTCGTTATGTCGGGTTGATTGGCAGTAGAAATTCTCAATTCGTAAGTGGCACCTTTATTTGCAAAACTACCTTGTTTGGTGTAAAACCGGATTTCTCCATTGGAAGGTGTGGTAAACTGCGGAGATATCATAAAATATTTTGCTGTTACGCCAACGGTATTATTTAATGATGGATTGACTGTTGCGCCCCCACTTGCCAAATACCCTCCTGTAGGAGTTGCTACCCAATTGTTAGTTACGATTACATTAGACGTTACTGCCCACGTTCCTGGTATTCCAGATTCAAATGCTTCCGTTGCAAGTTGACTGTAACCCATAGATGAAGTCAATACTAAACCTATGCAAATAAAAAATGGCAAATAATTTCTTTTTGAAAATGTACGCTTGTAAAAGGATAATTTCTGAAACATATTTTATGGTATTTTTGTTATTTAAAAAAAGTTGATTTTAAAGCTTCAATCTTTATATATTTTCATTTGGTATTGCTAATTTCTTCAATTTAAAAAGGAACAGTTCAACAAATGTGCAAAATCGGTTCTCAAATTTCTAAAAAGAAAAATAATAAATTTTAATTTTCATTCTATTGATCATTGTCAATATAACATTGAATCAAAATCGAATCAAAAAGTAGGTCTTGATTTTAAAAACCTAAAATTATTACTTTAAACCTTAATTTAAAACATTATATTTTCTTTGGTTGTATAAATAGATACAAATTTAACCATTAAAATTGAATCAATAGCAGGATTGAAAACAGCTGTAATAAAGTTTAACCATTGATTATCAATAATAATAGGTTTCATTAGATTATAGTAATTGAATTAAAGCATCTAAGATAAACTAATACAAGTGTTTTGGAAATGTTTACACTTTTAAATTTACTGAATTTATAAAGAACATTGTTGTTTTTTAATCCATTTGAAAATAAAAAATCACTACAATTTATTGTGTATTTTTATTTTGTAACAAATGAATTTGATTTTTTATTTGTACTATTTCTTTACGGTTTTTAGTAGTAAATAAATACAAAAATGCAATAATAACCAAAAAACTAATACTGATTATTAATGCAAAATAATAGAATTTTGATGTTTCACTTTTTAATTTTAAATTTAATTCTGTCGCTTTTACATCCAGTGATTTACTTACCGAGGTACGTTCTCTGTATTTAATTAAATTTTGAGTGTTTAAATATTGATTTTGATATTTTTTAAAATCTTCCCATTGATTGATTGCTAAATAATTTTCAGACAATCCTTTATAAATTTCTTGATTTAATATCAAATCATTAACAGCTGTTGAAATAAACAGGGCCTCATTTAGCGCAGTAATAGCTTCGGAATATTTCCCTTCTAAAGTATAAACTTTCGCTAATCCTTTTAACGCAAATGACTGTAAACTTTTAGCTTTTATTATTTTTGAAAATTGAATAGCTTCTCGAAAATTGGCAATTGCCAATTTGTTATTTGCCATCAAAAGATAACAATTTCCTTTGTTATATTTAGCGATACTAATTATTGCATTATCCGATCGTAAACCGGATTTTAACAACTCTGAAATACCTCTGTTAAAAAATTCAATAGCAATATTACAACTGAATTTTTCTTTATAAATAAAACCGCGAACTATAAAGTTTTTTCCAAGATTCTCATGTACAGAATCTTTTATAGGGTATTCCATTATTAACTCTTCTGCTTGATCCAAATACTGAATGGCTTTATCAAATATTTTTAATTGCTGGTATTGAATACCTAACTTATTCAAAATGATAATTTTTAACATTTTATTGTTAGTCAGAGGCAATAATTGATTGGCTTTTACAATATATTCTAAAGATTTTTCGTAATCCCTTTTTGACGAATAGCCGTCGGAAATCATTTTAAAACCTTTGATTTTATAATCAACATTTTTTCCAGCTTCTTTAACAATTAACAACCCCTTTTTGATCACTTTTTCTGGATTGACATACATTTCCGAAGAATTGGTCTTAATGATACTATCTAATTTTTTATATTTTTGAGCATACAATAAACTGCTCATCAGAAAAGTGATACCAATAAATAGACATTTGTTTATATTTCGATGGAGTTGCATCATTGAAGCAATGTATTTTCTTTTTCTTCTTTTAATAATTCGATAAACTTTACTGGCGAAATTCCCGTAATCGACTTGAAAATGGTGGCAAAACTACTGTGTGATGCAAAACCAGCATTTTCTGCTAAATAACTTATCTTGTAATTTATAAAATTGGGATCCGTTTTCAGTTTTTCAATAATATAATTGATTCGAAGTGTATTGATATAGGTATTAAAATTGACTTGATAATGGGAATTGATAATCTCAGATAAATATTTGGTGTTGGAATCCAATTGACCCGCTAATACCGCTAGCGAAATGTCTTTATTGATAAATCGTTTCGAATTTTCAAATCGTTTTAATTTCTGCAACAGTTGTTCTTCAGTGCCCTTTAAAATAATATTTTTTTTAGGTTCTTGTTTTCTTTCAATAATTTCGGAAACAAAATTATTTCTGGTAATGTTAACATAATTTACAATTTCATTCAGGTGGTTCTTCCGACGAATAATCTGGAGTAAAAAAATGAAATAAATAATAAGTACAACAAAAAATAAACCTATAATATAGTATAAAATCCTACAATAATACGATTTTTTTTCTATATAGATATTGGCATATTCATCCGAAAGTAGATTGTAAGCACTATTTACAGCATCTTGCTCTAAACCCTCGGATTGATAATGTATTTTTATAAAATTATAATTGGTTAATTTATATTTATTTATATCGTGTAATGCCAAAAAATTTACCGTCTGCTGCTGTACGATTTTTTCCTCTAAATATGCATTGCGCAGTTTTTTCGCATAATTAAATGCTTCGTTTAAAATCGCGGTAGCTTCGATTTGATTTTTTTGAAAAAAATGAACATCAGCTAATCCAGATAGAATATAGGTCTTAAAATATATATTTTCATTTTTTTGTTTTTTTAGAATGGCTTGTGCAGTATTGTAATACTTTTCAGCACTGACAAAATTTCTTTGTCGTAAATAAAATTCCCCCAAAGTAATACAATAGGAAATTTCTACATCAGGGAAATCGTTTAAGTACGCAAACGAATTATTTTTTTGAGGCAACAGCAGTTGAATGCCTTTTTCAAATTGATTTTCGTTTAATAAAAATTTTGCTTTTTCAATAGAAAGTACACTCTGAAAATAGTGTTTCGTTTTCAGATCAGTAGCAGTTCCAGTTTGATTATATGCAATTGCTAGTATTTTTTTAGCTTCTTTATCTAAAGCCAAATTTCGTAAAATAGTTACTTTATAAATTTGAATTTCAAATTTTTCCGTTTCAGATAAGTAAGAATTAAATTGTTTTTCGTCAAACAATAATTTTAAAGCAGCACTGTAATTACCCATTAAATAATAGGCTTTTGCTATCAACAAATTGATGCTCGCTTTCTCTTCAATTGTATTATTTTTATTTTTTGTAAGTTGTAATGCAATCTGTAAAGCTTCGTTAGGATTGGAATATAATAAATTTTCAGAAGCTTTTATGATAGGTTGATGCTCCGTTAAAATTTGAGCAACGATAGTTGGAGGAAAAATTCCCAAAAAAAATAGTAATACAAATACTTCTCGTAATTTTTGCATTTAAATTCCTTAAATAAAACATAAAAAAGCAAATATAAACATATTTTTAAATCAAATCAATACTTAAAAGCTATCCAACCCAATAAAATAATTGTAAAAGATATAATAATGCTTACGCTGATTGTTAATTTTGATAGTACAATCGGTATTCTTTGTTCACTAACAATTTATTTAGTTCGCTGCACTTAGAAGTCATTAAGGCAATTTGTCATTTTTTTAAAATCAAAATCCCTCCAACTCATTTAAGAATTGAAGGGATTTTTTAGTATGCATTGGTCAGGATTGTAGTATTCAGTTAACAACCTACTACCCACTACCTAAAACCTAAAACCTATTTCCGTATCAAACGAATCGCTTGCATTTCGTTAGCTTGAGAAACAATTACATTGTAAATACCAGCTGCGAAGTTGCTACCTATTGCTAAGTTAGCTACTTCCATTGGGTTGACTTGGTGTGTTTCTACCAATTTACCCATCATGTCATAAACAGCGATAGTCACTTCTTCTTTGATTGGTGTTTCTAAATTCAAGTTGAAAGCGGTTTCAAACGGATTTGGATAAGCTGACACTTCGAAAGATTTGGCTTTTAGTCTTGCTGGTGCTGGATCTGCCGGTGTTGTAACCGTGCATGCTGCACCATAATTACCCCAAACACCATTTACATAAGCTGCTACACGAATAGAATAACTAGTGTTATACAATACAGCAACTCCAGTTTCTGAAAGTTTAAAGTTATAAGCCGCTACTTCATAAACCACAGGTGAACCACCGGCTATAGTTACTTCAAAGCGACCTTTTGTTGCTCCAGCAACAATAACAGCACCAATTTTGGTATCCAAAGCAG
>JBBALV010000023.1:0-41443 GCA_040402815.1 Flavobacterium sp.
TAAGTGGTTTTTGGCACGGTGCCAATTGGACCTACATTTTTTGGGGAGGACTCAATGCTTTGTATTTTTTACCATTACTTTTATTTAATAAAAATCGTTCTAACCTTGATACCGTTGCTTTAAGATGGAATTTTAGTTCCCTAAAAGTTGTTTTTCAAATGCTATTTACGTTTGCTATCACTTGTTTGGCTTGGGTATTTTTTAGAGCAAAAACCATTACGTTAGCCTTTGACTATTTAAAAAAGCTTGTTACAAATGGAAATTTTAGTACTCAATTTTTAGAAAATGAACGCTATAATTATGAAATTCTACCTTTACTATTGCTTTTTATTTTCATCGAATGGCATTCACGAACTAAAATCGAACCTATTTCTGGTGGATATTCTTGGATGAAACTCGGATTTTGTTTCCTTGCATTGGCTGCTTTTGGAGTGTATTCCGATTATAAATCGTTTATTTATTTTCAATTCTAATGAAGCAATTTATACTTTTACTTCTAAAATCAATGCTTCTACTTTTAGTGGTGCTATTTGTATTAAATGTAGTTTATACTGAAATTTATTTGCATTCGTCTAAAAGAGGAAAGATTGAATCGGTTTTCAACTCAAAACCCAAGCAATATGATGTTGTTTTTCTCGGAAGTTCGCGTGCCAACAATCATTTTGTAGCCCAACTTTTTGAAGATAAAGGCTTAAAATCATTCAATTACGGCATGAGCGGAGGTCATTTATACGAAGCCTCGCTGCTTTTAAAATTAATGATAGAACGGAAATATGTCATCAAAAATGTCATTTTAGAAGCCGATTTGAATCTTTCCTACGAAGGAAAATCTGATGCTATTTCGGCAAAATTTTTACCTTACATACATCAATCCAAAACTATCAAAGCACATTTTTTAAAAGAACCGGATTACTTGGCTTGTTATTATATACCTTTTTATCGCTATATTGCTTATGATACAAGCATTGGGTTTCGAGAAGCATATCGAACTGTAACGAATGAAGAAACCGTTTTATTGAAAAATTCTGGCTATTATCCTTTAGGGAAAAAAGCAAATGCCAATATGAAAAATGATTTGCGTGCATTAAAACCACAGCGAAATGTGTATTATGAAAGTATTAAAAAATTATGCAAAATCAATCATATCAACCTAATAACCGTAATGACTCCAATGTGCGAAAATACTAAAGGTTTGGATTATTTTGAAAAAGTAAATGCCATTTATCCCGAAATTCATAATTATGAAAATGCGGTGGAAGGAGATGCTTATTTCTCCTCTTGCGGACATCTAAATGACAAAGGCGCTCATATATTGACTGCACGAATTTTGAAAGATTTTTTTAATAAATAGATTATGAAAATTGCCTTTTTAACCCCTGAATATCCACATCCAAAAACTGGTTCCTCGGGAGGTATTGGTACGAGTATAAAAAACTTGGCAAAAGGGCTTTTATTACAGAATTGTATCGTTCATGTTCTTGTTTACGGGCAAAATGAAGAAAGTGTTTTTGAAGATAATGGAATTGTCATTCATCAAATAAAAAACTTAAAATTCAAAGGTTTATCTTGGTATTTAACTCAAAAAAAAATACAAAATTATATCAATCAATTGGTCGAAAATAAAGAAATTGATATAGTGGAAGCCCCCGATTGGACAGGGATTACTTCCTTTATCAAAACAAAATGCCCTATGGTAATTAAGCTACATGGCTCGGATACTTATTTTTGTCATTTAGAGCAAAGACCCGTAAAATGTATTAATAAATACCATGAAAAAAGAGCACTTAAAAATGCAAATGGATTTATTTCGGTCAGTCAATTTACAGCCAATATAACCAATGACGTTTTTGGTTTGAATAAAAAATTTACTGTAATTCCAAATGGAATTGATGCAACAACTTTTACAAGCGATGGCAACACTGCTGAGAAGAACACCATTTTGTACTTTGGAAGCATAATTAGAAAAAAAGGATTGCTTGAATTACCCTTAATTTTTAGTGAAATCATTCAAAAAAATCCAAATACAAAACTCATTTTAATTGGAAAAGATGTACCTGATATTAGCACGGGAAATCCGTCTACTTGGGCAATGATGCAGGAACTTTTTACAGACGATGCTTTAAAAAACGTTACTTATTTAGGCCCCATTCCGCATCACGACATACAATATTATATACAACAAGCTGCTGTTTGTGTTTTTCCATCTTTTGCCGAAGCATTTCCAGTATCTTGGCTGGAAGCTATGGCTTTGAAAAAAGCCATTGTTGCGTCCAATATTGGTTGGTCAAAAGAAGTAATTGATGCTGGTGAAAATGGTTTTTTAATACATCCGAAAAACCATCAAGAATTTGCTGAAAAAATAGTAGAATTGATTGAAAATTCTAAATTACAAAAGGAGTTTGGAAAAAAATCTCGAAACAAAGTTCTAGAAAAATTTAGTCAAGAATCTGTAGCTTATCAAAATTTAAAATATTATAAATCCATCATTGGATTGAAAAATTAAGACTGCTTTCTTTTCGGTTTTGCAACGTATTTTACAATAGGCCAAACTTCTTCTTTTTTGAGCTTCCCGTTAACAAAAAATTGCCATTTTCCTTTTTTTAATCCATTTAAATAAGGCCCTTTTGCAGTAATATTTCCGAATGCATCTCTAAAAATTACCAAGCCCTCATATTCTCCATTTTTATAATTGGATTCTTCTAAAACAATCCCTTTTTCAGTATATTTTTTATAACTTCCATTTTTTAAACCATTCAAATAATAAGATTCTTCTGCTACAACATTGTTTTTATAAAACACTTTTTTAAGTCCAGATAATTTTCCTTTTACAAAGTTTTCAATAGACATTAAATCTTTTGAAGCTTCTTGATAATATTTCCATTCGCCTTCATTCAAGCGATTTACAGTTTTTCCTTCGCTTACAATATTTTTATTGCGATCGTACAAAATAGTATAAGCAACAGTTCCATTTTCAGAGAAAGTTCGAGTAGCAATTACTGAATTTAATTTAGCATCATCATAATAATTGAAAGTTCCATTTTCTATTCCGTGTTCAAAAGTTCCTTCATAACGTTGCCTTTTAGATTCTTCATAAAATCCTTTCCAAACGCCATTTTTTTTACCATTTTCGTCCAATTTATTAAAATCATTTTGAGCCATACAGCTAACTGACAATAATAAAAAAAGTAAATATTTCATTTTAAAATATATTTATTATCTATTAAACTTCAACTTTGTAAAATTAGTATTTTGGAATTCAAAAATGGTTCAATTCTTTAAAAATATTTGGATTTTTGTAATAAATTCATTTTGAACTAGCTAAAAATGTGTATGATTAAATTGATAAGAATTCTAATTTTATATATTTCAATTGATTCAAATATTTAAAAAAATTAACACATATAGTATGCATGCATAATATAAATAATTGATATCTTTGAAATTAGAACTAAAACGATATAGCTTTTGATATTTTAACATGAAAGATAAAACTATTGATTATATACTTCGAACTACATGGCAAGCAATTGCTAGAATGTATAATGATGAAGTTTCCAAATTTGATGGCTCAATGGCTATCGGATTTGCACTACTTAGTATTGATAAAGAAGAAGGAACCCCTTCAACAGCTATAAGTTCAAGAATGGGCATGGAAGCAACTTCCTTAACCAGAACACTCAAAACTTTAGAAGACAAAGGATTAATTATTAGAAAGAAAAACCCAGAAGATGGTCGAGGTGTACTGATTTATCTAACTGATTTAGGTAAAGAAATGCGAAGAAAATCAAAAGAAACCGTATTGATATTTAATGAAAGTGTAAAAAAAAACATCTCCCAAGAAAAACTCAACCACTTTATGGAAGTTACAGGAATGATTAATGATTTGATTGCGGAAAAGAAGATATTTTAGAAATGTATAGTGTAGCATTGTATGCTGTATATTGTATAAAATAAATACATTACATAGTAATACATTACAAAATATACAACAGTACATTATACAAAAAGAAAGATGAAAAGATTAATCAAAAAAGTGGCAGTAGTCGGCTCCGGAATCATGGGTTCTGGAATCGCGTGTCATTTTGCAAACATTGGTTTAGAAGTGCTGCTTCTAGACATTATTCCAAATGCAGTAACGGAAGCTGAAGAAAAAAAGGGATTGACTTTAGAAAGTAAAGTCGTTCGCAACCGCTTGGTGAACGAACATTTAGCCAATGCTTTAAAATCAAACCCGTCACCTATTTACAGTCAAAAGTTTGCTTCCCGAATTACTACAGGAAACACAACCGATGACATGGCTAAAATTGCCGGTTACGATTGGATTATCGAAGTAGTGGTAGAACGATTGGATATCAAGAAATTGGTTTTTGAACAAATCGAAAAATACAGAAAACCAGGAACATTGGTAACCTCAAATACTTCTGGTATTCCTATAAAATTCATGAGCGAAGGACTTAGTGATGATTTCCAGCAACATTTCTGTGGAACGCATTTCTTTAATCCTGCGCGTTATCTCAAACTATTCGAAATCATTCCAGGGCCACAAACTTCTGCAGAAGTTTTAGATTTCTTAACTAACTATGGTTCTCAATTTCTCGGAAAAACATCGGTTGTTGCCAAAGATACACCAGCATTTATAGGAAATAGAATTGGGATTTTCGGCATTCAGAGTTTGTTTCACTTGATTGCCGAAATGGGCTTAACCATTGAAGAAGTAGATAAGCTGACCGGTACAGTTATTGGTCGTCCGAAATCGGCTACATTCCGAACGGTTGACGTTGTAGGATTAGATACATTAGTTCACGTTGCCAACGGAATTTATGAAAATTGTCCCAATGATGAAGCACACGAATTGTTTAAACTGCCGACATTTATCAATAAAATGATAGAAAAAAAATGGTTGGGAAGCAAAACAGGTCAAGGTTTTTACAAAAAAAAAGGCAAAGAAATCTTGACTTTAGATTTAGAAACTTTAGAATACAGAGCAGCTAAAAAAGCAAATTTCGCAACTTTAGAATTGACTAAAACCATAGACAAACCAATCAACAGATTTAAAATTTTAGTGAAAGGAAAAGACAAAGCTGGCGAATTCTACAGAAAATCATTCTCGTCAATGTTTGCTTATGTTTCCTATAGAATTCCAGAAATATCAGATGAATTATACAAAATTGATGATGCCATGAAAGCAGGTTTCGGATGGGAAAATGGGCCGTTCGAAATTTGGGATGCCATCGGTGTTGAAAATGGAATAGAGTTGATGAAAGCTGAAGGACACAAGCCAGCAGCTTGGGTTTCCGAAATGCTAGCTTCGGGAACAACAAGCTTTTATGCTGTAAAAGAAGGTGCTACTTATTACTACAACATTCCAAATAAATCGCGGACGAAAGTTCCGGGACAAGATAGTTTCATCATCTTAAACAATATTCGTGAAACTAAAAAAGTTTGGAGTAATTCAGGTGCCATCATTCAAGATTTAGGTGATGGAATTTTAAACATAGAATTCCAAAGCAAAATGAATACCATCGGCGGTGATGTTTTAGCTGCAATCAATAAAGGAATTGACTTAGCCGAAAAAGAATATAACGGATTGGTAATTGGAAATCAAGGAGCCAATTTTACCGTCGGTGCCAATATTGGAATGATTTTTATGATGGCAGTCGAGCAAGAATACGAAGAGTTAAACATGGCAATCAAATATTTTCAGGATACTATGATGCGTGTCCGCTATTCTTCCACTCCAGTGATTGTGGCACCACACGGAATGACATTAGGTGGCGGTTGCGAAATGACCATGCACGCAGACAGAGTGGTTGCTGCAGCAGAAAGTTATATTGGGTTAGTTGAATTTGGTGTTGGAGTAATTCCAGGAGGTGGCGGATCAAAAGAAATGGCATTACGTGCTTCCGATTTGTTCCATAAAAATGACGTTGAATTGAATGTTTTGCAAGAATATTTCTTAACAGTTGCAATGGCAAAAGTCTCTACATCGGCATACGAAGCTTTTGATACTGGTGTTTTACAAAAAGGAAAAGATATTGTAGTGGTAAACAAAGACCGTCAAATTGCAGTAGCCAAGCAAATCGCATTGCAAATGGCAGAACAAGGCTATACGCAACCTATTCAACGTACGGATGTAAAAGTCCTTGGAAAGCAAGCGCTGGGAATGTTTTTAGTCGGAACAAATCAGATGGTTGCTGGAAAATACATTTCAGAACACGATTTGAAAATTGCCAATAAATTGGCTTATGTGATGGCTGGAGGCGATTTATCAGAACCAACTTTAGTGAGTGAACAATATTTATTGGATTTAGAACGTGAAGCATTTTTGTCACTTTGCACAGAGCGAAAAACATTGGAAAGAATTCAGTTTATGTTGACAAAAGGAAAACCGTTACGTAATTAATTGTATAATGTAAAATGTAAATTACTGATTATGAATTATTTTAAAGAATTGAAAGTTTGGCAAAAAGCAATCGAATTAGTTACTAATACCTACTTAAAATCACAAAGTTTCCCAAAAGAAGAAATTTATGGATTAACATCACAAATAAGACGTTGTGCTGTTTCGATACCCTCCAATATTGCCGAAGGATGTGGAAGAAATACTGATAAAGATTTCAACAACTTTTTAGGCGTTTCATTAGGTTCAGCTTTTGAATTTGAAACACAATTAATCATTTGCAAAAATTTGCAATATATTAATCAAGATGATTTTAATTTATTAGAAGCAGAAATACAACACATTCAAAATATGATAATTAAACTAAAAAGTTCAATCGAAAAAAAGTTGTAATCATTTCCACATAATCTACAAAATACATTATACAACAATTCATTATACAAATAAAAAAAATGAAAACAGCATATATAGTCTCCGCCTACAGAACGGCCGTTGGAAAAGCTCCAAAAGGAGTTTTCAGATTTAAAAGACCTGACGAATTGGCTGCCGAAACCATCCAGTTTTTGATGAATGAATTGCCTGATTTTGACAAAAAAAGAATCGACGATGTTATGGTCGGAAACGCCATGCCAGAAGCCGAGCAAGGTTTAAATATGGGACGATTAATTTCCCTAATGGGATTAAAAGTTACTGATGTTCCTGGAGTTACAGTAAATAGATATTGTGCTTCTGGACTCGAAACCATTGGAATGGCTACCGCTAAAATCCAAAGCGGAATGGCAGATTGTATCATTGCAGGTGGAGCAGAAAGCATGAGTTTTATCCCAATGGGAGGATATAAACCAACGCCCGATTACGCTGTGGCAAAAAATGGAAACGAAGATTATTATTGGGGCATGGGATTAACCGCAGAAGCCGTTGCCAAACAATTCAACATTTCTCGCGAAGATCAAGATGAATTTGCTTTTAATTCACATCAAAAAGCTTTAAAAGCCCAAGCCGAAGGTAAATTTGACAAACAAATTGTTCCAATTACCGTGGAGCAGACTTTCATTAATGAAAATGGTAAAAAGGAAACTAAATCTTACATAGTTAGCAAAGATGAAGGCCCAAGAGCGGATACCAATATCGCCGCATTAAATAAATTACGTCCAGTTTTCGCTGCAGACGGAAGCGTAACTGCTGGAAACGCTTCGCAAATGAGTGATGGAGCTGCTTTTGTACTAATCATGAATGAAGAAATGGTAAAAGAATTAAATATTCAACCAATTGCACGATTGGTAAATTTTGCATCCGCTGGTGTAGAACCAAGAATTATGGGAATAGGACCCGTAAAAGCAATTCCAAAAGCATTAAAGCAAGCAGGTTTGAGTCCAAACGATATCGGATTGATTGAATTAAACGAAGCTTTTGCATCTCAAGCACTAGCGGTAACTCGTGAACTTAATTTAAATCCTGATATAATAAATGTTAATGGTGGAGCGATTGCGTTGGGACATCCATTAGGTTGTACAGGCGCAAAATTATCGGTGCAGTTATTTGACGAAATGAAACGCCGAGGTGATAAATACGGTATTGTTAGTATGTGCGTTGGAACAGGACAAGGTTCTGCAGGTATTTATGAATTGATTTAAATTTGTATCATCACAAAAAAAGAAGGAAACAATTAAAGTATAAAAAATAAAACAAAAGGATGGTCATTAATTATTTTTCTTCCTACTTTTTATAATTTATTTTGAATACAAACGTTTTGGTAGTACTTTTACACAATAAACCAACAATCCTATGTCTCAACCAGTATTATTTTTAAGAAATGTAAACATCTATCAAGATAAAAATCTGATTTTGTCAGATATTAATCTTGAAATCAATCACGGTGAATTCCTTTATATAATTGGTAAAACAGGTTCTGGAAAAAGTAGCTTGATGAAGACATTATATGCTGATTTACCTTTAACCGAAGGACAAGCAAATGTGGTAGAATTTGATTTAGCAACTTTAAAAGAAGATAAAATTCCTTATTTGAGAAGAAAAATTGGAATTGTTTTTCAAGATTTTAAACTTTTACCTGATCGAAGTGTAAACGAAAATATGATTTTCGTACTAAAAGCAACTGGATGGACAGATCTTGCCGAAATGCAAATGAAAATCGATGAAGTATTAGAAAAAGTTGGTATGAAAAGTTTAACAAACAAAATGCCGCATCAACTTTCTGGTGGCGAACAACAATGTGTTGCCATAGCTCGCGCGTTATTAAACGATCCAGAACTTATTTTAGCCGATGAACCTACTGGAAATCTTGACCCACAGACAAGCGTGGAAGTTATGGAAGTTCTGAGAAAAATTAATGCCAATGGAAAAACAATTCTTATGGCCACACACGATTATGCTTTACTGATGAAATATCCTGCCAAAACATTAAAATGTGAGGGAGGTACTATTTTTGAAGTGGTTCAGAAGGCGGTTTAATCCAATTTTTATCTTGCAAATACTTTGCTGCTAAAATAAGTATAAAGGGATATATTACCATATGAAAGCGATCTCCTTGGTCGCTTGAAATTCCTGATATGCCTATAATATATACTATTAAAAAACCAACGAAAGCATAAAAAACGTTGGTTTTTCTATTTTTAATTATATATAATATTGCCAAAAGAAAACCAAAAACAGAAAAAATTCTGTTTTGTAATGCGGATAATAGATATAATATTCTACTTGCTTTTGTGAAATAATTTGTATTTGCCTTATTTTTACATTCTAAAATTATATAGCAACCATGCGCACTGTTACCCATTAGATTCATAAAATAGGCTTTAATCAAATTCGTTTTGTTATTTTTTAACTGATCTATTAAATCTTTTTCTGCTACAGCTTTTTGGTCTTTAAACGGCAATGCTAATAAATAATCGGCTCTTGGATTTCCCATCTGTTGGTATTCTTTGCCTTGTTCCAAACATTTTGCTTTACTACAAATATAATTGTGATAGGTAACTCCGTCAATATAACTAATCGTGAAATCACCAAATTGATACTTCAAACCTGCAACTTGAATAACAATTGACAACAAAGCTAAATATACCAAAATCATTGCTCTTTTTTTATAATTTTGAACTAATGTTTTAATAAAATAAAGCACCACTACAATAGCTAAAAATTTAGACGCGGGTTTAACTAACATACTAAATATCAATACACTTATGGCAATGGCTAAATAAATAAATTTTCTGTTATCATAATATTTTTTTAAAAAATATACAAACAATAAAAGAAAAAATGTGAACAATGATTCTGCTAATAGATGATAGGTAATTAATACACAACTTACACAAGAAAAGTAAAGCAAAACAAACAAAAAAGCCCATTTTCTTTGAATAAAATCTTTTAATATTTCAAACAAAATCAAGCTCGAAGCTAACCAAGCAGTACTATTTACAAATAAACTAAACTGAAAAATACTATCATCATTACCTCCAAAAAGATAAGGAATTCCTGAAATTAATCCCATTAAAATAGGACGATACGGATCACCTCGTAAAAAAAAATAAATGTTATTGGCTGATGATAAATAACCAGTTGAATCAGGAAAAATAACAGTTTGATGCTGAAGTTGAAGTAAAAAATTCAATATCAAAATCCATAATATCCCCAAGATTATAATACCAGTTTGAAATTTATATTTCAAAAAAAATGACTTCATACTTTTTGGTTTTAAACAAAAATAAACAAATTAATTGTTTTAGAATCAAAGTAAATGTAGTTTTGTAGATAATAAATTTTGAATTTTTTATAAATATATAATTTACATGAACAACCAAAAATTATCCATAATAATTCCTGCTTACAACGAGGCTCGAACTATTCATTTTATATTGGATAAAATTCAAAATGTCAACTTAATTAATGAAATAGATAAGGAAATTATTCTTGTAAATGATTGTTCTTCAGATGATACTGACGGAGCCATTTTAAAATATATAGAACAACATCCAAATATAAATATCCAATATTACCAACACGAAAAAAATAAAGGAAAGGGTGCCGCTTTGCACACAGGAATTTCAAAAGCGACTGGCGATTATTTGATTATCCAAGATGCCGATTTAGAGTACGACCCAGAAGAATATAACATATTACTCCAACCGATGGTGAACGGTTTTGCAGATGTAGTTTACGGTTCCCGATTCATGGGTGGAAAGCCACACCGAATTTTGTTTTTTTGGCATACTGTTGGTAACAAATTTTTGACTACTTTATCTAATATTTTTACCAATCTGAATTTGTCAGATATGGAAACTTGTTACAAATTGTTTGATACCAAAATAATTCAGTCCATTCCATTAAAAGAAAAAAGATTTGGTTTTGAACCCGAAGTCACGGCTAAAATCGCACGAATTTCAAAAATTAGAATTTATGAAGTCGGGATTTCTTATTATGGAAGAACCTATGAAGAAGGCAAAAAAATTGGATGGAAAGATGGTTTCAAAGCCATTTATTGTATTTTGAAATATGGACTTTTAAAGTTATAATTGATGCTTTCTATCTTAATTCCAACTTATAATTACAATATTTTACAACTTGTAAAACAACTTAACCTACAAATTCGGGAAGCCAATATTCCTTTTGAAATTATCTGTTTAGACGATTGCTCACAACAATTTCATTCTGAAAACCAGGAAATAAATACTTTAGAAAATTGTAGTTACTCCATTTTACAAAAAAACATTGGGCGCAGTGCCATTCGGAATTTACTTGCTCAAAAAGCAAATTTCAGCAATCTGCTTTTTCTTGATGCTGATGTAATGCCTATCAATCAAGATTTTATTTCGAATTATTTAAAGCATTGTAATTCAACTGAACAAGTCGTTTATGGAGGCATTCAATATCAAAAGGTAAAACCTACAAAAAACCAAGTATTGCGCTGGGTATATGGCAATTCCAGAGAAGCTTTGTGTGTTGCTGAAAGAAATAAAAACCCATATTTGAATTTTTTAACTTTGAATTTTCTGATTTCGAAATCGGTATTTGAAAAAGTAAAATTCAACGAAAACATCCCAAATTTAAGACACGAAGACACTTTATTTTCTTTTGATTTAATGAAAAATAACATTCAAATGAAACATATTGAAAATCCGGTTTGTCATTTTGGACTAGAAACTAGTGCTGTTTTTCTTAAAAAATCTGAAGAAGCCGTTTTGAACCTCCATTATTTAATTGAAAATAATTTATTAAGTGCTGAATATGCGAGGATTTCAAAAGTATTTACTCGAATTAAAAAACTCCATCTGCAAGGCATTTTTTCCTTTATTCATAATGTAACAAAACCATTTATTATAAAAAATTTATATAGTAACGCACCTTCCCTATTCCTTTTTGATTGGTACCGATTGGGTTATCTTTGTGGATTAAAAACAAAATAATATGCCTTTTTTTTCAATAGTCATTCCATTATATAATAAAGATAAAAGCATTGCAAATACAATTAAAAGTGTACTTGTTCAAACATT
This sequence comes from Flavobacterium sp., assembly GCA_040402815.1. GTDB lineage: Bacteria > Bacteroidota > Bacteroidia > Flavobacteriales > Flavobacteriaceae > Flavobacterium. The sequence continues at coordinate 11,905 of JBBALV010000023.1, forward strand.
TACTGCTTTTGAAATCATAATTATAAACGATGGTTCAACTGATGCAGGTTTGGAAGTTGCAAAAAATATTATTGATAATAGAATTACACTTATTACAACCAAAAATCAAGGTGTTTCTGCTGCTCGCAATCTAGGTATTGAAAATTCAACTGGAGAAGTCATAGCCTTTTTAGATGCTGATGATTATTGGTATCCGAATCATTTAGAACAAATTTTTCAACTTTTTAAATCATTTCCAAATTGTGGCTTGTATGCTACTAATTATGAAATTTTTTATAATTCAAAAAAAATTGTTACAAATTCTTTTATAGACATACCAAATGAGCCTTGGCAAGGAATCGTTACTGATTTTTTTAAATCAAGTTTGGTGAGTCGAATTGCTTTAACATCAGCTTTAGCTATTAAAAAAACAGTTTTAATGGATAGTAATAAATTTGATACGGATATAAATTTTGGTGAAGATTTAGAACTTTGGATTCGAATTTCAAGTAGGCTAAAAGTGGCTTTTTGCAATTCGATTTCAGTACGTTATTTTATAGATGCTCCAAATCGACTTTCAGATTCTAAAATCCAAAACAGAAAATTCGCTAAATTAAATCAGTTTCTGAATGAAGAAAGCAATAATCCTTCGATGAAATGTTTTTTGGATTTGTATCGTGCTGAATTTGCAATTAAGTTCAAATTGGCAAATGATATTCCAACCTTTCAATTTTATAAAAATCAAATTGATTTAAATAATTTATCTTTAAAAACGAGACTTATTTTAAATCTTCCAACTCCTATTTTGAAGGTTTTATATGCTTTTAAAAAATATTTAGAACGTAAAAATATACTGATTTCTATTTATCATTAGGGCTTTACTCCTGCTATAAATGCATCGAAATCTCGAACATAATCCGATTCGTCATAAGTATCTGAAGCGATAACAAGACAAACAGCACCCGAAGAAAAATTCTCTAATTCGCGCCAAATATTTGCTTTTATCAACAACCCTTTGTCGGGCTTATTAAGCGAAACGGTTTGCATCGTTGAACCATCATTTAAAACAACATCAAAACTACCTGAAAGCGGAATGAGCAATTCCAACTGTTCTTTGTGAGAATGTCCGCCTCTTTTGGCATTGCTAGGCACATCAAATAAATAATACACGCGTTTTATTGCAAATGGAACCACTTCGTTTTCAATCACGGCGATGTTGCCTCTGTAATCTTCAATTTTCGGAATTGAAATAATTTCGATATTCATTTATTTGCTGTATTTTATATAATTTAAACTCTTTATAATATCTTTTTTTCTTTTTGAATTTTGTGACTTCTTTTTGTGTTCTGTGAAAGAGTTATAACACAAAAAAAACACAAAGTTTTGCGCAAAGGCACACAAAATCAAACTAAATCATTTTTAAATAACTCAATCTTCCAAAATGGGCTATTTTATATAAAGAAACCACTTGTTTCCATTGGATTTTTGATTGTTTTAAATCGAAAAACAATTGTATAATAATCCATAAAAAACAAGCCTTTTTATAGTTTCTAGAATAAAGCGCACCTATCAAATGGTATTTCTGTTCTATACTAATTTTATGATTGGTTGTTTCTTCTGGATGTGAAACGATGTTCTTTGGAACAAAAACAATTTGTTGCTTTTTGTTTTTCAAATCATTCAAAAAAACAGCTTCTTCTCCCATAGTATAGGAGCTTCCTAAACCAAAATCGTGGTCAAATATAACTGAATTAGCGGCAATAATTGCTTTATTTAAAGTCATTTCTATAGACATTACATTATAGATGTCCAACCGATTCAAATTTAGTTTCGTTTGTTTTGGATATTTTTTAAAGGTTTTTCCTTCGAGATTGGTGGCACAAAACACGATACTTGCTGCATTCGGATGCGTATTATAAGCATCTATAATTGTAGTTATCATATTTTTAGGATAAACCACATCGTCATCTGCAAGCAGTAAAATTTTACCTTTTGCATTTTGCAAAGCCAGATTTCGACTCTTAGACAATCCTTTTTCAAACGAATTGATGACTCTAATTTTTGGATTATCGGATTCTAATAGTTTGCTTTCAACAGTTTGATTGACAATTAAAATCGGAATTTCTAATAAAGTGGAATCCGGAAAAATAGAAATTAAAAAATCCATCGAAGATTGATTCATCGTTGCAATTAAAATTTCTATATCGTCTTTCGTAAAACTAGTTGTCAATTTGTTTTATATTTACACAAATATAAAAATTTAGTTGGTTAATGAAAATTCTTTTGGTTGGCGAATTTAGCAGATTGCATAATTCTTTAAAAGAAGGGCTCGTTGCTCTCGGTCATGAGGTTACTCTGGTGGGAAGTGGCGATGATTTTAAACAATTTCCAGTCGATTTATCAATAGCTGCATCAACCGTTTCTTCTTCTTTTGTTTTGCAATTTTTAAATCGAATTTTATCTAAAATTCTCGGGTTAGATTTAAAAAAAATAGAACGCGGTTATCGTTTTCAAAAGCTGTTACCTCAATTGAAAAACTACGATGTGGTGCAATTAATCAATTCAGATACCATTGAAACCTATCCGAAATGGCAAATAAAGTTGTACCAAAAACTGTTTGCTCAAAACAAAAAAAAGTATCTTTTAATCTGTGGGGAAGACACGCCAATAGTAAAGGTTTTATTGCAAAACAACTTGCGTTATTCCATCTTAACGCCTTATTTCAATAACCCAAATTTAAAGCAACACTATCATTATACATTGAAATATGTATCAAAAAAATATCAGGAACTGTATGACTTTATTGCATCACGTGTCGATGGTAGTATCGTTTCCGATTTGGATTATAAAATTCCGATGTTGCAAACCAATACGTCATGTCATTTTGTTCCCAACCCCATAAACACGGATAAAATCGAGGCAATTGAAAACCCCATTCGAGACAAAATTGTTATTTTTCATGGCATAAACGCTTATAGTTCGGTGAAAAAAGGCAATGTCTATTTTGAAGGTGCTTTGGCAATTATACAACACCTTTATCCCGACAAAGTTAAAATAATTACCGCAACGAGTTTGCCCTATAACGACTATATTAAACGCTACAATGAAGCACATATTGTTTTAGACCAAGTCTATGGTTTCGACCAAGGCTATAATGCGCTAGAGGCTATGGCCAAAGGAAAAGTAGTGTTTACAGGTGCCGAAACCGAGTTTGAAACCCACTACCAATTGACCGAAAAAGTAGCCATCAATGCCTTGCCAGATGTTGATTATTTGGCAGCCGAATTGTCTTATTTAATCGAAAACCCAAACGAAATTGTTGCCATCGGAAAACGAGCTCGAACGTTTATAGAAAACGAACACCAGTATATAAAAATGGCATCCCGCTATATGGATGTTTGGGAGAAATAATTTTTATTCCTATGAATTGTGTTTTTTTAACAAAACCCTTCTGAACATCCATAAAATGATAATAAAAAGCAGCAAATTAGCATAGAAATAAGCTTGTAGAGCCCCTTCAAACGAATGTCCTTTTATAAAGTAAAAAGCCATAACCAAATAGGTCAAATTGAAACCCGTTTCAAGAATAATATAGTCCTTTATTCTTGTTTTCACCACAATTTGATAGCCAAAAGCTAAGGTCATTATTTTAATAAAATCGCCCGAAAGTTGCCAAATCAATACCTCTTTTATTTTGGCAAATTCTGGTGTGAAAGCAATGTCTAAAATCAATCCTTTGCATACGAAAACAACCAATAACATCAATAAAAACAAGGGAACAAACAGTTTAAAATACATTTTTAATTCCGTTTTAAACTCCGCATCAGTTTGTAAAGAGGCTAATTTTGGCATATAATATAAGGACAATCCAGAGCTGAAAATCATCATGTAAAAGCTCGATAATTTACTAACGCCATCCCAAAGTCCTGCCTCTTGTATAGAATGGTCTTTTACAATTATATTCCGAATCAGCATTAAAGTTAAAGGGGCAATTACGGCACTCAATAATGCCATTGCAGAAAACTGTTTGATTACTTTTAAATATTCTTTGTTGATTTTGTTTTTGAGTTCAAATTGAAAATGATGTTTGTCTTTTAAAACATATAAAAATGTAACAACAACCATTAAAAATTCTCCCATTGCAACGGACAATAATCCGCCAAAAATATGCTGTTTCCATATCAAGAAAGCGGTTGAACCAAAAATTAAAACATTAGAAATAATTTGAATGGCAATCATTTTTTTAAATTGCTCTAAGCCATTATAAATGGCAATCCAAAAGGTATTGATAATCATCAAGGGCAATAAAAGTCCGAAAAACTGAATGGGAATAGTATAAGAATTGGTGAAAAACAGAAAACTAGAAATTGGTCCTGCAAAAAACAAAACAAGCAGTCCTAAAAAAGCAGAAACGATTAAAAAGAACCAAAAAAAGATGGAATAAATACTTGAAAGTGCCGCTTTATCGTCTTTGTTTTCTATAAATAGCTTGATTAACGAATTACTAATTCCCAAAGTAGCTATGGATTTTAGCATTGAAGAAAAATTCCTGAAACTGCCTATCAGTGCCATACCTGGCGTTCCTAAAAATAAAGACACAATTTTGGTTGAAAAAATACCCAAAACAAAACTCACCATCATCGAAATGGAGTTGAGCGACAATACTTTTAAAAGTGGATTTTGTTTAAGAATTTTCACAACTATAAATTTCGAATCAAACGTGCTGGATTTCCTGCTACCAAAACATTGGCTGGAACATCTTTTGTAACTACCGATGCATTTCCAATAACTGCATTTTCGCCAATAGTTACTCCTTTTAATATAGTAACATTAGAACCTATAAACACATTGTTATGAATACAAACTGGTTTTGAAATTGAATTTTCATTACGATTCTCAACTGCTAAACCATGACCGTCACTATCAATAATGGAACAATTTACACCAATTAACACGCTGTTTCCTATGCTAATTTTAGAACAAGCAATGGCAGAAAAAGAATTATTAATGGCTACATTATTACCAATTATTATTTCACTTTCTTTATTTTTAGCTTCCAAATAGCTGTAATCCGAATAGAATTTTGGAGAGGCTATGACACCAATTTGGACATTATTTCCGAATGCTATTTTGCCTTTCCCACTTATAAGTAAGGGATGATATACATTGGCCTTACCGATTACATTTTTACAATTCGATAACCATTGAAATTTTTTTATTCTCCAAGTTACAAAACATAAATGTTGTATTCTGCTTAAAAGTCCCATCTACTAATGATTTAAGGTTGTAATTGCTTCAAGACCTTGTTTATAAAAACGTTTACTTCAAAAACTGTAAAAAAAGCAGACCTATAAGCCGGATTCTGTTCTTTCTGAACTTGTTTCAGAATCTAAAACAATTCAGAAATACCTTATCATTTATCTAGGCACGCAATTGCTCGCGTGCTCCATCTTTCTACCCTTCGACAACGGACGAGAAATCCTTAAATGCCGATATACTTGAAATTTCACCGCATAGAGTTTACCTGGTTTCACTACAGCATTACCTGTACCTGCTTTCTGTTGCACTTGTCCTCTTTCGATTGCTCAAAATGACGGGCGTTACCCGCTATGCTTCTCTTTGGTGTCCGGACTTTCCTCATTACTCCGAACTTGATTCGGAATAAAGCGATAAGGCGGTCTGCGGTGCAAAAGTAGGGATTTTAGATTTAAGAATTTAGAATTTAGATTTTTGTCATTGAAAATGTTTTTTGATACTTTTTGGAGCTATTTCCAGCTTTCCATTACAATCTTTTTATTTTTAACCTGAAATAAATTCAGGTTCTATAAAAAATAAAAAGGATTTTCATTTCAATCTGGGCTAGTGAATTTAGTTATTAACAAGCTATTGATAAATAATAGAATCTTTAAATCCTTAATTTTTTCAATCTTTGAATTTAAAAACTATATTTGCTTTCAAATAAAATTTGCATGGAACAATTTGTAGTATCGGCTCGGAAATATCGTCCACAAACATTTAAAGATGTTGTGGGTCAAAAAGCCATTACCAACACCTTGCTCAATGCTATTGAAACCAATCATTTGGCTTCTGCCTTATTGTTTACTGGTCCTCGTGGTGTTGGAAAAACAACTTGTGCCCGAATTTTGGCTCGAAAAATAAATCAGCCAGGCTATGATGATCCGAATGAAGATTTTGCTTTTAATGTCTTCGAATTGGATGCCGCTTCCAACAATTCGGTTGATGATATCCGAAGTTTAATTGATCAAGTTCGAATTCCGCCGCAAACTGGGCAATACAAAGTGTATATTATAGATGAGGTCCACATGCTGTCATCGGCAGCTTTCAATGCGTTTTTGAAAACCTTAGAAGAGCCACCTAAACACGCCATTTTTATATTGGCAACGACCGAAAAGCATAAAATTATTCCAACGATTTTGTCCCGTTGTCAGATTTTTGATTTCAAACGAATTACCGTAAAAGATGCCAAAGAACATCTAGCCGATGTTGCCGAAAACCAAGGCATCACTTTTGAAGACGATGCACTGCACATTATTGCTCAAAAAGCGGATGGTGCGATGCGTGATGCGTTGTCTATATTTGACCGCGTAGTCTCTTTTTGTGGAAACAACCTTACAAGACAAGCCGTTACTGAGAATTTGAACGTTTTAGATTATGAAACTTACATCAACGTAACTGATTTGATTTTGGAAAATAAAATTCCAGAAGTGTTGATGACTTACAATGATATTCTTGCTAAAGGATTTGATGGACACCATTTTATAGCAGGTTTGGCCTCTCATTTTAGGGATTTATTGGTTTCAAAAACTCCTGTAACCTTATCATTATTGGAAGCGGGGGAACAAGCACAAAAACAATATGGCATTCAAGCGCAAAAAGCGTCGCAAGATTTTCTATTAAAAGGAATTGAATTAGCCAATGATTGTGATTTGAAGTTTAAACTATCTCAAAACCAACGATTACTTGTAGAACTTTGTTTGATGCAATTGGCCTCTATCACTTTTGATGGAGAAAAAAAAAAGTTGACGGCTATATAATCCCTGCCACTCATTTTTACAATAGAGTACTCGAAATTGCAGTTGCTTCACCTGAGATTCTTAACATTCCGGCACTTACAGCTATAGAAAATCCAATAACTTTTGTAAAAAAACCTTCAACGAGCCAAGAAGAGTTGCATGAACCAACTCCAACAATATCAGTTCCTACAGCATTAGGTGAACCCAAAATCTCGGCTTTTTCGTTATCAAGTATTCGTGCTAAAAAAGAATTGCAAGAAGCTAATGCTTTTAAACCAAAAGAAGATGTTCATTTGCCTACGGAAGCCTTTACCGAAACCGACATGCTGCTACAATGGAACAAGTATGCTCGACGCTTGAGTGACAAAGGCCACAAAATTATGGAAGCCTTACTTTTAATCAATGACCCAAAATTAGAGGGTACTCAAATTCTTCACGAACTGCCAAACTCAGGAGCTAAAATAGATTTTGAAAGCGAAAAAAACGAACTTCTTGGTTATTTACGAGGCAAATTGCACAACCATGACCTGAGTATTGAAGTAATTGTAAACGAAAACATGGCCAAACGAAAAGCTTTCACTCCGCAAGATCGCTTTAACCGATTGAACGAAATCAATCCCGCTATGGAGTTGCTCCGAAAAACATTTGAATTGGATTTTTAAAAAATAAATAAAGTCCAATGTAATTTTGAAAAAATATAAATACATTTTGAAATGGAAAAAGTAGCAATTATTACTGGAGGTTCTGGAGGAATTGGTTTTGAAATTGCCCAATTGTTTGCAAAAGATAAGATAAACGTTGTTCTAGTTGCAAGAAGCCTTAACAAATTGCAAAAAGCAAAACAACTAATCGAAAACCAATTTGGTGTAAAAGTCTATATTCTCGACACCGATCTTTCGGTAATAGAAGGACTTGAATGTATTAAAACTTTTTGCTCTAAAAACAATTTAACGGTAGAATACTTGGTTAACAATGCAGGTTTTGGAGATTATGGTGCATTCATAGACCGTAGTATTGAAAAATATAGGGAAATGATAGGTTTAAACATTTCTATGCTTACGGAACTGACTTATTATTTTGCAAAAAAAATGGTCGCTGATGGTTCAGGAAAAATTTTAAATGTAGCTTCAGTAGCAGGTATTCAACCCCTACCGAATCTCGCAGTTTATGCTGCGTCAAAGGCTTATGTCATTAGTTTTACCGAGGCATTGCACAAAGAATTAGAACATACAGGCGTGACTGCAACCGTACTTTCGCCTGGAGTAACCGAAACCGGCTTTATGGAACGAGCTGATATGGCATCAGCACAAATTTATAGACATGGCGTCATGCAAGCAGATGTAGTAGCTAAAGCGGGCTATAGCGGAATGATGAATGAAAAATTACAAGTAATTCCAGGATTCAAGCATAAGCTACTGGGATTGCTTTCGGATATGACACCATCAAGCCAAATGCGGCTTACACTTTCGGCTTATTTCATGAAAAAAGTAAAATAATATTCAGATAGTAACATGAAAAAAAATACTAAAGTTGTTTGGATTGATAATATTGGATAGTTCATCCGTTTCATATTCAAAAACAGCCACAGTAATTGAACTTAGGTTGACTCAAAACTATGGAGCTAAAATCGATTTATTTAAAAGTACTTTAAACCATTATTTAGTAAAAATAGTTTAAGACTCTAAATTATGCGAAGTAAATAGCAAAACATTTAATAAAGACGTAAAAAATGAAGATGAAAACATAGATATTAATAGCGATTTCAACATTTCCCTTATTTACAAAACAGAAATTTGAAGACGGAATAATTGATATTAAAAGGAGTGTTCTTATTTTTTTTAAGCAAGACCTAATCTTTGGTTTTTATTTAACGACAGACTACTGTTAAATTTAAAAATAAATAGTTGTATTTTAAATGTATAAATATTATCTACTAGCAAATTTTTAACCTTTGCCCATCAAAATAAATAGTGAATTTTGAAAAGAAACATCAATTAATAAAAAAATGCTTTCATAACCCTTGTATCAACTAGTTTCAAACTTTGTAACTTTGCTTTTCAAAATTTTAACATGAGAATAGACATTATAACTATATTACCGGAGCTTCTGCGAAGTCCTTTTGAAGCCTCAATCATGAAACGCGCCATTGACAAAGGAATTGTCGAAGTATACTTTCATAATTTGAGAGATTATACGACCAACAAACAAAAAAGTGTGGACGATTATCCTTTTGGTGGCGGTGCAGGAATGGTTATGACAGTGCAACCTATAGACGCTTGCATCACGCATTTAAAAAGTGAAAGAACATACGATGAAATTATATACATGTCACCAGATGGCGAAACTTTGAATCAAAAAATGGCGAATACAATGTCCATGTTTACTAATATCATTATACTTTGCGGCCATTATAAAGGAGTGGATCAAAGAGTTCGTGATCATTTTATTACAAAAGAAATTTCAATAGGCGATTATGTGTTGAGTGGTGGTGAATTAGGTGCATTAGTTTTATCTGATGCTTTAATTCGTTTAATACCAGGTGTTTTGAGTGATGAAACATCAGCTTTGACAGATAGTTTTCAAGACAATCTACTTTCTGGTCCAATCTATACACGCCCTGCTGATTATAAAGGTTGGAAAGTGCCAGAGGTGCTTACTAGTGGCAACTTTGCAAAAATAGACCAATGGAGAGAAAATAGGGCTTATGAACATACCAAAAATCGTAGACCTGATTTGTTAGAGGAATAGTTTTTTCGATGAATATCAAATATTTTTTCTATTTTGGCTACTTCTTAAAACAATAATATGACTCCAGTTGCTATTCTTACTTTAATAATAATCTATTTCGGAATTCTATTTGTAATTTCTCATTATGTGAGTAAAAAAGACCACGGAAACGACACTTTTTTTAAAGCCAATAAAAACTCTAAATGGTATTTGGTTGCTTTTGGAATGATTGGAACCGCTCTTTCTGGCGTAACCTTTATATCGGTTCCTGGAGAAGTGGGAGCACCAAGCGGTGAACAATTTAAGTATTTTCAATTTGTTTTAGGTAATGCCATTGGTTTCATTGTTATTGCAAAAATTTTGTTACCCTTGTATTATCGGATGAATTTAACCTCGATTTATGGTTACATCGAACGCCGATTAGGTACGAATGCCTACAAAACAGCTACCACCATTTTCTTAATCAGTCGTACTATTGGTTCTTCTTTTCGATTGTATTTGGTAGTGATTGTTTTACAACGTTTTGTGTTTGATTATTATAATATTCCATTTGCCGCTACCGTATTGATTTCTTTGGGATTAATCTTTGCTTATACCTATCGTGGTGGATTGAAAACAATTATAATTACGGATACTTTACAAACATTTTTCTTAGTAACTTCTGTTTTTTTAACCATTTTCTTTATTTGCAAAAGCTTGAATTTGAATCTCTTTGAAGCATTTGAAGAAGTAAAAAACAGCAACTATTCTAAAGTCTTTTTCTTTGATGATTTTGTTTCTAGTAAATTTCATTTTATAAAACAAATCCTTGGCGGAATGTTTGTAACCATTGCCATGGTGGGCCTGGATCAAGATTTAATGCAAAAGAATTTGAGTTGTGCCACAATTGGTGAAGCCCAAAAAAACATGTTTACTTTTACTGGAATATTTGTTATTATCAACATTTTCTTCTTAAGCGTTGGCGCTTTATTGTATATTTATGCTAACAAATATGGCATAGCAGTACCAACCGATTTAGTTACAGGCAAACCACGAACCGATTTGCTTTTTCCTGAAATTGCCTTTCATCATTTGAGTTTAATTCCTTCTGTTGTTTTTTTGTTGGGATTAACGGCAGCTACTTTTGCTACTACTGATTCGGCTTTAACGGCATTAACCACTTCGTTTTGTGTTGACTTTTTAGGAATGGATAAATCTGAAAATGTAAACAAACCCAATGTTATCCGTACTCGACATACCGTGCATCTTGGATTCTCATTTTTGATGTTCTTAGTCATTATCATCTTCAATACCATCAACGATAGTTCGGTAGTGGGAATGATTTTTAGAGTTGCATCTTATACTTACGGCCCTCTATTAGGTTTGTATTGTTTTGGATTGTTTATGAAATCGAAAACAGTTCATGACAAGTTGGTGCCCATAATCTGTTTACTATCGCCTGCATTAACTTTTGTAATAAGCGAAAATTCTAAATCCCTGTTTGGCGGTTATGTCTTTGATAACGAATTGATTGTAGTAAATGGCAGTATCACATTTATTGGATTACTTCTGATAAGCAAAATCTCCATTGAAGATACTCGTTTTTAGAAAAAAGGTTAGTTGATTATTATTGCCCTAGCCCAGATTGAAGAGGAAATCCTTTTGAGTCGGGGTTCGACTCAAAAGATTGGAACAAAAGCTGGATTAGCTCCTGAAAATACTAAAACTGATTGGTAGTCAAAAGCACCAAAGTACAGGCAACTTCTACTTTAATATTATTTAATTGCAACAATTGATAAAACTCTGGATTTTCGGTACCCGGATTGAAGATGACACGTTTGGGTTGGGCTTCTACGATGTAATTGTAATAGTCTTTTTGACGCAAGGAGTTTAAATACAACGAAACCGTATCTATATTTTTGAGTGGAATGGCTTTGGTTTGGATTTTTATACCGGCAACTTCTCCGACATTTTGTCCTATGGCGAGTACCGAATGTCCTTTTTCAACGAGCATAGTTATTGCTTTATAAGCATATCTGTCGGGCTTTGTGGAAGCGCCAAGCACCAATGTTTTCTTATTTTTCATAATGCAAAAATACATAATTTGATTCGTTTTTTGCAATTACAACCTTATTAAGTTTACCTTTGACATCGAAAACAATGTTAATCCACATAATACTATGGAACTCTTTATCTATTTGTTTGCAGCGCTTTTTTCTGTATTAAATCCCATTGGAACAGTACCAATATTTGTTGGATTGACACAAGATTACAATACAAAAGAACGAGCAAGAGTATCTTTATGGACTGCAATTGATGTGTTTTTAATCTTAATGATTTCCTTTTTTGTTGGACAATATGTGCTTACGTTTTTTGGAATAACAATTAATGCACTTCGCATTTCTGGAGGAATTATCATTGCTACTTCAGGCTATACTTTGCTCAACGGGAAATTTAATAAAGAACGAGGCATTAACAAACAAATTGAACAAGAAGTACAAATACGAAACGATATTGCACTTACTCCACTAGCCATACCAATGCTTGCCGGACCTGGCTCGATTTCATTACTCATTGCTTTTTATCAAGAACACCAGGGTACCACAGCTATTATTTCCTCTTGTTTTGCCATTTTTGCTGTAGCAATACTCATTTTTTTGATTTTACGAAGTGCTCATTATCTTGCCAAATTCCTTGGAGCTTCAGGTATTGTTGCCATTTCTAGAATTGTTGGTTTTTTGACTATCGCTATTGGTATTCAGTATATCATTAGCTCAGTTTTAAGTATTATCAGGGGAATTTGAGAAAAAATCTAAAGTTGTTTCTGTAAAAAAAAGAGACTTATCCAGAACGTGTGACAACAGTCTCTTTTTTAATTATGTACTATTTTAACGTATTATTTCTTTTTTCAGTCCAATAATTTAATACAATTTTCATAGTAAATTTTAAATATCTAATTCTTACTCAAAACCATAAAAAAAGCCTCACATTGCTGTGAGGCTTTCTACTATATAAAACTAGAAATTATTTTTTCTCGTTTTTTTCCATTTTTGCTTTTAATCCGGCAAGAATGTCATTGTTATCTCCTAAAGTAGCCGCTGGTGCATTACTATTGCTAGCAACCGCTTCAGCAACTGCTTTCACTGCTTTTTCTTCTTCCTCACGGAAAATAGCGGTGTGAGAAGCCACTACTCTTTTGAATTCTTTGTTGAATTCGATAACTTTGAAATCAGCAGATTCGCCTTTTTTCAATTTTTTACCGTCTTCTTTTTCAAGGTGACGTGTTGGAATGAAAGCAACGATATCGTCACCAAATTCTACTGTAGCCCCTTTGTCAACAATTTCTGAAATTGTTCCGTTGTGGATAGTTCCAACAGCGAAAGAGTCTTCATATTTGTCCCAAGGATTAGCTGTAGTTTGCTTGTGACCTAACGATAATTTACGTCCATCAACATCTAATTCTAATACAACTACTTCTAATTTTTCACCAACATTTACAAATTCAGATGGGTGTTTGATTTTCTTAGTCCAAGATAGATCAGAGATATAAATCAATCCGTCGATTCCTTCTTCCAATTCTACGAAAATTCCAAAGTTTGTAAAGTTTCTAACGATTCCTGTATGTTTAGATCCTACTGGATATTTACCTGTAATATCTGTCCATGGATCTTGAGTCAATTGTTTTATACCTAATGACATTTTACGGTCATCTCTATCTAAAGTTAAAATAACTCCTTCCACTACATCCCCAACTTTTACGAAATCTTGAGCAGAACGTAAATGAGTTGACCATGACATTTCAGAAACGTGGATCAAACCTTCAACACCTTCAGCAACTTCGATGAAAGCTCCGTAATCAGCAATAACAACTACTTTTCCTTTTACTTTATCACCTACTTTAATTTCAGCATCAAGTGCATCCCATGGGTGAGCGTTTAATTGTTTTAAACCTAATTGAATTCTTGTTTTTTCGTCATCGAAGTCAAGGATTACAACATTTAATTTTTGGTCTAATTCCAGCACTTCACTTGGGTGATTAATTCTTGACCAAGAAAGGTCAGTAATGTGAATCAATCCATCAACACCACCTAAATCAATAAACACACCATAAGAAGTAATGTTTTTAACAATACCTTCTAATACTTGTCCTTTTTGTAATTGACCGATGATTTCTTTTTTCTGTACTTCAATATCCGCTTCAATAAGCGCTTTATGAGAAACAACAACATTTTTGAATTCGTGGTTGATTTTCACAACTTTAAATTCCATCATTTTGTTTACATATACATCGTAATCTCTAATTGGTTTAACATCAATTTGAGAACCTGGTAAGAAAGCTTCAATTCCGAAAACGTCAACGATCATACCACCTTTAGTTCTGCATTTTACAAAACCATTAACGATTTCTCCTGTTTCGTTAGCCGAAATAACTCTGTCCCATGCTTTGATAGTACGTGCTTTTCTGTGAGACAATACCAATTGACCTGTTTTGTCCTCACGGATGTCAATTAATACTTCTACTTTGTCACCTACTTTTAATCCTGGATTGTAACGGAATTCGTTTAAAGAAATTACTCCTTCTGATTTAGCGTTGATGTCAACGATAGCATCTCTGTCAGTAATTCTAACAACAACACCTTCAACAACTTCTTCTTGATCCGTGTTGATAAACGTTTTTGTAACTAATTCTTCAAATTCTAATAAGTTTTTTTCGTCAACAGCATCAATACCTTCTTCGAAGTTGTGCCAATTGAATTCTGATAAAAACTGTTCTTGTGATTTTAATTGTTCAGACATGTGTTCTGATAAAAATTTGTATTCTGTTTTCGCTGTGTTTCTTAATGCGATGAAAAAACAGAAGTTTGTTTTACGTAATGATTTGATACCTAAAGGAAACACCTACCGCCAAAAGGTGTGCAAAAGTAATCATTATTTATCAATTACAAAATATTTATTAATAAAAACCCTTTCTCTATTTATAAAAGAGAAAGGGTTTGTATCTATTGCACTGATTGGTAATTTAATGACTCCCATTTTCAACGGCACTCGGATCATGTTGGTGCTTGAAGAAAATAGCAAATAAAATTGCAATTATCAAGGCATAACCCGCGAATGAAAGCCATATATTGTGCCAATCTCTAATGCCATCATGGGTAAAAAAGGCATCAATAACTTGTCCGCTAACAAGTCCTCCGAAAAAAGCACCGAAACCATTCGACATCATCATAAACAAACCTTGAGCACTAGAACGAATTTTTGAATCAGTGGTCGTTTCAACAAACAAGGAACCAGAAATGTTAAAGAAATCAAACGCCATTCCGTAAACAATACAAGACATAATTATCATCCACAAACCATCGGCTGGATTTCCAAATGCAAACAAACCAAATCGTAAAACCCAAGCAAACATTGAAATCAACATTACTTGTTTAATTCCAAATCGTTTTAAAAAGAATGGAATTGCCAAGATAAATAGCGTTTCAGAAATTTGAGAAATCGACATTATTAATGTTGATTTTTTTACAATAATACTATTTGCATACTCTGGCATTTTTCCGAATTCCGACAAGAAAACATCGCCATACATATTGGTCAATTGCAAAGCGCCTCCAAGAAACATGGAGAATATAAAAAACAAAGCCATTTTGTAAGTTCCAAATAATTTAAAAGCATCTAAGCCTAATTTCTGAGAGATTGATGACCCTTTGGCAATTAATTTTTGAGGAGGACATTTCGGTAACGTAAACGAATAAATTCCTAGTATTATTGCTGAAACAGCTGCAATGTAAAACATATTTGCAGAGGCTTTATTTCCAGATAAATTAGTTAGCCACATCGCCGCAATAAAACCAACAGTACCCCAAACTCTGATTGGAGGAAATACTTTCACAACGTCAAAATTATTGTTTTTTAAGATGGTATACGCTACTGAATTTGATAAA
Source organism: Flavobacterium sp. (assembly GCA_040402815.1). Lineage (GTDB taxonomy): Bacteria > Bacteroidota > Bacteroidia > Flavobacteriales > Flavobacteriaceae > Flavobacterium. The sequence continues at coordinate 27,566 of JBBALV010000023.1, forward strand.
GATATAGTAGGCATATAACACATCATAGCTGCAAAAATCACCCAGTAAAACGTAATAGGATTACCAACTTGCGGAATATAACAAAGGATTATCCCACCAAGAATATGTAAAATTCCGTATAGTTTTTCAGCATTAATCCATTTGTCAGCAATTATACCTGTTAAAGCTGGCATTAAAATAGAAGAAATTCCTAATGTTGAAAATATGGCACCAAATTCGGCACCACTCCACTGTTTTGTAGCAAACCAATAATTTCCAACAGTGATTAACCATGCCCCCCAAACAAAAAATTGGAGAAAGCTCATTAAAGTTAGTCTATATTTTAAATTCATAATTCATATGTTTTTTTGATGTAAATAGATTGTAAATCTACTATTAAAAATGAGAATACCAAAAATTACAACTATTTAGTAACTTGGTTTACTAAATTCAAAACCATTTCAAATTGTTCTATTCTTGTAAGATGTGAATTATCGATTTCAATGGCATTTTCCGCCTTTACTAATGGAGAATCATCTCGATGTGTATCAATATAATCGCGCTCTTGTACATTTTTTAATACTTCATCATACGAAACAACATCTCCTTTGGCTTTCAATTCGTCAAAACGGCGTTGTGCACGAGTTTCTGGACTTGATGTCATAAATATTTTAAGCTCGGCAGCTGGAAAAACAACGGTGCCAATATCTCTTCCATCCATAACAATACCTTCGTTTTCTCCCATTTCTTGTTGTTGTTCCACTAATTTAGCACGAACTTCAGAAACTTCGGCAACTTTGCTAACAAAATTAGAAACTTCAATAGTTCTAATTTCCTTTTCTACATTGTTTGTATTCAAATACATTTCAGCAAAACCCAATTCAGCATTAAACTTAAATTCTAGATGGATAAAAGGCAGGCCGAGAATCAAAGTTTCTCTGTCAAAAAAATCAGTTGAAATGTAACCGTTTTGCATTGCAAAATAAGCAATGGCACGGTACATCGCTCCTGAATCTACATATATATAGCCCAAATGTTTGGCTAATTGTTTGGCTAAAGTGCTCTTTCCTGTGGATGAAAAACCGTCAATGGCAATTGTAATTTTTTTCAAAGTGTGCTTGTTTTAAATGGATAAATTTTTTATTCATCCCCAAAATTAATAGTCAGTCCGATTAGACTCGTGTTACCTGCCAATGTATATCTGGAATACGAATAATCAAATTTCAAAGTATTAAATCGCAACCCAAATCCGAGTGAAATTCCCGAGAAATTGCGATGTTCTACAATGCTTAATTCTTCTGCTTTTCTGAAATTATATCCCAAACGTAAATTGAATGCATTTTTTGGAAACAGCTCTACTCCAAATATTACGTGTCGCAAAGCATTTCCAAAAATTGATATTTTTTCGGGAGTTGACCCTCCATCGATTGACCCAACGGCTCGAGCGGGGTTAGAAAAAGCCACATTCCATTGTTGCAAATTTTCAAGCGTTAAATGCCATCGAACAGGTACATTTTCTAGTTCTTGCGAAACGCCAATCAGAACTTCAAATGGGAGTTTTTCATTTGTGCCCGCGTAAGTTGTAAACTGAGTTCCAAAATTCCGAACAACTAACGCCCAATTCACATCGTTCCTTTCGTCTTTATATAATAATCCTAAATCTACAGCTCCTCCAATAGAATGATAACTTTCTAAATTCGAAGAAATTAACTTCGCATTTGCACCAACATAAAAATCAGATCCTGAAATATTATAACCGTAACCCAATGAAAATGCGGTTTCGCTTCCTGTAAAACCAGCTGTAGCGTTTCCATTTTCATCTCTACCATCAAAAGCACCATAATTTACATAATTTACACCAACATGAAATGTTTGCAAATGCCTGTCAAAAGTATATGCATAAGCTGCTGTACCGTATTTCACTTCGCCAAAATAATCCCCATAATTGGCCGACAAATGCCTGTCCATTTCAGAATTAATGGTTGCAGGGTTAAAAAAAGCTTGATTGACATCTTCATCATATATAGTAAGTACTTTTCCTCCCAAAGCCGCTTGACGAGGCGACGTTACTAAGCTCAAAAACTGATAGGCAGACTTCCCTCCTATTTGCCCAAAAGCTAGAGTAGTAAATAAGGATAAAAAGAAACAAATAAGAGATCTAAACATCTTTGGATTTAGCTATTTATAGAAGTCATAACGCAAATGCGAAGATAAAATTATAATTACAATTTGCAATACACATTTTGATTTTGCAAAACAGTTAAGTTTATCTACTTTTGTGAAGAATGTAGCGACTACTTTTTTACTTTTTTTGTACTAAAAAGATATAAACATGCACTAAATGTATGCTAAATTGCTTCATTTGACCTATAGAAATTCGTGTCAAGTTAAATATGCAAACAAGAAAACTTTAATTGTCAAAAAAATTAAAAATTGATGCAATACAATTAATTTATTACTAAAATGGAAGAAAATAAATTTTCAGATGACGTTTACGGTCGTGCACGAGTTCAAGATTCTCCAGAATTGGAAGCCTATTATAAAGATTTAGAAGCACTCGGTGCAGGCGCATTATGGACCGTAGCCAATGATATTGAACCTTGGGAACCCAAATCCAAATCGATTCCAATGCTTTGGAAATATGATGATTTGAGAGCCTTAGTTTTAAAATCCTCAGAATTGGTTACGCCCGAACAAGCGGGCCGTAGAGTAGTTTATTTGGTAAACGAAAAACGTAAAGATGTTTCGGCAGCTGTAGGTTGGTTATATACTGGAATCCAGGTTACTCGTCCAGGTGAAAGCACTTCAGCACACCGTCATCGTGCTTCGGCATTGCGTTTTATTATGGAAGGAAGTAAAGGATATACTATAGTGGATGGTAATAAAATCATGCTGGAAGTCAATGATTTTGTGATTACGCCCAATTCTTCATGGCATGAACATGGTGTAGAAACAGATGGAGAAACCTGCATTTGGCAAGATGGCTTAGACATTCCATTAGTCAATGCGTTGGAAGCCAATGACTATGGTGTTTATGATGGTAAACAATCTTTGATTTCACCCATCAATCATTCGCCAATTACTTTTGGAGGCGCTGGTTTAATTCCAGCAGATACTACTTGGAATAAACCATATTCTCCCCTATTCAAATACTCTTGGTCTACAGTATATCCAACCTTATTAGAAGTCGCTAAAGTTAGTGAGATCGATTCATTCGATGGAATTATGATGCAATATTGTAACCCATTAACAGGTGGTCATGTGATGCAAACTATGGGTGCCTCAATGCAATTGTTAACCCCTGGATTCAAAGGAAAAGCACACAAACACACTGGGTCTTTTGTCTATCAATGTGCCAAAGGAATGGGTTATTCCATAATCAATGGTCAACGTTTTGATTGGAGGGAACGCGATATTTTCTGTGTACCATCATGGGCTTGGCACGAACATCATAATTTATCAGACAGCGAGGATGCTTGCCTTTTCCAATTTAATGATTTGCCTGTTATTCAATCATTAGGATTATTTCAACAAAAAACTTACGAGGAAAATAATGGGTTTCAAAAAATTTAAGCTACTTTTATCTTTTTAAATTTCGAATACATTAAAATGTAAAAATTGTTTCCTAATGAATAGAATACTTTTATTGATGTTATTATTCACCAATTTGATAGAAGCACAAAATCCAAATTGGTCAGATGATGTTGCGAAAATTGTATATGAAAATTGTGCAACTTGTCATAGAAGTAACGGAATTGCGCCATTTAAGCTAACATCCTATCAAGATGCGGTGAACAATGCTAGTGGAATAAGTACTGCTATTTCAAATGGAAGCATGCCTCCATGGACACCCGATCCGAATTACAAAAGTTTTGTGCATCAAAGAGTCATGAAACAATCCGATAAAAACACAGTTTTACAGTGGATTGCAAATAATACTCCAAGTGGCGATTTACGTTTTGCTCCTCCAGCACCAAACTATTCATCGAGTTCTCAATTAGTTTCTCCTAATATTTCATTAACAATTCCGACTTACACAGTTACATCAAATAGTGATGAATATCACAATTTTGTTTTACCAAGTGGCATATCCGCAATAAATTACATTAAAGAAATTGAAGTTTTGCCTGGAAATCCATCAATAGTCCATCACGTTTTGGTATTTGAAGATAGTACTACAAATCCTATAAGTCCATCAAGTGTTGGTGGAACTGGCTCCTCGGCTTCTCGTTTATTATTTGGCTTTACACCTGGTGCACAACCCTATTATACTCCTGTTGGAACGGGTTTAAAATTAAACGCAAATACTAGAATTATACTTCAAATTCATTATGCTCCCGGAAGTCAAGGACAAACAGACGCTACAACAATTAATATTAAAACAACAACAATGACACAAAGGCAAATTTTTGTTTCATTCTTATTAAATCATACAACAACGATAACTAATGGCCCCTTATATATTCCTGCCAATCAAACTAGAACATTTAATGAACAATTCACAGTGCCTGGAGCGCAAACATTTTTATATGCTTTTCCACACATGCATCTTATTGGAAAAAGTATAGAATCCTATGGTACTACAGCGTCTGGCGCTACAATTCCAATTGTAAAAATTCCAAATTGGCAATTTCATTGGCAAGATAATTTTGTTTTTCCAAATGCTATAAAAATTGATTCTGGAACAACTTTAAAAGCACAAGCGTACTATGATAATACAGTCAATAACACCGAAAACCCAAATAATCCGCCACAAGATGTAAATTTAGGCGAAGGCACTAACGATGAAATGATGCTTGTATTTTTCGCCTATATGAATTATCAAGCTGGAGATGAAAATTTAATTATCGACAAACGGATTATTCCATTAGGCGCAACTACTTTTTGCGAAGGACAATCGGTAAAATTAAAAACTATTGAAGGTTTAGGTTATTCCTATCAATGGATAAAAGACGGAATTGCCATTCCAAATGAAGTAAACTCAACTTATATTGCAACTACATCTGGAAATTATTCAGTTTCAATAACTTTAGGTACAAATAACACTATTTCGGACCCAATTGTCATCACTGTGCATCCCAAACCAATTGCAACTAGTAGTCCAAATGGAACTATTCAAATAACAACAGGTCAATATGTTACATTGACTTCAACATCTGGGTCAAATTATTCTTATCAATGGTATAAAAATGATGTTGCAATATTTGGCGCAACTGCATCAAGTTTTACAACAGCACTTGCAGGAAATTATTATGTAGAAGTTTATAATGGATGTTATGCCATTTCAGAAAACACCATACTTACATCTCCACTTTCCTCTACTAATTTTACTCCAAATGACGAGCTTGTGGTATTTCCAAATCCAAATTCCGGTTTATTTTATATTAAAAATGCCGAAAACAAACAATTACTTTTATATAACGAATTAGGACAATTAGTCTATTCTGAAAAAATTATATCGAATGAATTTCCGGTTGCTTTATCAAATAAAGGCATTTATCTTGCTAAAATTTTAGAGTCGAACGGAACTAGTCAAATCAAAAAAATTATTATTCAATAAATGAAATTACTTACCTATAAAACAGCTGATTCCCATCCGCGTTTAGGCTTTATTCACAATAATCAAGTTATCGATATGGAAGATTTTGGTGCAATATCAAATTTTCCTTTGCCAAATGACATGTTGGAATTCATCGATTTAGGGTATGAAATCATTGCAGAAATTACTGAAATTATTTCTGAAACTTCTAAAGAATTCTTTGATGAATTGGCTCATGAAATGACCGAAATATCCATCCTCGCTCCTATCGAAAAACCACGGAAGAACATCATTGGAATTGGTTTGAACTACACCGAACACGTTGCTGAAAGTGCTCGAACCTTAGATACAACAGGAAAACTTCCTCAAAAACCAATCATCTTTTCTAAACCGCCAACAACAGTTACGGGCACAAATACAGAAATTATCAAAAACACTAAACTAACTGAACAATTAGATTGGGAAGTTGAATTGGCTGTAGTTATTGGCAAGAAAGGAAAATATGTCGCTAAATCAGATGCGATGAATCATGTTTTTGGTTACACTGTAATCAATGATATTTCAGCCCGTGATTGCCGACGAGAAGGGCAATGGATTGTTTCTAAAGGACAAGATACTTTTGCACCAATGGGACCTTATTTGGTAACTAAAGACGAAATTGAAAACCCGCATAACTTAAACTTATCGTTGAAAGTGAATGGAATTGAAAAACAAAACTCCAATACTAAATTCTTGTTGTTCAATATCAACGATTTAATTGAAGATTTAAGCATTGTGTTTACTCTAGAACCTGGCGATATCATTGCTACAGGAACGCCAGCAGGAGTCGGCGCTGGAAGAAACCCACAAGAATGGTTACATGATAGTGATGTGATTGAAGCAACAGTTGAAGGAATTGGGACAATTGTGAATAGAGTTAAGGAAGTTTAAAAAAAAGTGTTCAGTTTACATTATTAGTATTCAATTTTGAAACTTTAAACCTCAATCTTTAACAAATGGATAAAAAATACAGAATAGGACAAATAGTTCCCTCTTCAAACGTGACGATGGAAACCGAAATACCGGCCATTTTTAGAGCCAGAGAAACGATATTACCTGAGCGTTTTACGTTTCACAGTAGCAGAATGCGCATGAAAAAAGTGACCAAAGAAGAACTCGAAGCGATGGATGCTATGAGTTTAAAATGTGCGCAAGAGCTTTCAGACGCACATGTTGATGTTATGGGATACGCCTGTTTGGTAGCCATAATGAGTATGGGTCGTGGTTATCATTGTGTGTCGGAAGTGAATTTGCACCAGGAAACCATAGCTAACGATTTCCCTACCCCTATAGTGACTTCAGCTGGTGCTTTGATTAATGGATTGAAAGTTTTGGGTGCCAAACAAATTTCAATCATTACACCTTATATGCGTCCGCTTACAGATATGGTTGTCGATTATATAGAACACCAAGGTATCAAGGTGAAACAGAGTATTGCGCTTGAAATACCAGATAATTTGGAAGTCGCAGCACAAAACCCAATGAACTTATTGGAAATTTACAAACAACTCGACTTATCCGATGTTGATGTTTTGGTTGCATCGGCTTGTGTGCAAATGCCATCATTAGAAGCTATCAATTTGATTCAAGCGGAATGTGGCATTCCTGTTACTTCAGCTGCAGTTTGTACTACTTTTGAAATGATGAAAAAATTGGGCATTGAAGCCAAATCAACTATTGGTGGGGAATTGTTAAATGGTAAATATTAATGAATGGAATGGAAAATACAAGAAGGAAAATTAGTAAATAATATCACCTTTAATTCTCAAACCGAGTTGGCAGCGTTTCTTTTTAAAGTAGCTCAATATGCCGATTCAAATCATCATCATCCTGATTATTGTGTTTTTCATTGTTCAAAAGTGAGATTTTCATTATTTACCCATGATGCAAACCAAATCACTTCTTTGGATGAAAAATTAGCAGCATACATTTCTACTTTACTATAGATCTTGTAAAAACTATATTTTATTTAATTTGAATTGTTTTAAAAGACTTCTAATATTCCGTTTGTGTCTTATAACTAAGGTGCCAGTCTGTCGATTGTCCATGAAAAATCATCTTGCAATTGATATCGAATTCTATCGTGTAATCGATTGGGACGACCTTGCCAAAACTCGACTTCAACGGGACGGACTAAAAATCCTCCCCAAAACTTTGGACGATGTATTTCTTTACCTTGAAAATCATGTTCGAGTTCTTTCAAACTTTCTTCTAAAACCTTTCTAGAGGGAATCACTTCACTTTGGTTGGAAACTATAGCGCCTAATTTACTTCCATCAGGTCGACTTTCGAAGTAGCCGTCAGAAATATTTTCAGATGTTTTTTCTGCAATTCCTTTTATAATTACTTGACGTTCCATACTGTGCCAAAAAAAGGACAAACAAATGTTAGGATTTACTGCAATTGCTTTCCCTTTTTCGGAATTGTAATTGGTATAAAAAATAAAACCTTCATAGTTAAATTGTTTTAATAATACAACTCGGGCTTTAGGATAACCGTCTAAACCAAAAGTGGCCACAGTCATTGCATTGACCTCTTCCGTACCTCCTAAATCTTCTACTTCATGAAACCATTTATTAAAAAGATTAAAAGGATCTTCTGGAATATTGGTTTCCAAAAGTTCACTTTTTTCATAAGATTTTCGATAATTACTTAGATCGTTCATGTTTTATTACTATATAATAATTACTAAAATAGTGCTCTTTTCTAAAATTCAAAAACCTTTCCATCATCAGCTAAAAGTACTTCTGAAAAAACAGTTTGAGCTTCTTCTTTAAAAAGCGTAGTGTTATCGTAGCGAGTAGAATAATGTCCTAAAATCAATTGTTTTACATTGGCTTTTAGTGCAATTGTCGCCGCTTGTTTTGCGGTACAGTGCATTGTTTTTTCAGACTTATCTTCTTCAGAATCTAAAAAAGTAGCTTCGTGATACAATACATCTACATTCTGAATTATTGGTATAATACCCTCATAATAAACAGTATCCGAACAAAAGGCATAACTTTTTGGAGCAATTGGGTTAAATGTCAATTTTTCATTTTCAATGAATCGGCCGTCTTCCAATTCAATGTCCTTCCCGTTTTTTATATTTTGATAATAACAAGATTCAATATTATAACTTTGAACGGCTTCCATATTCAAAGGCCTTTCTCCTCTTTTTTCTTGAAATAAAAATCCATTAGTATAAACTCTATGTTTTAAAGGAATCGTTTTTACAATAACTTTCTTGTCCTCATAAACAATTTCACTTTCTTTGGATTCTAATTCATGAAAAATCAATTCAAAATTAGTCCACGAATTGGCCAACTTGAATTGTAAAAGCACTACTTCTTTAATCCCTTTTGGACCATAAACATGTAAATCGGTTGTTCTGTTAAGCAACATAAAAGTAGAAATCAATCCTACTAAACCAAAAAAATGATCACCGTGCAAATGCGATATAAATATATGGTTTATTTTAGAAAATTTTATCTTATTTTTTCGTAACTGCACCTGAGTTCCTTCACCACAATCAATCAAAAAAAATCGATTTTTAATTTCCAAAACTTGTGAAGTTGGGTTTGTAAAAGTGCGTGGTGTAGCTGCATAACAGCCTAATATAGTTAATTTCATCATTTATATGGAGTGCTCAATATTCTGTTATTACTTTAAAAACTAGCGATTTAAAACCCTAAGTCTCTTTCAATTTCTTCCATTTCAATGATGTCATGCGCTTCTGTTTTTGAAGGAACTACAGTAAGAGCAGTAGGAACAGAATTATAATTGATGTTTGAAGCTACAATAACAAACGATTTTTTAGCTTTTTTATGTTGCTTAGATAATGCAGAAAAAGTCGTTATATCTTTTACTGTTAGATTTTTATGGTTTGAAATATCAATAATAAGATTATGATTTTCGAAAGTTTTAAACTCATTGGTTAGCTTCAGTAAAAAGGAAACTAAATCTTCTTTAGTATCTTTTATAAGTGTTGTATGGCCTTTGATTTCTACTTTCATTTTAGGTATTTTGAAAAGCTAAGATAATGCTTTTTTGGCTTTTTTTTACCGTCTATTGTATTTTAGATGCCAATAAATAAATAACTGCCATCCTTATAGCAACACCATTTTCCACTTGGTTAAGGATTACCGATTGTTTAGCATCAGCAACATCGCTTGTTATTTCAACTCCTCGATTAATAGGTCCTGGATGCATAATTATAATTTCTTTATTCAAATCATCTAATAATGTTTTATCTAGTCCAAATTGCTGCGCATATTCTCTTGTAGATGGGAAATAATTAACATCCATTCGTTCATTTTGTACGCGAAGCATATTAGCAACATCGCACCATTCTAAAGCTTTTCGTAAGTTAGTTTCAACCGATACTCCTAAACTCGCAATATGTTTTGGGATTAATGTTTTTGGTCCGCAAACTTTTACTTCAGCCCCTTGCATTTTCAAAGCAAATATATTGGATAAAGCAACGCGAGAATGCAAAATATCGCCTACAATTAATATTTTTTTACCACCAACTTCTCCCAATTTTTCTCGTACGGTATAGCTGTCTAAAAGTGCTTGTGTTGGGTGTTCGTGCGCACCATCACCAGCATTAATAATACTTGCCTTTACATTTTTGGAAAGAAAATAGGCTGCTCCAGGATGCGAATGTCGCATGACTACCATATCCACTTTCATCGAAAGAATATTGTTGACAGTATCAATTAGTGTTTCCCCTTTTTTTACGGATGATTGTGCTGCCGAAAAACTAATAATATCTGCAGAAAGCCTTTTCTGTGCCAATTCAAAGGAAAGTTTTGTTCGGGTACTATTTTCAAAAAATATATTGGCTATTGTAATATCACGAAGTGAAGGGACTTTTTTTATAGGCCGATTAATAACTTCTTTAAAATGATCGGCAGTTTCAAAAATGAGGTCAATATCCTTTTTGTTGATATATTTAATTCCTAATAAATGATTTACGCTTAATTCACTCATTTTTTATTTAATTTATAGTAGTTAAATACACACCATCTTCTCCTTCGTTTTCTTTCCAACAAACTTTTACTTTTTCATTATTGATAGCATCCACTTGACGTCCCCTGTAATCGGGTTGAATGGGCAAATTCCTACTAAAACGTCTGTCTATCAGAACTAAAAGTTCAATTTCTGAAGGTCGTCCAAAAGATTGAATGGCTGTTAAAGCAGACCGAATACTTCGCCCTGTATATAAAACATCATCTATAAAAATAATTTTTTTATTTTCAACAATAAAATTAATTTTGGTTTTATTGGCTTCAAGTGGTTTATCGGTTCTTCTGAAATCGTCTCTGAAAAATGTAATATCTAAATAGCCCAACGCAATATTTTGTATTTGGTATTCTTTTTCTAATATTTCTTTCAACCGCTCTGCTAAAAAAGTGCCTCTAGGTTGAATTCCAATTAATATCGTATCTGAAAAATCTAAATGTTTTTCAATAATTTGACAAGCCAAACGATGCAATATAATATGGACTTCTTTTGACGTGAGCAAAACTTTTTGACTCATATTGAAGGATTGTTTTACGGTTACAAATATAGAAATTTTGAATAAAGAATCACTTTAATTTTTTTTTGAAATAAAATTCTGTTTTAAAACAAAAAATCAATATAACAAACTAAAAAAGAAACTTAATGTATTGACTTGTAATAATTTTTTACAAAGTAGAAACTGATTGATTTAACCATCGTAAAAGTTGTGAAAAGTAGTTTATAAAAAATAAATTGTTAAAATATACGTTTAATTAAATCCCAAAAAAAACTCCTAAAAAATTTCTCGACGGCCTCTAAAATCAGGCTGCGGTCGTGAATCTTGAAATAATTTTTCTTTAAACAAAACTTGATTTAGAAAAAAAATAATTTAATCAGTATAGTCAAATTAGATATATTAATAAGTCTAAATCCGAACTCGTCTTAAATCTTTTCATCTTCGTAACGTGTCAATTTAATTACAATTTTGAATAATATTATTAATTTTCTTGTATCGTATCCAACTCCACTTTCAAATTATTTATAATGAATTCTTGTCGGTCAGGCGTATTTTTTCCCATATAGAAAGAGAGTAATTGCTCAACCGAGGTATTTTTGTCCATCATAATCGGATCTAGTCTAATGGTTTCTCCAATAAAATTCTTGAATTCATCAGGTGATATTTCTCCTAAACCTTTAAATCGAGTAATTTCAGGTTTTGGCTTCAGTTTCTCGATGGCTTCTTTTCGTTCATCTTCTGAATAACAATAAATAGTTTCTTTTTTGTTTCGTACTCTAAAAAGTGGGGTTTGCAAGATATATAAATGTCCTTCTTTAATCAATTCAGGAAAAAATTGCAAGAAGAATGTTATCAATAATAATCGAATATGCATCCCGTCGACATCGGCATCGGTTGCAATAACTATATTATTGTAACGCAATTTTTCTAAACCATCTTCAATGTCTAAAGCAGCTTGTAGCAAATTAAATTCTTCGTTTTCATAAACAATCTTTTTGCTCATTCCATAACAGTTTAGAGGTTTTCCACGCAAACTAAATACAGCTTGCGTATTAACATCTCGCGATTTAGTTATCGATCCCGAAGCAGAATCTCCTTCAGTTATAAAAAGTGTACTATCTAAATTTTTTGGATTCTTGGTGTCAGGGAGGTGTGCACGACAGTCTCTTAATTTTTTATTGTGTAAATTGGCTTTTTTGGCTCTATCTGTAGCCAATTTTCTAATTCCAGAAAGTTCTTTACGTTCTCGTTCTGCTTGAAGAATTTTACGCAATAACGCATCCGAAGTAGTTGGATTTTTATGTAAATAGCTATCTAATTTATTTTTTACAAAATCATTTACAAAGGTACGAACCGAAGGCATTCCAGATTCCGAACCCATATCAGTCGAACCTAATTTAGTTTTGGTTTGTGATTCAAAAACTGGTTCCATTACTTTTATGCTGATAGCCGTAACAATCGATTTTCGTACATCAGAAGCCTCAAAACTTTTATTATAAAATTCTCTAATGGTTTTGACTATAGCTTCGCGATAAGCAGCAAGATGTGTTCCGCCTTGAGTTGTATTTTGTCCATTTACAAAGGAATGATATTCCTCTGAATATTGAGTTTTACTGTGAGTTAAAGCAATTTCGATATCATCTCCTTTTAGATGTATAATAGGATATTCTAAATCATCAGCATGAATTGTTTCCTCTAATAAATCTTTTAATCCATTTTCAGAATAATATTTTTCACCATTGAATAAAATCGTCAAACCATTGTTTAAATAACAATAGTTTTTAAGCATTTTTATGATATATTCAAAACGAAATTTATAATTTTTGAAAATAGTTTCATCTGGAATAAAACTTACTTTAGTACCTTTACGTTTTGTAGTTTCAATAATATCTTCTTCCAAAACCAAATTTCCACCTGAAAATTCTGCAGCTTTTTGTTTTTCGTCACGAACCGACTCAACACGAAAATAATTGGATAACGCATTAACCGCTTTAGTACCGACACCATTTAAACCAACAGATTTTTTGAATGCAAGTGAATCATATTTACCGCCTGTATTCATTTTAGAAACTACGTCAATCACTTTCCCAAGAGGTATACCCCGTCCATAATCGCGAACGGTAACAGTTTTATCTTTAATTGTTACTTCAATAGATTTACCAGCACCCATTACAAATTCGTCAATACAGTTGTCGAGAACTTCTTTTAAAAGAATGTAAATTCCATCATCTGGAGATGATCCGTCACCCAATTTTCCAATGTACATTCCTGGACGCATTCGGATGTGTTCTTTCCAGTCGAGTGATCGTATATTATCTTCGTTATATTGATTTTGATCGGACATTTTAAATTTTTGGAATTTCTGCTAATTTAGTAAAAATGCTTCCATTTTCGACATGATATTTATCAAAGTTATTAAGAATAATATTGACAATGTATTTAAGATTAGAATGTATATAGAATAAAGTTTAAATTTTAAATACCAATATCGTATTTAGCATCAATTACTCTTTATATTTATTTTTTTAAGAAAATAAACCACTAGTGTCCACTATAGATTAAAAAAAATCTTTGAAATTATTGTAAATCTGTATTTTAAGTCTCATTTTAGAGCGTAAAGATTTGAAATGAATCTATTATGTTCGTAATTTAACTTTACGAATATGAATCACGGAAAATATGTCTCTTCTCAATTGGTTGAATTTCTACTCGCTTCACAGGTTTTGGGATTGATCCCTGATCTTGCCAGGGCGTGTTTCTGATAAAAAAAGAACCCCAACCTTTTCAGGTTGGGGTTCTACTAAGAAAGGCGACGACA